>CAZVJF010000002.1:0-447216 GCA_964627445.1 uncultured Flavobacteriales bacterium | reverse complement strand
AGCCGGGAGACTACGTCTTCAACGTAAGCGCCAAGCGCTTTAACCAACGCATACGCTCTACACTACAAGGGTCTTTTGAGTTGATACGGTAGGCTTATTCCTCCGTATCTTCTTCGTCTTCCACCCGAACCATGGATGCCACCTCAATAGATTCTGGCTCGGGGCTTAGTGCATGGAGGTAGTGGCGCATCACTAAAACAGCCACTATAGTTCCTACCAGTAAACTTCCGATGGTAAGTGCATCGAACTCGAAGGCTTCAAATTCCGCTAAGCTGGCTTCTTGCGGTTGCGCTATAAACACTAAGATGAGTGCGAACGCATTGTTGGTAAAATGCAGGATGATGGGCACCCAAATATTTCGGGTGCGGTAAAACACATATCCTAACAAAACACCCAAAGCAAACCGAGGAATAAAACCTGCAAACTGCATGTGTAGGGTAGAGAAAACCAAAGCCGACAACACAATAGCTAGCCAGGGTTTGCTGTACTGACGTTCTAGTTCTTGTTGTATAATTCCACGAAAAACCAACTCCTCACCCACTGCCGGAAGTACTGCAACCACTACCAAATTCCAAAGCAAAACCCCAATGGAGTCGCTTTTTACAATAGCCATCGTGAGCTCCCCTGCGGAATCCTCCATGGCTACCAAAGACTCCGACATGGGAATAAGCTCGTTTAAGTATGCCAGTAAACCGATCACTGGATATATAGCGATGCCCAAGACCACCATGAGCACCCATTTTTTGGTATTGCTGGGCCATTGCATTTGCCAGGAACCCGAGATCAGCAGGAAAAATACCAATCCAGGCACCACAAAAAAGCCTACATGCTGCATTAGTAAAAGCAGTTTGTTTGCTCCCACAACCCAAGGCTTGGAGAGGTCTTGCAACAAGCCATAATCTTGCGGTAGGCTAATGCCATAAAGCATTTTAAGAAGACTTACACTAAGCAAACTCACCACGCCTCCAACCACAATAGAGAACATGACAAAGAATAAAACTCGTTGTAAGGGTCGAGCGCCTCGAACAAAGCTAGACAGCATACGCTTATAAATTGGTAATTTTGTAGCGTGGTAAAGGTCGGAAATATAAACGTTGGAGAGTTTCCCTTGTTGTTGGCGCCCATGGAGGACGTGAGCGACCCTCCATTTAGAGCATTGTGTAAGAAACATGGTGCAGATGTGATGTACACGGAATTCATCTCTTCGGAAGGGCTAATTCGCGATGCTGCGAAAAGTGTGCAGAAGCTGGATATCTACGAATATGAGCGCCCGATTGGCATTCAGATCTTTGGATCGGAGATTGAATCCATGATCCAAGCAGCGGAAATTACCGAAGCTTCCAATCCCGACATCATTGATATCAACTATGGTTGCCCCGTTAAAAAGGTAGCTTGTAAAGGTGCCGGGGCGGGTATTTTGCAGGATATCCCCAAAATGGTGCAAATGACGGCCGAGATTGTAAAGCGCTGCAAACTGCCGGTAACCGTAAAAACTCGTTTGGGCTGGGATGAAAACACCAAGTACATTGTTGAAGTAGCCGAGCGTTTGCAAGATGTGGGCATACAAGGTATAAGCATACACGGCCGTACACGAAAGCAGATGTACAAAGGCGAAGCCGACTGGAGCCTGATTGCCGAGGTAAAAAACAACCCCCGCATGCATATCCCGGTGTTTGGCAATGGCGATGTAGACACCCCACAAAAAGCACTGGAATACCGCAACCGCTTTGGCGTGGATGGTATTATGGTTGGGAGAGCATCTATTGGCAACCCATGGATCTTTAACCAAATGAAGGCCTATATGAATGAAGGAAAGATTTTACCCGATCCTTCATTAGCAGAAAAGGTAGCGGCTACCCGCTTTCACCTAGAACAGTCTATTGCATGGAAAGGCGAAGCAGCTGGTGTAAAAGAGATGCGCAGGCATTATGCCAATTATTTTAAAGGGATACAGAACTTTAAGCCCTATCGTCAAATCTTGGTAACCGAAGATAACCCAGCTATTTTGTTTGAAACCTTAGACAAAATCACCTCGGTTTTTAGTGAGTCTGATGTGTTGACCACGGTATAGCGCATCAATTCTTGTGCAATTAGCGATGGTTTTAATCCTTGCTTCCCTAGTACAGCTTCTTTACCAAACGGTTTACTGGCCAAAAAGTAATCACCGCTATTCCTAGGATGGTAATAACTACTAGGAGCAAATCGCTAGTTTTTAGGGCCACGGGGTAGTACTCCACTACAGATCCTTGCAAGCGCAGCAAGCCCACATTTTGCTGTAACCAAACCAGGCCAATGCCCAATGCCAATCCACCCAACATGCCCAAACCATTAATAAGGAGCGATTGCACAAAAAACACTAAGGATACACGCTGCTCGCTCATGCCCATGGCTTTGAGTACAAACAAATCGTTGCGTTTCTCCATCACCAAAATGCACAAGCTGGCCACAATGTTAAATGCGGCTACAAACACTATAAAGAATAAGATGGCAAAAGAAACCCACTTTTCGCTTTGACTGGTTTGGTAGAGTACTGCGTTCTTTTCGGCCCTGCTTTGCACCGTATAGGCGTCTGATAGCAATGCCTTTAGGTCATCTGCACCGTCTTCCATTTGTGGCTGCACTGCAATAAAGCTGCAGGCGGAATCGGGCAAATTGAAGATCTCTAAAAAGTGTGCTCTAGGAATAAAAGCATATTTTAAATCGAACTCGGCCGTTACGCTAAAAGTGCCTATTTCATTAAATGCCGTGCGGTTAAAACTACCCATGTTGGTGGCTGCTATTTTAGCGCCTTGCGGAATATTCATTACCACCAAAGGCTCAAAAGCTGGGAACTGAAAGCCGCGCTGCAAATGGTAGTGCAAACCCGCACCAGTAATAATATTGCGCTGGCCCGCTCTAAAAAAATCGGCTGCGTTGCCATAGTTCAGGGCATCGGCTAAAGGGCAAATATTCAGGTAGGCTTCATCCACCCCATACAAGGTAGCCACCATTTGCTGCTTGCCCGATTGCAACACCACCTGCGCCTCTAGAACCTGACTAAAATGCGCTACTTCTTCCTTTTTTAGCGTTTCCTGGAGGTCATTTGCATTTGCTAAGAATTGCCCTTTTTTAGGTTGGATGGTTACGGGTGGATCCAGGGTACTGTACAGGCCTTTTACCAGCGCATCGATGCCGTTAAAAGTAGATAGCACCAACACCATTGCTGTACACACAAAGGCAATGATGATACCCGAAATGAAAGAGATGTAATTGATTACGTTGCGCGACTTCTTGGCAAACAAGTACCTCCGTGCTATGTAAAAGGCGAGTTTCATGGACAGAGACCAAAAGTATCAAACCCTGTTGATATGAAGACGCTCTTGAAAATCCTACTTTTCCCAAATAAAAACTCGGTGCCCGGCAATAACTAGGGCATAGCAACTACCCATTAATTGGATAATCCTGAATAAGGATACTTGCTGATATATTGAGACGTTGTGCCAGATAGCGAATCATTTCCAAGGTCAATTTTCGCTTGCGATTTAGCATTTCCGAAACTCTGCTTTTCCCCCCAAACTCTTTTACAATATCCACCTGCTTCAATTGCAGTTCTTCCATACGAATTCTAATGGCTTCAATGGGGTCGGGAGCTTCTATAGGGTAATGGTTTCTTTCATACTCGTCTATTAATACCGCCAAGATATCGGCTTCATCGCTTTCTGCTGTACCTACCTCAGCATCAAAAATTACCTCGAGTCTAGCAAGTGCTTCTTGGTAATCGCTTTCGGTTTTTATGGGTTTTAAGGTCATTATCTTAAGGCTATATGGTGTTTGCATCAATGGTATCGTACGCTGCATGCGTACCTATAAAACGCACAAACAGCCATTGTTTCTCAAAATTAATTTTAGCTACCAAGCGGTAATCATTGCCTTTGATGTTAAAGACCACGCGCCCATTTTTAAGTATAGACGCATTAGCGTACGTATTTTTAACATCATTAGGACTGCGCCAAGTTGCACTCATTACGGTGTCGTACCACGTCTTGAGATATTGCTCGGTCTCTGCATGTGTTTCCCAGAATTTCCGCAAGGTGCTTTTAGCTAAAACCCGCTTCAAGTAGCTTCACTTTTTGTAAAGATAGGAAAAATGTTCTATTAAATAGAACTAGGTACGCTGTAGTGCGCACGGGAGGTGCTTCCAGCCATACTTGAGAAGGCCTACTTTAATAAACGGTCGATCTCCTCTGCGTAATCAATGGAGTCATCTAAGAAAAATTGCAGCTCGGGTATTTTGCGTAAATCCTTGCCTACTTTATTGCCCAGCTTACCGCGAATAAAGCCCGTGAGCTCTTTTATTTGGTTCAGCAACTCTTGTTTATCGCCATTTATAAAGAGGCTTAAATACACCCGCGCTACGGATAAATCGGAGCTTACCCGTACTTGGGTCACGGTAATAAAGGCACTTCCGAGCTTCGATTTTACATCGGTAATGAAAATTTGCGCGAGCTCGCGCTTTATTAATGCCGAAACTTTGTTCTGTCTTACGCTGTCCATGGTCTTAATATAGGAAGTTATTGTAGGGGAAACGTTGCGCATGTATCTCCTTTACATATGCATACAACGTGGATTTAAGCTCCTCCCAATGCGTTTTGTTGGTAGCCGAGATAAACAAGGCTTTTCCAGGAGCCAACTTGGCCATCCAGCTCTGTTTAAATTCCTCCAAGCTGAGAGTGTTTGTGGCTTCATCGCTTATAAAATCGACCTCCTCGGCCGGTACAAACTGGTATTGGTCTATTTTATTAAAAACCACTAAGGTAGGCTTATCGGCAGCCTTAATATCGGCCAGCGTTTGGTTTACCACTTGGTAATGTTCCTCAAAATTCTCGTGCGAAATATCCAAGACATGAATAAGGATGTCCGCTTCGCGCACTTCATCTAGCGTACTTTTAAAAGACTCTACCAATTGGGTGGGCAGCTTGCGAATAAATCCTACCGTATCACTTAACAAAAAAGGTAGGTTTTCTATTACCACCTTACGCACCGTGGTATCTAGCGTGGCAAAGAGTTTATTCTCTGCGAGTACTTCCGATTTTCCAAGGGCATTCATTATCGTGGATTTTCCCACATTGGTATAGCCAATAAGGGCAACACGCACCAATGCCCCGCGATTGCCGCGTTGCACGGCCATTTGTTTGTCTATTTTCTTAAGCTTGGATTTAAGCAGCGCTATCTTGTCGCGCATAATCCTACGGTCGGTCTCAATTTGCGTTTCACCAGGTCCACGTAATCCGATACCCCCTTTTTGACGCTCCAAGTGCGTCCACATTCGGGTGAGTCGGGGCAACAAATACTCGTATTGGGCTAGCTCTACCTGAGTACGGGCATAACTGGTTTGAGCGCGTTGCGCAAATATGTCGAGAATGAGGTTGGTACGATCAAGCACCCGCATATTGAAGGCCCGTTCCAGGTTTCGCAATTGCGAGGGTGTAAGCTCGTCATCGAAGATTACGATGCCTATTTCGTGTTCTTTAACGTAGTCTACAATTTCCTGTAGCCTACCGGTACCCACAAAAGTTTTGTTGTTTGGCTTTTCTAGCTTCTGCGAATAGCGCTTTACCACATCCACCCCTGCGGTATCGGCCAAAAAAGCCAACTCGTCTAAGTATTCTTTAAGTTGTTGGTCACTCTGGCCTTGCCATTGCACCCCAACCAATACGGCTTTCTCGCGCTCTATTGCGGTAGAAAAGTGTTTGAATTGATTCCCCAAATATCCTCCCTGCTCTTTCTTTTAAAACCAAGTTCCGAAATCACGCATAAAAGGCCATGGAATATTGACGAAAATGAGGATGAAAGCCACCAAATATAAGCGGAATGCATTTTTATGCGCTGCAAGCACATCGGCATTTCGCTTAGCTCTAGAATACCCAATCGTTACTAAAGCGATAGCGATTAACATTCCCAAAATGTGCTCTAACCCATAAAAACGCGTTAAGCTGTTTTGCATGGCCATGCTGAAATTCTCCATAATAACCTCGCTCTTTGGGCTAATGAAGTATAAGATCAATCCCAAGATGAGCTGCACGTGGCATAATGCTAGCGTTATAAGGAAGCCCTTTTTAGCGGTTCCCTCAAACCCTTTTTGCTTGCTTAACAAAAACTGGAAGATCACCCACAAAAATCCAAGTACGATTAAATAGCGCAATCCACTGTGCGCGTGTACCAACCCGTTATACATTGTCTTCAATTTTGCTCAAAAGTACGTTACAATTTTCTAACAAAGGCTCCGACAGCAAGGTTTCCTTAAAACAGGGGAAGAACGGAAGTACTTACGCCATTCACAGCACCTTTCGCAGTGTATGGATACTTTTAGCTAACTGGTAAAATCTTGGCAGTATGTGGGCTGTTAAACACTTTCTTGCCCGAACTATACTTTTCTATTTTTTTCGGTTACAGAAAAAAATAGAGTAAAAAAAACCATTTTCTATTTTTCCTCGTTTCTTATTTTTTACCTTCGTTTAATTAAACGCTCATGGAAGTAGTAAAAGACATACTGATTGGGTTGGTAGCCGCTTTGCATTTTTACTTCATGTGGCTGGAAATGTTTGGTTGGGAACGAGGCGGTCCGAAACTTTTTAACCTGTTACCCAACCACCAGCTTAATTCTGTAAAAAATCTTGCAGCATACCAAGGCTTGCATCATGGGTTTCTAGGTGCAGGGTTGTTGTGGTCTTTTTCCATTGCCAACGAGGAATGGAGTAGCAATGTGGCCTTATTCTTTTTGGGCTGTATTATCCTGGCGGCTATTTTTAGCGCTATGACGGTTTCTAGAAACATTCTGGCCTTGCAAGGAATTCCTGCGGTACTCGCCATGACCGTAGCCTTCATTGTGCGGTGTGCATAGGCACTAGCCGTAGGTCTTATTACTGTCTTTCAAAATAATTCGCAATGCCGTATTTCTAGAGAAATAGGCAATGGTCCAATTGATAAAAATGATCAGTTTATTCCGTACCGTTAGAATGAGCATTAAGTGGAGAAACATCCACACTATCCAAGCTAAAAAACCCTGAAATTTCCAAAAGGGTAAATCCACCACAGCCTTGTTTCTTCCAATAGTTGCCATGGAGCCCAAGTCTTTGTAATCGTAATCTAGTTGCGTTTTACCCTGTTCTTTTTTCTTTAGATTTTTAGCCAACAACAAGGCTTGGTTGATGGCCACGTTGGCCAATTGCGGGTGTCCTGCCGGAAATTTTGGCGTTTCCATGTAGGCCATATCGCCAACTACATATACCCCCTCTAGACCCTGTACCCTATTCTGCCTATCTACCCGCACGCGTCCGCCTCTCACATATACTTCTGGCGGCAAGCCTTCTACGGTGTTAGCAGTAACACCTGCAGACCATATTACCGTATTGGTTTCCAATGTTTTTCCGTCTTGGGTCACTAAGGTATTCCCATCGTAATCTTTTACGAGTGTATTCGTCCACACCTCAACGCCCAATTTTTCGAGGAACTTGCGAGAATGTTTTCGGCTATTTTCACTCATGGTATTCAGTGTATTGGGGCTTCCTTCAATTACGATAATGCGCAGATTAGAAAAGTCGATACGGTGGTAATCTTTTGGTAGGATGGTGTTGCGCAATTCCGCTAAAGAACCCGCCATTTCTACCCCTGTAGGACCTGCACCCACAATCACTATGGTTTTTAAGGCTTCTGGCACCGCCCCTAAGCGGTTGATGATTTTTTCGAAATTCACCAGAATATGGTTGCGTATGGTGATGGCCTCGTAGGTGCTTTTTAGCGGAAGGGCGTGTTTCGCCAACTTTTCGTTGCCAAAAAAATTGGTTTTGCAGCCTAATGCCAAGATCAAATAATGGTAGTCGAAAGACCCTATATTGGTGTGTATTTGCTGACTCGTGGTATCTACACTTTGCATTTCTGCAATGCGAATGCGCACGTGCTTTCTGTTTTGAAAAATGTAGCGTATAGGAAAGGAAATGGTGGAAGGCTCCAACTGCGAAGTAGCCACCTGATAGAACAAGGGTTGAAACTGGTGGTGGTTTACTTTATCGATCAAAAGCACCTCAAACAGATCGGGATCGAGCGTCTTTGCCAAATTAATACCGGCAAATCCCGCACCTACAATTACCACTTGCTTTTTAGACGGATCCTCCATTGCTTTTTTGTTCCAAGGTACGTCCTAAACAGCAATAATCACAGGTTAGGGTCTAAGCAATTTCTAGACTAGCACACAGGGAAAAATATAGATCTCCGGCACAGTCCAGCCGTTATGGTGAGCCATGCTTACGGCCGCTTTATGCTAAAAAACATCATATCGCGGTTTTGCCACGCATCGCGAAAACGGTAGTGTACCTCTTTGGCTTGCTCTGGCATATATCCAACTGGGCCAATAAAAAAGGCATTTCCCTGCGGAATCTTCATGTAGCTGATCGGTGCATGACCACACTTTATAAAGTGGTAGGGAATGGCGTATGGAATTAGCGGTGGTGTTCCTATGCGATTGCGGTATACTTCCTCTCCCGCTATCTGTATATCAGGCTCAAAAACATAAGGTGGGCCGGTAAGATAAATAGGGGCGTCTCCCGCAATATCCAGCATATCTTCTACATTTTGGTAGTAGGTGCTTACGGCTGCGTGTTGGTGAAAGTGGTTCGACCAGCAAAAGTTTATGCCCAGGCGCACCACAGCCAGCACTAAAAAGACACCCCAAATTTTGGCCACCTTCGCTCGCGTATTTACCCAACATATACCCCCTAGCACTACCGCAAAAATCCAACTGGCCGCTTTGGGAATTTGTATGTCGGGATTAAACTCCTGAATAAAAGGGAAAACCAAAAAGGCCAGGGGACACAACCAGCTCGCCCCTACCAACACCCTTACTATCCATATTTTGGCTTTATTCTCCGTGGGAGTGTATTCATAAAAAGCTACGAGTAGCACGGTAATGACTGGCAAAAACATGTAAAGATAGCGGTTGCGCATATCGGGCGAAATCCAATACAACCAAATATTGGCTACCAGAAATAAGCCCAAAAAACCGAAGGCGGGATTGCGGAATACCTCGCGAAATCGCTGCCGATGCAAGGCGAGAAAAAGAAATAGACTCCACGGAAGCAGCAGCTGCATCACTTGAAGGGGAAACTGAAACAACTGGCCTATAATTTTACCCCATCCCGATTCATTGGCCGTGCGCTGCGAGCCCTCTTTAAATTGATTGGTAAGGAAAGCCGCCAAATCTTCGTGCTGGGCGTATATCCAGAAATAGCCGCCAACCAGCACCGTAAAAACAATTAACCCTGCAAGATGCTGAAAACTGAATAGCATTTTCCCTTGCTTTTTAACCAGTAAAAACGGCAGCAAGGTAAGCCCCTGGAAAGCCACAGTGGGCAAGCCTTTGGTAAGCACTCCTATAGCTGCAAAGGCATAAGAAACGGTAAACAACAACCACCAGCGCCCCTTTTGGTAGCAGTGAAAAATGGCCAATACCTGTAGCAAGGTGATTAGGGAATAAAACAAGTCGATTTCACCAGCATTTACCGAGCCGTAAAACAACAAATCGGCCGAGGTAAGGTAGGCTAATGCGGCTAAGACGGCTAGCTTGCTACTGTGGTAATGCCGTACAAAAGCAAACAGCAATAGGGCTGTTCCTAAAAATGATAGCACACCCGGCAAACGCACTGCCCACTCGCTGTAACTCTGCGTCAGAAAAAAGCTGCCCGCCATTACCCAATTATAAAATGGAGGCTTGTTGTAATAGGTTTCTCCGTGTATGGTGGGGATCCACCATGAGCCGTATTCCAGCACCTCCATACCCACCATGGCCCTGCGTGGTTCTTCGGCCCGCAAACCAATAACATCCAAATGCGAAAACAAGCCAACCACCAGCACCGCAATGCTGCACCACAGGTATATTTTACGGGTTCGCGCGGCACTTACATTGCGCAGCGCTGCTAAAAAGCCAGCCATAATAGCATCATTTATCGGTGGGATGCGCGCTTGAGGTCACCATCCTACCTCACTCTACTCTTGTGCCGCTAAAGTATTTAGAAAATGGGACTGCCAGAACAAGGATGAAAGATGGAGGGGTTTTTTACTTTACCAATATAAGAGCACCAATCTATACGGTCTTATCTATGAATACCCTGGCACAAAGCATTGCAAGCAAAATAACGGTCTCAAAACAGGCTATCTCAACAATAGAGCAGGCCTTTGCACCGTAATCCTTGGCAAAGGAGCCTACTTTCTACAGTCGGGGGCGCGATGTAGAAAAATGGCTTTTACAGTGCGGGGCTATGTGCGCATGTACAATGTAGTAGATGGTACTGAGGTAACCCTTTGGGTAGGTGGCGGAGGCCGGTTTATAACCTCGGTATCTAGCTTTGTTTTTGAACCCCCCCAATATTTGGGAAATACAGGCCATTACAGATTGTGAGCTTTTGGAGGATGCGCCCGTATTGTTTTTACACATACCACATCGGCACATCGCATCTATGCTGGGCATTACTCCAGAGTCGTTAAGCCACATACAAAAAAGCTTGGCCGAGTCTGTTTCTTAACAAATGTCAAGGAGAAAGGCCGGGGCAATCTGAAACTTTGCTAAAAACATTTAGCCATGAACAAACTGCAGATTGCCCTTACCCTCAATGTTATTTTTTCTTCTATTTCTTGGGGGATACTACTTTTCTTTAGCATAGCCGTAGCCGTCTCTTTTGATGTGGCCGCATCTAAGCCTTTTTGGATTATTGGAATAGCCCTCTTGTTTTTTGCAGCTACCTTGGTTTACGAAATAATTCAGCAAAATCCCTTGCAGGTGCTGTGGTTTATCATCCAAGATTTTATGTGGGTTATTGGAAGTAGTATCCTTATTCTTTTCAACCCCTTTAGTATTTCCAGTCTGGGCCTGTGGATTATTCAGGAATATGCTTTTGTGGTAAACACCCAAGCTCCAGCTACCCCTATCCCCTCACCTTTTTAAAAGGCCATTGGCAAATGGAAGCGTTAAATAATGAGCATTCGGTAATAAAATATGCACTTTGTATTCCGCTATCGGCACGCATTTCAAAACTGGTTGTTGCACCCCTTTTTACGGTACCAATTTGGTAAAATAGGCGAAAAGCTCTTGGATAATTGGGAGGAAGCTATCCTAGACTTAAAACAGTAGGACAATTACAAACCACTGCGGTTCCCAATTAGATGGTATCGTGTAAAGCTTGCTAGAATTAGTATTTTACAAAACTAGTTCTATCTTGAACTTAAATTTACCAACCCATTTCGGATTCTATTAAAGCTATACTGGTCGTTCCCGGCACCTCGTTTAAGTGCCTAGCCCCGATTTATTCATTGGTTTTTGCGTTTACAATGGGTTTTTGGAATACAGGGTTTTCACAAAGCGACTCCACAGAATCAGGAAGCATCAATTATTCTCTACATTCCTCCTCTCCCCACGACCCCATCATAACTCTGGGTGTCCAATTCGATTTTTTAAGCTCCGATTTTTCCAATTTCGAGCCACTGATTGGAGCCGATAATATAATGGGATTGAATAGCGCCAACAGGAATATAAATGTAGAATTGGGCTTTATCTCTAAGCGGTATTTTATTGGGCTTCATGTAGGAGCTATGGGGGAAACAGAAGTTTTTAACGACTCCATAAATTTCGAATCGTACAATACGCAAGCAGGCATTTCTTTTGGGCGAGAATTTAGAATAGGCTGGAATTTAATTTTGAGACCAACTATAGGAGCGCGCTGGCAAAAGTATCGGCTGATTAACACGCCCTACCCTCGAAATTTGACGGTAAACCAATATGCTGACAGCCGTAATATCGACCTAAGGTTTCATCAACTCTTTGGAGTCTCGGGGGTGCAGCTATCCTACTTTGATGACATAAGTTATGATTATTCATGGGAGGTCGGCTTTTTTATGTATTACCTGACCAAAATAAATAGGGCACTCATTATAAACACCTTGCGCAACCGCATAGAAAACGACAAATCGCTGACCATACACCACTTTACCGGTGGCATTTCCTTTAGACTTTACCTCAATTACTAAGATTGTATTTCTCCTGTGTCATGTTTTCGAAGGACTCCATATCTTTATTTGAAAACCCCTAAGCAGTGACCATAGACCCTTTTGTTGCGCACAGCACGCAAGCAGTAGCAGAAAAGCTAAAAACGCTAGAAGATAAAGCCCGGCAAAACAAACTGCGCTTTTTCCTTATTCTTAGCGTTGCAATGGCCTATGGACTAATGGAAATGATAGGCCATTTTCACAAAACCGATTATTCCAATACCGTAATTACCTTGACCTGTGTGTTGTTTGCTTCGGCCTTTGCGATTCCCCCTTTATTTACTCCGCTCAATTATTTTCTGCCACATTCACAAATTGTAAAAATGAATGCCGACCTAAAATCGCAATTGGTGATGCGAGAGTTGGAGGCCTTTCCTTCGCGTTTGCGTTTTTATCCCAGTGCCAGCTTAGACGAAGACCTCATTTTTAACCTCGGCCTTATTCGTAGAAGTTTTAGAGCTGCCTATGGCGATGACTACCTAAAGGGCACCTTTAAGGGCTACCCCATTCGCATGAGCGAGTACCACATTTCCTCTTTTGTGGTGCGCCACTTCGATGGCTTCCTCATCATTGTGAATGACTCTCCTTTTGAGGAGCGTTTTGTGTATGCCGATGAACGTTTTGGCCGCTATTTAAAACGTTCGGCTCGCATCCACACGCAAGCTGTTCCCGAAGATTTTGTAGCTGCCCCAGAAATTGCTTTTGCCAACAACGTACGATCGCGCTTGTATTTGGGCATTACCGGCAATAAAAACATGCTGGAATACTCCTTTAAAAAAATCCATATCAACGCAGAAAAACTCAGTGCCGATATCCTGGCTTTTCGCCACACTTTAGCGGTTTTGGACGCTGTGACGGGGTGATTAAAGGTGTAATGCACACCGGTTCTTGCTTTTCCAACCATCTCATTACTAATGCCATGCCGCAGCCGTATTCAGTATTAAAGGAGCTAAAACTCACAGATGGAGTCCTGCATACCTTTTTTGTACTTTTCTGGCCACCTAGCAGCAAGACAACGTTCTGTACTTGCTTTTAGAGGAAACGGAACGCCCGGCACAAAACAATTTTTCGGCAAAGAAATACATCCATGCTTACACAGTTTTTTCTTAAAAGTTTGAGAACACTCCTATCCCCGCTGGCGGGTAAGAAAAAACATCAAGCTTTATTTGAATCCCTGCATGCTATAGCCTTGCAGGGAATGAATATTGGAGGAGGCGCTGGAGCGCACAAGTCGGGAGAAACGCATGCTATTCGCTACGTTAAATCTCAGCTACCACAAGGCCAACTCACGCTGTTTGATGTTGGTGCCAACGTTGGCTTGTATACCAAGCTACTACTCGACTTTTTCGGTGATACAGCAACGATACACTCCTTTGAACCTTCTGCACGAACCTTTGAGAAGCTAAAAGGCAACCTCAGCGGAGACCGGGTTAAACCCTTTAATTTTGGTTTTGGAGAGACCGATTCCAAGATAACGCTATACTCAAACCAGGAAGGATCCACACTTGCCAGCGTATATCCCAGGAATTTAGAGCACGCGGGAATTGCTATGGGCGAAACAGAAGAAATAACCTTGCGCTCTATAGACTCCTTTTGCACGGAGTATGGTATTCATCACATCGATTTCTTAAAAATTGATGTAGAAGGCCATGAAATAAGCGTACTTAAAGGGGCTGAAACGCTTTTAAAGCAGGGAAATATTCACTTTATCCAATTCGAATTTGGAGGATGTAATATTGACTCCCGAACGTACTTTCAGGACTTTTACACCTTATTTAAAGACGACTATCACATGTACCGTATCGTTAAAGACGGTCTGTACCCCATCCAAAACTATCACGAGCACTATGAGGCCTTTACCACTACCAATTACCTAGTGGAATTAAAAAAAGAATGAAATCGAGCGATAATCAGACCCCCCTACTTTGGATATGCATTGGGGTGTACATCGTTTTTTCATGCTGGGCTACACTGCAGATTGTGCGATCAACCCACATAGCTTCCACTCAAAAAAAGGTGCACACATTTTTAATCTGGTGTATCCCCTTTTGCTGGTATTTTATAGCGCGCCATATTTGGACTGCGCCAAAAAACACCGTGATGACCAAAACAAAGCGAAACGCATTACTCAAAAAACAGGCTAGTTTTAAAGAAAATGGAAAAGGCAGGTGGTACTCGTAGCATTGTTTTCGATGAGATTCGCATACCGCACTTAAAGTTCCCGTTGCTGGTAGCCCACTATGTGCTGGGAAATCTTTCTTACCGGCACTTGCCCGCTATGGCGCAACTTGCTGTTTTGGATGGAATGGAGTCTGCATCGCTCCTCATACTCGCAGGGATGGCCGAGGCAGATAGCAGCGAAATTTCGTATTACTGGGATAAATCTCTGCAGGAACTCCAAATACCGCTGCCTGAAAAGAGAGCAGCAGCATTAGCACTGGCTTTGTATTATTGCTACGAAATTGCAGAAGGAAAATTAGACCCTGTGGCTGGTACAAAAAGCATTTTAGATACCTGCCTACACCGATACGATTTTCACTCCGAGACTCCAAAATACGCCTTTGATAGCATTGGTTTCGAGGCGGCTTATGGCGTTTTTGATAGCTATGAGGAATGGGAAGCGGCAGGCTTCACCCATCCCGGTTCCACCAAAAGCCCAGAATCATTGCAGCAGGAAATCAAAGATCTTTTAGTGGAAGAAATAAAGGGTTGGGTTGCCTCTCAAAAGGATTAATGAATAGGATTGCGAGGAGGTTCTTTCAGGCAGTTCACCCTTTCTATAAATTAACACCGAGTTACGGTCAATCATCTAATAGAAATCCTCAGATTATGCAAGGTGTATCCACCAATCACTTTGAAACCGAAATCGAAGTCAATGCATTCGATCAAATGCTATCTGCTCTTACAAAGGAATTGTGCGATGCGCGATATGCTCCGTATTCCCTTGTAATCTTTGGTCATGGCGATAAACCGCGCTCCTTCTACCAAGACCTCGGCACCCATCCCGACATCCAGCTACATTGGCACGGATGGTCTGGTCCTAAATGGTTGAAATTTTTGGGCTTTCTTGCTAGTCATGCAGGCATACTCACCTTAAAAAATCCATCCAGATTAAAAGAAATATATACCTCCGTTGGAGAACTCTCCTACTGCAGCCTATACTTGCTAAAAACAGCAAAAGCACAACAACTAATAAGCGCTGTAAAAACCGATCATTGGCCATTTGAAAAAGAAAGGCAAATCGAAACGCTACTGGAATCCGAAACCGATTTTTTCTTTTTAGACACTGTGTTTGATCATTACTCCGAGAACTTCAATGAAGACGTGTATTACATCAGTTTTGATTTCGGTGCGGCCCTTCCAAAATCCCTAAAAAAGATATTCAAAGACCTGAGATCTCGCCTTTCTTGAGGTCTTTTGTGGGGCCTTTTTCCTAAACCTATTTTCCAAAAATTCCAGCCGCCTACAGCTCCTCCACAAACTCCTTAAATACCGCTTTGTGGTGGTCTAGATCTAAATGGGCCGAGACGGAAACACGGGCTATGTAGTCTTTGTCGGCTTCTTTGGTGGTGCCTTGAGTAGAGGTGGCCGGTATGGTCCAATAGCAGCCTTTCAGCTGGCCATAACTTACACAGTACTTGCTCTCTTGCGGTATTTGCGTAATCATGGCGTCTATAAGCTTTTGGTTGAGCATGCGTTTGTGCGCTTCGCGTGCTTCGGGCGTTTCGCCTTGGGTAGGCAAGTCCAGCGAAAACACAGAAGGCGTAAACCCTTGCTCGGCCAGCTTTTCAGAAACAAAGTTGATTTTTGCCGTGGGCAATTGCTCGGCTATGTAATTCACAAAATCGCGGGTGTTGACATAGGCATCATAAATGCGCTGATTCATAGAAGGCAGTTGCTCTGCCAATATCGCCACTTGCAAGTCGGTAGCCTGGTTGTCGCACAAACGCAGGTGTTTGGCCATTTTCTCCATAAGGTGTGCACCTTTGGTGTTGGCTACCGCATATCCTGCCGTACACTTCCCTCCACTCGGAAACTTAGATCCGCTCACGTAGGCTATGCCTTGGACTTCCGACAAAATGCCATCGGAGCCCATAAACTGTACGTTGGGGCAAAAGGTTTGATCTAGAATAAACACGGGAGCCACTGCGGTTTCTCCTTTCGGTGTCATGCGCTTTTGGGTGAGTGCCTGGCGCAAAGCCTCCAAGTCGGGCACCTCAACACGCGGGTTGGTAGGAATTTCGGCAATAATCAAGGGTACGGCATCCATCTCAGCCGCTTGGGCCAATACGGTACCGGTACTTTGCACCATATCGCTGTCGCCATCTACGGGCAAATCCATAATGCTTACGGCAGCATGTGCCGCAGCCACACGTCTGGCCTGGTCGTTGGTACCTCCGTAGCAGTTGGGCGGTACTATAATTTTAATGGCTTTGCCGGGATGTGCATGCAGCGCATAATCTACCAAGCCCATCATGATGGCGTACTGCATCGACAAGCCCGATGAAGCCAACAAGGCGGGCGTCTCCGTGGCGGTAATCTCACTGATGCTGCTGCGTACCTGGTCCGTGTTCTTTTCCGTGTCTAGTTTGGATTCATCCACCGATAATCCTACCATTTTACGCAACAATGTGTTGCAGTTGGTGGGGGTCATGGCAATAGACTCGCGTCTGCGCACATGTTGGATCGCTGCAATATTTTCGGCCTGGTCTGTCGATGTGCTGACCACCATGATAGCGCCTAAACTTCCATAAAGGTTTAGGTGGAAATCTACGCCTGGATATAGGCTAAGCGATTCCGAAGCATCTTGCATAGATATCCACACCGTACTGCCCTCAAAAGCCGCCAAATTCTCGGGGTTAGCTGTTTCTTCTAGAGTGAACCGGTAACCGTACACCTGTTTCAACACATCCCAATCTAAAAACTCGGGAAGTTTTCCGCTGTAAGCGATGCGCGTGTTTTTACCTTCCAGCAAGTTAGTCCGCAACACGGCCAAAAGCGGCATACTGCGCGATGCAAAAGCGATGACCTGAGTAGGTTTTAAGGCCTGCATTTGCGCCAGCGTCCATTCCAATACACAGGACAAGGGATGCCCCAGGCGAATGTAATCGTATGCTGTGGGCAACTGCGCTAGTGCCTCTTGTGCGTTGTTTCCCGCCTGGTACAGCGCATCAAAGGCCGTTAAGAACTCGGTTTTGGCTTGGTCCTCGTTGTAAATATCCAAACGGTGCGTGGTTAAGGTTAACCAGTCGCTGGGCAGGTTTTCTAGTATTTGCGCTATGTATTTGGTGGCGTTTTCTTGTTGCATGTGTCTTGCTTTTGGTTGGATGAGGCTGCGGCCTCCAAGGCCCAGCGATAGAAAAATCCAGCCGCAAAGCTATAAGTTTTACTTCGGTTGTATCAACCCAGAAATCTGTTCCTATTTACACCATCACTGCTAACTAATAACCCGTAAACCCATAAATACTCGCAAAATGCAGGGCCGATCCAGCCAAAACAAACACATGAAAAATGGCGTGGTTAAACGGTATTTTGGTGATGCTGTAAAACACAGCTCCTACCATGTAGGCAATTCCACCCGAAATAAGCAGCCACAGGCCAGTTTGATCCAGGTTGTTAAAAATACCCTCGTAAGCAAAGGCCACCATCCAACCCATAGCCACATAGAGCATGACTCCTACGAGGCGAAAGCGATTTTTTACCCAAATCTTTAGTGCCGTGCCCACCAGGGCAACACCCCAAACAGCAGCCAATAGCGGATATCCTGTTTTGGGGCCCAGCGTGAGCAAGCAAAAAGGAGTGTAGGTTCCGGCAATCAAGATAAATATGGCAGCATGATCCAGTAGGTTGAGTTGCTCGCGCTTCACGTAATCTGTAGCGGCATGGTACAGCGTGGAAGAAAGGTATAGCAACACCATGCTAAAACCGTATATGGCATAGGCGATGTAGGTGGGTTTATCCGATGAATTATCCTTAAGCAGCAGGGACACGGCTCCCATCACGGCCAAAATTACTCCCAAGCCGTGGGTGGCAATGTTCCATTTTTCTTCTTCGGGGGGATAATCGGGTTCTACGCCTGGAGGTAAGTTTTTCATGGTACAATAGCAGCAGCAAAATTAGATATCCACAACCACCGTTGTGTTACCTGGGTGTGAAGAGCTACGTAGGGATGGAAGAAAACGATTTTAGCAAATGAATTCTGCTACCCTACATAGCCATAAATACTGGCGAAATGAAACAAGGAACCCAGCAGCACAAACACGTGAAAAATAGCGTGGTTAAAGGGAATTTTCTTAATACTGTACAACACGGCACCCACGGTGTAGGCGATGCCTCCTGCGCCCAGAAGTTGCAGTCCTTCCAAAGCCAGATTATTTAAAATTCCCTCGTAGGCAAAAACTACCATCCAGCCCATGGCAACGTACAAGAGGGTGCTTAGCAGGTTAAAACGCCCCGTAAAAAAAAGCTTGAGCACAATGCCCAGCGCTGCCACAGTCCAAACCGCGATAAGCAGAGGAATTCCATCTTTGTTATCTAAAGTGAGAAGGCAGTATGGCGTATATGTACCGGCTATAAGAAGATAAATAGCCGCGTGGTCCAGTATTTTTAAGCGTTTGCGTTTTTTAGGCTTGGTAGCCGCATGGTACAAGGTAGAGGCTAAATACAACAACACCATACTCACGGCATAAATGCCGTAGGCTATAATTTGAGGCGCATTACCTGCTTGCGATTTCAAAAGCAGCAGCACCAAGCCTATTACACTCAGTATAACCCCCAGCGCATGCGAGTACACATTGAGTTTTTCTTCGGTAGGACTGTAATCGGAAACGGTTTGCGATGTCATGTTGCGCGGTAAAGTTTGCAAAGGTAGATTTTACCTTCAGTACACGTACGCTCGTTAATCCAGGTTGGCCTGCTTTTCTACCATGTCATCCACATTTTAACAACCATTAGGCAGGCTAAGGGTTACTTTTGTAGCCCTTTTTAACCAACACGAGCACAAGAAGTGCCACCTGATATGCCGACTACTTTTCGCCTTTTACTTTTAGCGCTTTGGGGATTTTTAACCGCATTTTCCAGCCTGGCCCAGCAGCACACTTACACCGGAACGCTGGTAGATGCACAAACCCAGGAGCCTGTTCCCTATGCTACGGTGCTCCTAAAAAATGCCACTAGCGATGCGCTCATTTCAGGGACCACTACCTCGGAGCGAGGCTTTTTTAAGCTACGAACCGCAGAAACCGATGTATACGTGGAGCTTAGCTTTATAGGTTATCAAACACAAAAAATAACCGATTTCAATCCCCAACAAAAGGATATTAACCTGGGCACCCTCTCCTTGAGCCAGAACGCCCAAGCCTTAAATGAAGTAGAGGTAGTGCAAGAGCGCTCCAAAGTAGAGTTTAAGCTGGACAAACGCGTTTTTAACGTGGGTACCGACATCAGCAGTACAGGCATGGGTGCCCTGGAAGTTTTGCAAAACGTACCCTCGGTTAATGTGGACATCGAAGGCCAGGTAACCCTGCGCGGCAACAGCGGTGTGCAGATACTTATTAACGGAAAACCTTCCGTATTGAGCGATGAAGGCAGCAACGCATTGGGCAGCATAACGGCCGATATGATAGAAAGTGTAGAGGTTATAACCAACCCCTCGGCCAAATACGAAGCAGGTGGAACCTCGGGTATCCTAAACATTATTCTAAAAAAGGAAGAAAAGAAAGGCTTGAATGGATCGGTTTCGGTAAACACGGGTACACCCGATAACCACAGCGTTGGAGTAAGCCTAAATCGCAGAACCGAGAAATTTAATCTCTTTACCCAATTTGGGGGCGGTTACCGATCCATACCCCGATTCCGCGAAAGCATAAACCTAAATAAGGTTACGGGTGAACAGATTGTAAGTGATGGTACCGAGTTCCGCAACGAGGAGTTCTACAACATTACCTTGGGTACCGACTACTACATCAACAACAGAAATGTGATCACCCTCTCGGGTAACTTTGCGCTGGAGTTGGAAGATCAACCTTCGGAGACCCAGTTTGAGCGCTTGCTGGGTAGCGAAGAAATATTGTCATCGGCCTGGAAACGGGAGGAAGTTACCACCGCCACCAACCCCAAGTACCAGTACGATTTGCAGTACGAACGCGAATTTGCGAACAACGAAGACCACAAACTGCAGTTTAGCACACTGGGAAGTTTTTTTGGAAAAGACCTCGAATCTAATTTTACCAATACCACCCTATCGGGCAACGATGTGGATGCCCAACAACGCACCGAAACTGATTTCTACCAGGCCAACTACACCTACAAGCTCGATTATACCAACCCCATCACGGAAAACATAACCCTGGAAGCCGGTAGCCAATACGATGTGAACGATGTAGGCAATGACTTTGCCGTATCCAACCTGGAGCAAGGAGTTTTTGTAATTGATAGTGGCCTTACCAACAATTTTGAGTGGAACCAACGGGTACTGGGCGTGTACACCACCGCAGCTTACGAGGGTGCACAATGGGGCGTTAAAGTGGGTGCGCGAGTAGAACGCACTAACCTAAAAACTTTGCTTACCAATACGCAAGAATCGAACCGGCAGGACTACACCAACCTGTTTCCTACGCTACATTCCTCCTACAAATTCTCCGATTTTATCTCGGTACAGGCGGGATATTCGCGTAGGATTTTTAGACCACGATTGTGGGACTTAAACCCCTTCTTCAACATTCGCAACAACTTTAATATTTGGCAGGGAAATCCCGATTTACAGCCTGAATTTGCGGACTCTTACGAGCTTACGGGGATCTTTATTTTTAAAAATGCCTCGCTAAACACCAGCGTATACCACCTGTACACCACAGATATGGTAGAGCGGGTTTCTATTTTTGAAGACAACGTAAACATCACCACCCCGGTAAACGTAGGCACCCAAAATAAAACGGGTATTGAGTTAAACGGGAAGTACACTCCAACTAAGCAGATCACCATTAATGGCGATTTTAACTACGGGGTATTTATACGCAGAGGAACTTTTAATGACCAGAACTTCGATTTTGAAGGCGACCAATGGTCTACCCGCATCAACACCAAATTTAAACTGCCAGCAGACTTTGATGTAGAGCTTACCGGACGGTACCAATCGCGTTTTTTAACCGTACAGGGCGAAGTTTCCGGTTATGCCCATATGGATATAGGGCTGCGTAAAAAATTATGGGATGGAAAGGCGGTACTCAACGTCAGCGTACGCGATGTGTTTGCCTCGCGCATACGCGAGAGTGTAATAGACCAAGCCGATTTTTACCTCTACAGCTTTTCGCAACGCGGGCGTTTTATTACGCTTGGATTTAGTTACAGCTTTGGCAAAGGCGAGGCCATGACCTACTCGGGCAGAAGACGCTAGTCTTAAGCTTTTTCTGGCTTGTAGGAGTAAAAAAAGTTGAGCCAAATGCTTCGAGAAAACGCGTGCGAAACAGGGAACAACACTACCAATCCGGCAATAACCACTCCCAAATGCACTTGCCACCCCAAGTTGGGGATAATGAGAATAGAAAGCACGTACAGCGCTACTGCAAATGCCACGGTAAGGGCATAGCTTACATAAGCCGCTCCAAAGAAAAACCCTGGCTCTTTGGCATATTTTAAGCCGCAGTGCTCACAGGTGGCCTGCATTTCGCCTACCTTTTTGAAGTTGTACAAGTTGTGGTGAAACAATTTGCCCTCATGACACTCTGGGCACCGCAGTTTAAAGATGCTGTAAAGCTTATTTCCCTTTTTCATATACGCCAGTAATGTACTGCGAATTACGCGTTTTTCATGCTTTGCACAGCCATCCAGCCGCCACCATTTATAGATGCAATTCCGTGCTTTTCTAATGCCCTAACCGCCATACCACTGCGATTGCCCGAGGCACAACACAGCACCAAATTGCCCGAGTGCTTTTTTAACTCGTGTGCTCTGGCATCTAATACTTGCAAAGGCACATTTTTAGATCCCTTTACGTGTCCGCTCGCAAATTCCTGCGGACTGCGTACGTCCACAATTACGGCTCCGTTGGCTACCGCTTCTTGCGCTTCGTTGTTAGTCTTAGCTCCAAATATTCCTTGAAATAAACCCATGCTTCCTTATTTTTCCTACAAAATTAGCGGGTAGTTGCCCCCGTTTGGGTAACATAGATCACACAACAGCCTTTTGGATCTAGCTATTTTTGCTCGCAACAATACCGTATTACCAACACAGCATGTTAGATCCTGCATTACTGCAAAGCATAAGCCCCGAGGATATTACCACCATTCCTGCCCATACCACCATACAGGATTTTCATCAGTATATAAAAAAGGTACCCATAGTAATTAAAGGTGCGGTTAAAGTAGTGAGTGAGGATGCCGAGGGCCGCGAAATAACACTATACCACATAAAACCGGGAGAAAGCTGTGTTGCTTCTATCTTGGGTGCGCTAAGCCAGGGCACCAGCAGTATTAAAGCAGTAACCATAGAGGATACGGAGTTGGTAATGCTAGCCTCTACCCGCATGTACGATTTGATACGGAATAACCCGCAATGGTTTTCCTTTTTTATGCGCATGTATCAAACGCGCTTCGATGAGTTGCTGCAAGCCGTTAACCGCAGCAGTTTTTCTACCCACGAGGATAAAGTAATGCAGTTGTTGGAACAACGCAGCCAATTGTTGGATACCCGAGTGTTGGAGGTAACTCACAAGCAACTGGCAGAAGAGCTGGGAACCTCGCGCGAGGTGATCTCAAGGGTGCTTAAAAAGCTGGAGACAGCTAAAAAGCTAAAAATGGGCCGCGGTAAGATACTCTTGAAACCCAAAGCCTAAATGCTTTCAAGAAGGGTGATGTAGGTCACACTATTTCTGCGCAGAAAATCGAACCTTTAAGTAAAAACATAGGGTTATGAAAAAGAATATGGGTAAGTTGGATAAGACCATACGCATTTTGGTCGCCTTAACGATAGGCATTCTGTATTTCGCCAATGTAATTTCTGGAACGCTGGCTGTGGTGCTGGGCGTTTTTGCGCTGATTTTTGTGGCTACCAGCTTTGTCAGTTTTTGTCCGCTGTACGCTCCTTTTGGCATAAGTACTTGCAAGAAGGAATAGGCCACAGAACAAAAAAGCCGCCAGTAAAATGATAGTCATTCCACTCACGGCTTTTTCACATTTTGTACAATTGCCCGGTATTAAAATGGCAAATCTTCGGGGTCTTCTTCGGATGCTGGAAACGCATTTTGCGGTGCGTCCATCGGTGCTTCATTGGGAATATTTCCTGCTGGGGCTCCGCCTTGCTTGTCTACCTTCCAGGCTTTGATGTCGGTATACCATTTTCCGTTGTACTCACGGCTTTCTATGTTTACACCAACGGTAACCATCTCGCCTGGTTTTAGGGAAAACTGGTCTATTTTATCGCCCCACATGCTTATGCAAATCTTTTTGGGGTACTGGTCTTGTGTTTCTACAATAAAATCTTGCTTTTTCCACTCGCCATTGCGGCCGTTACCGCGTTGTAAATTGAGAATATCAATGACTTTTCCTTGTATTTCCATGCCAAAAATTTGGGCAAAGATGGCCATTGCAATTGGCTAATCCGAAAAAGCCCCGTGCAAGCTATTCACAAGTTGCTAACGGCTGGCTTGCTGGCGCTTTTGCCAAAGCTCTTTGGCGTAATCGCGCATGCTGGTAATGACATCGCGTTCGTCTACAATTTCGCGTCCAACCACGCTCTCTAAAATATCTTCTAGCGTTACCAAGCCATCCATCCCACCGTACTCATCTACAATAACGGCCATGTGCTCTTTGCGCTCCAGTAGCTTTTGCCACACGTGGTAGGCACTGGCTTTATTGGGTATCGTGAGGATTTCGCGCAGACATTCCTTTACTGGTTTTTCGGTATTTCCAGCCAGAGCTTGTTCGTATACATCCAGCCGAAACAAATAGCCCGCTATGGTTTCTTTGTGTTCGGTATATACCGGAATTCTGGAGAAGGAGTAGTTTTCTTTATTCTCGCAAAAGGCCTTTACCGTAGTATCGCCAGCCACCGATTGCACCACCGTGCGTGGCGTCATTATTTCTGTAACGGGCCGTTGTTGTAAGCGCATGATGTTGAGTAGCATCACGTGTTCGTTGTCGCTTACCACCCCTTCTTGCTTGGCTATTTCTGTTAATGCTACCAACTCTTCTCGGCTGGTGGTTTTGTGCTTGTGCCCCCCCGAAAGCAAACGGGTAATTACCGAAGAAACCAATACTAAAGGATAGGTTATCCAAATAACCAAGCGGATTAGACGGCTACAAAATGGTGCTAATCCACGCCAATACATAGCGCCCAAGGTCTTGGGAATAATCTCGGTAACCACTAAAATGATGAGCGTAAGCAAGGCGCTTACAATACCAAAACTCTCTTGCCCAAACACTTTAACGGCTTGGGCACCAACCCCCGCAGCACCAATGGTATGGGCTACGGTATTGAGCGATAATATGGCCGACAAAGGTCGATCTATATTCTCCTTAAACTTCTGCAAATGCAAAGCCCACGCTTTGCCTTTATCGGCCTGCACCCAAACAAAAGAAGGAGGCGTAGTAAGCAGCACAGACTCCATAATAGAACAGGAGAAGGACACCACTACGGCCAAAAGCAAATACAGTATGAGTAAGAGCATGGGGCAGGTAATTCTTAGTTAGGAAGCGTGTTGCTGTACCACCTGCTTTAATTGCTGCAGGGGCACTACGCCACTCTGGCGCCATTGTATTTGGCCGTTTTTGTACAGCAGCAAGGTGGGTACTCCACGCACTTGATACTTGGCTGCAGCTTGCGGGTTTTTATCCACATCTACCTTTACAATTTTTACTTGGTCTTTAAGCTCATGTTTTAGGTTTTCTAAAATAGGAGCCAGAGTTTTACAAGGCCCACACCAGGTAGCATAGAAATCTACCAGCACCGGTACAGGGCCATTGATCAGGTCGGAAAATTTACTCATAACACATCGTACAAAGTGGAGCGCACTCCAAAGCACGATGATACGGTTTTGTTGGCATACGATGGGAATGGCATGAGGAAATACAGTAAATAGAGCGCAGCTATCGGATTTGCTCTATTACACGCAATTTTACTACAGCAAATACCGATGAACTATTTGCGTTCTAGGAAATAAAATACGCATTAACAATATTTTCGCTACAGTGCTTATTCACTTCCTGACCCCTTATCCTGCAACTTTGTTTAACCCTCTAGGTGAAAATAAATGGGTTTAAAAAATGGTGTTATAAGGTAACCGAGACCCTTGAAAAATTACTCAAAGCTATTGGGTAACATCACAGGCAAGCAGACTATAAGTATCAAAAAAAGAGGCTCCCTTAGTTGGAACCTCTTTTGTCACATCATAAAAAGCCTTTTACTGAATTAGTATACGGTTTGAGTGAGTGCCACCATCTGCCGTTTCTGTTTTTAACAGATAAATTCCTGGACTTAGATTGGCCGTATTAATACGCACAGTAGCTTGGGTTTTGTACGCTTCAGAATACACCATTTTTCCGAGGCCATCGATTAATGTGGCCTGTACCACACCTGTTTCAGAAACCCAAATATTGAGTTCATCCGTTGTGGGATTTGGAAATACTTTAAAGTTAGAATTTGAAGATGTACCGCTGTTTTTTATTTCCTCTTGCAAGGGTATTTCTTTTGTATCGGAATCCTCTGCCGTAATAAGATTTGCAGCAATTTGCGATGCACCATCCTCTTGCAATCTTCCACCATTACCACAAGGATCCCAACCGCCATCCGGTGTTGTAAAAGTGCCTCCAGGGCCGTTGCCCACTAAAGCATTCACTACATTACTGAACTCCGTTTCTCCTATTTCTTCACTAATAAAAGCCAAGCTAGTACGTGCTACGGTTGCAATGGACTCGGCTGAGCTCTCCAAAATGCTAGCGGTCTCTGAATTGAGCTCAGATTGTACCGAGTTTACAAGATCTACAGCATCCTGATACGAGCCAGTTAGGTTGTAATAATTGGCCTGATCCAGGGCTTTGGCGTACACATCTACCGCCATGGCGCCATCATACTGTTCCAATCTATACGCCTGGAATATTTCCAGCATCGTGGCCGCATCTTCTAGGTTACCAGTAGCAATAAGCTCGTTGGTAACCATATTAGCATACGAATAAGCCATATGCAAGTAACGTAGCAACTGATATTCATCGCTTAGGGAAAACGCTACATCCTCATTGAGAAGCTCTGTTTGAGCCTCGGTTCCCTGAAATATTTCCAGAAAGAGATTCAATGACATGGCATTATCCGTGCCATGAGCGATGGTACTGAAACTAGCCGCATAGTTGATAGCACTGGGCAAAGACATGCGCTGGCCATTATTAAATTCGATTTGCGGACACAACAGACATTCCGAGGAATTACCTAAAGTAGCCTCTACGGTATTCTGAATATTGCCAAAACCACCAAGCCCCAATCCATCCAAATCGATACGTGGCAGCGGCACAACCGGACGACTTATCGGCTGATTGGGGTCGCACCTGCCTTCATCCTCAGTAGGATTCGAATCAACAACCTCAACATCGCAGGTATTGCAAAAACCTGCATTGCCCATTTTTAAAGTAAACTTCCGGGGGTCCACAAATGCTGGGAATTGAGGGGCAGCTATATTTGGGTTATCACTACTCCATTGGTTTTGCCTTAAGTTGTAAATACTACCCTCATCTACAACACAATTCCCACGGAAGTAGCCCGATAGAATTAATCCACCGTATGGTCCTTCGCCACCATCGTGGGTAACTTCATTGTTGTACAAGGTATTATCGCCATTCACCAAATTCACCAGCCTACTGTATTCGTGGTGAATATTGGTTAAATGGTTATCCACAATGGTGTTGTCTCGCAAACCCTCTGCCGCCATATTGGCAAAGGCAAAGGTTCCTATATACACACCGCGATGATTGTCTCGGATATCGTTACATCCAAACCCTACATTGCCATAGGTGTTAATTTTCACCCCTGTGTGATAGCCTTCTATAGAATTCCCTTGAATAAAACAAGTTCCAAAAGCATCGATAGCGGCAGGAATATTTGTGGTACCTCTAAAGGTACAGCCCAAAATGGTTTTTGAGGAAATGATGGCATGACTCCCCCCAGTGAAATCAGAATTATAGGTGCTAACTCTTGAAATCGCCCTGTTATTAAACTGACACCGAGATTCATTGTCCCCTAAAACAGGCCTACCCACTCTCACCTCAGCTCCATCACCAAAAGTACCAGCATGTCTGGTTACACTAACATTGTCGAAAACACAGCTTGAAACGTTAAATGCAGGACTAAGTCCACCCATTGTGTAGCCCGGGCAACCTAGAGCTAACACTTCGGTAGGACCACTACCCGCATCTTCTCCTTCAACTGTTACTTCATCAATATCGATTACAGGGGTATAAAGCAATAAGCGTGAATCTTTTTCCAAATCTACTATACCACCCGCTAGCCGCATAGACTTTATATAATTATTACGGGTAGCTGAGTTGTCTCCTGAGGAAATACTTATTCTACCCGTTGTTTTTAAAATAGTACCTCCAGACCCTGAAATATCAATTGCCGCAGGATTCTCCGAATCATTGCAATAAAAGAAGTTGTTTAGGACACCAATTCCTTCGTCTGAGCTCAAAGGTCTTACCAAACTAATATAACCGTGGTCTGGGTCTGAGCTATTAGCAATACCAAAAACAGAGCCGCCTGCTAGGTTTACCTCACCTGCTATTTGGAAACTAGCTCCTTCGGTAAGCTGCATTACCTTGTCACCAGCGTAGTTGACATCTATACTTTCTACTGTGATTAATTGAGTACCACCTTCAACGGATAAGGTAGTTTCTGAATTTATAGGGAAGGTGCCGCTACTCAAAAAGGAAACCAACCCACCTCCAGTAAATGCCAGGCCATTACCGTTTTCGGGTATATCAAAATCTCCTTCAATCAGTAGTTGCCCACCAGGTTCCACAGTTATGGATGCCCCTGGCTCTATGGTGATCGCTGCTTCCGGTGTGATGTGCACCGTACTACCTTCACTGATACGCAAGGAAGAACCCTCCCGTAAAATTAATTCCGTATTTCTAAGAAATACCAATTGACCTATTAACTCCGCATTGGTAGCTCCTACCGTTAATGAAGCATCATCTTGTATTTCTATTGAAATAACAGCTGGTGATGCACAGCCCTCTCCTACGTTAACTAAAAAATTGGGTTCAGTAGGTGTTGCCAGGGTTACGCCATTTTGCCCTAAAGGCAAATCTGCATTAACACCTATATAAGCATTGGCGGTTACTTTTTTACTATTTGTGATAATGTTAGATGTTAGGAAAGTTCCATCCGATCCAAAATTGAAACTCCGAAACGTATTAATTGTCAATACATTGAGTATTTCATCATCGAAAGCTAAAATATCTGCAAGCTGGGTTACTACTGTAGGATTAAGTGTAGCATGATCTTCATTTTGGTTGGGCACCCCATTTAAACCAGGGCCTAGAATCCTATCAAAATCGGTAATCGCGCCAAAATCATCAGCAAAATCAATAGGTCGAATATTAAAGTTTTGATCCCAGTTCCTAACCCCAATAGCACTGTTTACCGGTACAAAGTTTTGTATCGGTTGCTCGAATTCAATATCTCCAAAAAATTCTAGAAAGTTCCTTACATCCGGGTGGGTTCCATCTAAAGGATCATCAAACGATTCAAAACCACCAGCTGAATGAACCAAAGGTTTTAATCCTTGGACGTTATGTGTTGCATGATCATCATCACTGTACACACCCAAAACTTTACCTTTTATGTATAAATCAAAAACTTTACCTGAGCCACTGGCAGGGACTGAATATATATCAACCGAGGTGTACCCAAATACCAACAACAGGGGTATCGCCTGTCTTATCTTTAATATTCTATCCCCTGCATTAAACCCTGGAATATTGTCGTTCAGCAGTGAACCGTTGGTAATTGCAATATTTTCCGTTTGCTCCGGGAGCCCAATAGCTCGGAGTTCTTGGAATAAATCATCGTGCAAAGATGACTGCAAAGCTGGCAAATTTTGCCGCTGTATAAGTAATTGCCTTGCAGCCATAGAGTTAGGATACTCCACTAAATCATTTATCCTTTCGAATTGCTCCGGCAACAAGTCCCTAAGTGGTATTCTCTTTAAAACAACTTCACCCACAACAGGAAAATCTGCCGTAATGGAAAAACTAAAATCGTATATGTAACTGTATAAAGCGTGAAACCCGGGATCTACCACAGCACCGTTGTGGGGAGAATCTACTGTAATGAGTCTGTTACATTGGTGGTCTTCACCGTTTAGCTCCATGGTGCGCAAAGCGTAACGCGCTACTATACCGCCCATAACTACGTTTTTTTCTACCGACCCGTTGGCCTCTTTGCGCTCGTTAATTAAACGAATTACATCGCGCAGCAAAGCCGCGTTTCTGCGTATATCATCACCTCCGTCATTGGGGTTGAGGATAACGATATCGTAGTCGGAATCTCGAACAAGAATATTCCGCAAGGTTACATTATTTTGAGCTGTTGCATTAAATGTCCGCAATCCATCATCTAAATCTTCACTATTATCTGGGTCATAACCTTCTATAAAAATTAAGGGTTTGCGTATCCGATTGTCAAAGCAACTGTAGTCAATTCTAATCGCTCCGCCAGAGTGCTCTTGGGTTGGATCAATTACCACGGTTTCCAAACCAAAAGCTGGCGGATCCTCTCTTTCTACCACAATAAAGAAGCTAGCAGCAGCATAGCGGTATTGGCTTTCGCCTTGCAGCTTAAACCTAAAATCCATGTCTACCTTATAACTCCCTGGCCTGCTAAAATTTGTAACCGAGGTATAGGGAGTTAGAAACACCTGATTGGCTCCGGGAAGGTTGTTTAGCGCAACGTTTTCGTAGCCCTGTCCTAGATTAAAATCTATGGCAAACTCGCTAAAGGGGTTGGCATTTCCACTTGCAGGGGAGTACACGTTTTGCATGGGTAAATTAAAGCGCAACTCGGTACCACTGCTTATGTGCAATGTGTGCACATTGGGGGCACAGACCATCACACGTACTTCCTCAAAAGGATTTTGGCCGGGGACATTATAAAACTGGTTGTTTCTTACTGTTAGTTTACCTGTTTCCAGTGCATCGTCATAAAACTTTGTGGCTGTTACATCAATAAAACTGAGGTCTATATTGGGGTCATCGGTGTCATAGCTTTCTTCATAGCCCTCAAAAAAGCTTATGGGGTCTTCCATGCCCGTTTCTTGCATTTGGGCATAGTACAAAGCCATATAGCCAAAGCGCAGCGTATTATAGTCTGCCGCAGGGGCATCTGTAGTTCCATTAAACAGCGATACTTGATTAAAATAGGGCGACTTATGAATGAAATAGGGTGTGCCCAACTGAGAAAAATTAACATGTTCGAATAACTCGGCATGCGAGTTGGCAAAAGATTGGGGTGGTTCTTGGGCGCTAAGTCGTGCAACGAGCACTACAAGTGCAGCTACCCGTAAAATTTGGGCAATAGTATTCATGGAAGGATGGATTTTGGGTTTGTTAAAAGTGTTTGAAAAAATTATCTAGCCATTATCATATCAAAACGGCCTTTGGTTATACGAGCCGTATCTTTACAATTATTTAATGGGGATGAACGCTCCTGGTCTATGTAAGCGGTAATCTCGAAAGTACCAGCCACTATATTTTCAACGGTATCAAAGCGAGAGAACTCAAGATAACCTTCTAAAACTGGATAGTATGGTTCGTTTCTATTTCTAACATAATCACATTCCGCGATTAAGCTAACAAAAACGGAATCATTGTTCTGATCCAAATTCGTTCTATTACTCCAGTATCCATGCATCGGATATTTGTAGTTTATCCTGATGGGAATGGAATCACTGTATTCTTTAAGAAAATTAATGTCAATTTGGTTCTGAGTATTGTACCCTCCATTGTTTAATAAAATACTAACTCGTTCACCACTACTTGAACTTGCACTAAACTCGCTTTGTGGGCCACTGGTACCTCCCGGGTAAAAGGTATCTACCAGGTTGTACTCAAAGCCTTTGTAAATAAAACCTGCGGTTTGCCGGCCGTCTGAGGTTATGGGTGGTAAATTGCTATCTTTTTCTGTGGGGTTGTTTTTGCGTATATCTGAAGCTTTTTCTTCTTTTAAGCACGAGAGGGTAAAAAAGGGCAGCAGCAACAGTATTGCTACAATTTTTGAGTGGGTTATGGTTTTCATTTTGGGAATGGATATATGGGCTAATTGGAAATAGTTATGGGTTATTGTAGGCGTGTCATAATCATATCAAAACGGCCTTTGGTAATACGTGCCGTATCCTGGCAGGTATTTAAATTTGGAGCTGTTCGTTCTTGATCTATATAGGCGGTTATCTCAAAAGTTCCGGCCACAATGTTTTCAACGGTATCAAAGCGAGAAAATTCAAGATACCCTTCAATTACAGGGTAATAGGGATCATTGTCAAAGCGAACGTAATCACAAGATGCATTCAGCGAAATAAACGTGGAGTCGTTGTTCTTGTATAGGTTTCTTCTGTTTTCATAATATCCGTGCATAGGATATTTGTAATTTATTCTTATCGGCACGGAATCACTATACTCCTTAAGGAAGGAAAAACTGATATAATCCTCGGTATCATAGCCAACATTGTTAAATTTGACTAAAACTCGATCACCATTCAAGGGGTTAAACCGAGCCGAAAACTCACTCTGTGGCCCACTAGTACCACCCGGGTAAAAGGTATCTACCAGGTTGTACTCAAAGCCTTTGTAAACAAAACCTGCGGTTTGCCGCCCGTCTGAGGTTATGGGGGGCAAGTTGCTGTCTTTTTCTGTGGGGTTGTTTTTACGTATATCTGAGGCTTTTTCTTCTTTTAAGCAAGAGAGGGTAAAAAACGGCAGCAGCAACAGTATTGCTACAATTTTTGAGTGGGTTATGGTTTTCATCGTAACAGGGATTTATAGAATAATCAAATAGCCTACTGGATTTTGGTCTTCCTGGCTGTCGGTTGGCAGTTGAAAAAGTGCTTTATTGCAGTTGTTACTTTCACTTTGTTTTTCACACTGCAAGGCTAACAGCGGTAAACTCAGAAAAAACATTAGCGCATACTTACACATAACACGAGGGTATTTACCGTACTAAATTCCGTTACCAGCATACAACCAAAACGCTAAAACTTCAAATTAATTTTTAGTTAACTTTTACTCCTTGAAGCCAAAAAACCGTGCCCATATTGGTTTTTAGCACGTTTTTCATCCTTTAAATTTATTCTAGAAAAATGAAAATTCACACAAAAGTGTGAAATGGGGCACCCAGTTTTTTGGTTTAACGCTTTATACAGACCAGAAGGTACATGTGTAACCAACTATAGTTCTGAATTAAGACATCTATATGTTCTTTACAGGGTAGGCTCCAGCTAGACCAAACCCTGAAAAAATTGCGTACATGATACGAGTCCCACCATTTGGTGCTAACCGACATATTTACCTACCTTAAAAGCCAAACCACACCACCATGCCACAAACTGCAACAGAATCATTTACCCAGCCAATTAGTCAACTCACTGGAAAAGTAGAAGAATGGCTCACGCTAGCCGTTGATATGTTGCCCAATTTAATTGCAGCCATTATTCTCTACTTCTTCTTTTGGTTGTTGGCACGCTCGGCCAAAAAATTGGTGCAAAAGGTCTTTAACCGCTATGCCGAAAACTCGGTGTTGCAAAACCTTTTTACCACCTTCATTTACTACGCAGTATTGGGTGTGGGTATTTTTACCGTACTCGAGGTTTTAAAGCTAGATAAAACAGTAACATCACTCTTAGCCGGAGTAGGAGTTATTGGTTTGGCATTGGGTTTTGCCTTTCAGGATATTGCCGCCAATTTCATTTCAGGTATTATTCTGGCTTTTCGCAAGCCCTTTTTAGTGGGGCAAATTGTTGAAATTAACGGCACCATGGGCAAGGTTTTACGCACCAATCTGCGCGTTACCGTGGTACTTACCTTTCAGGGGCAGGAAGTATATATACCGAATAAAGATGTGTTGCAAACCGCCATTGTAAATTACTCGGCATTGGGGCAAAGGCGCATCGATTTGGCTGTTGGAGTATCCTACGGTGATAATCTCCAGGAAGTAGAGGATTTGGTAAAAAACACCATCGCGAACTTAGAGGGTGTAATCCGCAAGGAGGATATGATCTTTACCTATACCGGGTTTGGCAACAGCTCCATAGATTTCGAGATCAAGTTTTGGATCGATTTTCCAGACAATCCAGGCTACTTAAAAATGCGCAACGAAGCCATTAAAGCCATAAAAGCTGCCTTTGATGCCAACGATATTACCATACCGTTCCCCATACGCACTTTGGATTTTGGTATCAAAGGGGGTGCTACGCTTTCTGAGATGCACCTTAACACTAAAAACTAAGCATCCTGGCATAGCTCCACCAGCACCCCGCCCGTGGTTTTGGGGTGCAAAAAGCAAATGAGTTTGCCATCGGCACCGGTTTTGGGCTCATCTGAGAGTAACTGGAAACCCTCTTTTTTCAGGCGGGCCATTTCTTCTATAATGTTGTCGGTGTAAAACGCAAAGTGGTGTATGCCCCCTCCCTTGCGTTCCACAAATTTGGCAATCGGGCTTTCCTCGTTATTGGCCTCCAGTAGTTCTATTTGCGTTTCTCCTACCTGAAAAAAAGAGGTGGTTACGCCCTCGCGTTCTACTATTTCGCGCTTGTAGGGTTTCCTGTTCAGCAGGCGGGTAAACAGGTCGTTTCCAGCCTCCATGTCTGCTACTGCAATACCTAGGTGTTCTACTTTCTTTATCATATCCGAGGTTCTTGTCAGCTATTGTAGTACTTTTTTATAAAACGTTGAATGTCCACTTCGATATCTAGCACGCCATTTTGGTTTAAAAAGGTCGCCATCTGCTGAGCAAAAAAAGGAGCTAGCATAACGCCCTTGGTGCCCAATCCGTTAAAGACGGCAATGTTCTTATATTTTGGGTGGATGCCCAGCATTGGTCTCCGATCTACTACAGTCGGTCGCAAACCACTAATAACATCGGTTACCTCTAAAGGCTTACCCAGCGCCTTTTCTATGGGCTCAGCAATGCTGGCTACGCCTTTTTCTGTAGGTTGTAAGTCTTCATAGTGGTTCTCGTAGGTAGCACCGGCACGCCAGGTTCCTTGTGGCGATAAAAACAAAAATTTACCACAGTTAAATATGGCGTTGGTATCGGGTAAGGGAGCTCGCAGCGAGAGGATTTGACCCTTATTGGCCACCAGGGGCAACCAAGAAAAATAGGGGTTTTGTTGCATGCCCACTCCCTCACAAGAGATGGTAATGCCGTCAAAGTCGGTTGCTTCTGCCCAAGAAAAGGCCTCTTCCTGCAATATTCCTCGTGCTCTAAAATCATTCTCAGCGGCTAGCAAAAAGGTATTCAGGTCGAGCACACCGGCCTGGTGCACCTGCAAAACGCCATACGGAAAATGGTCTTTTTCAAAAGGTTCTGGTCCGCATTCCTTAAGGCTTGCAAAATCCCGCAGCTGCGCAATATTTTTTAGCACCACATTGCGCGAATTGGCATCGGGTATACGCCTATACAAAGATTTGTTGTACGCAAAGGGAATTCCTAACTGTTTCTCGAGTTTTTGGTAAAACTCCACGGCAAAAGGCACTAATTCTGGAGCGCGCCAACTAAAGGTATAGCGCCTAAAGTTGAGCGGATTCCACATGCCTGCAGCCACAGACGAGGCACTGTGTCTATTTTTTGTATTCCAAATAGTCACCTTAGCGCCTTGCTGCAAAAGCATGTAGGCCAGCACAGTGCCGGCCAAACCTTGTCCTACAATGCGGTATTCCCTACTTGCCAAAATTCTGCTGTAGATATTCTTGAACCTCCTGCAGCGTAGTCTTAAATTTCACAAGCAAATCCGAGCTTCGCGCCAAGGCCTTTTCTTTCTTAGCTTCAGGATTTAAGCAATAATCCTCGGCCTCTTTCAACTCGGCACAGAACGCCTTAAAACCTAAAACCGAGGCAGCCGATTTAACACGGTGCAGTCGATCTGCGGTATCGCGCAAATCTTGCTTGGCGATGGCCTGTTCCAGTGTATCGTAGTACTCTGGAAAACGCTTCTCGTAAACCAGAAGCAGTTCTTTGAGAAATTGCGGGTCGTTTCCCCCAATTTCGTTGGCATTATCTAAGTTTAAGCCCATTAAAACTGATATTGAACTCCTAAACTAAGTACTTGTTTTATCTGTGTTCGTGGCGCTTCGATATCCACCGTGCCATCATCGTCTAAATCTACAGGAATATCAATATCGTCATCGTAAATTACGGTTACCGATAAGCTTGTAGATAAGAACTTGTTCACTTTAAAGGATATCAAGTTGTCCCAATTTACATCAATATTCTCAGGATTTTCTGTGTAGTTGGAAAACAGTTGTAAGGTAGATTGGTAGGATACGTTTTCCATCAATGTGGCATCGATACCTACTCGTATCATTCCTCCCAACTCAAAGCGCGCTGTTTTGTTGGAGTCTACCCCAAAAGCACCCCGAGCAGACAAGGCCTCGTCTTGTACCACAGTGACCTTGGCCGAAAGTGGCGACACGAACACGGTAAGCCACTCGGTGGTTTGTTCCTCCAAACCAATGCTAAAGTTAATATAGCCTGGCGCTAACCAATCGGATATACGAACACGCGTGGTGTCGGTAGGATATTGGAACCCGGGTTGAAATTGGGAGGTAAAATTAAATACCGAGGTGTAGCGCCATTTTTTAAACGCGGTACGACCATACTTAGAAACAAACTCGATGCGATCATCGGTTTTGCGGTTTCCGAGCTCCTCGGTGTATTGGATACCGTAAGCCGCGTTGAGCGAGTTGTGCCAACGGGTTTTTCCTTTGGTATAAGTGGCACTGTACGCACCCAACAGGGTAACGGAGAGGGCCGAAGTACCCCCACCATTCCAATTACTAAGGCCTACTTGCGTCATATTTAAGCCGCTTAGGCCTTTAAACTTCCAGGGGCTGGTGTTGGTGGTGTCGGTAGTAGATTCTTGGGCTTGGGCGGTAAAAGAAAGGGCCAATATTACTATTAGCCCTAAAGAAAATCGCATCATGCGAATTACAACATTTTAAGGTGGTTCATTAGGTTTTCCTTATACGATCGGGAGACGGGTATTAGTTTTTCTCCCATCACTATGGTGTTGTCCTCGATCTCCTTTATTCTGTCGATACGAACAATATAGGAGCGGTGCACACGCACAAACTGATCATCGGGCAGCTTGGCCTCAATGGCTTTCATGGTAGAAAGAATGGTGTGGCGCTTAGATTCCAGGTAAATATTTACGTAATCGGCCAAGGCCTCTACGTAAAAAATATCCTCGAGCTTTATCTTGATGTAACGCGAATCTTGCTTTATAAAAACATGGTCTGAAGTTACCTCAGCATGGTCGGCTCCATCATATATTTCTTTGGCTTTTTTAGCAGCTTTAAGGAAACGGGGCAACTCCACCGGCTTTACGATGTAGTCGGTAACATCCAGGTCAAAAGCTTCGCTTGCAAATTCGCTTTTCGAAGTCACAAAAATGATCTGGGGTACCTCAAAGTTTTTTACTAGATCTATCCCACTCATGTTGGGCATTTCTATGTCTAGAAAAACCAAGTCCACCTTTTCCTTTTGCAAGGTTTCGGTGGCCTCTACTGCATCATTGCATACTCCCACCAAATTTAAAAATGGGGTTTGCTCTATACACTTTTTTATTGCGAGGCGGCTTAGTTCCTCATCATCTACGATAATACAGTTCATCGGAGGGTTTATTTTTGTCCAAGATATAATTTTACGCGTTCACCAAGCGCAACAGGATTTTATTGCCTACTGCTCCTGACCTTTATCAATATGTCTACCGTTTTCTTCGTGGTTTACTTCATCGACCAAACTCGGATCTAAAATTTCTTCTTTGTTTGTCTTACGCGTATCCATTACCAAAGACCAGCTCATTATAATACTTGTCGCTAGGATGGCATACAGTAAAATACTTTCTGAGAATGCATCGCTTTGGTATTCTGCGGGAATGGCGAAGAAAAGCAGAATGGTTATCAATCCCCGCGGGGCAATAAACAGTTGGGGCAGTATATCGCGGGTTAGAAAAAGCTTGAGCATAATCCAACGCACAGCATACAGCCCTAAAATCACCAGAAAGGAGATGAGCGCAAACTTTAGATTGAGCAAGGTTACCAGCACAATGCTCATTCCAAAAATGACAAAGAAAAAGGTGCGCACCACAAAGGCGGTTTCCATGGTAATCAGGTGGAAGTTGTTGAGAATTTCGCCCACCGCGGGTTTATTAAGCCAGCGGTCTAAAAACCCTCGGAAAAACAACTTTTGGTTGTTAAGCACCAAACCAAAGACCAAAATAATAAGCAGGGAAGAGAGGTGAAATTTCTTACCAATAGCGTACAACATGGTAAGCACCGCAATGAGTAAAAACAGCTTGATCTCGGTTTTAATTTTTTGGAAAACCAGTACCAGCAAATAACTGATTACCACAGAGAGCAGCACGGTAATTACTATGTTTCCAACAATATCGGTTACTACCGCTCCGGTATCGTTGCTACCGGCATTTCCCACCAAAAAATAGAAAAACATAATACCCAATATGTCGGAGAAGGTACTCTCGTACACCATAAACTCGCGCTTATCCTCACCCAAATTGGCCACAGAAGGTATGATAATGGCACTACTCATAATGGAAAGCGGAATGGCATAAATAAGCGCCTGTAGCATGTTTTCTTCGAACAAGAAAGCCCCAAGAATAAATGCACATACGAAAGAGCTTACAATAAGTGCCAGCAGAGCCACTGTAAACGAGCGCCATATGATAGGCCAGCGGTCTTTGGTAAGCTTTAAATCTAGGGCTGCTTCCAGCACAATCATAATAAGCCCCACATTCCCCAAAATCTCCAGTACGGGCATCAATCGTTTATTCTCCAATACCGAGGTGGGCGTAAACTGCTGTATTACCAGCCCCAACCCTATGAGCATGAGTACCGATGGAATATTGGTGCGCTTGGCCAATATGTTAAAGAAGTAGGAAAGAATAATAATGGCCGAGGCCACAATAATTAGCGCAAAAGAATCCATACGGCTAAGATGTAAAAAGCATTGTTAACCAAAAATACCTTTTACAATATCGTTGATGTTTGCAAACAATAGTAAGCCAAATAACAACACCATTCCTATGATTTGTGCTACCTCTAAGACGCGCTGTGGTGGCTTCCTACCAGAGATAATTTCGTAAAGTAAAAACACCACATGTCCACCATCGAGTGCCGGTATGGGCAATACGTTCATAAATGCTAAAATGATGGAGATAAATGCCGTAAGCCTCCAAAACGATTCCCAGTCCCACACCGCAGGAAAAAGGTTTCCTATGGTACCAAAACCACCAATGCTGCTAGCTCCCTCTTTCGTGCCCAGGAGCTTTAAAGAGCGCACGTAGTTGGTGAGCGTATTCATGCACAGCTTAAAGCCTGCGGGTATGGATTCTGCAAAGCCATACTTCTTCGTTTCAAACTGTAACAGGTTGTACGGGTTTACCATGGCTACTCCAATAAGTCCTGCCGTGTCCGGCACTACTGTTAGGGTGCGTACCAATCCGTTGTTTCCTCGAACGGTTAGAGAAATAGAGTCTCCTTTGCTGTCTTGTATGCGTTGGCGTACATCGCGCAGCATCACATTGCCTTCGCCATTTACGGCAATCACCGTATCGCCTTTTTGCATGCCAGCAGCGGCTCCGGGTCGGTTGCTTAGCACACTATCCACCACAAAGGGTATACGAGGCACCAACAACGGGGTCTTGGGGTTTTCCTGTAAAAACTTCGATTTAAAGTCCTCGGAAACCGGAACATCCACTCGCTGGCCGTTGCGCTCTACTACCAGTTTGTCGTAGTCTTCCAGGACCAGAGTGGCATTTACATCGGTAATGTATTTGGGTTGCACACTGCCGATGCTAATGAGCTTATCGCCATCCTGCATGCCCTGGTCTTTCAATAAATCCGCTACCTCTACACCATGCGTTACGTTCGCTAAGGGCAAACGCTCCTCACCGTAAGCAAAAAGCACCATGGCATAAATAAAAAAGCCCAGGATAAGATTAACGGTAACTCCACCCAGCATAATAATGAGGCGCTGCCATGCGGGCTTTGCTCTAAACTCCCAGGGCTCGGGCTCCTTGGATAACTGCTCTTTATCCATAGACTCATCGATCATCCCTGAAATTTTAACATAACCTCCCAATGGAATCCAGCCAATACCATACTCGGTACCTCCTTTTTTGTATTTGAAGAGGGAGAATTTCCAGTCGAAAAACAGATAAAATTTCTCTACACGCGTCCCAAACAAGCGGGCTGGAATAAAGTGTCCGGCTTCGTGTAAAACGATAAGGATAGACAGCGACAGAATGAGCTGTGCCGCTTTAATAAGTATTACTGAAAACTCCATGTATTCTTATGCTATATTTTGGATTGCAGCCGTTGCTGCTGTTCTAACCTCTTGGTCTAGCTCCAACAATTCATCGATGGTGTTTGCTGTGCTTCCCTCGAAGTCTTGATATACCTTTTGGTTTATGTCGCCAATCTGCAAAAATGTGATGCTTTTGTTAAGGAAAGCCGCCACCGTTACTTCATTAACGGCATTTAACACGCAGCCCATTCCATTAGTTCCTTGTAAGCTCTTTATCGCCAACGCTAGGTTAACGAAGGTATCCGTATCGGGTTTCTCGAAGGTAAGTGCAGGATAATCTGAAAACTTAAACTGCGTGTGTTTAGTAGCCAAGCGGTCGGGGTAGGAAAAAGCATACTGGATGGGCAACTTCATATCGGGCACGCCCATTTGCGCTTTTATGCTCCCATCGGCAAACTCCACCATACTGTGAATAACAGACTGCGGATGCACTACCACATCTACCTGATTGGGGTTGAGATTGAACAACCACTTGGCCTCGATAACCTCGAGACCCTTATTCATTAAGGTAGCCGAGTCTATGGTAATTTTGGCCCCCATATCCCAATTGGGGTGTTTGAGTGCCTGGTCTACGGTAACGCCCTCTAGTTCGGACTTAGATTTACCGCGAAATGGCCCTCCAGAAGCCGTTAAAATGATTTTATCAATGGGGTTATCCAACTCCCCTACCAAGCACTGAAAAATGGCACTGTGCTCCGAATCTACCGGTAACACTTGCACCCCATTTTCTTGCGCCATTTTAGACATAATATGCCCGGCTACTACCAGCGTTTCTTTATTTGCTAAGGCTATGGTCTTCTTTTCTTTTATAGCTGCAATGGAAGGATTTAATCCTGCCGCGCCTACCATAGCGGTAAGCACTACATCTACACTGGGATAGCTTACCAGGTCGCAAATGGCTTGTGGGCCACAATAGCACTGTATGCCAGCATCAAAAAGTGGATCCTTTATTTTTTCGTAACCACTTTCTGAATGGATGCCCACGGCAACGGGGTTAAACTCTAAAGCTTGTTTCATTAGCAACTCGTGGTTGCTCCCAGCAGCTAGGGCTATCACCTCAAAATGTTCGGGGTTTTTCCGAACGACATCCAATGCCTGGGTCCCAATACTACCCGTGGAGCCCAGTATGCAAATACCTTTTTTCTTCTGTTCCATGTAGGGAAACAAAAAACCCCGCCATTGCGGGGTTTTAGATTACTAAATTATGCTCGTTTAGTTGGCTTTCTCAAAACGATATTCCAACACTTTAAATTCTGTTCTGCGGTTAATTTGGCGATTGGCCTCATTATCGCTTCCATCGGGGTTGGTGTTCGGCACCTTTGGCATAGACTCTCCATACCCACGCGCCTTAATCATGTTCCGGTTAATTCCTTGTGAAATCATGTAGTCTACTACCGACTGCGATCTGCGCTCAGACAACTCTTGGTTGTATTTATCCGATCCGATATTGTCTGTGTGCGAACCGATTTCGATAACCAGGTAAGGGTACTTTTGAAGCTGGCGTGCTAGCTTAGACAGCACCGCTTTAGAAGACTCACGTAAGGTGGCCTTGTTGAAGTCGTAGTAGATGTTCTCTAGTTTTACCGCACGACCTACCTCGGTTGTAATCAACTTTATGGTACCCAAATCATTTACCTCGTTGGGTAATAAGTTGGTGCTGGTAAAAGTCATTTCATCTGCCAGGAAGTTTTCTTTGTCAAAGATGAGTTTGTAGCGTCTTCCTTTAGTAACGGGCAATACATACTGTCCTAAGTCGTCTGTGTATGCAACGGCCACTTCATTTCCAACCGAATCCAGAAGCGTTACCGAAACCCCAGGAAGGTAAGAATCGTCTACAGCATCTAGTACTGTACCACCGACCTCGTAAGTTGCCATTTCAAAGGTGTACATCTTGTAGCAGCACGTTTCCCCGCGGTCTGATGACACGTAACCGATATTGATGTCATCGGCAGTAATGAAGTAAGCATCGTCTTTACTCGAGTTTAAGGGGTAACCCATGTTTACCGCCTTTTGGTATTCGCTACCTCTGCGCTCCGATGCGAATACATCCAATCCACCCATTCCAATGCGACCGTTGGTAGAAAAGTACAGTGTGTTGGTTTCGATATCGAAAAACGGAGATTCCTCATCGCGCTCCGTGTTAACGTTGTCACCAACGTTTAAGGCACGGCCAAAGGGCTGTCCATTCTCATCCAAACGTACCATGTAAATATCGTATCCACCAAAACCTTCTACACGGTCACTGGTAAAATACAAGCTTTTACCATCGCGGGTAACCATGGCTTGTTTGCTATTGGTACCTTCTAAGTTTACCACAGAATTTAATGGCTTTGGCTCTTGCCAGATAGAATCGTTAAGTGGGCGAGACATGTAAATCTCGTAAGTAGGGTTGTTGGTTTCCGTAGACCAGGTGGTAAAATACATTGCCATACCATCTTTAGTAACCGATGGTGCTGCTGCGTGTCTATCCAAACCAAAACCAAACTCTATCGGTCTAAAAGTAGAGTCGATAAGATTGTAGGTAGCGATGCTGTTTCTAAATGCACCGTACTTTTTTGAAGTTGGGTTATCGATGAGCGTGCGCGTTGTGGTAAACGCCATTCTATCCTCTGGCAACAACGTACCGGCATAATCCGATGAAATTTCCTGGTTCAGGATTAGTGTATCCAACAACTCAGGCACAAATGCTGAGCTAATTTGAATTTGCTCTTTTGCGAAACGCGCACAAGCCAATTCAAATTCTATTTGGCGCTCAATGTCTTTTGTAGACTTAGACTCTACCAGGTTGCCCTGATCGTTTTTGATGTAGTTTGGGCTGTACTTCTCTTTTGCTTTTTCCAGCATCAACACCGACTCGTCAAACTTTTCGTTTGCACGTAAGCAAATACCGTAGTGCAGGAGATTTTCCAGGTCAGAGTACTCCTCTAGCGTCACGGTTTTGGCGTACCAAGCTTCCGCCTTGGGGAAATCTTTGTAATAGTAATAACTGCGTGCTAATTGCCCAATTACATACTTGTACGTATCAAACTCCTTATTTTTCTTCTTAGGAGTAGAACCACCGTAGGGATAGGCTGTTTTCTCGGGCTCTTTGAGTTGCTCAAAAACTTCCAGATAATATTTGGTAGCCGTGTAGTAGTTCTCGCGACTGTAAGCTTCGTCTGCTAGCTCTAGAGAACCTCTATAACTTTGAGCTGCTAAACTTCCTACACTGATACAAAGGATGAGGGCAATAAGATACTGAATCGAATTTCGGTTCATGAGATGGCGTTATAGACGTGGACAAATATATTCTTGCTCGTACTTGTTCTTGCTGTTTACGTAGGTAAGGGAGAACTCTAATGCGTTTTTGAAGTTTCCTACGTCCGATAAGGATGAAACGTTCGTATCAAAAGAAACCCCAAACATAAAGTCTTGGTGAAGCACCCCTAGGTAAGGTACAATGGCATCATCCAAACGGTAAGAAACACCTCCTTCTAAGCGTGTTTCGGTGTCAATTAAGGCGTAGCTTACATTAGCACCTATGATACCGTTGTAAGCTCCGTTTTGGTACATGTACTGCACGTGTGGCGTAAACTCCATACCATTACCAGCACGGTAGCGGAAACCACCATGCACCATGTATCTACGAGGCAAGTTTGCATTTCCTCCAAAGTTATATGCGGGCTCTAACAAGTGGAATACTGCAGCACCCGCAAAAGGAGCCAGTTTAACACGCGAGCTCCCGTTAAAGTATAGCACCCCGAAATTTACATCGGGAACTATACCGGTAAGCGTTCCAAAATCTTCTCCCAGATCGTTGCCTTCAGAACTTCCTGTAAAGGCATCGTATTGGTCTGGCGTAGTGATATCGTTATCCTTAAATCCATTGTAGATAACCCCAGCTTGCACACCGAATACAAAGTGGTGGATGTTGTTGTTTTTAAAGGAAATATCATATGACCCCGAGGCCATAGCGCTCAGGGTGTTGAAGTTTAGCGGTCCAGAGACTTCATCAATTACCGTTAAACCGTAACCAAAGCCATCTTTGTGCCCATCTGCACTTAAGCTGTAGGTATTAAAGGCGTTGCCAAAGGCTTGCCACTGCGAACGGTATAGCGCCACCACACGGAAATTTCCATTGATCTGGCCCGTTAAAGCCGGATTGGTGTACATGGGCGCCTGAAAATATTGCGAAAAGTGCGGGTCTTGCGCTTGCACAACTCCTACTATGAGTAGGCTGAGTCCCGCTAAAACGCTGCGTACTATATTTTTTTGGTTCATACGACTATGAATGTAAAAGCTTATTTACGAATTAAGTTGAGTGTTCCTTCACGCTCTAGTTTCTGGCCTATGGCATCGAACACAATGACCGTGTAGTAATATGCACCCATTTTTGCGGGTTCCCCTTCAAAGGTTCCATCCCAAGCCTCGTCCAGATCCGTAGTTTCAAAAACCACATTACCATAAGAGTTGAAGATGCGTGCTACATAACCATCATTAGACAGGTTTCTACCGAATACGCGCCACTCATCATTGGCACCATCGCCATTGGGTGTAAAGGTATTGGGCACAAATAGGTCTGGAATGCTGGTAACCACCACTTGCAATGTATCTGAAGCTGGACACGCAAACTCACCTGCGCCCACTTCATTTACCTGTAAGGTTACGGTGTACGTGCCATCCAGCTCATACTCATGTACTGGGTTTTTCTCTGAGCTGGTGTTACCATCGCCAAAATCCCACGCCCAAACTTTATCGCCTCCAACAAAGTCGGCAATGAACTGGTACTCATCGATGCGGCCACCAATAACTGATGGGTCTAGCGCTACCACAGAGATCTCACCTTCTGGACTTGGCGATACGCGGATGACCACAGGAATATTCACCGGATCACAACCTTGTGCAGGCACATCTACTACGAACACAACCGTTTGCGTAACTTCTAAATTACCGGGTATATCAACCGCATTTACCGTAAAGGTGTAGTTTCCACTACCTTGGTCTGTGGCTGGCTGGCCGTTTACGGAAACGGTGGCGTTACTTGGAACATCGGTAATTCCAACGACAACAGGCTCATTCTCGCATGCTTGGTAGAATGCCTGCTGTGGAGCCAAGTTATCCAACCCGCATATATTACTAATACACGTTTTGAAAGCACTGGCACTGGTTTGGCAAGGTAGCTGACCTAGAGCGCGGATGTTGAACTCCACGATGGAGTTGGGCTGTAAGTTATCAACCAAGAAGCTCGTGGCACCGGCACCGGCAACCTCAGTTCTGGTTGTTGTAGTAGAATTGCCATTATCGTCTGTTACCGTAATGTTGATTACGATATCGTAGCTGGTAGCTCCTGTAACGGTGTTCCAATTGAAAGTAATTTCATTGAGATCAGAATCGCAATCGCGATCTAAAACTGGCGTTGACAATCGTGGTAAAACGTCCACGGTAGCTTCCGTACGCAAACGAGGTTGGCAAACGTTGTTGTCCTTAAACTCAATTTGCGCGTAGTAAGCATTCGAGCTATTCAAGGTTCCTGGTGAGTAATTAACCCCCGAACCAATTTGGTTCCCACCGTTAGGCGCATCCCACCAAGTGTAGCTAACCTGCCCTTGGTTTAATTGGGGTTGTACGGAGAAGGTAACCGACTGTCCGTCACACACTGCTGTATCGGCAGGGCTTACAACAGGCTGTTGACGCGAGCTTACGTTTTCTACACGAACCTGGAATTTACTGGTTCCTCTACACTGATCCACAATAGCATGCACATATACATTCTCGATATCCGTAGCATTTGCAAAGGAGGTTTGATAATCAAATGGGTTGTCCTCGCTAAGCACGGTACCTGCGCCAAACACTGGATTATCGCTCCATACAAATTGCGCGTTGGCATCACTACTAGAAGCGGTTAACATAACCTTATCGTCATCGCAAGCATATTTAAGTGCATCCATCACATTTACACTAGGAGGAGTAGTGGTATCTACGGTTGCTAAAAAGCGTGTTGCACACTGAACGTCCGCCAATTCTACGTAGAATGTGTCTCTTGCACTATTAAAGTCGGTAACAAAGCTGTCGCCAACAAATACGGGGAAACCACCTTGGGGTTGGTTGTACCAGCTAATGTCGCCATCGCCCAAACCTAACATGGTGAGATCGAAGGTTGCTGTACTGTCGGCACAGGTAGTTACATTTAGGTTGGATAGTGGTGAACCTACCGCAGTGAGTGGTGTAATTACCACCGTATCGCGGAATGGGGCCGTACAAGACGAACCAGGGATACCGTAACTACCTTCTACGAATAAGGTATCACGCTGATTGCCAGCAGGCACGGTTACACTAACACCCGTAAACTGCACATTGCCACCCGTAGCCTTATCATACCAGTAGTAGTACAACTGTGGATCTGGGTTTTCTACAGTAAGTGTTGCGCTATCGTTATCGCATACAAACGCATCCGACACTACCGGTGCTTCGTCTGTTGGTATAACGCCTTGGAGCACAATTCGCTGCTTGTTACCAGACTCAAAACAGTCTCCGGAAACCGCATCTACAAAAATGCTATCTACAAAACCTTCACCATTTACCGCAAATTGGCCTACCGGTATGCGCACAGAATCTCCGAAGGTGAACTCTGCAGGGCTTCCTGCTACGTTGATCAGGTTTTGATCGTTATCGTACACACGGTATATAGTACCCAATCCTGATGGGAACTCACTTTCTACCCTTACGGTGATGAAAGGATCTACAGGCTGCATGGTCACAGGGTCTATGCAAACGCCTATGGTATCAATAACATCGGCCTCAACGGGCTCATCAGAAAGGAGTACGCGGATTGCGTGGGTGGTATCTTCAACGCACTGCCCTCCACCTACGGTATTGCTTACAAAAAATGTAGTGTCGCTAGTGATAGGACCCGTGATAAAAGCTCCTCCTGTAAACAACAGACTATCGCCTGCGGCATCTAAGTAGAAATTAAAGGTGGAACCTGCTGGCTGTGGCGCTATGCGAGCCGAAGTATTGAAGCAATTTTTGAGGTCTTGAGGAACCGCGGGCTCAATTTGTGGGAACACCCCAATAATCAACGAATCTAGCTGCGAACTAACACATCCTGAATTCGGGTTGGATTGCTCCACGTAAAAAATGGTATCCTGCGTAAGTGCTCCAGTACAAAACGGATTGGGACCGGAATACACCAGGTTGTTTCGGTCTCTATCAGTATATACATTGATATCGAAACCTGGATCTACCGTAAAGTTGGCACAAACCGAATCTTGGAAACACGCCGTTGTAACGGGACCTACACCTGGATCGGGTGCTGGCGGCAAAGTTCTACGAAGGCAAAAGTTGTAAACGCGTAGCGTAGAGTTAACCCCTAAAGCAGGAGACTCTAATTCCACCGCTATAGAATCGAATTCTGTGTTGGGCGTAAGGTTATAGCGATAAACCTCTCCAGTCCCAACTAAACCTAGGTTTGAGGTTTGAAGCTCTTCTGAGAACACCTGCGCACCATCTAAGAATGCCAAGAAAGTAACCGTTTCTGCAAAGCTTAAATCAATTAGTGTTCCGGGTCGCTCTACCAGAATCTCTACGCTGTCGTTCTGACAAGCTGGGGTATTAAAAATAGCCCCAACCCCAACGCGAGCACCCGCTATCCCAGCGGAAATTTGGAGACGGGCAAAATCGTTTTCATTGGGAGTTATAACAGCGTCTTCATTTGACACCTCACACTGCATCGTTGGGCAGTCTGCCACGGATGAAGCAGCATCTCCTAATGTACAAGCGACAAAACCACGGTCGGCACGATTTATAATTTTTCCGTAAGCAATTCCCGCTGATTTAGCCACTCCGGCTAAACCGCCTTCAACGGTAACGCGAATTCTATCGTACGCATCTTGAGGGTTCATACGCAGGATAAACTGATTGTTGCTTAGCAAGTTAAGCGAGCTATTCGCTACACTTTGCTGGTCTCCGTTGGGATCATCTGCTAACAAGGTCTCCACCAAAATGCTTCCTAACAAGCTTACGTCTGCTCCAAAATTAGCATTGGTATTCAGCAATAATTCCAGGGTATCTCCAGGTTCTCCCACCACGGGAAAAATAAGGGTTTGCTCGGCCGTACCACCCAGCAAGCTCAGAGAAACGTCTATGGAAGAAAAAGTACTGGCATCTCCGTCTACTGCATTCTCCGGGTCGGTTACCGCACAAGCCAAACACAGGCCTGCTGTTGAGTTTGTAGTAGAATCTGCAAAGATGTCTTGCGCCTTTACCGCAAGCTGCGGAATAGACAATAAGAGGGTTAAGCAGAAATAAGTAAGTCGCTTAAGCATATTTCAAGTTATTTATACCGGCCTTAACATTGTGTTGCAAACCTAAAAAATTAAAACTTTCAGTTTCATCGAAAATTTTAATGTTCACAAAGAAAACAACTTCAAGCCAATGTTACTGATTCCAAACCTATTTTAATTTTCTAGCGGCTATCGTTTTTTTTGGATAAACTGACACTTTTTTCCGACCAACGCATTAGCTGACTGGCAATGTCTCTGGTGTTGCTTAAGCGCGGTACCTTGTTCTGTCCCCCCAGTTTCCCGTTGGCCTCCATAAAACGGTTAAATCCATTCGTCTGGATAATTTGTATCGTTAACGGTTTTAACACCTTGCCTTCGATCAAATCTCGGTAGTACGGATTTTTCTCCTGTAGCTTGTTATCCAAACAAAGAATAAATGCGTCCCAATCTGTTGGCTGTTGCTCAAATTCTATAAACCACTCGTGATGGGGTAAGCCCTCCTGGGGTTCCGTTTGGGGTGCCAAGGTAAATTCATTCACCACCGCTGGTACCTCTCTCAAGGTTTCCGTAAGTGCTTGCTCTATTTCCTCGGCTATTACATGCTCACCAAAAGCAGAGGTAAAATGCTTGGTGCGACCACTTACCCGTACTCGCGGAGGGTTTAGTGAAGTAAAGCGCACCAAATCGCCAATGTTGTAGCGCCACAATCCAGCATTGCTGCTGATCAGTAAGGCGTAGTTCGTATTCAACGAAACCTCGTCAAGACTCAGTGTCTTTGGGTGTTCCTCATTCCAACCTTCTTGCGGCACAAACTCAAAATACATGCCTGCATTGGTGTTCAGCAACATGCCGTTATCATCTTGCCTATCTTGATACGCGATAAAACCCTCCGAGGCTGGAAATAGCTCTACCGAATCAATATCCTTACCAATAAGCTGTCTAAATTTTTTAGCATAAGGCTGGAAATTCACCCCTCCATACACCATTAAAGAAAAATGAGGAAACACTTCGGATACTGTGTTTTTCCCGGTTTTCTGTAGCAGCTTCTCAAAATACATCTGAACCCAAGCGGGTATACCACTTATTAGGGTCATTTTTTCTTTGATGGTCTCGTCCGCTATGGTTTCCACCTTGGTTTCCCAATCTTCTATGCAATTGGTTTCATAAGTGGGCATGCGATTGCGTTGCAAGTATTTCGGCACATGGTGGGCTACAATACCACTAAGCCTTCCGGTAGGAATTTGCTTTGACATGTCCAACACCGGACTTCCCTGCAAGAAGATCATTTTTCCGTTAACAAAACCGGTGTTACGCGAGTGGTGAATGTACATCAGCAGGGCATTGCGAGCCGCCTTAATGTGCTCGGGCATACTCTCTTTGGTAATGGGGATATACTTGGCCCCACTGGTTGTACCGGAGGTTTTACTCAGGTATATCGGTTTGCCTGGCCACAATACATCCGTTTCTCCTGCTACTACTTTCTCTACATAGGGTTTTAGCGCTTCATAATCTCGTACCGGAATGTTCGTGCAAAATTTCTCCCTGCTACGTATTTTTTGGAAATGATGGTCTATACCAAACTGGGTGCCTGTAGCTTCTTCAACTAAATAATGGAGAATACGCTCTTGGTTGGCCACAGCATTTGCCGCATCGCGATAGGTTTTTCGAGCAACGCGGTCTGCATATATTTTAGATAGCCACGATTTTATTCCCATCTAATTGAAAATAATGTAATCGTTTGGATTTAAGGGCACGCCTTCGCGCCACAACTCAAAATGTAAATGTGGGCCCGTGGTGAGCTCGCCAGAGTTGCCAATGATAGCAACGGGTTCTCCCGCCTTTACCTTATCGCCCGCCTTTTTCAGTAAAACGGAGTTGTGCTTGTATACAGAAATGTAGTTGTCTTTGTGCTGCACAGAAAGTACGTGGCCGCCATCGCTCGTCCAGGAAGCCGAGACCACCGTTCCATCCAACACGGCTTTTACCATTTCATTCTCTTTAGCCACAATATCTACCGCATAATGGCGCTTGTCGGGCTCGTAATCGCCTGTGATAATTCCTTTAACGGGTGGAAAAAAATATGGGGTGGCCGAGGCCGCACCTTTGCTGGCCAATACGTTTAGGCTATACTGGTCGCTGGTCTCGTAATCCAACCGAAACAGAGAGTCTTGTTCTGAATTCTTAAAGTCCAAGTTGGTAAACTCTTCCCCTTCTTTCTTGGAAGTATTTAGGGTATCCATATTGGGATTCCCCTTCAGAATTTGCATTAGGTTGACCACATAACGGCTCTTAATATCTAATTCTCGGTGCAGCGAGTCTACTACCAGCGCATTTTGTAGCGCTTCTTCCCGTACTTGGGTATCGGTGTAGCCTGGAATAAATTCGCGCAGCGGGGTAAACACCACCACCGCAATAAATCCAAACCCTAAAAACAAAAAGCTACTTACAAAAGCCACCAACACATTCATGGGGGTTAAGCGAAACGAAAGACGCTCTTCAAACGTAGCATCGTTTACAATAGACAAGCGGTAGCGGTTCCGCAGTTTTTTAATGAGCTTCTTTTTGCTTTTGTCTTCCTTCTTGGCCATAGGTGATTGCGTGACGCAAATATTGCATTTTTTAAAGTGTTCCTCATTTCAGAGGCCATAAGTTTTAGGGTCTGGTAAAATAATTTGAATATTTGCGAGTTGTACTTGCAAAATCGCATCTGGGTGAAGCGCCACCACTACTTTTTCTTCCTCCTTATACTCGCAGCCTCTTGTTCTACCAAAAACAAGGGGTTTTTAAATCGTGCCTACCATAATACCACAGCGCGATACAACGGTTTTTTTAATGCCAAAGAGAGTATTAAAGAAGGGCTGCGCAACTTTAAAGAAAGCCGCGAGGAAAACTACGATGACATATTGCCCATTTTCCCTTTTCCGGACCAAGAGCAGTCTACCGCTCTTTTTCCAGAGATGAATCGGGCCATAGAGAAAACCGAGAAAGTAATTACCCGGCACAGTATGGAAATCGGAGGCAAGGAGTATTGCCGCTGGATTGACAATAACTACCTGGCTAAAGGTATTGCGCACCACTACAAACGCGAGTTCAAAGAAGCCATTAGCACTTTTAGCTACATCAGTAAGAAATATAAGGATGAGGATGCGCAGCCTTACGCCTTGGGTTGGTTGGTGCGCTCACACCTGCGAAACGATGAACTCAACGAAGCTTCGGTTGTCCTACCTGCACTCAACAAACTCAAAGAATTAAAGCGCAAACCCAGCCTGTTTCGGCAAAAGGTAAATGCCGATTACCACATTGCACGCGGCAATTACTTAGAAGCCATAGATCATATTCAACAAGCCATAAGCTTAGAGCGCAAACGAAAAAATAAAGTACGCCTCTACTTTATTATGGCCCAGCTGCACCAGCGCTTAGACAACTCTAACGAAGCCATAGCCGCCTACCGCTATGTGGCCAAAAAAAGCCCCGACTACGACCTTGCCTTTAATGCCGGTATAAGCCAGGCAACCGCGGTAAAAGGATCAGCGAATTCTTTTAGCGTGAAAAAAGACTTGCAAAAGCTGCTCAAAGACGATAAAAACATCGAGTACCACGACCAGATCTATTACGCCCTTGCAGAAATCTCCTTTACCGAAAGAGAGTACGAGGAAGCAGTAGATTATCTAAAGCAATCGATTGATGCGAGTATTAATAACAACCGACAAAAAGGAAAATCCTTTTACCGCCTTGCTCGCTATTACTTTGGAGAAAAACGCTACCAACCCGCCTCTACCTATTACGACAGTTCGGTGGCTGTGCTACCCAATTCGCATCCAGAATACGATGAAATAAAAAGCAAGGCCAAAAACCTAAAAGAGCTGGTGGTTCACCTCAATAAAATAGACCTAAACGATAGCCTGTTGGTTCTAGCCAATATGGATCCGCTGGAATTGGACGATCGCATCAATGAGATCATCCAGCAGGAGCGCGAGCGTATTTTGCGCGAGCAGCGCCAACAAGAACTCAAGGCCCAGCAAGCGCTTAAAAATGCCAAAGGTTCGGGTGGAAGCAATGGGTCATGGTATTTCTACAACAGCAAAGCAAAGCAACAAGGGTTTAAAGAATTTAAAGATCGCTGGGGCGATAGACCCTTGCAAGACAACTGGCGCAGAAGTCAAAAAGGAGCTTTTGCTTTTGAAGGCGAAGAGGGGGAAACGGAAGAAACTTCAGCATCAGGAGGAGAATTGGCCGGGTTACCATCGGCAGCCGAATTGCGCGAGCCCATCCCGCAAACCACTCAAGAAAAAAATAAGCTCACGCAAGAAACGAAATACGCCCTGTATCAAAGTGGACTGGTGTACAAAGAAAATTTTCAGGATTACGACAATGCCATTGAGGCTTTTGAGAACCTGCTAGCGCGTTACGATACCACCACCTACCGCCTTCCATCCTACTACCAACTATACCGTCTGTATCTGCTAAAAGAAAACCAGAAGGAAACCGAGTTTTTCTCTTTTGACAGCAAGAGTAGTAGCTTCTACTACAAAGACCTGATCCTGTACGAGTATCCAGAAAGTGAGTTTGCCCAGTTGATTAAAAATCCGGAAGGATTAAAAAAGCAAAACGAGAACGACAAAGATGCACTGCGTCAATATCAGAAAGCGTACTTGGCCTACCAAATCGACAGCCTGGACAGATCCATAGCACTGGCGTCTGAGGGTATTGAAAAATACAGTCGATCAACCGTAACCCCCAAGTTCTACTTTCTACAAGCGCGAGCATATGGCGAATTAAAGGACATTGCAGCTTTCGAGAAAAAGCTAGCCTTTGTGGCGCAGCAATATCCAAGCACCGAGGAAGGCAAGGAGGCAAAACGCATGCTAGATCTTTTGCGTAAGGCATTGGCATCGCAAAACCAAGCTACTGCCGATAGCAGTAAAACCGATGAAGCTACAGGCGAACCCGCTACAGCTAACGCTGCAGAAAGCGAAGGCGAAAGTCCTTTTATTTTTGAACCCAGTACCCAACACTTTTACATGGTTTGCATACCCAAAGGATCTATGAACACCAACCGGGCCAAGGTAGAGGTGTCCAATTTTAACGGAAGGTTCTTCGCCAATAAGACTCTAAATATTAGCCTCACCTTTTTGTCTAACGAGCTTCCCATCCTTATTGTAAAAGGCCTAAGCGATAAAGACGATGCATTGGTATACCATTCGGCTTTTATTAATGACAACACAGAGCTGCGTGTTATTGCCCGAAATGAGCTGGACATGTTCCCTATTTCGAAGAATAACTTCAAAACCTTGTTTTTGAATAAAGATGTCGAAGCGTACAAGCAATTCTTCGATAAAAACTACATCGAGTAAAAAATCTTTCTGTTATTCCCAGAATAACTACCTTTGCAATCAAATTTGTTCAGATGTTCGGGAACAATAAATCAGGAAAAATGGCTAAGATCACGGAAAGCGGAAATCCCGAGAAGCTAAATAGGATTGTAGAAGGTACTACTATTGAGGGGGAAATTAAATCGGATAGCAACATCCGTATTGATGGAATTGTAAAGGGTGTAGCTACTACACAAGGTCGCTTAGTTATAGGTCCACAAGGATTTATTGAAGGTGAAGTTACATGCCGAAATGCAGACATCGAAGGTACCTTAAACGGAAAAATTAAGGTTACTGAACTGCTTACCCTAAAGAGTACAAGTAAGCTTACTGGAGATATTATTTCCAGAAGATTGGCTATTGAACCCGGAGCCGTATTTACAGGAACCTGTACCATGGGTGCTAAAGTTAAAGAGCTCTTAAATGGCCAAGACACCGAAGGATCCAAGCAATCCCAAGAGCCCAAGCTCGCAAGAGCAAAATAAGGCCGACCAGGAGCGCGCGCAACTCAACGCCAAATTTGCCAAGTACACCGGCTCTGCCCTTAAAGTGGCAGCGGTAATCCTAATTTTTTTCTACATAGGCCATTGGCTGGATGGAAAGCTGGGATTTGAAAAACCATGGCTGGGTATGGTGGGCAGTCTCATTGGTGTTGCAGCGGGTATCTACAGTTTAATACGAGATTTACAAGATTAGCATGAAGGCCATAAAGCAACTCGGAATATTCACGGGTGTTTGGACCGTAGCACATGCAGGAATTATTGGGGCGCTGAAGCCCCAATTTCTTTTTTGGCAATTGCTATGCTGTGGCATCTATTTTGGATACGTATATCTTAAGTGGAAGTTGGTGACCGGAAAGCAAAAAGAGCTCTTTAAAGCTCCCTCTGTTTTCTTATCCCTCCAAGGCGGCTTTTTCCTTTTGGCCCTTATTTTGGTTGCCATTGTCATGTTGGGCTTCCAAGAAGAAAAGAAAATGCTACTGCCGCTCTTACTGTGGAACTACTTAGCCTTTTTGATTTTCGACTCCATCCTTACCGTTAAAAAGAAACCTTTGAGCTAACAATTTAAGCCCAGAGGTTTTATTTCCCATTTTATTAGCTACTTTTGCACACGATTTTAAGCACCTTATTAAGGAATGTTAAGATTTACTGGACGCACATCTGCGCTTGCCCTATTGTTCTTCGCGCTTTTTAGCCCTGTTGCATACGCATCGGGCGGTGAGAAACACGGAGAAGACCACGGAGAAGAGTTTAAACCCAAGGAAATGATTCTGCATCACATTGCCGATGCGCATGAATGGCATTTCTGGGATACTAAAGACGAAGAAGGCAACATTCACGGAGTGTCGCTTCCATTGCCGGTTATCGTTTCTCACAACGGACAACTAGACGTTTTTATGTCATCTGAGTTTCACCACGGAGAAACGCCAGTGACCAAAGGAAACAACACCTACGTTTTACACCACGGTAAAATCTACGCCACGGATGAAAGCGGAGAATTGATCTACGATGAGCAACACCACCCACTAAACGCAAGACCATTAGATCTATCCATTACCAAGAACGTAGCTTCTATGTTCTTATCTATCGTCCTATTACTGCTCATTATGGGAACGGTAGCTAAGTCTTATGGCAAAAACGGTGGCGTACCCAAAGGTCTGGCAGGAATTATAGAGCCTATCGTATTATTTGTTAGAGACGATATTGCACGTCCTAACATTAGTGGAGACAAGTACAAACGCTTTTTACCCTTCCTACTTACTGTATTTTTCTTTATCTGGATCAACAACCTACTAGGTCTCATTCCAGTTTTGGCTCCTAACTTAACAGGAAATATATCGGTTACCCTAGTACTGGCTTTGTTTACATTGATTTTGACCAATGTTTCGGGTAATCGCGGATACTGGAGTCATATTTTGCTTCCACCCGTTCCAAAATGGTTATACCCTATAATGGTGCCTGTAGAGCTTATTGGTATTTTCACCAAGCCCTTCGCATTGATGATTCGTTTGTTTGCAAACATCTCTGCAGGTCACATTCTCATCCTGAGCTTAGTATCTCTGATCTTTATTTTTAAATCGGTAGCAATGTCTGCGCTATCTATTCCTTTCATGGTTTTCATGAATGTGTTAGAGCTTTTAGTTGCGGCATTGCAGGCCTATATTTTTACCTTGCTTTCCGCGCTATTCATTGGAATGGCTACTGAGGAGGCACACCACTAATTTTGGATTTATAAACAACAAATAAAAAGTAAATCATGACTGGAACGTTAGCAGCAATTGGAGTAGGACTTTCTGTATTAGGAGCCGGACTAGGTATCGGCCGTATTGGTGGTTCTGCTACCGAAGCTATTGCTCGTCAGCCAGAGGCTGCGGGTAAAATCCAAACTGCAATGATTATTGCAGCTGCACTTATTGAGGGTGTTGCCCTTTTTGGTGTTGTTGCTTCTGCCTTCTTTGGTGGATAATCACAATGCATTACGCAAGGCCTACAACGATTGGTTGTAAGCCTTGCTTTTTACCTTTTAGTTTGTTTAAATAAGAAAGAAATGGAATTAGTTACTCCAGAAATTGGCTTAGCACTTTGGACCGCTGTAGCCTTCATTATCCTACTGGTTTTATTGCGTGTATTTGCATGGAGACCCATCTTGGATGCAGTTAACGAACGCGAAAAGAGCATCTCCGAAGCACTTTCTGCAGCAGACAATGCAAAGAAGGAGATGGAGCAATTGCAAGCGAGCAATGAGTCTTTATTGAAAGAAGCACACGCAGAACACGATAAAATTCTAAAGCAGGCCAAAGAGCTTCACGACAAGTTAGTTGGCGAAGCCAAAACCAAGGCAAGAACTGAAGCAGATAAGATTTTTGCTGATGCCAAGGAGGCGATTACTTTAGAAAAAGCGGCCGCAATGACCGAGTTGAAAAATCACATTGCTACGCTTTCTATAGAAATAGCTGAGAAAATTGTACGCGAGCAACTGAGCGACAGCGATAAACAAAAAACACTGGCAGAGAATCTAGCTGGTGAAGTAAGCTTAAACTAACCACCCCATGGGTCAAGTAAAAGTAGCGGGCCGTTACGCCAAATCTCTTCTTCAGTTGGCCACCGAGAAAAACGAGGTGGAGCAGGTTAAAGGCGACATTTTGTTGCTCAATGCAACCATTGCAGAGAGCAAAGACCTAGAGTTGTTGCTGAAAAGCCCTATCGTACGCGAAGACAAGAAAGCAGCCATTTTGGCTAAAGTATTCGATGGTAAAATTGGTGACATGGCTAGTAAGTTTGTAGCCATCCTTACCAAGAAAGGCCGCGAAGCATTGTTGCCAGAGATTTGTGCGTCTTTTATGGATCAGTACCGCACGTTAAACAACATTCAAAAGGTTACCCTCATTTCAGCAGTTCCTTTGGACGATGCTACCAAAAAAGCACTCTTCGATAAAGTGAATCTGGGTGAAGACGGTACCTTGCAGATAGAAGAACAAATAGATCCAGAGCTTATCGGTGGATTTGTTTTGAAAATAGGTGATAAGCAAGTGGATGCCAGTGTACTGGGATCCTTCAGACAATTAAGAAAAGACTTTAAGAATAACCCTTTTGTTGCTAATCTTTAAAAGCACAGCATTATGGCAGAGGTAAAACCGGCAGAAGTATCCAATATCCTTAGGGAGCAACTATCAGGCTTCAAATCTGAAGCACAACTAGAAGAAGTAGGTACCGTACTACAAGTAGGTGACGGTATCGCACGTATCTACGGCTTAACTGGAGTAGAATCTGGTGAGCTTATTGAATTCGAAACAGGGCTGCGCGGTATCGTGCTTAACCTGGAGGAAGACAACGTAGGTGCTGTACTTTTAGGCCCCTCTAAAGGAATTAAAGAAGGAGATACCGTAAAGCGTACTAAGCAAATTGCCTCGATTCAAGCCGGTGAAGGTTTGGTAGGACGCGTTGTAGATACCTTGGGTAACCCTATAGATGGAAAAGGTCCTATTGAAGGAGAAACCTTTGATATGCCTATTGAGCGTAAAGCGCCTGGTGTTATTTACCGTGAGCCTGTTGCTGAGCCCCTACAGACGGGTATTAAAGCTATTGATGCCATGATTCCTGTGGGAAGAGGGCAGCGTGAGTTGGTTATTGGTGACCGTCAAACAGGTAAGACTACCGTTTGTATCGATACCATCATCAACCAAAAAGAATTTTACGATAAAGGCGAGCCTGTATTCTGCATCTATGTAGCCATTGGCCAAAAAGGATCTACTGTTGCAGGTATCGTTAAGACTTTAGAAGATGCTGGAGCTATGGACTACACCGTAGTAGTAGCTGCAAACGCATCCGACCCCTCACCTATGCAGTTCTACGCACCGTTTACCGGAGCAGCTATTGGTGAGTACTTTAGAGATACTGGTCGTCCTGCATTAATCGTATACGATGATCTTTCTAAGCAAGCGGTTGCTTACCGTGAGGTATCTTTGCTTCTAAGACGTCCACCCGGACGCGAAGCATACCCTGGAGATGTATTCTACCTGCACTCTCGCTTGCTAGAGCGTGCTGCTAAGGTGATTAACTCCGATGAGATCGCTGCCCAAATGAACGACCTTCCTCCATCATTGAAAGGTAAGGTTAAAGGAGGTGGATCTTTAACTGCACTACCCATCATTGAGACGCAAGCAGGGGACGTTTCTGCATATATCCCAACCAACGTAATTTCTATTACGGATGGACAGATTTTCTTGGAATCTAGCTTATTCCTATCAGGTGTAAGACCTGCTATTAACGTAGGTATTTCTGTATCTCGTGTGGGTGGATCGGCTCAGATCAAATCCATGAAAAAGGTATCCGGTACACTAAAGCTAGACCAAGCACAGTACCGCGAGCTTGAAGCCTTTGCCAAGTTTGGTTCTGACCTGGATGCAGCTACCAAAGCAGTACTGGATAAAGGGGTACGCAACGTGGAAATCCTTAAGCAAGCGCAAAACTCGCCTCAGCGTGTTGAAGATCAAGTAGCTATCATTTACTGTGGTACCAAAGGCTTGTTGAACAAGGTGCCTGTAAACAAGGTAAAAGAGTTTGAAAAAGACTTCTTGAACGTGCTTGACTTGGAGCACAGAGACACCTTAGATGCGCTAAAAGCTGGTAAGTATACTGATGAGCTTACAGCAGTATTGGAAAAAGTAGCGAAAGACGTAGCTGCTAAATACGCTAACTAAAAGAATCATTAGGCATTATGGCCAATTTAAAGGAAGTACGTACGCGCATTACCTCGGTAAATTCAACGATGCAGATTACCTCTGCCATGAAAATGGTATCGGCTGCAAAATTGAAACGTGCTCAGGATGCCATTACGCAAATGCGCCCGTATGCCAATAAACTTAAGGACATTATTTCTAACGTATCTGCTACTTTAGACATTAGCGAAGGTCCTTATTCTGCGGTACGCGATAAGAAAAAAGTGATTGCTGTAGCCGTTACTTCCAATCGTGGATTGTGCGGTGCTTTCAACAACAACGTGGTCAAAGCAACACGCAGCTACATAGAGCAAAATACCCATTGCGATGTGCACGTACTGCCTATCGGTAAAAAAGCGAGAGACTTTTTTAAGAAAACTCCTTTTTTAATTCCAGAAGATGCAGTGGATTACGATGCGGTTGGAATTTTTGATGATTTATCATTTGAAAATGTTTCGGCTATTTGCGAGCAACTCATGCAAATGTTCCGGGAGGAAAAGGCAGACGAGATTGTAGTTATATACAACCAGTTTAAGAATGCGGCAACACAGCTTATCGTTACCGAGCAGCTTTTGCCTATGACTCCAGAGCAAGAAGAAGGCCAAGCAGCCAATACTTCTGAGTACATCTTTAATCCATCTAAAGAAGAAATTATTTCTTCCTTGATACCTCAAGCATTAAAGTTGCATTTGTTTAAGGCATTGCTAGATTCTCACGCTTCAGAGCACGGAGCCCGGATGACTGCCATGCACAAAGCAACAGACAACGCTGGGGACTTGCTTAAAGATCTTAAACTGCAATACAACAAAGCGCGTCAAGCTGCCATTACCAACGAAATCCTCGAGATCTCCGCAGGTGCAGAAGCGTTAAACGGATAACCATATATCCCCCGATACTCTTTTAAAACCGCTGATCAGCCTTGCGTTGATCAGCGGTTTTTGTTTTGTACTTTTGCGGGCACAAAACCATAATCACATGAAAAAACATTTACTTTCCCTTTTAGCTATTATAGCTGTCCTCTTTTCGCAAGCACAACTTACCATTGACAGTAGCAACGCTGCTGTAGTTGGTATTACTACGTTTGTTTCTATTGACACCCTTCCCAATGATGGGGTGTCGGCTGGAGCTTCAGGTTCTGGACAGGTGTATGATATCAGCGATTTTGACTTAAACATCGAAACCATAACTCCAGTCGTTGAGCCTTCTACTGCTCCTGGTGGAGCTGACTTCCCAGACGCTGATATGGCCTTTGACCAGCAAGAACAAGGAAGTGCAGCCTTTTTCACCAAAAGCGCTTCTAAATTTGAGTTTGTTGGAGTTTCATTTCCTGATTTTGCAGGGGGATCTGAGCCTATTACGGTGGAATACTCTGATCCGGAAACGCAATTGGAATTTCCTGCTACCCTCAACGATGGCTTTGTCGATGATTATTACGGTCAAGAGTCTTTCTTCATTGGTCAAGAATTCGAAGGACAGCAGATAGACTCTGGACGCATTACCATCGAAGGAAACAATGATGCACTAATTGATGGTAGCGGACGCCTGATTACCATTGCAGGTGAATTCTCTAATGTTTTACGCCTTCGGATTCGCAATGAAGAAACGCAAACCATCGAAGCCTGTGTAGTTGTTGTTCCAGGACTGCCTTGTCAATGGGTAGAGTTTCAAAGTGAAACCACTGTATCTGTAGAATACGGTTTTATTGGGGCACAATCTAGAACGCAATTGGGTGGTGTACAGTACGATGAAAATGAAACTACAGTACAGGCGGTATTAGCAAACACTGATCCTGAAATCACTTCTATTGCGGAGTACAACGTACCTACCGTTTCTGGTGGCCTGTATCCCAATCCTGCGAAAGACCTTGTAACCTTTAAAGGTGAGGTGACTTCTGCATACATCCTAGACATTAACGGTAAGCGCATTGAGACAGAAGTAGTAAACAACACCATTGACGTTTCTGCACTAGCTGCCGGTAAATACACTGTAATTGCAACCAACGCTGCTGGCTTCCCAGAGCAACACCCACTAGTTGTTAGCAAATAAGCAACGAAGCATTACTTTTAAAGGGTCGGAACATGAGTTTCGGCCCTTTTTAGTTTTATGACGAAAGCCAAGATTCTTTTCCTTTCCTTTTTGTCTGTAGCAGCCCTGATACCATTCATGTGCTCGTTGCTTCAAAAATCTACGGAAAATCCACCATTGGATGCCGAGCAGCAGTTTTCCCGCCTTCTTGAACGAACGGAAACAGACCCAGACCACCTGCTTGTATTTAAGGGGCAACGACCTGTATTATGGCGAGCTGGCAACATCCCAGAGTTTATTGACTCCGATATACAATCTGGTATTTATGAGGGTTCCACAGGCACCTACCTCTGTATAGTAAAAAGAAAAGCAGATAGTACCTCCGTTGGTTACACCCCCTTGAGTAGGGTCTTCGAATATCAAAATCCCTATGTAAATACAATAGCATCGCAAAGCCCATTTAGCAAAGTATCCTTGGAGCAAAAGGCGGATTTCATCCCCCTACAATTTAAACAGCAAACGTTTTGGGTAAAGCCGCATCTGCAAGAAGCCACAACCATGCAGTACCTTGCTTTATGTGGTTTCTTACTTGTCCTTGTGCTCGTCTGTATTTGCTTTCTGCCACACCTTCCCCCCATAGCAAGTGTTTGTTGTGCTTTTCTGCCCTTTATATTTCTGCAAACCCTTGCCTCAATTTTTCCATTGGAGCCTTTTGGTTTCCTTTTTTCGCCCGCATTCTTCGCGAGTATTGGGCCCTTTTCATCCATTGCCCAATTGCTTGCCTTCTTAATCAGCTTGGCATTGGGTGCTTTTGCTGTCCGGCCATCTAGCCAATTCTATTTAAAGCTTGGATACTACTCCGTAGTCGCTGCAACGATGACCCACCTATTTCCTCATTTTATCTATGACGGAAATCTGTACCCCAGTACCACCATCCCCTTTATGGTCGATAAACAAGGGGGCGTCTTTTGGATCACCCTTCTGCTGTTCATTCTGCCATTGGTAACCTTGCTGAATCCGCTGTTCAGGTGGCATACCTCAAAAAAACAATCTTACGGCATTGCAGTACTTGCTTTGGCACTCCTCGTAGGATTGCATACTACGGGGCACATATATTTTCTGCACAATGCCTGGCCTGTCATTCCAGTACTTTTAATACCCTTAAGAGTTCCTTCCAATGCAAAATGGGCGGTAGCAGCTGTGTTTGTATCGCTAGGACTGTGTTTTAGTACGGTGCATTTCTACGGTAAAAAACTCGCTACTGAAGCAGAAATCTTAGCAGACCAAATACGAACCAGCAATAACTCCGAAGTAGCCTTTTATTTACTAAAGGAGGAGTGGGACCGTACCGAGAACCAACGCAGGTTTATTCCTCCTTTTTCCGATTTGCGTTCTTTTCTCAATGAGCAAGTACTTACCGGTTACTTGGAGCACTATGAGGCTCAAATTCTCGATAGCACCACAACCCAAGAAGGAGTGAAACTCCAGGGCGATACGCTAACCATAGGCTGGAAAAGTGTGCGTTTTGCACTCAGCGAAAAATCATCGTACAACGAAGTGGGGTTTCCTGCGCTGCTATCCGATAATTCGTGGCAGATTTTCCCCCCCAGCGGATTTAGCTATGCGCGTTATGAAAATGGGCAGCTTACCCAAAAATCCAGGGCATTGCAATTGCCCAGAACTACGCAGCAAATACCTACCTATCTAGCATCGTTAAAAGAACACCAACGTGTGCTGCAGCGCAAAACCGATACGAGCAACACCTTTGTGTTCTACCCCAAATACACGCCCCAAAAGCTGGTTGTGGTATGGTTATGCCTGGTGGCCCTGCTGCTTACCCTCCATTTTTTTGTGATTCAAATTCCCAATTATGCAACGGCTGGATTAAAACTTCGACAACGCATATTGCTGGGTTTACTTGGTATTGCTGTACTCACTGGAGTACTCCTTTCAGCTTTGGGATACGCGAACATTACGCGCCAATTTAAGGATCAAAATGCCGGCTTTGCCCTTGAAAAAGCACAGGCCATATCTAGAAACTTGCGCGCGAACGAAGAAAACATATGGAGCCAAAACTTATTGCTGGTTGGCGAATTAGAGCAAAATTTATTGCGCATCGCTCGCATTTACGAAACCGACATCTCCTTTTACCAAACCAACGGAACTTTGGCAGCTTCCTCCGAACCCCTTTTATATGAGGAAGGTTTAAAAAGCAAGTTGCTAAACCAGGATATCTTACAGCACATTGTAGCCACCGGTAGGTCTGTACAACTGGAAGAATCCATAGGTGGCCTGGAGTTTTTAAGTCGCTATCATCCCTACTACACCAACTCGGGAGAGCTCTATGGTATAATTTACGTACCCCTCTTTGATAAGCAACAATTACTAGAACAAGAATTGCGTGGATACGCTACGGCAAACATCAACGTACTCTTAGCCGTTTTGGTGGCCGCTCTGGTATTGGGTAATATTTTGGCTCGCAACATTGGTAAACCTCTAAAACGTATAGAGCAAGAACTGCTTAGCGAGGATGAATATGAGCAAATTCTTCCCTTGCAATACACAGGCAAAGATGAAATTGGCAGCTTGGTAGCCGCTTACAACCAGAAGATTGCTCGTATTAAAGAATTGTTGCAAGAGGTGGCCAAACGGGAACGCGAATCGGCATGGCGCCATATGGCACAGCAGGTCGCTCATGAAATTAAAAATCCACTCACCCCGCTAAAGCTTAAGTCTCAGTGGTTGCAAACCAAATTGGATGCACTGCCCGAGGCCGAAGCAAAAGAAAAAACCAAAGACCTTATTGCCACCATACTCGATCAAACCGAGCTGCTTCGAAATATTGCCAACGAGTTTTCGCAGTACGCTGCTTTGGATAAGATAAACCCCACCACCTTCTCCTGTACCCAGGAAATAAAGAAACTCATTTCTCTGTACCACGATCTGGACTCCGTGCAATTTACCGTAGATGCGGCTGACCATGCCACGCTTACCATGGACCTGGGACATTTTAAACGTATTTTCACCAACCTGTTTAACAATGCCATCCAGGCAAAAAAAACAGACACCCCGTTAACCATAGCGATACAGATTACGGTACAACAAGACACAACCGAAATTTCCGTTCGCGACAATGGCGTGGGCATGGATGCGCAAACGGTAGAAAAAATATTCCAACCCAACTTTACCACAAAAAGCTCCGGTACCGGTTTAGGTTTGGCAATGGTAAAAAGCATGCTAAATTCGGCATCTGCAAACATTCATGTGAATTCAACACCCCAAGAGGGTAGTACCTTTTATATAACCTTTAACCACTAATTATGGCTACATCAACCACTTTCGAAAACCTATTGGTAACCATTGAAGACCGCAAGGCTTTGGTAACCATTAACCGCCCCAAACAGCTCAACGCGTTGAACAAACAAACCATTGCAGAGCTGCACCAATGCATCAATGACTTGGAGTCTGATGATGCGGTACGTGTAATTCTACTTACCGGCTCGGGCGAGAAAAGCTTTGTAGCGGGAGCTGATATTAAAGAATTCGCCAACTTTTCTACCGAGCAAGGCTCCAGCCTAAGCAAAGACGGGCACGACAAACTGTTTAACCGCATAGAAAATTGCACCAAACCTGTTATTGCTTTGGTAAATGGCTTTGCCTTGGGTGGCGGTTTGGAGTTGGCCATGGCCTGTCACATTCGCTTAGCTTCAGACAATGCTAAAATGGGACTTCCCGAAGTTGGCTTGGGGGTAATTCCAGGGTATGGTGGTACGCAACGATTGCCTCAGTTAATTGGCAAAGGAAAAGCCATGGAGCTTATATTTTCTGCGCAAATGATAGGTGCCGAAGAAGCCAAACAACTGGGATTAGTAAACCACGTTTACAGTGCCGAAGAATTGCAAGCGGCTGGAATGAAGTTGGCTGGAAAAATTATAAACAACTCTGGCAACGCGATATCGCAGGCCATCAAAGCGGTAAACGCAGGCTACAACTACCAAGAGCAGGGACTACAAGCAGAGATTGACGCCTTTGGTGCTTGTTTTGGCACACCCGAGTTTGTAGAAGGAACCACCGCGTTTTTAGAAAAGCGCAAACCTCAATTTTCGTAACGCCACATGTCGTTTATAAGAAAGCTTGCCGGGCAAACCGCCATCTACGGAATTCCCGGCATCCTTTCTCGTACCCTTAATTTTCTGCTTACCATAGTGCACACGGGCGTATTTATGCCCGGCAGCTATGGTGCCATTACCGAGTTGTACGCCATTTCGGGCTTTATCATGGTAGCGCTACTCTACGGAATGGAAACCGCATTTTTTCGTTTTACCCAAAAGGAAGATGAACACCGGGTTTTTAATACCCTACAAAGCGGTATTTGGATTACTACGCTTACATTTTTTGGAGCCGTAACGCTTTTTCAAGAGCCGCTATCGCAAGCTATGGGATACGGCAATACCAGTCACCTTATTTTCTTAATCGCCCTTATTTTAAGTCTGGATGCCCTGGCAGCCATTCCGCTGGTAAAATTGCGCCACCGCGAAAAAGCTGTACAGTTTGTAACCATCAACACGCTCAGTGTAGTCATCAACATAGGCTTAAACCTGTATTTCTTTTTGTATTGTTTTCCCAAAAGTGAGGCTGGATCTACTTTTTTGGGAAGCGCATGGTTTGATCCTACCCTGGGCGTGGCCTACGTTTTTATCGCCAATGCGGCTGCAAGTGGTTTTAAGTTTTTAGCGTCTTTGCTCGTAGGCATTCCACGCTTTTTACATTTTTCCTGGTCCCTGTGGAAGCAAGCCTTTCGCTACAGTTGGCCCATTGCCATCATAGGTATTGCCGGGTTAACCAACGAAGCCATAGACCGTACCCTAATGAAGCCTTTGCTAACGCCCATATTGGGAGCAACAGAAGCGCAATACCAACTGGGAGTGTACGGAGCCTGTTACAAGCTGGCCATTCTTATCAACATTTGCGTACAAGCCTTCCGTTATGCAGCCGAACCTCTGTTCTTTAAAAACACCGGAAAAGCGAACAAAGAAAACATGCGCAAAACGCTCAATTATTTGGGTGGATTTGTGCTACTGGTCTTTATTACGGTTAGCCTCTATATCGACTACTTTAAATTATTCATTCGCTCAGAGGAATACTGGACCGGTTTGGGAGTAGTACCCATATTGCTCTTGGCAAACTGCTTTTTTGCCATGCATGTTCAAATATCCATGTGGTACAAGCTGGCCGACAAAACCAAACTGGGCGCACTCTTGTCTGCCACTGCTGCTGGCCTAACCTTACTCGGCAACATTATGCTTATTCCCGTGCTCGGATACATGGGTGCCGCTATAACCACCTTAGTAGTCTATGCCTTTCTACCGGCTGCATCGCTATACCTGTCCAAAAAGCACTACCCCATTCCCTACAATTTGGGTAACATAGCGCTGTATTTTGCTTTGGCCATTAGCATAGTAGTGCTAGGCTACTATTTGTACCCCAATATGTTATTTGGCTTTAAAGCATTATTAATATTGCTTTTTATTGCCGTTTTTTGTCTCCGCGAAAAGATAGCCATCCCAAGGTATGGAAGTAGAAATCGTAAATAATTCCAATAATCCGCTGCCTAGCTATGCCACGGAACAGAGTGCTGGCGTAGATCTAAGAGCAAATTTGGAAACCTCGGTGCTTTTAGAACCAGGAGCAACCGCAATGATACCCACCGGTTTGCATATTGCACTGCCCATAAATTATGAGGCCCAAGTACGCCCAAGAAGTGGGCTGGCTGCCAAACACGGTATTACGGTACTCAACAGTCCAGGCACCATAGATGCCGATTATCGTGGAGAGATAAAGGTAATCCTCATTAACCATGGCAAAGCCTCTTTTGAAATAACGCATGGAGAGCGCGTTGCGCAAATGGTTATCGCACCCGTTACTCAAGTAAGCTGGAAAGAAGAAAAAACCTTAAATACAACCGAACGCGGATCCGGAGGCTTTGGCCACACCGGTGTTCAATAACAGCATTATGAAGATCATTGTCCCCATGGCCGGTCGTGGTAGCCGATTAAGACCCCACACCTTAACCGTTCCAAAACCCTTAATTCCTATTGCTGGAAAACCCATTGTGCAACGTCTAGTAGAGGACATTGCAGATGTTTGCGATGAAAAAATCGATGAAATTGCATTCATTATTGGCGATTTTGGATCAGAAGTAGAGGAGCAACTCAAAGGGGTAGCCGCCTCTTTAGGAGCGAAGGGCAGCATTTACCACCAAGAAGAACCCTTGGGAACAGCTCATGCCATTATGTGCGCCAAGGAATCTTTAGATGGTCCTGTTATTGTAGCTTTTGCCGACACACTTTTTAAAGCCGATTTTACCCTGGACAGCGAAGCCGATGGCATCATTTGGGTAAATCGCGTTGAGAATCCATCCGCCTTTGGAGTAGTGAACCTAGATGATAACGGCAACATTCGCGAGTTTGTAGAGAAACCCAAGGAGTTTGTTTCCGACCTAGCCATCATTGGTATCTATTACTTTAAAGATGGCGAAAACCTGCGCAACGAGCTGCAGTACTTGTTGGATAACAAAATTACCGATCGTGGAGAGTATCAAATTACCGATGCCCTCGAAAACATGAAGAACAAAGGGGTTCAGTTTAAACCGGGTACGGTAAATGAGTGGCTCGATTGCGGTAACAAAGAAGTGACCGTAGATACAAACAAGCGCTATTTAGAGTTTATAAAGGACCAAGATTTGGTGAGCGCTTCGCTGAAGAGTGAGAACAGCACCATCATTCCACCCTGTTTTATAGCCGATGGGGTGGAATTGAGAAACACCGTAGTGGGGCCGCATGTTAGCATAGGTGCCAATACCAAAATAGAGAATTCGGTATTATCTTGTTCCATTGTACAAGAAGATGCTACCATTCAAAACAAAGTGTTGCACAACTCTATGGTTGGAAATAAAGCACAAATTTTAGGAACCCCAGAAGATTTATCGGTAGGAGACTTTAACGTTGTTAAAAATTAGCCCAGCTCACATATCCCGAATTGCTTTCTCTTGCTTGCTTTTTTGCTTCGCATGTTGGGGCGCTATTGCCCAACCCAAAGGCGGAAAAATCACAGAAGACCGTGCTTTTAAACTGAAATTCTTCGATGGCATCAAAGAAAAAAGCATTGGTAATTTTGACCTCGCAGAAGAGGCTTTTCTAAAAGCGACCGACCTTGACAAAACTGCTGATGCTGCTTGGTATGAGTTAGCAAAAACTCGAGCAGCCCAGGGGAAATTAGGGCCCAGCATTGCCGCCATAAGTGAGGCCATTGCTTTGGTAGACACCAATGTTTTTTATCTGGAGTTGGCAGCAAACCTCTATCGCTCGGCCGAAGATGTAAAAAAAGCCCTGGAGCTCTACGACCAAATTATTGCACTGCGGCCCCAAGATCCTGAGGCCTATCTGGGAAAAGCCTCGCTGTACGAAGAATTGGGCGAAGTGCGCAAAACCGACAAGCTCTACGAAAAGGTTATTGAAATTACCGGGGAAACGCTGGACATATCCTACCGAAAAATTCAAGGTTATGTGCGTGCCGGTAAAATAGATAAAGCCATAGAAGAAACCGAGTTACTCATAAAAGAGTACCCCTCGGTTATAGAACTACGCGAAATGCAAGCCGATTTTTTATTGGCTAAAAACGATGTAACCAAAGCCGTAGCGCAGCTTCAAAAGATTTTAGAAGTAGATCCCAATTACGGTAAAGCTTCGATTAAGCTGGCCATGATTTATGTAAATCAAGGAAAATTTGGAGATGCGATTACGGCCGCACAACCCGCCTTTAAAGATGCGGATGTAAATATAGACGAGAAGATGCGCCTAATGCTCATTTTCTACGAAAGCAGCAATCTGGATAAAACACACGTAGAACGGTACATTCAACTAGCAAAAGACATGACGATTGCTCATCCTACCGATGGCAAATCGCATGCGGTTTTAGGCGACATTTTGCTGCGAGAGAATAAGCTGGATGCAGCACTTGAAAGCTATTTGCTAGCAATTCGTATAGCGCCGGATAAGCGCATTATTTGGGAGCGGATTTTAGAGCTAGAAACTACACTGGGATTTGGCGACAGTTTGCTTGTACATGCGAAGCGAAGTGTTACCCTGTTCCCATCGCAACCTGTTTTTTACCTGTACAAGGGCTTAGCGGAGGTGCAAAACGAAGCGTACGAGGATGCTATTTTCACCCTAGAAACTGGTATAGCACTTATCGTGAGCAACCCCGGTATGCGGGTACAATTCTTAAGCTTGCTCGGAGATGCCGCCAATGCTTCGGAGAAATTTAAAGACTCGGACCGGTACTACGAACAAGCTTTAGACATAGATCCCCAAAATGCCCTGGTGCTCAACAACTACAGCTACAGCCTAGCCCAGCGCAACAAACGCTTGGAAGAGGCAAAGAGCATGATAGAACGTGCCCTAAAAACCAGCCAACCCAATGCCAGTTACCTGGACACGTATGCCTGGGTTTTGTATCAATTAAAGGACTATGAGAAGGCGCGCTTGTACATACAACGCGCTATGGACAACGGTGGCAGCAACAGTGGTACCATCTTAGAACATTATGGTGATATCCTGTATGCTTTAGAAGATGTAGAAGAAGCCGTTTCCTATTGGGAAAGAGCCCGCGATGCGGGTGGTGGGTCGGACAAACTCCTCGAAAAAATTGAGAAAAGAAAGATTGTTAAGTAGGCTATTGTGTCTGGGTTTTATTTGCTTGTTGGCCTCATGCGGTATTCGTAAAACTACCACAGCCATATCTAAAATGGGCTGCAGAGATATTGTGGCCAACGTACAAAAGGGCACCTACTTTCCAGATTCATTTGCCGCCAAATACGCGTGTGAGGTAACGCTGCCCAATCAAGGCACTCAGAAGTTTGGCGCATTGCTCCGTAGCATTCGTGGCGAAGCTACCACCATTTCCATTTCTCCATTACTCGGTATCGAACTCTTTAGACTCTACCTTTTTCAAGACAGCGTGGTGTTTATGAATAAGGTGGATAAGCAATACTACATTGGAAGTTACGACTACCTGAGCGAGCAACTTGGCACAACGGTAAGTTTAGAGCTGGTGCAAGATTTGGTAAGTGCCCGACCACTAAAATATGCCGACAGCGATCGTTATCGATGTGAGCGCAGCAAAGAACGCTATGTTGTAAAAAATGTGCCCAGTAGAAAACTAAGAAAAGCGTTGGGTATCTTAAAGGATGATGACTTGCAAGCCCCGCTAGACACCAACCTCATCAACCTAAACAGTAAACCGTTGGCCAAAGCACTAAAAAAAGATGACGACCTCTTTTTAAAGCGCTACTACTCCGATGCCGATTTTAATCTAAGGCGGGTAATAATCCAAGAGGTTGAAGAAAACCGCTACTTTGAGGTCAATTACGGTGACCAACAAAATTTTTCAGGTATCACTATACCTAGAATAATAGAGCTTACCGTTAACAATGCAGGTGAGGAACTAAAGATGAGCATTAACCCCTCTAAATTTAAAACCATATCCTCGCTAGACGCAGACTACAGCATCCCAGATAAATATGAGCGCATTGAGTTTAAATAAAACGCTGTGTATTTTTGCTGCCCTCGCAATAAACTGCTTTGTTTTTGGGCAAGATAAAAAGCAATTAGAGCAGCAGCGCCAGCAACTCAATGAGAAAATTAACCTCACCTCAAAGCTCATTAACAAAAACCAAAACAGCGCCAAAAAACAAGAATCGGAACTGGTAATTCTTGACCGCCAAATTGATTTTAGAACCGACCTTATTGCCACCATTGCTGCCGAGGTAAACAAGCTAGACCAGCTTATCCAGCAAAAAGAAGACAGCCTAAAGCTCAAAGAAGAGCAGTTGGAAGAGCTCAAGGATGGTTATGCAGCACTCATTCGACACAGCCATCGCACCCGCAATGCCTACAACAAAATGATGTTTGTTTTTGCGGCCGAAACCTTTAATCAGGCATACAAGCGTATTAACTACTTGCGCCAAATGGCGGTGTATCGAAGAAACCAATCGTATAAAATTGAAGCCAAAAAAGAGGAAATTCAATCGGATCTGGCCATACTCGATTCCAAAAAGGATGAGAAACAAATTCTACTAAACAGCCAACTGGCAGAAAAAGGGAAGCTGGTTAGCGATAAGCAATACAAGGATGAATCGTTAAAGCAAATTCGCTCACAAACCTCTAAGCTGCGCAAACAGCTCAAAGAGCAAGAAGCTCGAAAGGCGCAAATTGCCCGCGAAATAGACCGACTTATAGCACTAGAGATAAAGGAAAACCGCAAGAAAAGTGCCAGTGGTAAGTTCACATTGTCTCCCGAAGCTACGGCCTTATCTGCCAATTTTGAGAGCAATAAAGGCAAACTGCCCTGGCCCGTTACCAAGGGCATCGTCACCCGAAAGTTTGGCAAACAAGCTCACCCTTATGTGCGGGGGGTGTACATCAACAACGATGGTATTAATTTCTCCACCGAGCGCAACGCTCCCATCAAAGCCATATTTAATGGAACGGTCTCCAGCATACTGCTTATCCCCGGTGAAGGAAAAGTAGTGGTTGTAAAGCACGGTGCCTACCGCAGTGTGTACACCAAGTTACAAGACGTTACGGTGCGCAAAGGACAGGAGGTAAACGTAGGAAGCGTAATTGGACACGCACTCGATGTGAGTGGTGAAAACAGCAGCGAAGCCCACATAGAAATCTGGAAAATAAGCGAAACAGAAAGGAAAAAGTTAGATCCTGCTCATTGGCTTATGGGCATATAAGCGGAATGGCTACCTTTGTTTTAAATCATTAGAAATATGTTAGCGACAACATTTTTAGCAATGCCCGGAACGTGGTCCTGGATCTTGATTATCGTAGTGGTGCTATTGCTATTTGGAGGGCGTAAGATTCCCGAACTTATGAAAGGTTTGGGCAAAGGAATGAAGGAGTTTAAAGACGCTACCAAAGACGAAGAAGGCAAGGATAACGACAAATCCTAAAGTGCTTTTATACCCATGAGATTTTCCCACTTTGCCGAAATACAATCGGCCTTACAATCGGGTGCTGCTACAGTTACCGAGGTTGTCCAGCATTACTTAAATCAAATATCCCAAAACAACGAAGCCCTTAATATTTTCTTGGAGGTATTTGAAGCCGAGGCACTGAGTGCTGCCGTCTCCATCCAAGAAAAAATAAGTGCAGGAAAGGCCGGTAAGCTTGCCGGTATGGTAATCTCCATAAAAGACAACTTATGCTACGCAGGCCATAAAGTAGGCGCAGCTAGCAAGATACTAGAAGGCTTTGAATCGCAATTTACCGCTACCGCCATTGAGCGTTTGCTGCAAGAGGATGCCATTATCATTGGACGCGTGAACTGCGATGAGTTTGCTATGGGAAGCTCCAATGAAAACTCATTTTACAAGCCGGTAAAAAACCCAGTAGACCCTACACGTGTACCCGGAGGATCTTCGGGCGGCTCCGCTGCATCGGTAGCAGCCAATATGTGTACTGCATCCTTAGGTAGTGATACGGGTGGCTCTATTCGCCAGCCTGCTTCCTTTTGTAATTTGGTAGGATTAAAGCCCGGCTACGGACGTATATCGCGCTACGGTTTGCTGGCTTATGCATCTAGTTTCGACCAAATAGGTCCGCTAACCCACACGGTAGAAGACACCGCCTTGCTGTACGAGGTTATGGCTGGAAAAGATCCTAGAGATAGTACTAGTATCGATGCTCCTGTTACCGCTTGGAACCAAGAAAAAGAAAAGCCCAAATCGGTCGCAATCTTGAGAGATGCCGTAGAAGCCGAAGGCAACGACCCAGAGATAAAAGCCTATTTCAACAACCTAGAAAAGGAACTTACCGAAAACGGTATCACTGTAAATTGGGTGTCCTTTAAATGGCTAGATTATCTGGTGCCTATTTATTATATCATTACTACTGCGGAGGCCTCCTCCAACTTGGCCCGCTACGATGGCATCCACTACGGCTATCGTCACCCAGAAGCCGAAGGAATTGATGAGATCTATTTCAAATCGCGCAGCACGGGCTTTGGAAAAGAGGTTAAACGCAGAATTTTATTGGGAACTTTTGTGCTTAGCTCCGGCTATTATGATTCCTATTTTGGAAGTGCACAAAAACTGCGAAGATTAGTTAAAGAGGACACCGAAAAACTCCTTGAAAACAACGATTTTTTACTACTTCCCACTACCCCTGCAGGAGCCTTTGGTCTAGACGAGCATACTACTGATCCTATCAAAATGTATCTTCAGGACATATTTACGGTACAGGCTAACATTACAGGAAAACCGGCCATCTCGCTTCCATTGATGACTGACAGTCAAAACCTTCCGGTAGGATTACAAGTGATTGCGGATTCCAAGAAAGAGCAGAGTTTGTTTGGATTTAGCCGTTATTTAATGGATTCCGTCCACAACAAAGCCGTATCTTAGGCGACCTCTAAACCAGGAATCCATAAAAGTATATGCCTAAATTGAAAGCCGTAGTAAATTTTCTATTTATTACCCTTCCAATTATTGCCCTCTCGCAACCGATCGACACGCGCGACTCGGTGAAAACTACTGTTCCCGAAAAGCTAACGGTGGACATGGAGCGATGGGACCAAATGTATCTTCACCTTTTCAATAATATCCAAGAATTAGGAGCAAATGATGAAGAGGTCGGCAGAGCAGCCTTAGCAACCGAAGACGACAAAAACACAGCTGGCCGCCTGATGGAAATGTCGGCCAACTCGCCTATTAACTTTGCCTACAACAACAAAGTCCAGGCATTTATTGACATGTATTTAGGCCGTAAACGTGAGCTTACCGAGCGCATGTTGGGGCTCTCTGCCTTTTACTACCCCGAAATTGAGGAAAGCCTAGACAAATACGGATTACCCTTAGAACTAAAGCACCTGGTTGCCGTGGAATCGGCTTTTAACCCCACCGCCCGTTCACATGCCGGTGCTACAGGCTTGTGGCAGTTTATGTACGGTACGGGTAAGATGTACGATCTTAAGGTAAGTAGCTACACAGACGACCGCAAAGACCCAAAACTGGCAACCGAGGCGGCATGTCGGTTTCTGCGCGATTTATACAAAATGTACGGCAACTGGGAACTGGCCTTGGCAGCTTACAACTCTGGTCCAGGAACGGTAAACAAAGCCATCCGCTACTCGGGAGGTAAGAAGAACTACTGGCGCATTTACCGGTATCTCCCTAGAGAAACGCGCGGCTACGTCCCTGCCTTTATTGCAGTAAACTACATCTTTACCCACGCAAAAGAATTGGGTGTGAAATCTGTAAAACCCGACATGGCTTTTGACCATATGATGGATACGATCCACATAGACAAGCCATGGGACCTGAAGGCCGCAGCAGAAACCTTGGATGTAGATTACAATGTACTTAAGCTCTTAAATCCAAGGCTGAAAACCGATCACATACCTTACTACCGCGATCCTTACGTCCTAAATGTGCCTTATGAAAGCGCCATTTTATATGCTACACATCGAGACCGAATAAAGGAACTGGAAAAGGAAAAATTGCTAGCTGAAAAATCCGAAGCTGAAAAGCAAAAGAGCGAAGAAAAGCATACCACCAATTCTTCCGAAAAAGCAAAAGTTGCCGGAGTACATAAAGTGCGCAAGGGAGAAAACCTCACCCTCATTGCAAAGTTGTATGGGTGTAGTATTTTGGATCTCAAGCAAGCCAATGGTTTGTACAGCTCGCGCCTAGATATAGGCCAGGTACTCAACATACCCGCCTCCTCAAGTGAGGGTAAGAAGAACAATGCAGTAGCGCAAAATACCCGACCGAAAGGCAACCACAACTATCGGTACTACACGATACAACCTGGAGATACGATTTGGGATATTGTGCAGAAACACGAAAATCTCACGATTTCAAAGATCAAACAACTAAACAACATAAGGGACGTTAGAAGAATTAAACCCGGACAAAAAATTGCAATCGGGGTCATATAACTACCTATGATAGCGCTACTCCGCAAGTCTCTTTTTGCTACTCTCATTTCTTGTCTTTTCCTGGCATGCACCAGTGATGTTACTGTAAAACCTGCGTACACGGGTGCTTCGGGTGAATTATTGGTAGTGGCTCCTCAACGGTACTGGGAAAGCAGTTTACGCGATGTTTGTGCAGAGGTCTTTCAGCCCAATTTTCCTATGCTGCCCCAGCCCGAAGTAATGTTCAACGTTTTACATTACGAGCCCGAGGCTATTAACCAGCTCTTAGAGCGCCATAGAAACGTTTTAAACATAGACATTAACCCTGACTATCCCAGGCAACCCGAAATACGAGTAGCACGCAACTACAAAGCAAAGAACCAGCTTGCTTTTTTATTAAAAGCCAGTTCCCTATCGAGTGCCGTGGAGCACCTCAAAGCCAACGCGGATAATATAAAGGAGTTGCTACGCGAAGCCGAACGTAAACGCTATCAAAGTTGGCTGTCGTTGCACGAAGAAGAAAAGCTAAGACAAAAAATAGGCGCGTTGTTTGGCTACGATGTCATCCTCCCCAAAGGGACCCAGCTCATTAAGGCAGACAGTAATTTTATTCGTTTAGAATGGGAACGTGAAAAGATTATGGGGGGTACCAAGCACTTTATTACCACGGGAATTGCCTTGTATCGCTACCCCTATCAGTCCGACTCGGCTTTTACTGCTAGCAGGTTAGAAGCCTTGCGCAATTACAAACTAAAGCGCATTCCAGGCCCTAGACCCGGAACGCACATGACGACTCAAAAATTCATACAACCTACGGCCCAGCAAATTGCTCCAACCCATAGTTCGTTTAACTACGCGGTAGACTTTAGAGGCTTGTGGCGCACTACAAAAAGTTTTCTGGGTGGTCCTTTTGTTTCCACCGTACAGCTCGATAAAGAAACCCAGGAAATTATTGCTGCCGAAGTATTCATAATGGCTCCTAAATTTGATAAACGAGAGTTTATCAAAGAAGCCGAGGCCGTAGTATATAGCCTTCAGCCACACACCAAGGCCACAGAAACTGCCCAACGGTAATCCAGGCCTGGGAACCCATTTCGTGCTGATTTAATTATGTGGTCAAGGTAGGCCAGGGCAAGGTTTTTCGGAATTATAATTCTCAGCTATAGCATGGATCATCCAGTTCTTGTAACTGCCAAACATAAACAAGGTCGCTATACGAAATAAGCTGCACTAAGACCTGCTTCACGATTATATTGACTCACTCTATGTGCAATAAAAAAGGGGTGGACTCAAAGTCCACCCCTTTTTTAACTTGATTGACAGCAGATACTTACTGCACAATAATGCGTTTGGTCTTCATACCCATCTCGCTTGCGGCACGCACCATATACACTCCAGCAGGTAAGTCTACCTTACTATTTATATGGTGAACACCTTTTGCAAACTCATCATTGGCTAAGGTCAGCATAGAGCGACCTGTAATATCTAATACACTAATCTCTAGCTTTTCTGTACTGCGCATCTCAAAACTTAAATTCAGCTGACCTTTCACTGGCACTGGATACACATCAAATCCCAGCATTTGATCATCCAAGCTGCTAACACTGGTAAAACCACTACGGTTAATCCGGATGTTATCGATGTAGATGTTGTTACCGCCACCATTCTGGAACGTGAATTTAAATTGGAAGTTTTCCGTTAGGAGCTCCTCGGGTATCTCGTAAGTACGTGTAGCCCAGTCATCCTCCCCTTCTGGTGCAAAATTAGATGTAGTAGGTTGGTCTACTGTACTTAAGAATGAGCGGCTTAAGGTTCCGCGGTTAGGAGACTGCCATGTAACACCACAGTCATTACTGTAAGCTAAGGTCAGCCTATCTGCGTTACTCACATCCGTTCTAGCAAAAGCCCAGTCGAACTGGAAATCAACACCTTCGGTTCCTGAGTAACCAGATAGATCGATAGTGTTACTAATAACCTCATCGATGTCTCCTTGTCCAGACAAGCGGTTGTTCAGAAATAACGATTTGCTACCTCCACGGTTACTTACGTTATCCGAAACTCTCCATGCGACATTTCCGCTGTTGTTAATTACTTCATACTGCGCTATGGAACCTAGATCAACACCCTCAATGTCATCAGCAAAAGGGAATCCACCACGCTCGTCCACGCCTCTTACAAATACTTCAACGGTTGTTGATAGCGTGGTTTGACCATTACTCACTTCCAGCGTAACATTTTTAACCCCTGGAGAGGTGAAGGTTACCGAAGGATTTTTCTCATTTGAAGTGGTAATGCTTCCACCCTCAAAAGTCCACGTTCTTTCCGTGATGTTGTGGTAGGATCTATCGATAAATTCAACGGTCTCTCCTACACAATAGGTCTTGGTGTTATTATATTCTATTTCTGCTTCGCACAGAGTAGTTGGCGGCTCATTTATACCGTAATCAGCACCGGTTGCAACCAGGTTCTCTTGCGTATATAAATTGCTGCGGCTATTGTCATTTTCCAGTATTCCACGCATTCTATCGGTTTGGCCTTGGGTAAAATTGGCAAAGCAAAACGAGTAATCCATAAAGTTCTGCACGTTATCTAACGTTTCGTTACAAGTCACTGCTCCCAGTGGACAAACAGACGGATGGCCCGTTGTCAGTGGAGTGTCCGCTACACCATCATCACAATCACAAGCTGCTTCATCTCCTGCTGCTGCACAATTACCCCAAGTATGGAAAAGACCGAACCAGTGCCCAATTTCGTGCGTTGTCACTGCAGCGTTTCTAGGGTTACTCGTACCTATGGCTCCGATGGCATCGTGCACCATCACAATTCCATCCGTACGTGGATCACCGAAACCTGGGAACTGTGCATAGCCTAAAGTGCGACCACCGCCACCACTACTGATGGATCCCACCACATATGCATTCATGTAGCGGTTGCTTGGCCAACCTACTTCGCGCTTCAATTGCTGGATAGGCCCATTACTGGAAAAATAGGTGTCAGGCTCGTAATAGCGATTGATTCCGTTGGTGCAGTTTCCATCGGGATCTAATGTTGCCAAACGAAACTCTACTTCAGCATTCCCAACGATATCCTGAAACTCTTCTATCACATCTTCACGTGCCTCATTGGTTCCCGTGAAGTCTTCGTTCATCTGACGAATCTGATCCTGCACCTGCTCGTCAGAGATGTTTTCTTCTCCAAAATTGTGGAAAATATGGAATACTACCGGGATAATTAGCACGTCAGCTTTCTCGCCAGATCTACTGCTTGCATCCCACTTCGCAAATTTTTCTTTTTGGGCTTTACGCAATGCCGCTACGCGAGTCTCTTTTTCTTCCTGGCTAAGGCTTTCATCTTGCCAAATGGTCTCTTCCGGAGACAAGGAGCCACACCACTGTGCTTGGGTGAGGGTAAACCCAAAAAGTAAGGCAAATAATAGGGTAACTTTTTTCATAGTTGTTATTTAATTAGCAGCGGTAATGAGCTATTCTGCCCATTTCGTGAAACCATTTGCAGGTAATACAAACCGCTTTTTAGGTTAGGTAATTGTAAAGTATAAGTTTCTTGGCTAGACTTAACGATCTCGAGGGGAGTATGCTGTCCAAGGATGTTCACCAGCTTGGCTTCATGTAGCTGTTGCGGGTAGTTTACTGAAACAGACCCACCACTTTGAACAGGGTTTGGACGCAATGCTATATCTGCCGTTGCTGTTTCCTCAGAGATACTCGTAGCGGAATACATTCTCAGCTTGTCTATGTAGATGTTGTTTCCACCCTCATTGGTATACTGGAAACGCACCCTTACGGTACTCCCAGCATATTGGCTAATATCTACCGTGTGCTCTACCCAGTCTTCTTCTTCGGGTATGTAACTTTCTTCCTGCACCAAGTTGGGCGCTGTTTCCAAGTCTTCCGATATCTCATCGAGGAATTGCCAACTTGCACCACAGTCATCTGAGATTTGTATACGCAGCACATCCTCCGTTCCTTCAAATCGCTTTGCGTGGGCATAATAGAAACTCATTGTCGCATCTGATGCTTCTACGGGAATATCAATGGGAGCGGAGTAAAAAGCATCCACCCGACCTAATTCGTTAATGAAGAAGGCGCGAAGTACCATACTTAAATTGTCTTCTACGCCCGCAAACTGTTGTAGTTCCCAGAACTCATCTCCGTCTGGATTGTATACCGAAAACCAGCCAAACGGTGCCGGGTCGAACATCCCACCATCGTTAAAATCTTCCACCAAAGGATATTGTAACTGATCTTGGTCGAGCACCTGGACAACTTCACGTTTCTCTACGGTGCGAACCTCTCCATCGGTAGTAGTCACCGTAAGCGTAACATCATAGCTACCCTCACTGTTATAAACAACGGTAGGATTTGCATCAGTACTTGTGGACGGCTCTCCCCCGGGGAAACTCCATTCTCTAGAAGCTATATTGTGCAAACTGATATCGGTGAAATTTACCGGCAAACCTCTACATGCTATGTTCTCATCCAGATCTACCGAAAAATCTACTCGGCATAAGAAATCTGGTTTCTCACCCTCGTACAGCACCCCCGTACTCTCTAGATTGGCCTGACTCACCATGTTGCTTCTTCCTGCAACAGGCCTATTTAGGGTCTGAATCATTGTGCTCGCTTGCCCTTCGGTAAACATGTAAGAACAATAGCTGTAGTCCATGAAGTTTTGGACATTGTCTAAAGATTCGCAGGTTTCACGGTAAACATCCGAGCAATTTGGGCTTCCTATGGTTGTTGGCGTATCTGCTATACCATCATCATCGCTGCAATTTTGAGGTAAGTTCGGGTTGTTTGTTCTTCCCCAAACGTGAGCAAGACTCAGATAATGGCCTACTTCGTGCGCCAGTGTAAAGGAACGAACTGCGTTGCTACGCTCTGTGCTACCTAGGTAGTTATAAAGCAAAACAACACCATCGCGGGCTTCATTTCCATCAACAGGAAAAAAGGCGTAGCCCGCTGCACCAGAGGCAATGCGAGGCACGATGTAAATGTTTAGATAGCGATCTGTTGGCCATTGTCTTCCCGTCTTGTATTCCTCATCCGTTCCACCATCAGGTAGGGACTGTGCGTAGCGGTTTATTCCACTTGTACAGTTACCAAAAGGATCACGTGATGCAATTTTCAACTCGATGCTTGCATTCCCTATGATATCTTGAAACTCTGGGATAACTCTATTCTTCCAGGGGTTCTCCCCTGCGAAGTTTTTATTGGTAATCTCAACCGCCTCGTAAATCTGTTCGTCCGATACGTTGGCAAACTCACGGCCTGGTTCATAGATAATGTGAAAAACCACCGGAATGGTGTAGGTAGCATTTTTCTGGTCGCTACGTAATGTAGCAGCAAGTTTCAGATTCTCATCAAAAGCCTCTTCTGTGGCTTTCTTCAGCTCTGGATGCGCTTGATACAGCGCTTCCTGCATTTCATGTTGGCTACAGAGTCTGTGCTCTTGGGCCGAAGCAAGACTGCTTAAACCAATCAGACATCCAGCTAAAAAAATTCGAAACGAAGACTTCATCCTTATTTTATTCTCAATCTTTTAGAAACTACCCCTTGCGCATCTGCAATCCTTACAATGTAAATACCTGCTTCTAGCGGAGTTCCTTTAATAACTACCTCATTTTGAATCTGGCTGAATTCGGGAATACTCACTGTTTTCCCAGTTAAGTCAAGTATGGCTACATTCTCAACTTGTGAGAGCCCAGAAACATTAAAATCCTCTCCAGAGACTGTCGGGTTGGGTGCTAGGGACACCTGCTTACTAAGCTCTTTTTCACTAATGCCAACCGTTTCCTCGGTTAATACCCGGTCCAAGTACATGTTGTTTCCACCACTATGGCGATAACGGAACCTTAAGTTTATAGACTGCCCCAAATATTCACTAATATCTATGGTACGTTGCTTCCACTCATCCTGAGATTCTGGCTCCCAACTGTCAAAACCTACGAAATCTGTCGTAGAAAGGGTTTCACCAGTTATCTCATCAATGGTATTCCAACTGGCTCCACAATCTGCAGATATTTGAACTTCTAAGACATCGTCATCTTGCGCATTAGATGTAAACGCATGCGCATAGTGATAGGTTAAACTGACTCCTCCTGCATTTGTCGTGGCGGGTAGGTCGATAGGATACGAAGTCATATCGTCTACCGTATTGGGCCTTTGAATAAATGCACCGCGCACTACCGCTGTAAGTTGATCTTGGTATCCTACAAACTGTTGTAGTTCCCAAAATACATCATTGTCTGGGTTTGTTATAGTGTAATATCCAAACGGTGGGCCATCGAAAATTTCGGGATCATCGAACTCCTCTGTGTATGGATAGTCCAGCTGGAAGTGTTCGTAAATTTGAACAGCGCTGCGCTTAGTTAACGTAGCTGTTTCACCGCTTCCGCTAGTTACCGTTAGGGTAACGTCATATTCTCCATACTCACTGTAGGTTACAATAGGGTTTGGTTCCGAGCTGGTACTAGGATTTCCGCCCGGGAACTCCCAATCCCATTCCGTAATTTCATAAGCGGAGTTATCCGTAAACTGTATGGGCTCATCCAAACAGGCCTCTGGGCGCTGTTTGCCAATTTTAAAATCTACGCGACATATGTTGTCTGGAAATTCTCCTCTAGCATAATCGGTACCCGTGGCTACTAAATTCTCCGGGGTAATCATATTGCTCCGAGCTTGATCTGAGTTGAAAAAACCAATGCAACGATTGCGTTGACCCCTTGTAAACATTTCTGTACTACAACCACTGTAGTCCATGTAGTTTTGCACGTTATCTAAAGACCCGCAAGTGGTACGATTTAAATTACAACCAAATCCACCAGTTGTGTTCGGAGTATCTCCTACCTCATCATCTATGTCGCAGTTTGAGGCTACACCAGCATTATTGCCAGGCCCCCATGGGTGATAAAGCCCTAAATAATGACCTACTTCATGCACCAATGTAGCCGAGCGAGCTCTACTACCTGTACCTACCGTACCCACATAAATGCTATTTACCAAGATACCATCTACGGTTCCCGGAGCAGTACCGGGTAAGTAGGCGTAACCGGCAACACCCGCATCATCAATTCTGCGCACCGAGTAGATGTTGAGATACTTGTCGGCTGGCCACTGTCTACCTTCCTTAATGTCGTCATTGGCAGAACTCGCTCTACTATCAAAATAGCGATTGATACCTGAAGTACAATTTCCGTTAGGATCTAATGAAGCCAATCGGAATTCAAAATTCCAGGGTACCATGCGCTCCTGAAAATCGGTTACTATGCGTGCAGAATCACCGTTTTCTTTGTTGTACACTTCGTTCAGATAGTCTATCGCAGTTTTTACCTGCGCGTCTGATATGTTACTGAACTCATCATTGTACACAATGTGGAAGACTACCGGAATGGTATAGGTTTCGCCATTCTTCAAGGAAGCCCGGTTTTCAGATTTCTCGAGCCAATCCGCTACCTGTTGATTGAGCGCTTGACTCTGTTCTTCTAATTCTGGGTATTGCTCCCAAAGTTTTGCCGTACGACTTTCTTGATCGCAGCCTTTTGGGTTAATTAATTCTTGCTGTGCAACCGATGTTAAGGCTGCAAGCAAGGTCATGCATGAGAATATAATTGCTTTACGCATTTTGTGATCTTATTTAGCTAATACTCTTACGGTCTTTGTAGTTCCGTCCTCTAAAGAAATCTGTACGAAATAGAGGCCAGTTTTTGGTGCATCAATGGTGATGAAGAGCCCCTTTCCACCTGAAGATTTTTGAAAAGCGATGTCTTTTCCTAACACATCGGTAACCCGAATATTTGCAACCTTGTCTTGGTCTACACCAGATACATAGAAGTTTTCGCTGAAAGGATTGGGCCACACTTCCAGAGATGCCAATGCACCAGAACTGCTATTAATGCCAATGGTTTGAGCTTCTGCGATACGGAATTTATCCAGATAGACATTATTACCCCCGCGGTGTTCGTAGGTAAATCGAAGTCTGATGGTCTTTCCTTTAAACGCTGACAGATCCAGCGTTCTGGTTCGCCAATCTGTATCTTCCGTAGGAATAAACTCGCCTGTAGACACAGGATCTGCTGTTTTAAAGAAGCTGCGCGTAAGGATCGTTTGTACTTGATAACTATTTCCACAGTCTTCGGTAACACTTACCGTAAGACGGTCTGATTGGTTGGTAGGTGAACGATAGGCATGCGCATAAGCGAACTCTAAGGTAGGTACCTCTAAGTTTTCAATGGTTATTGGATTGCTCTCTAAATGATCTGTGGTTTCGCCAAAAACAAATCGACTCCGAATTCTCAAACAGCTTCCATCTTCGAAACCTGCATTTTCATAGTGCTGCCAGGTGCGATTGTCACCGTCCACGTCATCCACCCTAAATTGGCCGTCTTCTGCATCTAGCATAGTCGCACTTTCGCATTGTTCGGTAAATGGAACTTCGTAAGCATTCTCGATAACACGCACTAGACTTTTAGCAACTGTCTGAGATTGTCCAGAGCGAGAAACAGTGAGCGTGGCTTCGTATAAACCCGGTTCGCTGAATATTACAGTGGGGTTTTGATCTGTACTGCTAGCGGGTTGTCCACCTTCAAAAGTCCAGTTCCAACCCGTTACATCAAAATAAGAACGGTCTTGAAACACAACGGAATCACCAGAACAAATAATTCCCTGGCCAAGAATATCAAAATCGGCTTTGCAGAGCAGATCTGGCTTTACACCTCGAGCGTAGTCTGCGCCTACCGCTTCAATATTGGCCGCGCTCACCAAATTGCGTCTCCGCGCATCTGTGGTAAAGAATCCGATACAACGATCGCGTTGACCCTCTGTAAACATCTCAAATCCACAACCACTGTAGTCCATGAAGTTTTGGACGTTGTCTAAAGAACCACAAGTGGTTCTGTTAATGATACAGCTTCTGCCACCTTCGGTATTGGGTGTATCCCCTACGCCATCATCGGTGTTGCAGTTGCTGGCCAACTCAGGATCATTGCTACCTCCCCATGGGTGGTTAAGTCCTAGATAGTGCCCCACCTCATGCACCAATGTTGCTGTAGAACTACGGTTGGATGTTCCCGTAGTACCCACAAAATTGTGGCCTATAACGATACCGTCTCGACTATCGGGAGCCGTTCCGGGTAAATAGGCATAACCGGCAACCCCATCGCTTGCCAAACCAGACCCTACGTAAATGTTTAAATAGGATTCTGCAGGCCATTGTTTTCCTGCTTTAAACGACTCATCTAGTTTGTCGGCATCGGGGTCATAATAGCGCATAATACCATTGGTACAATTCCCATTGGGATCGATTGTAGCCAGTCGGAACTCGAAGTTCCAGGGCACATGAACATCCTGAAAAGCTTCTGCGATTCGTGTCGAATCGCCATTCTCCTTGTTGTAAACCTCGTTCATGTATGCAACTCCACTGCGGACCTGCTCATCTGAAATGTTGGTTTCATCGGTGTTGTATATGACATGAAAAACGATGGGGATGACATACGTCTCCCCATCTTTTAATGCATTTCGCTCCTTATTATTTGCCAACCAATGGTTTACACTGGTCTCTGCCAGTTGACCATATTGCTCATATTCTGGAAATTCCTTCCAAAGCTCCTTGGTTTTATCAGCTTGAGCACAGCCTTTTGGGTTCACCAATTGTTGCGCTCTACCTTGAGCCGCCAACAGAGTACATATCGTGGTTAAAACAAATAAACGGTAGCGCATCATCTTATTTCGTTACTGAAATTTTGTGGACTTGCTTGGCACCATTAGTAGTGACTATTTGCACCAAATATATACCAGGCTTAGCGTTGTTGAGTGCCAATTGCATAGCGGCTCCGCTGGTGTTGGCGGTAAAGCTTGTCTGCTTACCTAGAACATCAAGGACTATTATCTCCTCAATTTCACTAGGGCGAACTCCAGAAATATGCACGGTTCCGTTACTTGGGTTGGGCCATAGATTGAGATTTGATGACTGTGTATTATCATCAATACCGATAGTCTGTGCATTATCAATTCGCAAAGCGTCTAAGTAAACGTTGTTTCCTCCGTTGTGCTCATAGCTAAAACGAATCAGCACCGTTTTGTCTTTGAAAGCGTCCAAACTTACCTCGCGAGTTCTCCACTCGCTGTCTTCTTGCGGAATAAACTCCCCAGAAGCATCGGATGGCGCTGTCTGAAAGAAACTACGAGCCAATAATATTTGCGTTTGGAATGTCTCACCACAGTCTTCTGAAACGCTCACTACAAAACGGTCTAGCTTCTCACTGTCCACACGATAAGCATGGGCATATGCGAATTGCAACGTAGGCTCTTCAAGACCTGTCAGATCAATTGGGCGAGAGGTAAGGTGATCTACTGTCTCACCACTGATAAAACGTCCTCTAACTCTAAGACTATTTTCGTCACCAAAGCCTGCGTTACCGTATTCTTGCCAGGTTCTGTTGTCACCATCAACATCACTAACCAGGTACTTCCCTTCGGTTGGATCTAAAATATTGCTGTTAGTGTATTGCTCCGATACTGGGACCTCATATGCATTATCGATAACCGAAACGACCGTTTTTGTAATCGTCTCTGTTTGTCCCCCTTTAGTTACGGTTAAGGTAACGTCATACTCACCAGGGGTTGTGTATGTAACTGAGGGATTTTGCTCCGTACTGGTGGCTGGCTCACCCCCTTCAAACGTCCATTCCCAATCACTTACTCCAAAGTAAGAGCGGTCCGTAAAACTTACGGTTCCACCCGGACACACTTCGCTGCTTCCGTTAACCTCAAAATCTGCAGAACAAAGGAAGTCTGGTGTCATCCCTTCATAGTCTACACCAGTAGCTTCTAAATTGGCTGGATTCCAAAGGTTATTTCTCCCTGCCACCGAGCTTTCTAAAGCGGCACGCATACGGTCTCCCTGTCCATTCGTAAACATGTACGAACAATAGGAGTAATCCATAAAGTTTTGTACGTTATCTAAAGAGTTACAGGTTCGTCTCCCCACATCACAAGTAGTGGAACCTTGGGTTAGCGGTGTATCTGCAATACCATCATCTAGGCCACAGTTACTAGCTACATCGTTGTTATTTGAATTTCCCCAAACGTGAGGCAGATCCAGGTAGTGTCCTATTTCATGGACCAAGGTAAAGGAGCGGCCAAAGGAACTCGCCCCAGTAGAGCCTAGATAGTTATACAAAAGAACTACGCCATCGGTAGTAGGGAACCACGGTGCATTGTTAGGATAGTTAGAGTATCCTGCCGCCCCACTAGCAATTTTTGGGACGATGTAAAAGTTCAGATATTGGTCTGTTGGCCACTGCCGACCTGATTTGAATTCTTGGTCTGTACCACCGTCAGAAAGCACCTGTTCGTAACGATTAATCCCGTTGGTACAATTGCCCTCGGGATCAATTGTTGCTATTTTGATTTGAATATCATCTAAGTAACCAATTCTATCTTTAAATTCTGGTATCACCTGACCAATTGAGGAGTGCGTTCCAGCAAAATATGCATTGGTGATTTCCACGGCTTCATAAATCTGATCGTCTGAAATGTTGGCTGCCGGGTTACTGGGTTCATAAATAACATGAAAAACCACGGGTATAGTATATTTCGCTGACTTCTCAGCAGGGCGTTGCGCTATCTTTTTTGCAGCCGCAATGTTCCTTTGCTGATTTTCTTCTACTTCAGCCATAAAGCCAGGATGTTCTTCTTCCAGCTCCAGCATGCGCTGGTACTGACTACACAGCTCGTGCTCTTGGGCATATATACCAGTGGTTGCAAGCAGTGCACCCACGAAAAAACTAGTAAATATTCTCTTCATAAAACTGATTTTCGGTTTAAAACAGGGGAAGGCAAAAATACCAATTCGTTAAGCTACCTACGATTTTCCTTTGATGAGCGGTGCTCTTATTCTTGAATCAATCTTGTAAACACAACGGTAAAAAATGCTTAACTAACGATTAATAAGGTTAGCTGTAAAATTACCTAAAGCTAGAGCAGCTCTTTAATTACTGGTATGGACTTCAACTTGTTAAATCCAGGCAAGCTATGGGAAAGGTAAGTAAGTAAGCTTTGCAATAGTTGTGCACGATCGACACTGTTTTTTAACATAATACGCGCAAAACCACCACGCTCATGCTCCTTAAATGTATCCCACAAATGTCTGGCTTTGGTGTTCCCAAGAAAGGCGGTCTCTCCGCTGGGCTGCAAGCCCATGTGTAGCATCGCTTCGCATACCAAGTGCAAGGGAAACTCCATAATTGCCGAACCCTGGGTTAGAAAATTATCACTGAACAGTGCCATAGCATAGGCCTCCGAAAAACTGGGCTGCTGCCTTACCCAGTGCTGTAAAAAATCAGCCGCGAAAATCCGCATACATTGCACCATGGGGTCTGGATTCTGCATCAGTTTTACGTTGATTAACTGCGCTTCCTTCAGTAAAAAGATCTCTCCAGACTTGGAAGGGTAGTGCACTACATCTAACCAAGCTAGTGGGTTTTTGTAGTGTAACACCTTGTCTTTTTTTCGATTTCGAGCACCCTTAATCAAAAAGGTGCGAGATTCACCATCCTCGCAAACTGTGTGCAACAGCAGGGAGGTATCTGAATATGGACGATAAGAAAGTATAAAGGCCCTTGTGCGTTCCACTAGTTTCTTACCACCAATACACGATCTACAATGGTTTCCTCGCCATCCTCAGAAGTGGCCATAATGAGATAAATGCCACTTCCTACCGATCCCCCATCGAAGCGATCTAGGTTCCACGAAGCCCGTCCACCCAATGAGGTAATCTCGGTAACCAAACGCCCCGAGCTATCGGTGATTTTAAGCTGGGTATCGCGCACAAATCCATCCATGGTTACCGCACCTTGGTAGTTGGGTCTTACTGGATTGGGGTAAACATTAATTTCACTAATGGATTGCAAACCTGGTGTTGCGTCTATTTTTAGCGATTGCAAGCCTACTCCACTTGCAATAAAAAGCTCTCCGCTTTGCGGTAAAATAGCTAGATCGCTCACCTCATTAGAAAGCAAAGGACTGTTTTCTACCGTATAATGGGCAATTAACTCGGTTACGTCTTCCGAAAAGAGAAAAATCCCGGAGGACTGGGTCGCAAACCACTTCCGGTTTCCACCATCTATAGCAATGGCGTTTATTTGCTCTGTTTCCAACACAATCTGAACATTGCCGTCTTGTTCAATAAATATTTGCTGTGCTTGTTGGGAGGGGTCATCTATAGCAGCCGTTGGATTGTAAAACACTGCAGGACCCTGCGTAGTACCTATCCAGATGTCACCATCCAAATCTTCAGCAACGCAAAGCACAGCATCATTGGGTATTCCCCCTCCGTTCTCAGAAAATCTTCGGCCTTGCCAAGCAGATGCATCGGCAATATCATCTCCATATTGAAAGGCATACAGCCCATTTACCCCACTGCCCTGGCCGGCTCTTGTAATCCAGAGTTGGTTGTCTGCGGTAATTACAAACTCCTTAACAATAGATTGCGCTATTCCTCCGTAATCATTCCCTAAATCCACAGGTATCCATTCGCCTGCGGGAGTTAGCACCTTGAATAGGTCTTCTGAATAGCCATTCGATACCCATAAATTACCATCCTTATCGTATTGTATGTAGCCCGAGTATACTTGGGAATTAAAGGCCTCGCGTACTGTGAGGGGCGCATTGGTAGAGAAATAGAGTTCCTCGAGTTGGCTATTATTAAACTCAAGCAATCCATCTCCCCAAGAACCTATAAAAAAGTTGTCTTTGCTAGTTGCGGCAACCTCCACAAAATCTACAATGGTGTCGTTGTAAACCGAAGTATCCAAACGCGCATGGAAGTTATCCCAACTACCCTGGTGGTATCGAAACAAGCCACCTCGTCTAAAAATATTGCTGTTTTGTGCATCAAAACCACCTGCAGTCACAAATAAGGCATCGTCTGGGGATGTGCCTAATCTAAAGGCTATATCTAAATAAGGGGCGTTAATTTCTAGGGGAGTATAAATCCCTTGACTACTCAGAAAAAGTGCACCATAAGTATCGCTTCCTGCCATCACTTCCCCCGAGCCATAAACCACAGCATCCGTTAACCCATATACCTGATCTTGTGAAAATTGCCGGCTTATGGGAAGATCGCTCGCTTGCGTTAAGTCTAGATTAATCGTGGTAACTCCAAATCTTCGTGCCACCGTTAGCTGATCACCGGTTTGGTGGATGTTATCGGTTTGATAAAAGCTGATGGAGGCTACACGCTCCCATGCATTACCTTCATCCTTATAATACAGGCTATCCTTAGGGTATTCATTGGAAAAGTAGTTGGCAAATATCCGGTTTCCCACAACCTCTATCTGGTTGAATGCTAAATCGCGTACGGGGCTGGGAACCGTTTGGTCTTGCTCCCAGTTTCTAAAATCAGCTAGTAAAACAGCAGGATCGTTGAATGGTGCACGCCATATCCCCTGATTCGTAGCGGCAAAGATGGTATCCCTTAATATGGCCACGTCATTTACAGCCAATTGGAATTCGTCTGTTTGGAAGCGATACGAATCTAAACTCAGGCCTGTCGCGGCATCCAACAGCACCAGGCCAAAGTCGGTAGCAAAATAGGCGGTACCGTCTCCCAATAGGGTAATCTCATTGATGGCGGTAGAGCCAATAATCCCTTCATTGATAATGTCTGGCACATTGATAATGGTGCGATTCCGTAATAAATCGATATTGCCGTTGGCATAGCCTATCAGCAAGGTTTCCGTAGTTTCATCCCAGGCCATGGTTGAGATACCCACATCAGATAAGCCTTGAACCCTACCTATTTTCTCAATGGAAAAATCATCTAGCGAATAAGCAACCAAACCGTTAGCGAAAGCAATGTAGATTTTATCGCCAGCGTTGGCCAAAGATCGCACCTCGCTAGTTGCAAAGTGGTCTTGCCATTGCCCAACGGCTAACCGCGACTGGGCAGGAACCATGAATACCGAAAACAAACAAAAAAGTGTGGTGAGTACCCGCTCTTGCATACCTCCTAAGCATTTACGCAGCTAAGTAACGTAATTCTTTCAGGATTATGATGGCTGGAAATCCAAGCCTAAGCATTCCAACTTTAATGTTTGATTTATCCAGTTACAGGTTGCCAGGTAGCGACCCGACACATATTTTTAGATCAAATTCCTTAAAATGAAGAAGAAAACCCTACTCATGCTTTGCGCGGGCGGTATGCTCTTAGCGCAATGCACCAAAGAAAATGTATCGCCAACACCGAGTGGCAGCACCGATGAAAACCCCAAGTGGGTTGCTGCTTCCGAAGACAGTAACACCGACCGGTACATCATTAAGTTTAATGAGAACAAGCTTTCCAAGCTACTTCCATCTGGCTTGGTGCAAGATGCCGATCGCGAGCTGGTTAAAACTGCTTTAAACACAGCATTGGCTTCTCTAGGTCTAGAAGCAAGCCAAGTGGTTCACCACTACACCCACGTATATCCTGGTGTAGCTATGCCTTTGAGCGCAACTGCATTAGACCGTGTGCTGGCCAGTGACTTGGTGGATTTGGTTAGCCCAGACGGCATAGTTCGAGTGGATATTCAAGAGAATAGTACACCCAGGACCCAATTAAAATCTCAATCTACCCCGTGGGGAATCCAACGTGTAGGTACTGCCGATGGATCTGGAAAAACGGCTTGGGTTTTGGATACTGGAGTCGATTTAGATCATCCTGACCTTAAAGTAGACCCAGTTCGCAGCCAATCTTTTGCCACGGGCGATGGAACCTTCTTAAGTAATGGCGGTGATGACAATCAAGGGCACGGAACCCACGTTGCCGGGACTATTGCTGCGTTGGATAACAACACAGGGGTTATTGGTGTGGCAGCAGGTGCTACCGTGGTCTCTGTTAAAGTACTGGGAGGAAACGGAACGGGCCTTGTAACCGATGTTATTGCCGGAGTAGACTACGTAGCTGGACTTTCTTTACCAGGCGATGTGGCCAATATGAGCCTTTCTGGTGGAGCGAACAGCCTTATGGATTTAGCGGTACAAAGTGCTTCTGCCGCAGGGACTTGGTATGTGCTTGCCGCAGGAAACGACAGAAGAGATGCTAATTTAAACTCCCCAGCACGTGCCAACGGTCCATTTTTGGTTACTGTTTCTGCATTCCGAAGTGGTGATCGCTGGGCTGGTTTCTCAAACTTTGGCAACCCGCCTGTAGATTTTGCTGGTCCTGGACAGGGCATTACTTCAACATACCGAAACGGTGGTTACCGTACGCTAAGTGGCACCTCTATGGCTGCTCCGCACTTGGCAGGCTTATATTTAATAAGCAACGGTACGCCCAACACCGATGGCACGGTAAGCAACGACCCCGATGGAAACCCCGATCCTATTGCTGTATACTAGGAAATAGAACTGACGCAATTGATTAAAAGCCCGATGCAGCATGCTGCATCGGGCTTTTAATTTTTATTGGAATGCTTTACTGCAATTGAAAAGCAATGGGCAGCATGTATTTTACCGCCACTTTTTTTCCATCTTTTACACCTGGTGACCATTTGGGCAGTTGTGCTACCAGTTCTTTGGCCGCTTCATCGGCTTCGCTAGCAAAACCTTTTTCTACCGTAACATCTGAAACCTCACCATTCGGTTGGATAATAAAGGAGACGAAAACCTTACCTTCCAGGCCGTCATCCTCCAGTGATTTCGGATACTCTAGGTGGTCGCTAATAAACGCTACCAAAGCATCCATGCCACCAGGGTATTCTGGCTTGGTTTCTAAGGACTTTAAATCGGTAACAACAGCGTCACTTTTAGCAGTGCTGCTCTTTGGTGTTGGTTCTTCCAGGGTCTCACTGCATGCAACAAATAGCAGCGCTACAGCAGCAAGTACCCATATTCTACGTGCTTTTAGATACTTCATAGTTTTTGATTTTAACGTTGATATATAAATAGACCGAGGCCCCATGGTATGCCCCGGTTACTCTAGCGTAAAGCGGATAGGAAGGTTAAATTTTACAGGTACGGCTTTTCCTTTGTGATACCCGGGTTCCCAATTGGGCATGTTGGCTGTGATTTCAAGGGCCTGCTGGTCTGCCGCATCGGCTATACCGCGGAGCAGCTCCACATCGCGTATACTGCCATCGGTATCCACAATAAAGCTCACAAACACCACACCTTCAATGTTTTTCGCTTCTAACTCTTTAGGGTACTTCACCCGCGAAGCAAAATACTGGAACATGGCCTTGGTTCCACCTGGAAATTGTGGCATTTGTTCTGTAATCGTATATGCCTCCTCTGCTTTATTGGGTTGCTCTACTGTGGGTTCAACCTTTTGGGTTTCTTCTTTGGAACACGCCATCTGGAGTACTGCCACAACGCTTATGCTTACGAGTAGGAGTGTACTCATGGCCACGGCATTGCGAAGCACACTCACGCGTCTTTTCATCATTTCCAGTCGCTTTTTTAACTGGGTTTGCTTGGCAAATGGGGTGCTTAACGGTACCATCCACTGAGTTACCGCATTCCGGATCAAGGTGCTTTCATAGCGTTCACCAGCCGATCTTCTTATGAATAAATCTACCTGGTGTTCATGGTTTAGCTCTATTTCTTTTCGGAGTATCCACCAAGCTGGATGCCACCACAGCAAGGGTTTCAGGAACTCCCACAACAAAATATCTACGCTGTGTCCAAGTTTTCCGTGGAGCTTTTCGTGGAGTAGTACTTCTTGCTCAGCCGTAGTGCTTGGTATAAATATCCAGTGGAAAAAGCTAAAAGGACCCGCTATGGCCTGGTGAACAAGCACGTTGATACCGTGAACTGCTACGCTTTTTGCCGCTCGCCTTAGCTGTATAATCTCTAATATGCCCTTCACGGTTCTCAGTAGCATGAGCACAGCTACAAGGATGAATGCCCATGAAAGTATATTTCCAACTGTAATTGTAGTGTGTACCTGTGTAAACTGGCTTACCTGCATGGTCGGTAAGTGTACCACGCCCGTTACGGGTGAAGCAGGCACCCAATACCAGGGCAGTTGTGTAATTACTATTGCCAACAAAGGGCTAGCCACAATAAACCAACGTTTTATAACAGGTGCTTGTGTGTTGCTTAACAACGCACGGTACAATACGGCAAGTACCAGCCATGTTATTGCAAAGAGTAGGATGCTTCTGGCTTCCATTATTTCTGTGTGTTTTTAAATTCTTTCAACAAACTATCCAGCTCACCCACATCCATATTTTCTTCGCGAATGAGATGCGCCACCAATTGACTTTTTGAACCTTTGAAAAAATCGCTGATTATTCTTGATAGTGCTTGCTTTCTATACTGCTGTTGGGTAATTAGTGGATAATATTGATGTGTTTTCCCAAAAGCTTCATGGCTCACCGCGCCCTTTTTTTCTAAGATGCGGACTATGGTTGAAACCGTGTTATATGCTGGCTTGGGATCGGGAAACAACTGCACCAACTCCTTAACAAAGGCTTTCTCCTTTTTCCAAAGCAATTTCATGACTTGCTCTTCAGCTTTTGTAAATTCCATGCTGCTAATATAACTATTTTTTTAGTTACTCAACTAATCTGTTAGTTCTCACCGTTTCAATTCATCTTATATTTGATACAGTTAGTCGGACTTATTCCTTATGCGCATTGGCTTTGCTCATCTTTGTGTCATGAAATAACAGGAAATGAAAAATTTTGCCAGCAACCGCGATCAAGGCTACCGTGCCCTACCGCAAAAAGAATTTATGTTGCTATTTAAGTCTACCCCCCGCAGTTTATGCCTCGATGTAAGAACCCCAGAGGAATTCAGCCAGGGGCACCTCCCTGGTGCTATTAACCTGGATATTACCCAAACCGATTTCGAGCTCATCATAAATCGCATTCCAAAAACCACAACCCTTTTGCTTTACTGCACGCATGGAAAAAGGGCTTTGGTTTTTGCCAAATACCTGGCCAATTTAGGGTACAGTGCCATCTTTCCCGAGCGCGGCATTGCCTACATGGCAGCTCCCCTTGTTGCAGGATAACGAGGGTTAAAAAGCAGCTTGGGGGTTTTAAACATACCCTTGTTGTAAATGCCTTTTTTAGCCCAGTAAATTGCGGTGTGCTTGAAGTATTTTTGAGGAACAACGAGCAGATCAATCTACCCTAGCTATGCACATTCCCAAACCGCCCAAAGGAGACAGCGCAGAAACCTGGAAAGCTACCATAAGAGCCTTTAATATGGTTTTTGAAGATGTAATTTTCGAAGGTTACACCAAGCGTCAGTTGGATGACTGGGTAAAGCACGAAATTATTGACACTGCCGATATTACGGATATAGAGCGTGTAAGCTTAACCAAAGAGCAAGAAAGCGCAAACCCACGAAGTAGTACTGAGATTATTCGACAGCTGATTGAAGAAAAATGCGCGTTTTACGAAAGTCAAATTGCCAACCTGCAACGCGTCATACAGGAATCGGAGCAACAAGCCTCTATTTTTGGAGACGAAGACCAGTATAACCAAGCCCGTAAGAGAGATATAGAGCGGTATACTAGCTTGCTTCAAGAGCTACAATCGCTAAAGAAAGCGGAATACAATACCAACCTGTAACTGCGATCCCTATTAATCGGAAAATTTCCATCTTCCATCTAAGTTACTCACATAGCGCGCCTTATGTCCTTACATTACCTGGACAGAAGGCGTTGAGCTATGAATAAAAATCCCTTTGAGGCTGTATTGCCCATTCCTAAAGATGTAGCGTTAATGGAGACAGAAACCAGCATAAGTTGGTTTGAGTCTGAGGACTTATACTGCTCAATACCCATACCCAAAGCGCCTGCTCCCACCATGGAGGAAATGAAGCAATCTGAAGCCGAGTGGGTAGAGCGGATGGGTAGCAGGAAGGTGCGCTGGTTAGTGGTGGTAGACCCCAAAGGAAAGTCCTCCAAAGAGTCGCGCGATTACATGGGTAAAATTTTGCCCAAGTATATCTCTGCCATGGCATTGGTATGTACCTCTGCCTTAGCGCGTATGGCCGCAACCTTGTTTTTTCATTTAAAGCCGCAACCTTTTCCTGCCAAAATGTTTAGCAATGCCCAAGACGCAAGGCAATGGCTAGAACAACTTTAACCCATACCTCCATGTCTGGTAGAAAAAAAAATTCGGTAGTTAATATATCTCCGCTGCATCTGCGGCTGCAGGAGGCAGTTTCGCATGGTACCGTACGCACTGCTGATTTCCCCGATGTGGATCGCGAATCACTCGCCATTTTGCAAAGCCTCATTGCTTACCGACATGGTACCGAATCTCGAATACACAGTTTAAACGAAACCCTTATTCGGTTTACCAATTTGGATTTTGAAAATCCTGCGCCCATTTCTGATGCTGAGGATGAAATTGACGCTTTAGCACTGGGTCTCAATACCTTATCTGAGGAATACAGCTACTATATAAAGCGTAACCAACAAAATGAGAATTTCCTGCGGATGGCGCAACGTTTGGGGCGTATTGGTTCTTGGGCATATGATGTACCTCGGCAGAACGGCTCAGTATCGGAAACCCTATTGGAAATTTATGGAAGGGGTGCTGATGCTTTCAAAGACTTCAAGACCTGGGTCAGCGAGACAGTACACCCAGACGATCAAGCGTTGGTTTTAAATGCAGTAGATCAGGCTAGAAAAACAAGCAAGCCTTTTCTAGTTCACCACAAAACCTTAAAACCCGATGGCACTTTAGCGTATCTGGAAACCCGAGGTGAAGTAGTCACCGAAAATGGAGTGACCACCACCATACAAGGGGCAACAATCGATATAACTACCTTGATCGAAAGGCAACTGGAAATTTCCAAGTTAGCCGATGAACTCAGTGACAACCAAAAGCAACTACTCAACGCACAACGCATTGGCCAAGTTGGCAGTTGGTATTTCGACCTTACCACCGAGACCGTAGCCTGGTCTCAAACCTTACATGATATTTTTGGCACATCTGCTAAATCCACCATAGATTTTGAAACCTTTAAAGGACATATTCATCCTCAAGATTGGCCCAAACTGCAAGCCGCAATAAACGCTTGCTTACATGAGGGTAAGGCGTACACCGTAAAGCATCGATTTATTAACACCCGTGGAGAAATCGGCTGGTTGGAGGGGCGAGGCGAACGCATTACTAAAAATGGAAAACCCGTTGCTCTTAACGGTACTGCATACAACATAACCCGGATGGTGCAGCAAGAGCAAAAGCTAAAGCAACTTGCGAAAGAGCTGGAACTTAAGGTTAAAGAGCGTACCGAGGAATTGGAGGCATTTACCTATAGCGTTTCGCACGATCTGCGTTCTCCACTACGGGCTATACAAGGCTTTTCTAGCATTCTAGAAGAGGAGCACGCAGACAGTCTGAATGACGATGCCAAGCGCTCTATTGCTATTCTCCGAAAAAATGCGAAGAAAATGAGCTTTCTCATTGATGAACTTCTAGCATTTTCTAGGGTAGGACGCTCCATGGGTGCATTTGAAACCGTAGATCTCGATGAATTGGTGTCCCGAGTTTGGACCGAATTCAAAGAAAGCCATGAGCTGTCTGACGAATATCATTTTTCCAAAGATACATTGCCCAGCATATCGGGCATTCCGGGTTTACTGTACCAAGTGTTCTTTAATCTTATAAGTAATTCCGTAAAATACAGCAGCAAAGAAAAACAACCCAAAATAGAAGTGCGCTATGAAAAATCGGAAGAAGCCCACCTGATTACCGTTAAAGACAACGGAATTGGTTTTGATATGGAATACGCAGATAAACTATTTCAGGTATTTCAACGACTCCACACCCACGATGAGTTTGAGGGAATTGGCGTTGGACTCGCTATGGTAAAGCGTATCCTTGATAAGCATCACGCCTTAATTCGGGCGGAGTCAGCCGTAAACCGGGGCACAAGCTTTATACTTGCTTTTAATATAACGAGCCATGACAAAAAAATATGAAATAATCCTCGTGGAGGATACTCCAGAAGATGCGGAGTTGATACAGCGCTCGTTTAAAAAGTTGGGTGCCAACGGCCACGTAAAGTGGTTTAACAACGGTAAGGATAGTCTAGAGTATATCCAAGCAACGGCCAAGGACAATAAACCTCGAATATTGGTCTTAGATTACAAAATGCCAGGCCTATCTGGCAAAGATGTTCTAGAACGCGTGCGCGCTAACGAAGATACGCGCCCACTACCCGTTATTATGTTTTCTTCATCCAACCAAATTAAAGACATCGAAGCATGCTATGCACTGGGAGCCAACAGCTATGTGGTTAAACCCAGCGACTTCAAAGAATTCGATGCCATAGTTTCTTCTATGAGTAGTTACTGGTTGGAGTTAAACGAGACTCCACATGCCGGATGAAAAAAAACTTCTGATTCTCTTCCTCGAAGATTCCGATGATGACTTTAGCTTGCTAACGCGTCATGTGAAAAAACATGGCCTGGCGTTTAAGGCCATTCGTGTAGATTCCTTGGATGCCTTTAAGGATCAAATAAAATTTAATCCACCCGACTTGGTGATCTCCGACTACAACCTACAGACAGGAAGTGGTTTAGATGCTCTTAGAGAACTTCGCGTGTACAATAAGGACATACCCTTTATTGTAGTGAGCGGTTATATTGGTGAAGAGGCCGCAGTATCCTTATTAAAATCGGGTGCCTCGGACTACGTAGGAAAGGAAAACCTCAACAAACTTGGAGTAGCCATTGATAGGGTAGTGGCTGAAATGCAGTTGAAGGCCGACAAAAAACTATATGAAGAGCGACTCAAAGAAGAGCTAGAGCGAAACCGCAAACTGGTGTCATCCATGTCGGAAGGCTTGGTTTTGTTGGATGAACGTTTTCAGATCATATTCTCCAATCAATCTTTTCAAAAGATGATGGGATACACCGAGGAAGAGTTAGCCAACAAAAAATGGGTGAGCCTCCTGAAGGAAGTAAATGAATTTATACCCCTAACCACCGCTAAAGAAACTAACCGAGAGACCGTTTTAATTACGAAAGACAACAAAGAGCTCTGGGTAAATATTAGCAAGAGCAGTATTGATGAGAAGAATAAACGCAGAACCATTAAAGTAATATCCGACCTTACCTACACCCGGCAAAATGAAAGCCGGCTGCAGGAGTTGAATTACGAAATGGAGCAACTCATCTACCGTGCTTCTCACGACCTTAGAGGACCCATTTCCTCCATGGAAGGACTTATTGAGTCCATTAACCTAATGGATCTCGATCCAGAAATTTACCGCGCCTTTAAGGTAATGACCGAGGAGGCCTATCAAATTCTAGATAGTCTGGCTTTGGTTACCAAATTTCAGCACAGTGCGGTAAACCAAGAAACCATCTTACTCAATCCGTTGTTAGTTCAGCTCTGTCAAAGCGAACTAAAAAGCATTACCCACAACGTTAAACTGCAACTGAAAACTAAAGATTTATATACCGATAAAGCTGCTTTTGTAACCATAGTAAAAGTATTGCTGGATAATGTGGTAAAGCACAGCCAAAACACAGAACCCGACCCTGTTGAGGTAGTCATAAGCACTGAAGAAGACGAGAGTAACGTTTACTTTAAGGTAAAAGACAATGGGCCCGGTATTGCACCGCGCCACCAGCAGCAGATCTTCGATATGTTTTACAGAGCCAATCCCGGAATTCGTTCAACGGGTTTGGGGTTATATCTATCAAAAAAAATAGCCAAACGACTTGGTGGCTCTTTATATTTAGAACAGAGCACCAGCAAGGGCAGCACCTTTGTACTACAGCTCCCCAATTCCTTAAACACGTTGTAGTATGTACCTAGATCGCGTTATTCTAATAGACGACAACAGGGTGGACAACCTCATTAACCAGCGCATGCTGGAAGCGTGTGAGTTGAGTTCTAATATCGTGGTGTTCGACAATCCCATTATTGCATACGAGTGGTTTTGTGGAGAAGAGGGCAGCAAGCCCGAAAGCGCGCACAACAGTATTGTGCTGCTAGATATCAACATGCCAGGGCTTAATGGATTTGAGCTGCTGCATAAATTGGTAAACGAACATCCCACAGGCTTTCCAGACTATAAGGTACTCATGCTTACCAGCTCTAAGGATATCCAAGACCAAATACGCGCAAGTAATAACCCGCTAGTACTGGGCTATTTTCATAAGCCGCTTACCCCAAGTAAAATTACCTCTTCCTTAGTGCCGCTACTGGGTAGTTTGTTTGGCAAAGCGTCTTAAGCCTTTTTGGCCCATATTTGTGCTATGGAGGGCAAAAGCTTTGGCAACCGGTTGCAACAAACGTTTGGATTTAAATCCACCGATAACGATCCTGGATTTGGAAATCGAGTGTACGGGGATTCTCGCTTACTCAACCCCAACGGTACTGCTAACGTAATTCGCAAAGGCATTCCCTTTTACAAATCTGCGCACTTTTACCGCTTTCTCATCAACAGCTCCTGGCCCACCTTTCTGGCGCTTGTGCTGCTGTTTTATTTCTGCATAAATGCATTCTTCGCTACGTTGTATCTGCTTGTGGGGGTCTCCCAAATCGGTGTTACCACAGAAGGCCTTTCCTTGTGGCAGCAGTTTTGGGAGGCCTTCTATTTTAGTGCGCAAACCTTAACTACCGTGGGTTATGGCAGGATAAACCCCATTGGATGGCTTAGTGGAGCGGTATCTTCTATAGAGGCGTTGGTAGGATTACTGTGTTTTGCCCTGGCTACGGGTTTGGTGTACAGCCGCTTTGCCAAACCCAATATTAAATTGCGCTTCAGCAAAAGCATCATAGTTGCGCCCTATCGAGATATCACCGGATTAATGTTCCGCTTTGTGAATGAGCGCAGCACACAAATTGTAGAAGTAGAAGCCACGTGCCTCGTCTCTTTTGAAGAAGAATCTGGACGCAGGTTTTACCCCCTTCAATTGGAGCGCGATAAGATTACCATGCTTGCACTCAACTGGACCATTGTCCACCCTATTGATGAAAACAGCCCATTTTACGGCCTTAGTGCTGAAGAAATACTGCATAAAAAACCCGAGGTGCTCGTGATGATTAAAGGTTTTGAGGAAACCTTCGGACAAACCGTGTACAATCGCACCTCCTACGATTGGAATCAGTGGAAATTTGGGTATCGTTTTGATCCTGTAACCGAATTTAAGAGCACCAGCAATGCTCCTATTCTCCACCTAGACCGCATCGATTGCATGCAGGAAACACCCTTACCCCAGACTAATTGAGTCCCGCCACTAAATCTTCCTGGTAATTTACTCGGGCATTGTTGTGCTGAATGGTAATTGCTGTAGTATGGGCATCGGCATACAAACGGTGGTACGTATGTGCTTTTATACACACCATTTCATTATTGTTCAGCGTTTCCTCACTTTGCTCATCGGCAACGGTAAGCGCACCTTCCACAATAAAGATGGCCTTGTCGCTGTCCAAGCACGCTTCCTCTGTGGCCATTACCGTGCTCCGTACAAGCTGAATCAGATGGTCGTTCACCACCAGGGAGACGAAGGACAAATCGTTGATTAAATATCCTGTACGCGGCTCCTTTTGCATATGCTTGGGTTCTGCAACTTCGGTAGCTTTGGTATTGGCCTCGCCTATTATAATGAGCTGTATGTCTTCAGACCCTTGAAGTCGGTAGCACTGTGACGCCTCTAATACTGCATACATTCCAGCCGATACCTGCTTAGAACTCTCTGGTCCATAGTCCAAGGCTAAGCTACCTTGCAATACCCAAACCAACTTTTCCGCAGCACACTGCTGCCAATGATTTGCTAATGAGGCACTATCCACCCGTTCTACCATCATGCTGTTGCATGGAGTTAAGGCCGCACTGCTGCGTTGGTCTGCAACAGATGCAGAAAGGTCTAGAGAAAGCATATTTATTCAGTTTACATTGGTTACTCCTTTAAGTCCATACCCATATATAACTCGCAAGAAAAATGGCCTGTATTGCCCATTGCTTTGGGTATGTATTGGAAGCCATATTTCTCATAGAGCAAGACAGCGTCCGACAATTTTTTAGAGGTCTCCAAGTAACAATAGGTAAACCCCTTTTCCTTAGCGTATTCGATACAGCGTTTCATTAGCCCATAACCGAGGCCTTTACCTCGATATTCGCCCGAAAGGAACATGCGCTGCAACTCACACACGGTATTGGCTTCACCAGGCAGCGGAGCTATTCCCCCTCCGCCTGCGATTTCACCATCCACCTCAACAATAAAATAACACGCGTTATCTGCTGTAAAACTGCTGGATAGGCTCTTCAAAACTGGGTCTGTATACACCGTTCCGTCTACCGCCATATCATACTCGCGCAAGCTTTTTTTAATGATCCGCTCTAACACGGGATCATCCGCTGCTGTTATTTCTCTGTACTTTACCATAATTGCCACAATTTTTGCCAAAGTAAAGCCACAGACCGCTACCTTAGAAAGTTAAGAAATCCCAACAGTAAAATGAATGACTGGGAAGATTCTCCAGCAGTTGTTTACTAAAACTGACCAAACTCAGCATACCATGTCCAGCAGCATAAATACGATAGAAAAAAAGTGGGCAGGCACCCTGCATACCGATGTGCTGCACAAAAACCTGTATGCTACCGATGCATCCATATATCGCGAGAAGCCCACGGCTGTAGCCATTCCAAAAAACCTAGCTGAACTAAAGCAGTTGGTACAACTTTGTCTGGAGGAAGAAATACCGATGATACCCCGGGGCGCAGGCACCTCTCTCGCTGGGCAAGTGGTTGGCAACGGTCTTGTCATTGATACTTCGCGTCATTTCCGCCAAATAAAAAAAATCGATACCCAAAACCGCTTTGCAGTAGTGGAGTCTGGCGTAATTCGAGACACACTAAATGCGGCATGTGCACCTCACGGTTTGCTTTTTGGACCCGAAACCTCTACCACTAACCGCTGCACCATGGCAGGAATGGTCGGCAACAACTCCTGTGGTACGCGATCGTTGGTTTTTGGTAGTACCCGCGATAAACTGCACGCATGCAAGATGATCCTTGCTGATGGGAGCCATACCTCCTTTGGTCCCATATCGCAAGCCCAGCTCCGCGTAAAATTAGCCCTTCCGAATCTTGAAGGTAAAATCTACCGTGCCGTGGTAGACGCCTTACAGGACCCATCACAACAAAAAAATATTCGCTCGCGCTATCCTAAAACAGGGGTAACCCGAAGAAATCACGGTTATGCCTTTGATGCCATGTTAGATTGCGAGCCCTTTACCCAAGGTGGCGCGCCTTTTAATCTGTGTCGGTTGATAGCCGGTGCCGAAGGTACTCTAGGCATACTCACGGAGGCCACCGTAGCATTAGACCCGGTATTACCCAAGCACCAAGGCTTACTGTGCGTGCATTGCCATAGTTTAGACCAAAGTCTAAAAAGCAATGTCCTGGCCTTACGCTACCACCCTACAGCCTGCGAACTCATCGATGACAAGATATTGTCGTGCACCGAAGACCAAATAGCACAGCGCGAAAACCGCTTCTTTGTGCACGGCACACCCATGGCCATTCTTATTGTTGAGTTCTGCGAAGAAACACCGCAGGCCCTGCACGAAAAAATGCTCCAACTTAAAAATGAGGTTCTAGAACAGGGTTTGGCGTACGAAGCGGTAGCCGTACACGAGCAAGACGATATCGCCAAGGTTTGGGAACTGAGAAAAGCTGGACTGGGTCTGCTATCCAACTATCCTGGCGATGCCAAGCCTATTGCTTTTGTGGAGGATACTGCTGTACTACCAGAGGATTTACCCAGCTACATCACCGCATTTAATCACATCCTACAAAAACACCGTACCGAGGCAGTACACTACGCACATGCCGGCAGTGGTGAATTGCACCTACGCCCCGCCATAGATCTAAAAACCCAAGCCGGTATAGCGCAATTTAAAGCCATCGCCCAGGAAGTTGCGGAGTTGGTTTCGGAATATCGGGGGTGTATTAGCGGAGAACATGGTGACGGCCGCTTACGCGGATACTTTCTAAAATCCATGTACGGGGAAACCCTTTATACATTACACCAGGTTATAAAGCAGGTTTGTGACCCAAAAAATCTTTTCAACCCAGGAAAAATAGTGGCGGTTCCCCCGATTGACCAACAACTGAGGTATGCCGAAATACAACCTACATCCAATTTAAAAACGGCTTTTCGGTACCCGAAAACGCACAGTTGGCAACAAGCTGCAGAAGCTTGCAATGGCTCGGGCGACTGTATTAAATCTACCCTTACGGCTGGTGCTATGTGCCCGAGCTATATGGCCACTGGCAATGAAAAAGATAGCACTCGAGCTAGAGCCAATGCCCTGCGCGAGTTTTTAAGTCATGGGTTAACTACGGAAGACGAAGAAGCCGTAAGCGATGTGCTAAAACTCTGTTTGTCCTGCAAAGCCTGCAAGCGCGAGTGCCCGAGTAACGTAGACATGGCCAAGCTAAAAAGCGAGTTCCTGCATTATCGCAGTAAACAGCATTTCAACTTTAAGGCTTTTCTTATAGCGCGCTATCCGTCTTTGGCGCAAATGGTGCAAGGCTTTGGTAAACCGATAATACATTGGACTAACTTAATGCAAGGACTGGCTAAACCGTTGCTAGGTGTACACCCCAAACGCAGCCTGCCCAAAATAGCAAGCAAACACCCCATACCCTGGGCGGATAAAAAAGAGGGGCCTGCCCTTTTTGTGGATGAGTTCACTCAACTAGAAAATCCTTCACTGGCGTTTCAGGCTTGGGAGATTTTGCATTGCTTGGGGCTAACACCCAATAAATTCCCCCTAAAAAACAGTTACCGCAGTGCTATTAGTGAGGGCCAGCTGGATTATGCTAAGAGGAACATTAATAGGCACCTGAACCACACTGAGCCCGCAGACTACGCCACTATTATTGGCCTGGAACCTGCCGCCACCTATACCTTAAAAGACGAGTTTACCACACTGTGCGACCCTCATTTAGAAGAAAAAGCGCAGCAGCTTGCACAAAAGACCTACCTCCTTGAAGACTACCTGCTAACCCATTGCGAAGTGGAGATGCTAAGGTCCAAGTTTAGGTCAACGACACTACAACACGTTGCCATTCATGCGCACTGCCACCAAAAGGCGCTAGGCAACCCATCCGGCCTAAAAACTTTATTACAGACCCTACTGCCCAGGACCAAGGTTACGGTACTCGATAGCGGCTGCTGTGGTATGGCAGGCTTTTTTGGTTACCGGAATGAAAACTATGAGGTTTCTAAAACGATAGCAGCCAGCAAATTACTGCCAGCTATTGCCTCATCAAAACCCAATTTAGTGCTTGCTAATGGCACCAGTTGTCAACAACAACTTCGCCATATAGCACCCAATATTCCCGTACAACACCCTGTTACTTTTCTACATAGTCTACTAGAAAACTAGACATTTACATCGTTTTTTTGAAATAAACACCCAAAGTACGGAGGTATCTACCGGTGTTTTTTTAACTTGCTACAAATCCCTCCTCATGTATTTTTCGCAACTTCCCGAGCAGTGGAAGCCGGTTTCTTTCGAAGGCCTCCACCCCGAAGCCCGCTACGAGATTAGCAACTTGGGCAATCTTAGAATTTGGCAAGCATCAGCACAAAGGTGGCAGGTACTTACTCCCGTGGGTAAAACCTACCTGTATTTTACGGCCTTTAAGTCGGTTAACGGTTGGAAAAAACGAATCACCAAACCCTTACACCGCCTGGTAGCTGCTGCTTTTATTCCCAACCCCAGCAGCAAAAAATTTGTAATACACCTGGATTATAACAAGCAAAATAACAGTAGCACAAACTTGCGTTGGGCTACGCAGAAGGAACTTACTGCTCATAATAAGAGCAACCCGAATGTATTAAAAGCCATCGCAAAAAAGAAAGGGCAAGTAACCAACGCCAAGCTCACGGAGGCAGACGTGAGGCGGTTAAAATTAAAGCTGAAACGCAGTAAAAACAGACTCCAACAGCTAGCCAAGGAATTTGGAATAACGCATACGCAGCTCAATCGCATACGCAGCGGAGAAAATTGGGGCCACGTACGGATAAACTAATCCCAAGGAGTTTTTTCCAGTATGTCTGGGTGCTCTTCTAAGTATTTCAACACCTTTTTAATTTCAGAAACAAAATGCGCCAGTGTTTTCCGAATGGGTGCATCAGCAGGAGGTTTGGTTTTTTGCAATTGAAGTTCTTGGGCGAATTCCACCAAATCATTTCTCCCCATAAAACCGATGGAAGATTTCAGGGTATGACAGGTTTTGGCTATTGGATCCCAATCCTCTTTCGCTAAGTGCTCTTCAATAGTTTTTAGGTATATGGGGGTATCTTCCATGAAAATGTCCAACATCTCCCGCATCACTTCCATATCACCTCCCACCATATCGTGTAGGAAGGATAAATCAACTACTTGCTTAGACGTTGGAGTGCTCTCTTGCTCCTCTTCCACCAGGTCTGCGGCCATGGGTCTGTGTTTAGGAGCCAGAGTGCTGCCCCCCGCGATACCTAATGCTTTAAAAACCGTTTGATATAAATCGTGCGGTTTAAACGGTTTGGATACGTAGGCTTGCATGCCAGCTTCTAAATATCGCTCACGCTCTTCGATAAGCGCATGGGCGGTAAGGGCTACTATAGGTGTAAATTTATCACCCTCCATTTTTCTTATGTGCTGCATAGCCTCTACACCATCCATTAGAGGCATTTGGATATCCATTAAAACGATATCCGGATTCACCCGTTTGAATAATTCTATAGCCTCTTCGCCATTGTCTGCAGTAGTAACTGTAAAGCCAATGTCGCGCAACAGCTTAACGGTTATAATTTGGTTGTTGTGGTTGTCTTCGGCCAACAGAACATGGTAACCCTCGCCAGAGAGCTCCTGGATATCTACCGCTGCCGTTCTTTCTAGTTTGGTAGGGTCCCCAATTTTGAGGTCAAAAGTCAAAGTAAACGTAGAGCCCTCTCCTACAGTACTGCTTACATCAATGGTTCCTCCCAAAATCTTTAGCAAGTTCTGTACTATGCTCAAGCCAAGGCCACTTCCTCCGTACTTTCGGGTAGTATTCCCCTCGGCTTGGCTAAAGCTCTGGAAGATTGTTTTCAACTTGTTCTTGGGTATACCAATACCAGTATCTGTTACCTGTATCTGTATTTGATGCTTTTTCTTGCTCTGCTTTACCACATCGGCACTCACCGTTACGTTGCCCGATTCGGTAAATTTAATGGCATTCCCCACCACATTAACCAACATTTGGTTGATGCGATACGGGTCTCCATTATAAGCTTCGGCCAATTCTGCGCTCATTTTTAGCAGCAGTCGTATGCCTTTTTGTTGCGCCTTTAGGCGGAATAGGCGTTCAATGTGCATCAGCACGTTTTCCAAGCTAAAATCAACCGCTTCAATGGTAACTTTTCCAGCCTCGAGTTTTGAGAAATCTAGAATGTCATCTATGAGTACGAGTAGGTTCTCTGCTGAGCTGAAGATGTTGGTTGCGTAGTCCTTGAGTTCCGTATTCAGGTTTGCTTCCATCAAAAAGCGACTAAAGCCCAAAATCGCATTCATGGGCGTGCGTATTTCGTGACTCATGTTTGCCACAAAATGCTGCTTCAATTTGGCAGTTTCCTCCGCTTTTATTTTTGCTTTTCGTAGCTCCTCTTGTGTACGATAATCGTTGGTTTTATCCTGAATTACCCCAATGATACCAGGATTGCCGTTTGCAGTAATTCTTCTTCTGGCTGCCAAGCTAAATACCATATTGGCTCCATCGGTGACCCTTTTAAAATGCACCAAGCGGTGCAGCGGAGTGCCATCTTCTACTAGATCCTGGTAGGCTCTAGATATCGCTTCTCGGTCTTCCGACTCCATTAGGCGCAATACCTCTGCATCTACCGTTTTTACCCCTAAAAGCTCATAAATGGCATCTGAGCAGTAAACCTCCTGGGTCTTAAAATCGTACTCAAAGCTACCCAAGCGAGCAAATTCTTGCCCGTCATTCAGCATGTCCTCACTACGCTTAAGGATTTCCCGCTGCTTAAATTCCTCGGTAATATCTCGAATAACATGCGTTGCCCCCAGTAAACGCCTGTTTTGCTCTTGGATGGAATTAAAGGTGATGTTGTAAATCCGCTCGGTTTTGTCCTCGGGATCTGGCAAACGAAGCTCAAAACTAAATTCTTGCCCTTTAAGGGCACGCTCCCAATAGGGCTGCAATTCTCTGTAGTCGTTGGATGCGGTTTGATATATCTTCTGCAGGTTATCACCAGCTTTAATGTCCGTACGGTAGCGCTGATCGAAGTAGACCTTAAACGCGCGGTTAAAAGCAATAAAGTTGTAATTAACGTCTACTGCAGCAATGAGATCTTGGCTGGAGTCGATGATGCCCTGAAGACGCTGGTAGGATAAGTTTAGCTCTCTGGCGGCATTGCGTAATTTTCGCTCGTTATCCACCCGCTGAGATACATCGCGTACCGAAGACAGGATGAGCATGCCTTTTTCGGTTTCCACGGGGCTTAAACTAATTTCTACGGGGAAAACGGAACCGTCTTTCCGCTTAGCAAAAAGCTCCACCCCTTGCTTGGCCATAGGTCGGGCCTCGGGCGATTTTAAATAGCCGTTGCGGTGCGATTTGTGCACGCTCTTAAAACTATCGGGCACCAGCATTTCTATGCTATTTCCCAGAAGCTCCTCGCGCGGGTATCCAAAGGTTTGCTCCGCTTTTTTATTTACCAGATAAATCTTCCCCTTCGTATCGATAATTATCACGGAGTCCGATCCGAGCTCTAGGAAGGACTGGAAGCGCGCATCCGAAAACTTACGCTCCGAGATGTTGCGTATCAGCAAAGTGTGCCCGAGTACCTGTTTCTCTTCTCCCTCCTTGCGTGTAGTCTGTGGGTTTATAATAAGGTGACCCCAAAAGTTATCTTCATCCTTGGCCTTTAGCCAGCCATACCATTCCTGCTTATCACCCGTTTTAATGGCTTTTTCAAAAATTTCTTCGGGCGACATTTTTTCCAACCCACTGGGCTTCAGGAATTGTAGGAAATCTTTTCCTACTACAGCCCCTTCCTCATACTTAAATATGCGCTGGGCTCCCTTGTTCCACAAGCGTATTTTATTGTTGATATCGATCGCTACAATGGCAAACTCCGATATTTCTTCGCTAATTCCGCTGAACTTATTGGCTCCATTGCCCAAGTGCGTGCCGAGCAGCTTCTGCGAATTGGCATTTTCTGCCACCAGCATCATGGAGATAAATTGGTCTTGCTTGTCGCGTATGGGCACAGCCTTTATTACAAACCAATGGTATCCGTTGCTTTTGTGCTTCAACTTTACATTGCCGTACCACTCGTGGGCGGCCTCCTTGGCACTCCCATTCCAAAAACCTTGCAGCTTTTTGGCGTAGGTAGGATCTACAAATTTCCAAAGATCCATACCCCGTAATTCATTGGGGTGCCAGTCTAGCTGCTCAAATACCGCAATGTTGGCATCCAGAATTATTCCTTTGTGGTCTACAAAGGCGACAATTTCGGTAGCGTGTTCTGCCAATACGCGGTATTGCTGGTAACTGGAGAAATGACTTGAAGCGATATTGGTAGCAACCCGGCTTACCCCATACACTGCAGCAACCTCACCCTTCTTCACATCGGTTTTCCCCTGGCAATCCAACCAAACTAGCTCGCCATTGGGCTTTACAATACGGTGCTTAATGCGGTAATTTCCTTTTTGCTGTATGGCTTTTTCTACCGTCTTTTTTAGGCGAACCACGTCATCGGGATGCACGGCATTCCAGTATAGTTCTTCGGTTAGCGGCTCTTGCTCGGTTACACCAAAAATCTCGCGCATGTTGGTATTCCAGGTTATGGCATTGCTTTGTAAATCCCATCGCCAACATCCTTCTGCCTCTTGCTCTTTAGGTCTGGGTATAGCGCTATTTTCGCCAGAGATTTTGGCCATAGCTTCCCTAAGCGCCTGCAATTGCTGTTGCTCTTGCGCACTAAGCGAGTCCTTAGTCGCTAGCTTTTCTAGCCATTCGGTGGTCTCACCCAAACTCTTTGCTTCGCCCTTAATTTGCTGCGACAGTTTTTTGCTTGCCATAGTTTGGTGCATTCACTTGGCGGGTTTGCACGGTAAAACCCTTTCTGCTGAATTTTTCCCAGTTGTTCTTTCCTAGAAGGAAATCGTAGTTACCGCGTACTGCACAATACAGCAAGTACGGATGGTAAACAATGGGTTCCAGCAAAGCCGCCAGAAACAATTTTATTATATCTCTAATTCTATTGTATTGATAAAATGTTAGTTCCTCAATAAGGAGGGCAATCATGGAGTAGGTGACCGCAAACGAGTACACGAGGAATATCATGGCGATAAAGTATGCCACGTTGAGTACACCAAACAGTGCTAAATAAAAGGTGATAATAAGCCCAAATGTTTCCAACAACGGTGCTAACCACTCAAAAAGCACCCAATATGGATAAGAAATTAGACCGATGCGTTTGTACCTTGGATTAAGAAACATGTCTCTGTGCATTCGGAGGGTCTCAATGGTACCGCGGGTCCAGCGGTTGCGCTGCTTGTAAATAGAGCTCCAGGATTCGGGCACTTCGGTCCAACACAGCGGATCGGGTACAAAATGTACTTTGTACTTCTTCTTTTTGCGCAACAGATATTTACGCATGCGAATTACAATTTCCATGTCCTCGCCTACGGTGCGTGCATCATAGCCTTTTACCTTAAGCGCCAGTTCTCTATCGAAAACACCCATGGCTCCTGATATGAGCATCATGCCATCGAAGTAAGTCCATCCTACGCGCCCCAATAAAAAGGCTCTTAAATACTCCATGGCCTGGAAGCGTGCCAACAGGTTTTTTGGAGCTTTTACTTTAAGCACTCTGCCATCTTCTACAGAACATCCGTTAGCAACACGGACCACGCCTCCAGAAGCAATCACCTTTTCCTTGCCCTCATCCACAAAGGGTTTCATCATTTGTAGCAGGGCATCATCGGTAATGATGCAGTCTACATCGATGCAGGTAACATAGGGCATTTCAGAGATATTGAGCCCTGTGTTGAGCGCATCGGCTTTTCCTCCGTTTTCCTTGTCCACCACAATCAACCGCTTAAAACTGCGGTTTACCGAGCGGTATACCCCGCGTACCTTTTTGGTTTTTACGGCCTGGCGAACTGCAAAATACTCTGGCTTTAAATCAAAGGCTTCGATGCACTTTTTCAGCGTGTCATCGGTGCTTCCATCATTCACAAAAATTACGTTGAAGTTGGGGTACTTAAGCGCCAAGAGCGACCGTATGTTGTGTACAACGGTAGTGGCCTCATTGTATCCTGGTGCCAACACCGAAATTCCTGGGGCAATATCGGAGCGTAGCAGTGCATCGGTATCGGTAAACGATTTTTTACGGAAATAGCGCGTTATGGTCACCACAGAAAGAACCGAAACGATCAGATAACTGGCCATAACGAAAACGGCATAGAAGAAGATACCGGTTTCAAATGCTGATATCAGCATGCGAAGAAACTCACTAATGTTTCCGCTCATCTACCACATGTTTTAAGTACAGCGCTCTTGTGCCTGCTCTTCGCAGCATATCGCTGGTTATTTTTCCAAAGCTAATCTCATAAATGGCCCTTGCTGCCGCCAAAGCCACCCGGTAATCTTTAGTATTCAAAGCCTCGAATAAAAAATCTAAATGCGCCTCTTCGTTGCCTACCTGGCCCACCGCTGCCAGCATAGCGGCCTTAACCTCCGTGCTGTATTCCACGTAGTTGGCTAGTATGTGAGGCACTGCATCCTCGTATTCCAACGCTCTAAAGGCATCGGCCAAAGCCACTTTTACAGCACTGCTGGGATGTGTCATCATGTCTAGCAGTTTTTCTGCTTCTTCAAACTGATTGAAATTCCCAATGAGTTCTATGGCAAAGACCACCACACTTTCATTCTTGTTTTCTAACAAATAATAGAACGATGGAATTTCCTTAGGGTCAATCTTCTCTAGCTCTTGGGTAATGCGTATTTGCTGCCACCGGCTCAGCGGATATTTTAAATCGTCTAAAAAACCCAACGCGCGTCCTCCTGCCAAATCTATGGCTGCGTATTGCGCCTCGGCTCGCAAGGTGGGGTTGGGATGGTCGGTGTAACGCATGATGGTTGGAAGCGCTTCTTTTACATCCATTTTACCCAGTTCCTGAATTACAAAGGCCTTATCATACCATTTTCCAGTGCGCATTTCTCGCATGGCATAGGAGCGCAATTTTAGCTCGTGATAAAAATTAGTCAGAATTTGATCGGATTCCCCCATCATATTCTCCTTGGCTTTGATAATGGTGTGCACCAAGGTCTCTCGCTTTAGTTTGTCTAGCCCTTTGCCTGTAATGGACCGCACAATTCTATCGTAACCCTTAGAATACGATGCATAAGTATCTTCGAAAAGGATGTTGGTGAGTAGGGTTTCATATTTATCGGTAAGACGCTCTATACGTTGCGTTTTGCGCTGGCTGGCTTTTCTACTGAGGAAAATAAATACAATAAGCGCCAGGGAGGCCAACAGCATTGCTGTGCCCAACCAAGCTGCAACACGCGTAGGGTAGTGTGATGCAAAGTAATAGTATTCCAACCAGTAGGTCATTAATTTAAATGAGTTTGCGTATGCGCACCAACAACTCGTTTGGGCTGAAAGGTTTGGTCATAAAATCGTCTGCCCCAATCTCAAAAGCCTGCAAAACCGTATCCTCTTGCCCCAATGCGGTAAGTACAATAACCGGGGTTTCTTTGGTTTCGGGGTTGGTTTTTATGCGCTCTAAAAGCTCCATCCCAGTAACAAAGGGCATAATAATATCGGCCAGGATTAAATCATACTTGTTTTCCTGGATCAACTCCCAAGCAACTTTCCCGTTTTCCGCTGTATCCACTTCGTATCCGGATTTGCTCAGCTTGAAGGAGAGACTTTTCAACATCATGCGTTCGTCTTCTGCAACTAGTATTTTCGCCATAAATCAAAAATAAACACCTGCTAAAATTAGTGGCTTAACTAAGTAAAGCTAGTGGATTGCCGCTATATTCTTCACAGCTTGTAAAGGATAAATTAAATAATTGATGGAACTCATAAATAACCTTTCCGCCCGACCCCTACGCATTCTTATTTCGGGCAGTCCGGGTAGCGGAAAAACCTCCATTGTAAAACAACTGGAGCGCATGGGATACCCTGTGGTGCACGAGGCCGCGCGTGAGGAAATAAAAGCCCAACAGCAAACTCCAGGAAGCAACTTACTTCCGTGGAAGGATGTAGCGGGCTTTAGTTCCAAACTAAAAGACCGCATTCTAAAATACGCGGGACCTCAAGGCACTGCTTTTTCAGATCGCGGACTTCCAGACGTAGTTACGTATTTAAAACGAGCTGGAGTTGAAGATTTAGACGAATACCATCGCGCCCTCTCCATTGTGAACTATCACAGCACCGTATTTATAACTCCACCCTGGCGAAAAATTTACCGAACGGATGCACAACGTAAGGAGCGTTTCGAGGAGGCGCTTATCTTGCACAACCTACTGCTTGAAACCTACGAGCAGTATGGTTTTAATATCGTTACCTTACCCCTGGATAACACCGAGAAACGCTGCCAAATAATCTTAGAGCAATGCGAACACTTGTTTTAATGCTACCCATTTTATTTTGGGCTTGTACCCAAAGCACCCAGCCTGCTGAAACACAGGCCACGGAGTTCGATTTGGTCTACCAGCCAGTATTTGCAGACTATTTTAAGGTGATCGCCATCAAATCGGACACCTTTTTGGTAAGCTTAAATCCCGCACAAAATGGAGACAACGACACGGTAGCCCTTCAAACAAGACAGCCAAAGTTTAGCATCTTTTCTGCTACGCAAGGGGCTATGTTGCACGCCTTAGACCAAGTGCACCGCATTCTACCAGCCAGTATTTGCAGACTATTTTAAGGTGATCGCCATCAAATCGGACACCTTTTTGGTAAGCTTAAATCCCGCACAAAATGGAGACAACGACACGGTAGCCCTTCAAACAAGACAGCCAAAGTTTAGCATCTTTTCTGCTACGCAAGGGGCTATGTTGCACGCCTTAGACCAAGTGCACCGCATTGCTACCATAGACCGCGCATCCTTTTATGCAGAGACCACAATACAACAAGCAGTAGCAGCAAAATCTATTACTCCCGTAGGAAACCCTACACAGATAAACCCAGAATATTTTGTGGGTAAAAGCCCTCTGATACTGGCCATATCGGGTTTCGACCAAAAGCCTGCTTGGTCCGATAAGGTTACTCCCTTGGGTCATAGCGTTTTGCGCGTTTGGGAATGGAAGGAAGCGCACCCTCTGGCTCGTGCCGAATGGTTACTGGCTTTTGGCTATTTATCGGGTACTTTTCAGAAAGCGCAGCGTATTTTTCAGCAAGAAGTAAGTCGCTACCAAAAACTGGCGCAAAACCTACCCGAACAGCATCCCACCGTATTTTCGGGAAACCCATATCAAGGCGTATGGTATTGTCCGGGTGGCACCAGCTTTATGGCCACCTTAATGGCCGATGGTGGCCTGCAATACGTGTACCGTAACATATCGCAGTTTGGTAGCCACTCTACCACAGCCGAGAAAGCCAGTATGCGCCTTGCGCAGAGCAGTAAATGGTTATACCACGGCAGCTGCACTACAAGAGCCTGTTTAAAAGAATTAGAACCTAGGCTGGAACCGCTTCTAAGTAACATCACTGTTTATGCTCCCAATCGGCAATTGCAAAAAAATGGGGCCAACCCTTTTTGGGGCGAAGCCTCCGTTTTTCCTTCTTTAATTTTAGAAGATTACCACGCCATTGCCCAGCAGGAAAATCCAAAAAACTACTACGAAGTTCTTGAATAAGTTTAACCCACATATTGTTTTAGGGCTGTTTATTCTGCTTTTTGTGGTGGGTATTTCCGTGCATCTTACCCAAGGCGCCATGGGTTTATCGCTATCGGATTTTGGTGCTTTGCAACGAGGAGATGCCAAGCACACAGTGCTGGTAGATTTCCGTTTACCCAAAATTTTGGGAACCCTTTTGGGAGGAGCCGCAATATCGGTGGCGGGGCTCCTTATGCAAACCTTTTTTCGAAATCCCTTAGCTGGGCCCTTTGTGCTGGGCATCAGTTCGGGTGCATCCTTAGGTGTTGCCTTATATTTATTGGGTTCTGCCAGTTTCGCTGGCCTGGCAGTGATGGGCAACCTAGGCCTTATTGGTAGTGCCTTTCTGGGAAGTATGGCTGTTTTGGGAGTAATTCTGTTTACCGCAAAAAAAATTCAGCAGAGTAGCCATTTGCTCATTGTAGGATTAATGTGGGCCTCTTTAACTGCTGCCTCGGTTAGCATCCTGGAGTATTTTGCAGCCGGAGACCAAATCAAATTCTTCCTTATTTGGAATATGGGTAGCTTTCTAAGCTTAACACTTGCTGATTTGGCCATTTTCGCTCCCGTATTGCTTGCTTCCCTGGTAGGTACGGTGCTTATTGCCAAAACTCTCAACGTGATGCTTTTAGGACCCGCTTATGCAAAAACCATGGGTATCAACTACCATCGTGCATCTACGGTAGTACTGTTACTTACCTGTGCCCTTACCGCTACCACTACGGCTTACGTAGGCCCCCTGGCTTTTGTAGGTTTAGCCGTACCCCACTTTTGCAAGCAGTGGCTGCAATCTCGTAACCACAGCCGTTTAATTGTGTACTGCGCTTTATGTGGCTCGGTCTTTATGCTATGGTGCCAACTAGCAGCCGAGCATATTTTACCCAACGATGTGTTGCCCATTAACATCATTACCTCCGCTGTGGGCGCTCCCTTAGTTATTCGTATCCTATTAAAACGCACCCAGGAATGATAACGCTCGAGAAGGTAATTACGGGTTATGAAAACCTAAACATAGGACCCTATTCCTTGCAATTGGAACCGGGTAAACTGCATGTAATCTTGGGACGAAATGGCGTAGGAAAATCTACCTTGCTAAAATCTATTTTAGGCTTAAACCCCATTAAATCAGGTTCCATTCGGATAAACGACATTGCACTGGAAACGCTGAGCCTAAGCGAGCGCGCCACCCACATGGCCTATGTAGCCGCCCGAAACCAGAGCATTTCTCACCTCAGCATAGTGGAGCTAATGGCCCTAAACCGGCAGCAGCTCCAAAACGACCAGCGCCAAACTATTCTTCAAAATTTGGGTATCGTTGCCCTACAGCATAAGCCCCTGAACCAGCTCAGCGATGGCGAGATGCAAAAGGCCTTTATTGCTCGAGCCCTGGCACAGCAGAGCCAATACATTATTTTGGATGAGCCAGCAGCCCACTTAGACGTTAACGCCCGCCTGGAAATTTACCGTGTATTGCAAACCCTGGCCAGCACACAAGGCCAAGGGGTAGTTTGTACTACACACGATGTGGAATTGGCGTTGCGCGTGGCAGATCAATTTCACATCCTCACACCTCAGGGCATTGCCCAGAGTGGCACACCCGAAGACTTGGTGCTAAGCGGAGCTATAGGACACCATTTTTCTTCGGAGCAAGTGGCGTTTGACACGCAAACGGGTTCCTTCCAGTATTGTGCAGAAGCTGCAAAATCCATTCGCATTGCTGGTAGCGGAATTCGTTTTCGCTGGGTTCAAAATGCATTGATCCGAAAAGGTTTTCAATGCGTGAATTCCAGCCAAAGTGAAGCGCGAATTATAGCAAGTGAAGATGGCTTAACTTTAGACGGTAAAGCCTGCAGCAACATAGGCGTACTTTTAAATCATCTGGACTCATGAACCATCTATTGATTTTAGGATGCGGTTGGCTAGGAGAAGCCGTAGCCCGGGCCGCACTACCACTCTATGAAAACATAACCGGGACACGAACTTCCAAAGAAGGGCTAGAGGCCTTATCTGTACTGGGTATAAACCGCGCTGTTTTTTCGCTGGGAGACCCACTGCCTGCCCAGGCCGAAAACGCCAAGGCCGTAGTTGTTGCCATTCCGCCATCAAAAATTACCAACTACGCAAAACGGCTGCATCAGTTGATTGTAGCGCTGCAAACCGCACCACAGTCCCCCCATTTAGTATTTGTAAGTAGCACAGGCTACTATCCGGCCACGGGAAACTATAGCGAGCAAACCACTTTTACCGAAGCACCATCTAGCCCGTTGGTTTACGAAGCAGAGCAAATACTAGCCCAGCAAACCCGCTTAAAAACTACCGTATTGCGTATGGGTGGATTGTTTAACACCACGGACCGGCATCCCGGAAACTGGTTTCGCGGAAAAAGCCAGGTTTCGGATGGATACGCCAACATGATTCATCAAACCGATGCTGCCCATAGTGTGTGCTTTGCACTGGCAAACCAAATACAAGGAACTTTTAATGTGGTTAGCCCAAAACCCGTTAGAAAGAGTGACTTTTACATGGCAGCCTTTCAGCATGCGCAGCGCAGCGATATTCCCAGCTTTGTAACCGGTAAACCTGGGAAATGGATAGATGGAAGCCTGTGGGAAACTCAAGGATTTCAATTCACCTACCCAGAAGCCACGGCTGCTTTTAAGGCATAAAAAAACCCCACCTCCAAACCAGTCGAAGATGGGGAAAAAACTAGTGGAGAATACCGGATTCGAACCGGTGACCTTTTGACTGCCAGTCAAACGCTCTAGCCAACTGAGCTAATCCCCCAAAAGTGAGGACAAAAGTAACAATAATTTAAAAACGGCTGGATACTAAATTCGCACCGTTAAAACGGGCATCGCCTGAAAGAAGCCATCTTCTGCAGCAGCAGTTTGCAAGAAGTTGTGGTAGAAGCCATGCTGCTGCATTACCACAAAGACCAAATCAATGTTATGTGTGCTCACCATGCTACGCAATTGAGCAAAAATGGGCTCATTGCCATTTAGGTTTTTATAGGTAAATGCAACTTCTGGAAACAGCTCTAAATACCGTGGCACCAAATCTCGGTCTGGCCCCTCGGTATGGCTAGATTGCACAATGTTGCGTTCGCCAATATGAGCAATGTGTATGGTTGCTTGATGTGGAATTGCCATACCCACCAAGGGTTTCAAAGCCTCTAAACTTTCCATTTCAAATACATCGGAAGCATAAAGGATGTTTTTGGGTACGCTTGTGCTTTTGTATCGCGAAAACGAAAGCAACGGAAAGGTATTAAACTGGGCTAAAAGCTCTTTTCTGGCCGAGCCCGTATCGCCTGATTGTTCCGAGTGGACTCCTACATTTCCCATAACTACTATAGGCGCTAGATACCTGCTACACACCTCTTGAAGCACCGCATGAATGGGGCCTTCGCGGCTTATGCATTCTACTGGAAAAGGAATATCCCAACTCTGGCAAATGGCTTGGCGCTGCTTGAGCAGTCTTTGGTCCGCTAGGTCTTTCAGAATGTCTTCTACCCGAACCAGCGTGCTGGAATACCGGTTTCTTTCGGGAAGTACGTGGAGCAATACAACACGCTGCAAGCCCGGCAATAACCAATGCAGTGCTTGATCGCGTGCGTGCTCCGCAGCTACCGAAAAATCGGTTGCGACCACCAGCGTTTTTGAGGCACTTTGCCACACGGAACCCCATTTTGCACTATTCTCAGATTCCGATACTTTTCTTGTAAGTGCCATAGCAACCGATTCCAGGTTTTAAACCTGCAGGACGTGCTCCCTCGATGCAAAAACATACATGCAACCCTCAAAACAAGCTGCTATGGAAGCCATGGCACAGGGAGAAAACCTGCTTGGCTACAAAGCTAGTCTACGGATATTGCGTGGGTTATGAGTGCTATCAAAACCTGCTGTGACCCTTCTCAAAAGCAAGTATTTACCGCTTACACAAAGCGGTAAATATTATCAAATCGCTCGGGTTTTAATACGCGAATTTCACGGCCGTTAATTTCGATTATGCCTTCTTCCTTAAAGTCGGAGAGTACACGAATAAGTGTTTCTGTAGCCGTACCTGCTAAGTGAGCCAAATCGTCTCGGGCCACCGAAATAATGTTATTATCCTGCTTGGATAAAAAACTTTGGATGGAATCGGCTACGCGCTCCCTTACCGAAGAGTAAGCCAGACGCAACAAGCGCGCTTCTTTCTCGGCCAAATTGTTACTTAATAATTTGATGAAGAGGTTAGCAATATCGCGGTGTTGCTTCATTAAATCGAGAAACTGGGTTCTGGATATAATAGCAATTTCGGTTTCCTCTAAAGCCGTTGCGGTATCTGGGTAGGGTTCACCTTCTATAATGGAGGTGTAGCCAAAGTAATCTCCGGGTGCCGCTAAGGTGGTTATTAACTCTTTGCCGGTTTCACTAATGCGCCACAGCTTTACTTTTCCTTTAAAAATAAAGAAGAGGTTGCTACTGCTATCGCCTTCGCGGTAGATGTCCTCTTTGGCCTTAAACGTTTTATGGTCTGTAGTTTCTTTTAACTCCTGTAGCGCTTCTTGCCCTTTTACATCGGCTACCAGGTTTTCCAAGGCTTCTACGCCTTCACCGCGAATGGCAAATTGGTCGTGCTTTTTCAAGCGCGTTTCCACTGCATTCAACAGTTCCATCTCTTCAAACGGCTTGGTAAGGTAATCGTCTGCCCCGAGCTCCATCCCTTTTCGGATATCGCCTTTATCGGCCTTGGCAGAAAGATAAATAAAAGGAATGTTTGCCGTTTCGGGGTTCTTGCTCAGCATATACAATACGCCATAGCCATCTAGCCCCGGCATCATGATGTCGCATAAAATGAGGTCCGGCACCATTTTCTTGGCCATCTTTACCCCCTCGTAGCCATCTACCGCGGGTTTTACATCGTAGTTCGCCAATTCCAGTACCTCGCAGATGTTCTCACGAACATCGGGGTTATCTTCAATTACTAATACTCTCTTCATGGTTGTGGTTATACGTGTTGGGAAAACTTATGGTAAAGGTGGTTCCTTCATGCTCTTTGCTAATAAAGGAAATTTTGCCTTGCAATAGGCCTACATAGCGCTTTACAATGTTCAATCCTAAGCCTGTTCCTTGTAAGTTTAACGCATTTTTGGCCCTAAAAAACCGCTCAAAAAGTTGCGCCTGCTCGGCTTCGGGTATGCCAATACCTCGGTCTGCAATTTCTAAGTACACATGACCCGCTAAGGCCCAAACCTTAACATCGATATCCTGCCCAGCATGCGAGTATTTGATGGCGTTGGTAAACAGATTTAGGATCACATTGCGCAGCACATTGGGATCTTGGTAGACTTTTTGCTCACTAGGAAGAATGAGCTGAAACTCCTGTCCCTCTTTCAATTGCTCTTCGAGATTTTCTGCTAATGTTCCTATAAGTTCGCACAGATCAAACTCCTCTGGGTGCACGGCAACTTTTCCCTCCTCGAGCTGATCGATTGAAAGGAAATCATTAAGGATACTGGTTAGATTTTGCACCGAGGCACGAATTTTCCCGGCATGCTTCAACACCTTTTCCCGTCCTTGATCTACATCCAGGTATTTTACCATCAAATTTATAGAGGATAGAATGGTACTGAGTGGAGTGCGAAATTCGTGCGAGGCCATGGCCACAAATCGCGACTTGAGCTCATTCAGTTGACGCTCTTTTTCGAAAGCATTGCGCATTTCTCGTTCCGCATTCTTTTGGTTGGTATTGTTTATTTCCACCAATAAAATGCGATCGATGTCGCCTTTGGAGTTTGCTATGCCCGTGGCATTAAGGATGTAATGCTGGTCTTTGTAGGCAACCTCAAAGGTTTGGTTCTTCTCTTGAAAAACGGCATCCAGCTTACTCCGTATTTCCTGGTGCAAGCTTCGAGGGATGCGATCGAAATAATTGGTGCCTACCAATTGCTTGCTGGTTATGCCCATGTTAAAGAGCTCTTTTCCCTCCGCAAACAAGTAATTGTAATCGGCATCAAAAACGCTAATAATGCCGTTGGGGAAATTCCTACTTACAATTTTGTATAGCTCTTGGGAGTTTCGAAGCGCTTGTGTACGTTCTTCGATATGGCGCTCCAACTCGCTGTTGGTCCGCTGCAGCTCGTACTCGTCTACCTTCTGAATATCGTGCAGTTTGGTACTTACCAATAACAGCGGATCTCCCGTTCCTGGTAGCCGATTTACTGCAATAATTACGGGCAACTCGGTTCCACCCACGTCCAAAGCCTGGATGGCCTGTCGCATTTCCTCGCGCGTATCCGACTGCGCTACAGACTCCAAGAGTAACTGTAACGCTTCTCGGCTGTCGTGACCATACAACTGATCAACGGGCAGTCCTACTATTTCTTTTTCGCTGTAGCCAAAAAGCTCCTGTGCCGCGGTGTTGGCACCCACTACATGGTATGTGGAATCTACAATGGCTAAAGGGCGTGAGTTTTTACTAAATAAGAACTCCTCTAGCTCCGATGAAAATATCACTGCCCCTTTGGTATACAATGCTGCGTTAAAAATAAGTTACGATACCGACTCCTGCAGTTTATAGTCTTCAGGGGTACGGTCGTACCATGTGTCTTTCATGTCTTCTTTGCCGGTAGCCTCATCGTATATCTTCCAGCGCTTTACTGGCTTAGAATACAAGCAGAGGCATACCGAACGGTTTTCGAAAATATTGAAATACCGGTGTATTCCTACCTGTCCGCTAATAAACGTAAAATCGCCCGGCATCAGATTAACCGAACTTACTTTTTCTAAACGATTGCCGCGAGGATGCTGCCTAAATTTTTCTTCGCGCAATTTTCCTTGTACCACCGTAATCCATGCTTCATTAAAATCGTAGTCGTGGATGGGCGACCCCTGACCTTTCTCAAAACATACCAGTAAAATCTCAAACTGCTCGTTCTCAAAAATGCTGTTGCGCGTGTAGCGATCGGAGTTCCAAGAATAATACTTCTCGTACTCGCGAATAGGTATCTGTATGCGTTTCAGCGTATCCAGATAACAACTGCTGTCTAACTGACATGAATTAAGGGCATCTACGAGTTCGGGAAATGTGCTAATTGGCTCCATGGATCTTATTTTTTGGTTTTTCGTTGTCTACTATTTTGGAGCTTATAAGATACAATTTAACTGTGAATCCTACAGCAGCTACCGCGTTATTTAGAGTGAAACTAAGAAAGCGTCAACCTGTTTCAGGGCCCGCAGAACCATCTTCATGCCTACGAGTTCCGTACATAGGCTTACATCTTTTCACAAAAAAACCGTGTACATTTCGCTGGGTTGGAAGACGGCAACCGCTCCTTCCATGCCATGCACCTTTTATCAATGCGCCAAGTAGTTCGTATTTCTGTACTCCTGTTTCTTACCCAGTACCTTCTGGGGCATAGCCTAGTGGGACAAACGCATTGCGCCCACGCCAAGCAAATGCTGGCCCATGGACTACGCGCTGCACAAAAAAGCAAGGTGGCAACAGCCCAATTTGAGGAGCCCAAGGTAGAAGCCTTCTGGAATGTAAATATGGATGACGGTAGGATGGATGGACGCGTAATCCACCACATCCTCCCCAAAGAAGATTTAAGCCAATTTGTGTTTCAACTGCATGAAAAGCTGGAAATTACTGAGATTCTGGTGGATGGAACGCCTGTGGCCTACACACGGCAAGTGCATGATGTATTTCTTAACCAAAACTTCTTGGCAAATACACGCTACGCCATCAGCATTGCTTACAACGGATTTCCAGAAGCCAACGGCTTTGGAAGCTACGTATTGGGCTCGCATCAGGGCGTGCCTGTACTTTGGACCCTCTCGCAACCCTATGGTGCTAAAGATTGGTGGCCTTGCGTGCAACAACTCAATTACAAAATAGACACCACCGTTATCCACCTGAGCTTTCCCGAAGCCTACCGCTCCGGTAGCAACGGTCTGTTGCAAAACAGAACGGTGAGCAACGGCGTAGCCACAGAAACCTGGGTTCACCAATACCCTGTGGCGCACTACCTCATCGCCATTGCCATTACCAACTATGCAGAGTACACCTACAACGTACCCCTCCCCGAGGGCGATTTACTGTTTCAAAACCTGGTGTATCCCGAATCGCTAACCCCCGAATGGAAAAGCGATATTGACGTTACCGCAGACATGTTGGTGTACTTCGACTCCCTTTTTACGCCTTACCCTTTTATTGAGGAAAAGTACGGCCATGCCCAGTTTAGTTGGGGCGGTGGAATGGAACACCAGACCATGAGCTTTATGATCGATTTCGATTTTGACCTGGTGGCTCACGAGTTGGCACACATGTGGTTTGGCGATCTGGTCACCTGCAACAGCTGGCAGGATTTATGGCTCAACGAGGGTTTTGCCACCTTTTGTACGGCTCTCACCCTAGAGCGGCTTCGTCCCAAAACCGAGTTTTACGATTTCCTAGCCCGTGCTCGCAACCGCGCCTTAAAGGTGCCCAACGAAGCGGTGTACGTGCAAGACACCCTCAACATAGGCCGCCTGTTTAGCCAAACCCTAACCTACGGTAAAGGAGCTCTGGTTCTCCAAAACCTACGGCATTACATGGGCGAAGAAAATTTCTTTGCCGGCCTGCGCGATTACCTCAACACCGCACAAACGGTGGGATTTGCCACTACCGATTTCTTAGCCAGCATGTTGAAGCCCTACACCGAAAAAGATCTCAGCTATTTCTTTGATCGCTGGATTTTTAGCCCTGGCCACCCCGATATTGATTTTTCCTGGCAGCAAAACAACGGTGCGGTGCAAATTACAGCCATCCAAACCCAAGAAGCAGCTCCTTACCCCTTGCGTGTACCTGTAGAAATTACAGGCGAGAACACCGATACCACCGTGTACTTATTTATGGACGAGCGTGTTGCCTCCTTGGAACTTCCTTCCGCCCAAGAAATACTTGCCGTAATAGCCGATCCCAACAAAGAAACCCTGGCCCGTTATCGCTTGGTAGGCGCTCCTAGCACCTTGGTTAACGAGACGTTTGAGGTCTACCCCAATCCTGCAGCACAAGAAATAACCTTGAAATCCAAAACCCGCCATGTACGCATCACGGGTGCTTCGCTTATAGATGCAAAAGGGAAAGCCGTACGCAGCATTGTTTTTGAAACCGCCATGCCCAAGCAGCGATGGAATTTGGATGGAATTGCATCGGGATCGTACACCCTGCGCATCCAAACCAACAGCACTACAAAACACCTTCCGCTGGTAGTCGCACCATAAACCGCTTAATCGCCAACATCTTAGTATCTTTGCGCACTTAAAATTGCGCAGTATGGCAAAGGCTTTTAAGGAGTACCCCGAATTTAACCTCGCAAACATTGCTACCGAGGTATTGGAGCGTTGGAATACCGAGAACACCTTCAAGCAATCGGAAGAAATTCGTGCAGGTGCTACCCCTTTTGTTTTTTACGAAGGTCCCCCATCGGCCAATGGAAAGCCGGGGATACACCACGTACTATCGCGCACCATTAAAGACATTTTTTGCCGCTATAAAACCCTTAAAGGCTTTGAGGTAAAACGCAAAGCGGGTTGGGATACCCACGGCCTGCCTGTAGAGCTGGGCGTAGAAAAGGAGCTGGGCATTACCAAAGAAGACATTGGTACCAAAATTTCGGTTACCGAGTACAACGAAGCCTGTAAAAAGGCGGTAATGCGCTACACCGATGAGTGGGCCGACCTTACCCACAAAATGGGGTATTGGGTGGATATGGACAACCCGTATGTAACCTACCAGCCCAAGTACATGGAAACTGTATGGTGGTTGCTAAAGCGCTTATTCGACAAAGGCCTTATTTACAAAGGCTACACCATACAGCCCTACTCACCCGCTGCCGGAACGGGACTGAGCTCGCACGAGCTGAATCAGCCCGGCTGCTACCGCGATGTAAAAGACACCTCGGTTACGGCACAATTTAAGGTGAGTAACCCCGAGCACATTGGCGAAAAAGAGGCTTACCTCTTAGCCTGGACTACCACACCCTGGACGCTTCCATCCAATACGGCCTTAACCGTAGGAGAGAAAATAGAGTACGTATTGGTAGATACCTACAACCAATATACCCACGAGCCCTGTCGCCTTATCCTGGCAAAATCGCTCGTATCCAAAAACTTTGGGAAGAAGTTTGTAGCCTCAGAAAACCTGAGCTACGACCCTAAAAAAGACAAGAAAATTCCCTACCACGTGGTACGTGAGTTACTAGGCAAGGACTTGGTAGGACTGCGCTACGAGCAACTGCTGCCCTACGCACAGCCAGCGGAAAATCCGGAGGAAGCCTTTCGCGTAATTCCTGGCGATTTTGTAACCACAGAAGACGGTACCGGAATTGTACACACCTCGCCCACCTTTGGTGCCGATGATGCCCTGGTAGCCAAAAAAGCCGGTGTGCCTGCCATGCTCGTAGAAAACGAAGCCGGTAACCTGGTGCCGCTGGTAGATTTACAAGGCCGCTTTGTGGCACAAGTAAAAGACGAACAATTTGGTTTGGCCGGAGAGCCCGTAAAAGCCGAGTACCTCACCGACTCCGAAAAAGAATCTGCGCTCAACCACCAAAAAGAGCTGCTAAAACCCATAATATCCAACCTTAAAGAATATTTAAGTGTGGATGAGCGCATAGCGCTAAAACTAAAAATAGAGAATAAGGCGTTTAACATAGAGAAGTACGTGCACAGTTACCCACACTGCTGGCGTACCGATAAACCCGTACTGTACTACCCGCTAGATAGCTGGTTTATAAAAACCACGGCTGTTAAAGACCGCCTTATAGCGCTAAACCAAGAAATAAACTGGAAGCCCGAGAGCACCGGTACGGGGCGTTTTGGAAACTGGTTGGAAAATCTAAACGATTGGAATTTATCGCGCAGTCGTTTTTGGGGCATACCACTACCCATTTGGCGTAGCGAAGACGGTACCGAAACCAAATGCATTGGCTCGGTTGGTGAACTAAAAACCGAACTGGACAAAGCGGTTTCGGCTGGATTTATGACCGAAAATCCCCTGGCCGATTTTGTGGAAGGCGACAACAGCGAGGGCAACTACAGATTGGTAGACTTGCACAAGCACGTGGTGGATACCCTTTTCTTAGTGTCGGACAGCGGGCAAAAAATGCAGCGCGAGAGCGATCTTATTGACGTGTGGTTCGACTCGGGTTCTATGCCTTACGCTCAGCAGCACTATCCCTTTGAGAACAAAGAAGAAATAGACCAAAACGGTGCTTTTCCCGCCAACTTTATTGCCGAAGGAGTAGACCAAACTCGCGGATGGTTCTTTACCCTGCACGCCATCGCCACCCTGTGCTTTGATACCGTAGCCTACAAAAACGTAGTCTCTAACGGGTTGGTGCTGGATAAAAACGGACAAAAAATGTCCAAGCGTTTGGGCAATGCTGTAGATCCTTTTAAAACCCTGGAAACTTATGGCCCCGATGCTACCCGCTGGTACATGATTACCAACGCCCAACCTTGGGATAACCTAAAATTTGATACCGAAGGCATTGTGGAGGTGCAGCGCAAGTTCTTTAGAGCGCTCCATAACAGCTACAGCTTTTTTGCTTTGTATGCTAACGTAGATGGCTTTGACCCCAAAGCGGCTCAAATTCCCGTGGCCCAACGCCCCGAGATAGACCGCTGGGTGATATCCAAACTGAATACCTTAATAAAAGAAGTAGATAGCGCCTACGAAAACTACGAGCCCACCAAAGCGGGGCGCCTTATCCAGGAGTTTGTAGTAAACGACCTCAGCAACTGGTACGTGCGCCTGTGCCGCAAACGTTTTTGGCGTGGCGATTTTAGCGAAGATAAAAAAGCAGCATACCAAACGCTACATGCTTGCTTGCTGCGGGTATCCCAATTATCGGCTGCTATAGCTCCGTTTTATATGGATGCATTGTACCAAAACCTACGCCAAAAAACAGGCTCTGTACATTTAAGCGATTTCCCGGATGTAGATGAAAGCCTCATCAACACCGATTTGGAAGAGCGCATGGCCCTGGCACAAAAAACGTGCAGCATTATCTTATCCATCCGCAAACAAGAAAACCTCCGCGTACGCCAGCCTTTGGCTAAAGCTATGGTGCCCGTGTTGCAAGAGCGTGTTCGCGACCAGTTTCGCGCGGTGGAAGACCTTATAAAAGCCGAAACCAACATAAAAACGTTGGAGCTTATTGAGGACGACTCGGTATTTGTAAAAACCATAAAGCCCAATTTTAAAAAATTGGGGCCGCGTTTTGGTAAGGACATGAAAGCCGTTGCCGCCAGCATACAGGCCTTTGGGCAGGAAGAAATAAACCAGCTGGAACGCGAAAAGCAAATGCCGCTCGTTGTTAATGACAGCACCGTTACGCTAACCACCGAGGATGTAGAAATTGCTACCAAAGACATTCCAGGTTGGAAGGTAGCTTCTGAAGGCGGCATTACCGTGGCGTTAGACCTAGAGCTCAACCCCGAGTTAGTGCAAGAAGGGTTGGCCCGCGAGTTGGTGAATCGCATCCAGAACTTCCGCAAAGAAATAGGCTTGGAGGTAACCGATAGGATTCATATTACCATTGAAGAACAACAAGATTTAACTCCTGCCATCGAAGCCAATAAAAGCTACATTTGCACCGAAGTTTTGGCCGATGGGTTGGAATTTGTAGACCAATTACCGGGTGGAAACGCCATGGACGTTGCGATAGATGAAGGCATCGCTACGCGTTTGCATCTGGTAAAAAGTGAATAGCATGGCAGAATTAAAAAGATATTCGGATACGGAATTGGCGGAGTTTAAAGCGCTAATCCAGGGCAAGCTCGAAGAAGCGCACACCGATTTGGAACTGCTAAAAGAGCAGCTTTCCAACAATAACAATGGCACCGATGATACCTCTCCCTCTTTTAAAATGATGGAAGATGGCTCGGACAGCATGAGCCGCGAAGAAGTGGCCCAGCTTGCTGTACGCCAAGAGAAGTTTATCAAGAGCCTTAAAGATGCGCTCATCCGTATTGAGAACAAAACCTACGGTATTTGCCGCATCACTGGCAAACTAATCCGCAAAGAGCGTTTGCGCTTGGTGCCCCATGCTACCTTAAGCATAGAGGCTAAAAATAACCAGCAAGAGAACTCGTAAGCTAGCGTGCGCCTCTCCATTATTATTGTCTTAGCCGTGCTGTTGGTAGACCAGCTTTCTAAGTTTTGGGTCAAACTCAACATGCACTATAACGAAGGCATTTCGGTAGCGGGCGATTGGTTTTACATTCATTTTATAGAGAACCCGGGCATGGCCTTTGGCCTGGAGTTTGGCGGCTCGTGGGGCAAAATAGCACTTACGCTATTTCGCCTTGTGGCCATTTTTGCCATCGGTTATTACCTGTTTTTTAAAAACTCCAAACACCCCAGCACGGGCTTTAAAGTAGCTATGGCGCTTATTTTGGCCGGTGCACTGGGCAACCTTATCGACAGTATTTTTTACGGAGTTATCTTTTCGCAAAGCACCCCATTTTCGCTGGCTACGCTATTCCCTAGCGAAGGCGGTTACAGCACCTGGCTGCAAGGCCGCGTGGTAGACATGCTCTACTTCCCCATAATAGAAACGCGCTGGCCCACTTGGGTGCCCATGGTAGGAGGCGAATCCTTTGTCTTTTTCCGCCCCATCTTTAACATTGCCGATACCGCCATTAGCGTAGGCGTGGGCATCCTTATTTTCTTCCAAAGACGCTATTTTAAGTAGGGTTTTGGGTGGATGGAGTGCATCTAAGTCTGATGACTCTAACTCTTTCTTGATATCACTTTAATTTTCTAAAACGTTGTGCTTGCGTGGAAAGCACCGCTAATGGAAATACCTGGCGCTAAAGGGTTTTTCTATACATTAAGCTACGAAAAATAAGGCAACCTAATTTGCAGCGTTTAGATATATAAATGTTATCCCCAGTTCAAACATGAAACTGCTAACTTTTATATCATACTTCCTCTTCATGTTTCAGCAATTGCATTCACAAGAATTCAATTTAAGGAACGAACACGGCCAAAAGACTGGTGAGTGGGTTGAGTATTTTGAAAACGGCCGTATCAAAGAACTCAAACACTACACCCCTATCCCATTCAATTCCGCTGATGTAATTGACACGATCCTCTTGCCTGATATCAAGGATACCATATTCAATGTTGATTTAGAAAAGGCCAAACTAAAGCTGGCATATCAATACGGCCTTGTTGATGGTAACGGCAAAATTATTGGCTTACCCTCAAAGCTTGATTGGACCGAAAAATACGAGTACAATGAAGAGGGAGCCTTCAAGCGAACCCTGAAAACTGACTCAGAATTCAACTCAATATATCTTTATGGGTCAGAAAAAGAGATAGCGATAGATCACTTCGATTTTTCAGTTGATACACTTGTTGGTAAGTACCAAACCGTTAGAATCCCATTAGAAAATCATTCACCAAAAGACATAAGGCTTGCATTCGCAAAGCTCCCTGGTAACTTCAATAGTCATAATTCATACTTGATACCAGCCAACTCAGAGTATCGCGTAGAGCTACAAGTTTCTCCAGAACCTGGTCGGAATACTCATTCACTTCGCCTCAAAGGGCCAAATTTTACGATTCCGCTGACAATACAATCAACAGGATATCATATTGAATCATCGGTATTGGAAACAGACAAGCCATTCGTCCTAACTGCAAAAAAGTTTTTTTACAAACGATCCTATTCAGAGGCGTTACTAACAATCACCAAACAAGGAGAAGAATTAAAACATATTCCTTTGACCTATGAACGTACAGAAATTGACTTATCGGAATTAGAATCTGGCAATTATATTTTTGAAATAACCAGGTTTTCTCCCAAAGGGAAGATTTCGAAGATGGTTGAAATAAAATAAGTAATAATGGCTTTTAAGTAAACAAACTCGAATTAGGCTCATGGCGTCCTTTTGAAAAATATACACTCGATGATGATCCGTGCTTGAGACTGGCAAAAAACATAATCCATGCTTTATATAACCTCCTTTGATTATAGTAAGGAACTCTGATAAACATCCTACAATGACGGAAAAGGCACTACATGATTTCCTAGAAGACAGAATAGATGAGAAAACCTTTGCGCAAGACTTATCGGGTAGCCACACCGTACACTCGAAATCGTCAACCCAGTATCGCATCGAGCAACTTGATGATACCGAAAGTTTTGAGATCACGACATCGCATTTGTTGAAACTATGCCAGGCGGTACTCGATAACCAATTGAATCTGCAAGACTTAAATACCATCGCTTTCGCGCTTAATTTTTCAGACTTCTTTGATTGGGACGGAGGAAGCAAGATGGGAGAAAGGGTATCGCGAGCCCTATTTGCGTGGGACAACCACATTATTGACGTTGACCTAGCGAGAGATAATATCACGAAATGGATGCATTACCTAAAAACCGGGGAAGAGCTTTTTGATCTTAACGAGATAAAGCGAAAAATGCACAGATAAACCAAACTCCTAATGTCTTACCTGCTATGAAGCTCCTGATCCACCATCTCGGGATAAGAGCGATGCCCAATATCAAAAGTATATCCATTCCTACAAGCAGGGAATTCAGCAGAAAAGTCGGCAGGATTTTCAAGCTGAGCTCAAGAAACTGGAAGGTAAAACTCTTAGAAAGCGGTGATCTGATACAAATCTAAGGTTGTAGATTTATGGAGAACCAAAACTTCTGGCAAACCAGACAGGCCGTTTGGGCTTTAGTGAACAATCATACCCTATGCGCAAGAAGAAAAAGAGAGGTCTAAAGCGGTATTACAGAAACCTCAAAAACCCGAAACCCCCATCTATTCTTGATTACGAGAATGAGCAGTCCTGGTTCGACTTTTACCATATACATATTGATAGCGATGGGTTAGGAAACAGCAATTGGCAAGCCAGAAAAGCCCATCTTGACGCACTTTTCTTATTAGCGAGTAAGATTCAGACCCAACTCAAAGAATTAAGAAAACCCTACCAATTTTGGTTGGAGATCTACGAACATGATAGCCGGGAAGACGCGCTGTACATCCACACAGAAAACCACACCAACAGTAGCTTCCCAAATTTTTTGGATTTTGATGATGATGCCCATATTGGTCAACCTCTGCTATCCTACCTAAGTGATAAAAAGTACCGCATTTTTAAGAAAAAGCTCCTCGATTATGATGAAGCGGGGAACCCCAAAAACATAGTTGGTCTCTTTCTACAGCTTCCAGGTTTCGGCATCCCCCTAAGCCAATGAATGTCTCAATCAAAGCTGTGGAGTGAAAGGGTCGTTCATGAGCAAGTCATCGATAATATAAAGAGTGCGGTATTTATTCATTTTGCCTGAATAGGTCATGCGGATATTCACTTGATACGCCTTATCTCTTTCTGATTCAAACCCGCTGTTACAAAGCGCTAGGCAGTTTATTTAGAAAAATGGGGTTTCGCTATATTATTTGCACTTTTCCTCCTGTCAGTACCCAAAAGACATCATTGCTCAATTTCAGCGCTAGCGACAAACCAATTTCCTCCACCCCATTTGTTACCTTTGCCCCCTTAAAATCTTTGGCATGTATCGCACGCACAACTGTGGAGAACTCAGACTATCTAACCAACACAACCAAGTAACCCTGGCCGGATGGGTGCAACGCTCACGCGACCTGGGCGGAATGACCTTTGTAGACCTTCGCGATCGCTACGGCATTACCCAGTTGGCCTTTAACATGGAAAGCAATGCAGCCCTTTGCGAGCAAGCCCGCAAATTGGGCAGGGAGGATGTGATCCAAATAGAAGGCGAAGTGTGTGAACGCTCATCCAAAAACAACAACATTCCTACAGGCGAAATTGAAGTGGTAGTGACCGGCATTCAAGTGCTCAACAAAGCCAAAACGCCTCCCTTTACCATAGAAACCGATACCGATGGTGGGGAAGACCTCCGCATGAAATACCGCTATTTAGACCTGCGTAGAGCGCCTCTGCAGCGCAACTTGCAACTGCGCCACCGCATTTCGCTAGAAACGCGTAAGTATTTGGATAGTCTGGATTTTATGGAGGTGGAAACCCCTTACCTCATAAAATCTACCCCCGAAGGCGCACGCGATTTTGTGGTGCCCTCGCGCATGAATCCCAACCAGTTTTATGCCTTGCCGCAATCGCCACAAACCTTTAAGCAGTTGCTCATGGTTTCGGGCTACGACCGCTATTACCAAATTGTAAAATGCTTTAGAGACGAAGACCTCCGTGCCGATAGACAACCCGAGTTTACGCAGATAGACTGCGAAATGGCTTTTGTGGAGCAAGAAGATATCCTGCGCATTTTCGAGGGTATGGTACGCCACCTCTTTAGCGAGGTGCTACAGGTAAATCTCCCCGAATTTAAGCGCATGGACTATGCAACGGCCATGGAAAAATACGGCTCCGATAAGCCCGACCTGCGCTTTGGTATGGAGTTTACCTACCTCAACGAATACGCCCAAAACAAAGGCTTTAAGATCTTTGATGAGGCGGAGGCCGTTATTGGCATATGCGTAACTGAAGGCGCTGCCTACACTAGAAAACAACTAGATGCCTTTACCAACTTTGTAAAGCGTCCCCAGGTAGGTGCCAAGGGCATGGTGTACGTGAAGTACAACGATGACGAAAGCATCAAATCTTCGGTAGACAAGTTTTACAGTGCCGAGGATTTAAAAGCCTGGTTGGATGCTGCGGGTGCCAAACCGGGCGATGCCTTGTTTGTGCTCTCGGGCGATCGTACATCCACCCAAAAACAAATGAACGAACTCCGATTGCACGTGGCCAGCGAGCAAGGCCTGCGCGATAAAACGCACTTTGTACCGCTTTGGGTTACCGATTTCCCCTTGCTAGAGTGGGACGAAGAAAGCCAACGCTACCATGCCATGCACCACCCCTTTACTTCGCCCAAAGCAGAAGATGAAGGCAAAATGGAAACTGCACCTGGCGATATTCGCGCCAACGCGTACGATATGGTCATCAATGGTGTGGAAATCGGTGGGGGATCCATCCGTATTCACAACCGCGAGTTGCAGTCGAAGATGTTCGACTTACTCGGATTTAGTAAGGAGGAAGCGCAGCAGCAGTTTGGCTTTTTAATGGGAGCCTTTGAGTACGGTGCACCGCCACACGGTGGTATTGCGCTGGGCTTCGATCGCCTGTGTGCCCTTATGGGTGGATATGACAACATCCGCGATTTTATCGCCTTCCCTAAAAACAATGCCGGCCGAGATGTGATGATAGACGCCCCCGACCGCATCGATGAAACCCAGTTGAAGGAATTGTTTCTGGAAATGGTTGCCAAAGAACCTGCTCAGCCTGCAGGTGAGTAAAATCTGAGGGGCGGTAGATAGTAAGGAATAATTTCCTCCCCCTTTTATCCCCCTCCCAGAGGGGGAGATGCGTTGCTCCTAAGGTTTTAGCCTTGTGGCTGTGACAGTAAGCGGCTAAGCCCGTTAAGATTTAAAGCAATTTAGCTATGGGAAACCTTATCCCCCTTACAAAGGCGCTGTGCTGAGCTTGTCGAAGTAGGGAAACAGGGCGATGCTTCTTTTAAGATTGAAAAAGGAATCGAATAATTCCTCCCCCTTTATCCCCCTCCCAGAGGGGGAAATGCGTTGCTCCTAAGGTTTTAGCCTTGTGGCTGTGACAGTAAGCAGCTAAGCCCGTTAAGATTCAAAGCAATACAGCTATGGGAGGCCGTATTCCCCTTAAAAGGCGATGTGCTGAGCTTGTCGAAGTAGGGACTTAGGGGAATGCTTCTTTTAAGATTGAAAAGGCCATCGAATAATTCCTCCCCCTTTTATCCCCCTCCGGGAGGGGGAAATGCGCTGCCCTTATGGTATTTACCTTGTGGCTTTAACAGCTTGTTGCTAACAAGCTAATATTCAGAGTATAAAAGCTAGGAGAAGCCGTATCCCCCTTACAAAGGGGGAAACAGGGGGATGAAAATTCTACCAATGTCCTTTTAACCCTGCTACACGTTGTTCAATAGCTACATATATCGCTCGTTGCACATGGTGAATGTGATTTAAAACCTCACTATCCGAAAATCGAAGTACTTGAACTCCAAGAGCTTCCAAAGCTCTTTGCCTATCAACATCCTTCATCTGTACTACACTAAACTGGTGGGATATCCCATCCAGTTCAATGGCGAGCATTAACTCTTTACAGAAGAAATCTAGAATGTATGGACCCACTGGTCTCTGCCTAAGAAAAGGAAAGCCCGTAGCACGATTTCGGAGCACCAATTTCCACAAACAAGCTTCCGCTTTTGTGCCGTTGTTTCTCAGAAACCGCGCTTTGTCTTTTAGCTCGGCATTATAGAACCAATTATTGGATTTGCTGGGTTTTTCCACCCTTTTAAGGTATTGAAAAAACCTAGGAGTTCCTCCCCCTTTTATCCCCCTCCCAGAGGGGGAGATGCGTTGCTCCTAAGGTTTTAGCCTTGTGGCCACAACAGTTAGTAGTGAAACCGGGTTAGAATCGTATTCAAAAAGCCATGGGAGGCCGTATTCCCCTTAAAAGGCGCTGTGCTGAGCTTGTCGAAGTAGGGACTTAGGGGGATGATTCAGGTGCGTTAAAATTCCCCTTGTTTCAAATACTCCTATGAAGCGACTCATCTCCCAATATGATCTGAATAACAGAATCTAAGTGGGTTATTCTATCCTTTTACGCACTTTAAAATACCTTTGCATCCCCAAAAACCCCCTAGATCTAAACCTGGGGATAGACTTGCAGGGGCAAGCACACGGGAAAAGGAGTATGGCCATTCGTTTTGTACAATCGGTGTTTAAGAGCTTTTTGCTCTGGCGACTCAAAAATGTCGACCAAAAGCGCTTTGTGCTTATTTTGGCAGTAATGGTGGGTGTTGCATCGGGGTTGGCCGCGGTGGTCATCAAAAACTCGGTGCACTTTATCCAGTCTTCGGTAGACAACCTGATCTTTCCAGACTACCACAACTACCTGTACTTCGCATTCCCATTGGTGGGTTTGCTGCTAACCGTGGCCATCGTTCACCACTTTATCAAGGAGCCTATAGGCCATGGTATTCCTAATACCCTGTACGCCATTGCGCGTAAAAAATCCATTATAAAACGCGGTAGGATGTTTTACTCCATCATCACCTCGGCTATTACCGTAGGTTTTGGTGGAAGTACTGGTTTGGAGGGCCCCACCGTAGCAACGGGTGCAGCAGTAGGTTCTAACATTGGGCAGTGGTTTCGGATGAACTACAAGGTTAAGACCTTGCTTATCGGTTGTGCTGCGGCATCTTCCATGGCTGCTATCTTCCAGGCGCCTGTAGCAGCTATCATTTTCATATTGGAGGTTTTTATGTTCGACCTCACCATGTACTCGCTCATTCCGCTGCTACTGTCTAGCGTTTCGGCTGTCATAACTGCCCGCTATTTTATTGGTGAGCAAATTTTGTTTCCAGTAGACCTCGCCTACCATTTCGACTTTATCCAGCTACCATACTTTATCGTTTTTGGAATTCTTACCGGGCTTTTCTCGCTGTACTTCAACAATGTGTATTTTGGTGTAGAGCGCTTTGTAAGAAAATTTAAAAACCGCTATTCCAGAGCTGTAGTGGGAGGACTTTCGCTCGGGGTCATGATCTTTTTACTGCCACCGCTCTACGGAGAAGGTTATGAAACCATTAACGCCCTCATTTCCGACCACACCGAAGACCTCCTAAACGGCTCCCTGTTTTATGCCTTTCGAGATAATATTTATGTGGTCATCCTCTTTGTCCTGGCCTTGGGCTTCCTTAAGGTGTTCGCCACTTCGTTTACCTTTGAAGGAGGTGGTATTGGGGGTGTATTTGCTCCTTCGCTCTTCATTGGAGCAGCCATCGGTTTTAGTTTTGCTAAAATCGTATCCACCCTGGGGATACAAGAGCTACCGATAGCCAATTTTACACTGGTGGGGATGGCAGGATTAATTGCCGGGGTGCTGCACTCGCCTCTCATGGCCATGTTCCTTATTGCAGAAATTACGGGGGGATACGAGCTGTTTGTCCCCCTAATGATAACCGTGGCTATTAGCTATACCACCAGCAGATTGTACAAGCGCTACACGATTTACACCGATGAGCTGGCCCAAAGCGGTGATTTGCTTACCCGACACAAAGACCAAAACGTACTGCGTAGAATGGCCGTGGGCAATTACCTGGAAACCAACTTCCAAGAGCTGCTACCCGACTGGACTTTTGGCAAACTGGTAAAGGAGATTGTAACTCGCTCTAAGCGCAATATTTTCCCAGTAGTAGATGAGCAGGGCAAATTCTTGGGAGTGGTGTTGTTGGACGACATCCGCGAGGTACTTTTTGATGAAGAAAAACACGCGAACACTAAGGTCTACGATGTAATGACCTCTCCGCCCACCATGATTCAGGCTACAGACTCTATGGAGCAGGTGATGGAGAAGTTTGATAAAACGGGAGTTTGGATTTTACCCGTGGTTAAGGGCAGCGTGTTCCAAGGTTTTGTCTCTAAAACCAAGTTGTTCTCTGCGTATCGCAAGATATTGGTGAGCATTAGCGATGAGTAAATTAATAAATAGCGCTGTCGCTTAAATGAAATAAGAAGCTACTTCCCCACCAAATCCAAAGCTGCAGAATTAATACAAAATCGCAGTCCTGTTGGAGGTGGGCCATCCGGAAACACGTGACCCAGATGGGCATCGCAGGTGTTGCACACCGTTTCTACACGGTGCATGCCGAAGCTAAAATCCTCGTGGTACTTGATGGCATTCTCCTTTATAGGCTTCGTAAAACTAGGCCAACCGGAGTGCGACTCAAACTTAATTTCCGATGTGAACAACGGGGTTTTGCAGCATACGCATGCGTAGGTTCCCTCGGCATGGCTTTCGCAATGCTCACCCGTAAAAGCGCGTTCTGTTCCTGCCTGGCGGGTTACGCGAAATTGCTCTGGCGTTAAAAGCGCTTTCCATTCGGCCTCCGTTTTCTCTACTCGCTTCTCGGGTGCGGGCACTCCCTGCTTTGCGTAAGTTAATACATCCTTCCACTTCATATCTCTAAAACTCTTTGGTGCTGGTTTAGTTCGGGTCTAACCTACCGTTATTACGGCTTTCTGCACGGTTTTTTTGCCCTTATTTTCCAACGTAGCCACGATGAGGTAAATTCCGCGTGGCACACGAAAGCCATTGCTATCCTCCCCGTTCCAGGTAAACTCCATCTCGGGTTGTGCCAATTGGCGGTGGGCCAAAACAGCCACCAAGTGACCGTTGCGATTATAAATTTCCACTTCTACGGTTGCTTCTGTGTCTAGCCCTGATAAGGCTACACTACACACGTCATCGAAACCATCGTTGTTGGGCGTAATAAAGGGAGGATTTACGCGCAGTACTTCACCCATTTCTGCCACTGAAAACTGCGAGTTTTTGCGACCCGGTGTGCCGTAGTTGGATGCTGTGGAGGCAGAGGTCCAGTTGCCCGCCACGTTACTGCCCGCATTCGGATTGATACGCTCCAACGCCACACCTTGGGTATTGATGAGCTCTCCAAAATGCCAGGATGGATCGTATGCCAGGAAATCCAACACCGCACCTGCTCTATCCAACAAATACACATTGCTACCCGAGTTGCTTAGCGATGGCATGCGTGCCTGAGCTACATATGCCGCTGCATCATACTGCGGATAGGTTGCTGTAAGTTGGGCAGTATCGCGACTGATAAGCACATAACCCTGGGGTGCCAAGAGGTAACCCGAGCTGTCCACCAAAAAAGTGCTACCATTGGTTTCGGTAGCAAGTTGCAGTCCATTTATCGAAACACTCTGGCCACTGCGGTTATACAACTCTATGTATTCCCCTGTAGGTTCTGCTGGGTCGTACAGCAACTCGTTAAACACCAGGCGACCCGCTGGATCTTCAGGTTGCGTTAAGCGCACCGTAAAGGTGGTATCTCCAAGCATGCCGCAGCGCTGCAAATTCACAGATACCGCGTAGCTAGTTCCTGCAACCAGGTTTTCTTGCAATTGAAACCGGAGTTGGGTATCGGAGGTGCTTGTCAAAATGGGACTGGTGTTAAAGCCAGAAAAATTCACAGCAGCAGTATCTACCGATATAGGTTGGTTAAACTCCAATGCTAGTGTGGGCGCCTTAAGCCGAGTCGCAACCAAAGCAAGCTGCTCTGGCACTTGGTAGGAAGTCGTTTCATTGGCGCTTCCCGGAGTACCGCCCAAATCGGATCGGGAGCTGGCCCAGGCAAAAGCGTTTTGGGTGCAGGCCAAATCGAGATCGCGCAATTCCAAGCTGTAGCCGCCTTCGGATGCGAAGCTCAAATCGTGCCAGGCGGGAAGATACGATTGGGCTATTATTTCCTGTCCTGCCGCATTTTCTACCCGTATTGTAGTTCCCGAGTTGGCTAAGAAAAAGTTGCCCAATCCAGCTACTCCCAATACATTTTCTACTACGTTTTCATACAATGCAGCTCCTTCTTCCGAAGTTATTACCAGGTAACTTTTGGCCGGCAAGCGATACGCGGCATCCAGCCTTTTTCCCAAGAAAGAAATTCCGTTTAACTCCAGGGTATAGTCGCGCGTGTTGTACAACTCAACATACTCTACCTCGGGCAAACCCACTACCGGACTGGGATCGGACATAATCTCGGTAATGCGCAAGTCGCCCGGCTGGGGCGTTCTGGCCCGCAGCAGCGTAAACTCCGTTACGGCCAAGCCGTTGCCCACACAATCTTCAATTCCACCCACTGTAATTTCCAGCAGCACATCAAAAGGCAAAGTATTTTCTGTTTGGATGGATATGCCCTCGCTTTCCACCCTAAGGCTTTTCACTGTGATGCCAGGACTGATACTAGCACTTACATTGCTGGTATCCAGGTTTCTCTGCGGGGTTAAAAACGGAATAAACAAGGTGCTGTCGTTGCGCACTTCCACGTTGGATACCGCAATGGGATTGCCCGTAAAATTAGCATCGTACAGACTATTTGCTGCACCGGGCGTTCCCCCCAATGGGCTTTCGCTAGCATCGAAATTGGATGCCCCCAAGCAGTTTACGGCCGGGTTGCGCGCTTCCAAACTCCAACCTCCTTCGCGTTTGTCGGCATCGCTTATCCAATTGGGTTCGTACGCTACGCCATCCAACCAAATACCCCCTTCAGATAACAACGTTAGGCTGTCTCCCCCGTTGGAAAGTGCCGGAAAGGAAGCCAGGCCCGCTACGGGCAAGCCCGAAAAAAGATTGGTATCGTTGGCGCTGCATAGAATTAGGTAACTGTTGGGTGGAAAAATCCCAGATGGCATTTCTAGCGCAGTAGTGCTGTTGACCAAAACCAAGCTATCCATTGCAAATACCTTGTTGCTGACATTCCACAACTCTACGTATTCTGCATCGGGAAGACCAATAATGGGCGTAGGATCGAAATGCATTTCATTGATAAAAACATCGCCCAACTGCGCCCTCTCGGAAATAAAAAAATCGAGGCTTAGGGTAGTGTCTGCCATGGTATTTCCTACCGCATCTTGCAATCCTCCTATGTTTAGGTTTTGGGTGGATGGATTGGAAAAAGGAGCGGACCAGTTTAAGAATACCGAGTCTCCAAAAAAGGCAAGCTGACTGGGCGAACTCCCAGCAATATCAAAGTCTTGGGTTTGTACTGAGGTGGAATCTAAGGTTTCGGAGAAGGAAATTCCAATCCCTGTTAATCCCTCCGTACTCGCTGCCAAAATGCGGGGTGGTATTTGCTCCTGGGTTCCGCTTACTGCAATGTCATCGAACCAAAATTTTTGCGACCGCGTGGACGTATAATTGGGGTGCAGCACAAAATACCCTGCAGTTAAGATTTCGTTAAAAATAACAGACTCGTTTAGGTTAAAACTTCCTAAAAGCAGGGTATCTACAAGAAGCTCCAATTGCTCGTCTTGATAGCGCACTTCAAAACGCAGAGCCACAGAATCTACATCCACAATATCGTCTGCAGTGCTAAGCAGGGTGGAAGAACTACCGTTTTCTATGTGGCGCAGCGAGAGGTTGTCATCGCTGGTTCCTATGCGCAATAGCAGGCCATTTTGTATGTCGGCAGGATTGGGATTATCGGCCAAAAGATAGAGGTCTACATAGTTGGCGCTGGACGGATTAAAGCCCATAAAGACCGATGTACTTAGGCTTAGGTTATCGGTAACCTTGGATTCTGTAGCCAAATATGCACTGCCACTAACCGCCTCTGCCACAAGACGCAAGCGACCATTTTCGACTACAAATTTTGTATTTTCGCCCGCCCAAGTTGGATTTTGGGTAAAATCTCCATCCTGAAAATCGTCTGTAAACTGGGCGCTTGCAGGAAAAATACCACCAAGGAGGGCAAGGGAAAGTATAATGATGCGTTTCATAAGCGCACAAGCTTTAAGTGTATGAAGATAGCAGTTGTGGGTGCTACCGGCATGGTAGGACAAGAAATGATTAAAGTGTTAGAGGAATTTAAAATTCCCGTTACAGAATTAATTCCCGTTGGCTCAGAGCGCTCTGAGGGAAAAGAAATTTTATTTAAAAACATGCCGGTTACGGTAGTAGGTATCGAGCAGGCCTTATCGTTAAAACCCGATTTGGCACTGTTTTCGGCTGGAGGCAGTGTATCCAAGGAATGGGCACCGCGCTTTGCTGAAATGGGCGTTACGGTGGTAGATAATTCCTCGGCTTGGCGCATGGATCCCAAGATTAAATTGGTTGTTCCTGAAATTAATGGAGATAGTCTTACCAAGCAAGATAAAATTATAGCCAACCCCAATTGCTCAACTATACAGTTAGTAATGGTTTTAAATCCACTACACAAAGCATTTGGTATAAAGCGCGCTGTGGTTTCTACCTACCAGTCGGTTACTGGAACCGGTGTAGCGGCAGTTGCCCAGATGGAGCGCGAAGAGCGTGGCGAAAAAGGGGAGATGGTGTATCCTTACGAAATTCACAGAAACTGCATTCCACACTGCGATGTGTTTCTGGAAAATGGCTACACCAAAGAAGAGATGAAGCTGGTTAATGAAACCTGCAAAATCTTAGATGACCAAAGCATTAAAGTAACCGCTACGGCAGTACGTGTACCTGTGGTTGGCGGTCACTCCGAGAGTGTAAACATTACTACCGAAAAACCCTTTGAGCTTCCTACAGTCCGCAAAATGTTGCACGAAACTAAGGGCGTACAGCTCCAGGATAATACCGAGGTGAATGTGTATCCCATGCCTAAAACAGCTCAGGGTAAAAACGAGGTATTTGTAGGCCGTGTACGCAGAGACAACACCCTGGACAACAGCCTCAATTTGTGGATCGTAGCCGATAACCTACGCAAAGGAGCGGCTACCAACGCAGTGCAAATTGCGGAGCTTTTGATTAAGAAACACTTAGTGTAAGCCACCTCTCACTCACTGGAATAAAGGCGGTTCGGTTGGACCGCCTTTTTTGTTTTCATTGCTGCTCTCCAACTATCATTTACCCCGTAAGCATTATTTTGCGCTACCATGCTTGTAGCTAAGCGTTTTATGTTGTGCTTACTTCTCCTGCCGCTGTTTGACCAAACAGTAGCACAGTCTCGGCTTGTTGTCCAAAAAGCTGGGGCGGACAAAAGCATAGTTGCAGGTAAAATCTTGTTTGAATACCGTGGTGCAGTTCAGTTTATGGAGATACAAGCGGGTAAACTACCGAACGATCAGCCCTTCGAAATTGCGCTTCTGGAGATCGAGCTTGAGGATGCTCCCTGGAAAAAGTACGCTTGGATAACTCAGCGACAGCAGGCCGAAGACACCCTATCATTAAGCCTTTCGCGCTTGTTTTACCAGCCCGCGCTACTCAAAATCAATCCAGGTAATGACCCGTCTATCTTTAACAACTGGGTTTGGAAAAACGAGTTGGCCTTAGATGAAAAAGAATTAGACTCCAAACTCTTATATAGCAACATAAAAATTGGGCAGGGTGTGAGAATAAAAATGCCCAGAAGTACAGGAAAGAAGATCCGCAAAACTTTCCCTGAAACCACTTCGAACATGCTCCAAAAACGGTATGAGCTCTTTCGGATCGATTTAGGCAATCTGGAAGCCAACAGGCCTAAACAACATCAACATGAGGGAATTTTTGCTGCGCTTTTGGATTGGGCACAAGCCAAAATAAGAGCTGCTAACTTGATTAAACGCCTTAAGGAAAACGACCCGCCACCGTTGGCTTTAGAGCAATACTCGGAGCACCTTGCACCTTCCTTAACCCGTTTTGAACTGATCAAAAGCTTGCAGCCGCTCTATTTGGTAAACGGCAGGATAACGGCCTTGGATTCGGTATATGCACAAGCCATAGCAGACGAAAAGGTGTTGTGGGTAAAACAAATGTTAGCTGCAGAGCGGGCAGAAATCAAGGCAAGGTACCAAACTGAGCACACAGTTCAAATCTGGTTGGATAACCTGCTGGAAAACGATTCCAGCCAAATTTTGCCCCCTAAGGGCGAATACCTGCTACTCGATTTATGGGCTACCTGGTGCAAGCCTTGTATTAAAAGTTTCCCGAAGGTTAGTGAATTGGTGAACGGTTTGGAAAAAATTACCCTTGTAGGTATCAATGTGGAATCCAGTAAAACTCCCGGTATTCGGTTTCTCCAAGAAAACAACTGGATCTCATGGCCACAACACATCGATTACAACAATGAAAAACTCCAAGACCTTTTGGGGGTGGTAGGATATCCGTGGTATGCCTTAATTGATTCCGAGGGCCATATTGTGCACAAAGCCCTACCTCATAACATTAAGGAACTGGAACAGACCTTAAAAGCAGCCCAACACGGAAAGGATTAAGTACGGAGCATGTTTGGCCTAGAGAATACTTGTCCTGAGCCAAGATTCACTTTTTACGTTCCGTTCACCACCTTTTTTTGGCCGATATATACTATAAGTAATTCTTATGTTTACTTTTAGGGTCTAATATCAAACCACATGAATAAAGTAATCCTTCTTTTTGTTTTTACTGTGTTATACAGCGTTTCACATGCTCAAGTTGGAGATACCATTACTATTCAGCACGATGGCAGCACACGGTTTTTTATGGATGGAAAAATCCTAACTCTCAAGGATGTGCATCGCATTGCTGCTGTAGACCGCAACACGAAAGCGTTAATAAAACAATCGAAAGCTAATTTTGATGCCGCCCAGGTGTTTGGCTTTATTGGAGGAGGGCTCATCGGTTGGCCGCTGGGAGCAGCTGCAGGTGGCGGTGAACCCGCTTGGGAACTGGCCGGGATAGGCGCAGGGCTTATTTTGGTGGCCATTCCGTTCAACAGCGCAGCCAATCGCCATGGACGCGCAGCAGCCCGCGCCTACAACGAATTTGTGCGCGGCCAAGCGCTTACCGATACCACGCGCAGACCTCTACATTACGAGTTGGCATTTACCCCAACTGGCGTAGGGCTGCGACTTTCGTTTTAAGACTTAGCCTAGGGTCTTAATACGCTTGGTGTATCGGTACAAATACAGTTAAGTACCAATTCCCCTCCTTTGGAGGGGTGCCCGTAGGGTGGGGTGGTAAAGAAGTCCCTCTAATAAGTCCTTATGCCCCAAGAAGTAATAACACATATCAATGGAACTCCCATACTCAGAAAGAGCATTGAGTACTTGCCTTATAACGCCAAGTTAAAACAACTTGCAAGGGATAAGCGAAAAGCGGGTATACTTTCGGAGGTCCTCTTTTGGCAGCAGGTGCACCAGCGAAAGTTTCACGGGATAGATTTTGATAGACAGCGTGTCATCGGTAATTATATTGTAGATTTTTACGTGAAAAAATTGGGCTTGGTAGTAGAAATTGATGGCAGAAGTCACGATTTCAAAAAGGAATATGACCGAGAACGCCAGCAGTTTTTGGAAAGCTTTGGTTTGACGGTTTTTCGCATTACCGATTTTGATGTTTTGCAACAGATAGACCGCGTTATGAGGTCATTGGAGGTACTCATCATGGAAAAGTTCGGCAAAGGGGATGGATAGCTCAGTGTAAAATACCACCCCGTTCTGACTTCGCCAGAACACCCCTCCAATGGAGGGGAATGGGCATCAATAATCCAGAATATTGTAGTGTTTCCGGAGTAGTAGACTTAGCCTCCTTCCGCAGTGCCCTTATCCTGCCTAAAAAACCGCGGCCTCGTTTTCTTTTAACCTACCCAGACCACTATTTTTTGGACGTAACACATTGGTAGGCTGTTGGCTCTAGATGAACTATATTATGTTGTATGCCTATAAATACTTCTCCTTTGTAATAGGAAAGAGAAACTCATATTCAATAGTAAAAGGTCGTATCGTTTAATTTATTGGATTAATTAGCTTGTAATATATACAATGGAGCGCTCATATCAAATAATAGGTCAAAAACACATGAACAACACCTTAGGAGGTTTAGACTTGGTGGTATTTTAGAAAAACAACTATAAAGTATAATGTGATTTGGAAAATCAAGGGGGGGGGGTATTTCTTTTGTAGTGGTTTTGGCCAAGACCGCTAATTACTAACCTTTAAAAATTTGAGAAATGAAAAAGTATCTTTCTTTTTTAATCGTCTTTTTAGCATTTGGTTTCGTAGCTTGTGAGAAAGAACGTTATAAACCTACCACTGATACTCAAGAAGGTGTGATACCAGCTAAAGAAGATTCTAGAAATCAAGAAAAAGTTTTAGATGCTGAGTCTTTGATCCAGTTGGACCCCGACTACATTCAACTCCAGAACATACTCGAAGATTTCACAAAGAAACTAGCGGAATCTGACCTCAGCCTCGACCAAATTGGGAAGTTAGTTCAGGAGCAAGAATTCTCAGAACTGGCTTATTCCTCTGGCTACAGTGCTGAGCACCTGCGAGTTTTGCAAAAGCAAATTAGTACATCCGCCAAAAGTTTAGCGCTACGTTATCACATTAATGTTAATCAGGTCCAGGCCAATAACCATAATTCAACTCCCCTTGAAAATGCAGTTCAAGCCTACCGGGAAATAGCATACAGTGGCGAAGAGCAGTTGGAAAATATAACGGAGGATATTGGTGGTGGTACTGGCGTAGAACCTCCACAAGCCAATTGCCGTTACTTTCCCTATACAGCTTGCCTGGTTGTTTCTGCGAGTGCGGCCTCTGGATGTACCGTTGGGGCTGTTGCATGCTATGCATTAGGAGCTTATCTCTGTTATTGTTCGTTTTGCGGAGACGATGTGAACCACGGACGCTTGTGCTAAAAACAGTAATCCTATGGAAGGACTTCACCTATATATTGCCTTAGCTGTGGCCATAGTCGTTGTGTCACTAAGTTACATAAACACTAAAAACAAGCTGTTTTCAATGAAAACGCGGTTTCTAATAAGTGCTTTGGGAGCAGCAGCCTTCATCGCGCTAATAGCATATGAATTCAGCACCCTGAACGTAATCCCCAGGATAGCCTTTATTGGCATTAGTATCTTGTTTATCGTTAACACCTTACGGCTATTTAAGAGGATTAGGGGCTAGCCAATTAAAAGGCTTTGTATAAGGATAAAAAAAAGCACCTTGCCATTGTTGGTGTCCTACCTTGTTTTACAGAACGCACCACTCCGCTGCGGAATTACCTTTCAAATGGTTGGGTGAAATAATGGGCAATAGAATTTTTCAAGAGGCTGTCGGTTTATATGGACAGCCTCTTTTTTACGTAATGGATTTACCTTTGCCCCCATGCAGGCTACATCATTTATTGCGCAACAACTTCAGTTGCCCGAGAAACCCATAAGCAACACCATAGCGCTACTCCAGGAAAAAGCTACAGTGCCCTTTATTGCCCGTTACCGCAAAGAGCGTACGGGCGGATTGGATGAAGTGCAAATCCAGGCTATTAAAGATGCGCACCAGGCTTTTGAGGAACTGGAAAAACGCAAAGCCTACGTTTTACAAAGCATTGCCGAGCAAGACCAGCTTAGCGATATGCTGCGAGACAAAATTAGCAGCGCAACTACCCTGGCCGAGGTAGAAGACCTTTACCTACCCTACAAACCCAAGCGCAAAACCCGCGCAGAGGCCGCTCGCAAGCTCGGCCTAGAACCCTTGGCAGCCACCCTTATGAAACAAGATCGCAACGATGTGGAATCTTTTGCGGTACGTTTTGTAAAAGGCGAAGTAGCTAGTGTAGATGCCGCCCTGGCCGGAGCCAGAGATATTATGGCCGAGTGGATGAACGAGCGCCCTGCCGCCCGCGATATCGTGCGTACCCACTTTCAACGCCACGCGGTTATTACTAGCAAAGTGGCGAAGGGCAAGGACGACCCCAATTCCAAATACCGCGACTATTTTGATTTTTCCGAGCCATTAAAGCGCTGCCCCAGTCACCGCATGCTGGCCATGCGCAGGGCCGAAGCCGAAGGGGTAATTCGCCTAAGCATAGCCCCCGAAAAGGAACCGGTAATCCAGCAGCTGGAGCGCTATTTCTTGCGTGGAAATGGGGATGCTACCGAGCAAGTTGCCCTGGCTCTCAAAGATGCCTACCAACGATTATTAAAACCCGCCATAGAAACCGAGTTTAAAAACGCTGCCAAAGAAAAGGCCGATGCTGAGGCCATCCACGTGTTTGCCGAAAATTTGCGCCAGCTTTTGATGGCTGCCCCAGTAGGATCGAAACGCATATTGGCCATAGACCCAGGTTTTAGAACCGGTTGCAAGGTGGTTTGCCTGGATGCGCACGGTGCGCTAAAGCACAACGAAACCATCTATCCACACGAACCCCAAAACGACAAACAAAAAGCGGGCGCAAAAATCAGTCAACTGGTAGAAGCCTACAAAATTGAGGCGATAGCGATTGGCAACGGTACCGCTGGGCGTGAGACGGAGCGTTTTGTAAAAAACTTGCGCTTGCCCCAACATGTGGCGGTTCATATGGTCAATGAGAGTGGGGCATCCATTTATTCGGCCTCAGCCGTGGCACGCGAAGAATTTCCCAACTACGATGTTACGGTGCGCGGAGCGGTTTCCATTGGCCGCAGGTTGATGGATCCTTTGAGCGAGTTGGTAAAGATAGATGCCAAATCCATTGGCGTTGGGCAATACCAACACGATGTAGACCAAAAACTCCTCAAAGAAAAACTAGACCAAACCGTGGCCAGCGTAGTAAACCATGTGGGCGTAAACCTCAACACCAGTAGCGAGCACCTTTTGCAATATGTAAGTGGCATAGGCCCCAAGTTAAGCAAGGCCATGGTGGCTTACCGAGATACCGTGGGTGGATTTACCTCGAGACAAGAGCTGCTTAAAGTAAGTGGTTTGGGCAACAAAGCCTTTGAACAATGTGCAGGTTTTTTGCGCATTGCAAAAGCCAAAAACCCTCTAGACAACAGCGCAGTGCACCCCGAAAGTTACCATGTGGTGCAGCAAATGAGTCAGGATGCCCAACTGGCAGTAAACGAATTGCTGGGAAACACTGCCGCCATTGACCAATTACCTTTAGACCGTTATGTAACAGAAGATGTGGGTCTTCCTACCTTAAAAGACATCCAGGCGGAATTAAAAAAACCAGGGCGCGATCCGCGAGGAACGGCCAAGCAATTTGAGTTTTCTAAAGATGTAGCCCGTATTGAGGATTTACGAGAGGGCATCATTCTGCCGGGCTTGGTTACCAACATCACCAAATTTGGAGCTTTTGTAGATGTGGGCGTAAAGCAAGACGGTTTGGTACACATCTCCCAACTGGCAGACCGCTTCGTGAGCGATCCCAACGAAATTGTAAAACTAGGGCAAGAGGTCCGGGTGCGTGTACTGGAAGTAGATTTAGCCCGCAAGCGGGTGGCGTTTACGATGAAACTTTAGTGACGCAATAACGTACGTTATTTTGTAACTTTATTGTATGAAAGCAATCACGGCAACCATGCTACGAAAAAGCATGAAGAAGTACTTTGATGATGTTTCTAAATCCTTGGAGACCTTGGTAATCTCCCGCAAAACGGAGGATGACGCCTTGGTTGTCATGTCTATTAAAGAGTACAATGCCCTCACCGAGACTGCTCATCTATTGTCTACCGAAAAAAACCGCGAATCGTTGCGAGACTCTATAGCAGAGGCCAAAGCAGGCGAGGTAGTTTCTTTTGACCCAGACCAAGGCACCTTTGAGCAGTGAAATTTCAATTCACCAAAAAAGCGCAGAAACAGTTTTTGTATTGGGAAAAACACGATCCCAAGATTCAGAAGAAAGTAATAAGCCTACTTAAAGACATACAGGCTAGTCCATTTGCTGGCTTGGGTAAACCCGAGGCTTTAAAGTACGAGCTTCAAGGTTACTGGTCCAGACGCATCACTGGCGAACATCGGCTAGTCTATCGCATAGAAGAACACTCAGATTACTTGGTATGTACCATATTCCAATGCCGATTCCATTATGATCTGTAGTGCAGGGTAAATCTTGCATTCTACTACTCTCCTTTCACCGGTACGATTTAAGAACACGTAAAACCTTATCCCTCCAAGCCCTATATTTGGCACATCAGCACAACCTACTTTAAAAGTGTAGCACTATGTTTAGAAAACTGGTATTGGCCGCGCTACTGCTTAGCGGTGGCCTGTATGCGCAAGAAGACAGCACAGGCGTAGAAGATGAGTTCGACTTCTCGGACTTTGAACTGGCAGCCGAACCGGCCAAGGCCTTTTGCAGCAACAAAGTATTGGGTCAGTTACCTACCACCTTGGTGGGCCTGCAATACACCTTTCAAGGGCCGCACAATTTTACTGCGGGTAATTTGGTAGACAATTCCAGCCAAACCATTGCCGAGGAAAACAATATCCAGGCTACCCACGGTTTTAGCTTTATTACCAACCTGCCCCTCATTAGCCGCAACAATATCCTTATTAACGCCAATCTGGTGTACAATGAGCAGCATTACCGTTTTGAGGACCCAGTAGGAAACCACCCACTAACCCGCAGCATAGACAACGGACTACGCAGCCTAAACACGCTGTTTACGGTATTCAAACCTTTAAATTCCAAGAATTTCATCCTGGGTCAGATTGCATTTGGGCTGAATGGCAACTACGATTTTGGCGCTTTTCAAAACGTCAACACCTTGCGCGTACCCATTGCCGCTTTATACGGCTGGAAACCCAACGATAAGTTGATGTACGCCTTTGGTATTTCCCGCACCTATTTGGGTGGCGCGCTCAATTATGTACCGATTGCATACTACTACCGCACCTTTGATAATGAGAAGTGGGGAATAGAAGCCTTATTACCCGCCAGAGCCTTGCTGCGCTACCGTTTCAATACGCAGTCGGTCTTGAGTTTTGGCTTTAATGTGGCAGGAAATACCTACCGATTAAACGATTTCTCGAATATGGCTGGAGGCATTGGAAATGGCCCAGCGCAGATGGATTTGATGCAGGCGCAGGATGTAGAACTAAGACGCTCAGAGATTCTGTTGGGGCTTAACTACCAGCGCGCCATAAGCGGCTTTTTCTGGATAAGTGTGGAAACGGGCTACCGCATCAACTACAGCTACGAGGTAGATGAAGGGGGCGACTTTCCGAGATTGTTTGGCAGTGATGATCCCTATTTTATTGAAAACGACTTGGGGAATCCCATCTATTTCCAAATTGGTATTAGTTACGTAAGCCCATAAAAAAAGGCGGTCCGATGGGACCGCCTTTTTTGTGCTTATCTGAATCGCTTATTTTTTCTTCTTTACCAAGCGCGTCCAAACATCGGTGCGGCCAAAGGCTGTAGTGCCCACGTACCCGCGCACTTCAATTTGGTTTTCTTCCTTCAACTCTATTTTGCAGTTGTAGGTAGTTCCGTTTTTGGGGTCGTAAATGGTACCATCTTTCCAAATACCTTCTTCTTCATCGTAAACGAAATCTTTAAGTATTCTGTACCCCTTTAATGGCGTTTCCCGTAAGGATTCATCGGGGTTGTTTTTATCGGTTTTGGGTTCGCCCGCATCGTTTAGTGGTTCTTTTAGCCACACAATCCGTCCAAAAAACTTATTTCCAATCTTATCTATTTTAATGTAGCTGGTGCCTTCGCTAGGCTGCCATACTCCCACTAGCTTATCGCCTTTGTCTTGAGATAAGGCAGGATTTAAAAATACAATTAGGCTTAAAAATGCAATTACAATGGTTTTCATGCTCGTTATTTTTGCGTGTAATTAAGGGTTATTGCGATATGGGCTTGCACCTGCATCAGGTCCATGTGGTCTTCGGTGAGGTTGGCATCCAGCACCCAAGTTGCACCTTGGTCTTTCAGGTAGGGTAACAAGTCGATGTCTTCTGCTAATTTCAGATCAAAAGTTGTGCCATCGGGTAGTGGGCTCATGGTGCCCAGGGTAATCATTTCATTGTTATCACTAACAATTTGCAACAAAACACTTTCCATGATGGCGCGCTGGTTTTCGCTAAGCTTTATAGTTACACCATCCACGCCTACGGCCTCTAACTCCGCATCTACTACATTGGCCTCTTTCATTAGTGTGGTTGTAGATTGCTGCATGGGCGCTTGTAGGGTATTCGCTCCGCTAAACAACATTTCGCCTTCTGTGGTTATGCTTATTTTATGACTCTGTTGCTCTACGGGTGTACAAGCGGCAATAAGTGCCAGAACAAGGATGTAACAAAAATTCTTCATGATGCGGATAGGTATATATGGTATGGCGAATATAAGGATGGAACGCATACCAAGATCAACAAAACAGCACAATAACGATCAATGGCAGCTCACTCGGTATCAACGTGGACAAATGAATTGACAAAGAGGTAAAAGAGCCATTCCTTTCATTTTTTTTGTTCAATTTCACCGTGTTTTACACCCGGAAGTTATGATAGAGTTTAACCACGAATATTGGATGAAACGCGCCTTGGCAGAGGCACAAAATGCCTTTGAGTTAGGAGAGATTCCTGTAGGTGCCGTGGTGGTGTGCAACAACCAAATAATATCGAGAACCCACAATCAGACGGAGCAATTAACCGATGTTACGGCTCACGCTGAAGTTTTAGCCATCACAGCAGCGGCCTCTTATTTAGGCTCTAAATTTTTAAACGATTGTACCCTGTACGTTACGCTAGAGCCGTGCCTCATGTGTGCAGGCGCCATCCACTGGGCCCGTTTTGGAGAGGTGGTTATTGGCGCTGCCGATGCTAAAAAGGGTTTCTCTACACAGGTAGCGCATCCGTTCCACCCCAAAACTAAAGTGGTGTGGGATGTGATGGCGCAAGAAAGCACCGATCTACTGCAGGCGTTTTTTGCAAGGAAACGGTCTCACTAGTCTGTGATCCTATAAGAAACGCTAACAGCACCGGAGGCTACCACTTTAGCTCCTATCTTTGCATAAAAATTGTGTTATGTATCCAGAAGAATTAGTAATGCCCATGAAGGCCGACCTTACTGAGGTTGGTTTTGAGGAGCTCCTAACAGCAGATGCTGTGGATAACGCCATAAAGAGTGAAGGAACTGTTTTGGTAATGGTAAATTCAGTATGTGGCTGTGCCGCAGCCAATGCACGCCCCGCGGTAAAAATGGCCGCGAAGCACGGTAAAAAGCCCAACAAGCTAACCACCGTTTTTGCTGGTTTTGACAAAGAAGCGGTAGACCAGGCTCGCAAGTATATGTTGCCTTATCCACCCAGCTCTCCGTCAATTGCACTTTTTAAAGATGGCAAGTTGGTACACTTTGTGGAGCGTCACCACATCGAAGGTCGTCCGGCAGAGATGATAGCCGAAAACCTAACAGCGGCTTTTGACGAGTTCTGCTAAACCATTGACGGTACTAAATAGTAAGAAGCGGTTGTATGCACTACATGCGGCAGCCGCTTTTTTTCTCCCTATCGCAGCACGGTAACAAAGCCGTGCTTTTTCTTTTTCAGTACCAGCGGGTCGGTTTGGGTAATGACCCATTGGTATAATCCAGGAGGAACTGCACGGCCCGTATTCATATCGCGGCCATCCCAGAAATCGGTGAGCGCATTTTCTGTGCTAAAAACCAGCTCGCCCCAGCGGTTGTAAATCGTTAAGGTTACGTCCTCGTCTTCCAGGTTAGTTCCAACCGGGGTAAACACATCATTGGACCCATCGCCATTGGGCGAAAACGAGTTGGGTACATAGAGGCGTGTTTCTTCTTTAACTTCCAGCAGCGTGCTGGCATTGTTGAGGCAGCCGAAAGGCGTAGCCGCGCGCAGCGAGAGGCGATACAAATTAGGCTCCAGCTCTTTTGTAAATTCTGGACTAGAAACCGAACTGGAAAACAAGGTGTCTGCTGCATTTACTGGCCGTAATACCCAAGAAAAATCACTCAACGGCTCATTACTGTAACTAAAAAACTGATAGTAGTTGGTAAGCTCGGTAGGGGCTTGTGGCAAAAAGCCAATTTGAAAATCTGGAATGGGGTAGGCCTTAATTAAACCCGGCTGCAGCAGGGTATCGCGACAGCCCTGTGCAGAAGAAACCACTTGCGTAACATTGTAGTCTCCCGCCAATACGCTTAGCGAATTCGTAGCTATAGGTTGCGTGTTCAGCCAATACGATACCTCTGAGCTATTTACAGATAGATCTACTAACTGCACAGAAAGCGGCTCACAACCTTCTGCAGGGTTCGGGTCTACCGTAAAGTTGGCTACTGCAGGTTTAAAAAAGGAGATATAGGCGGTATCGTTTGACGGTATAGAACAATCATCTTCCAGGTCTACATACACCAAAGTGTCGTTGCCGGAGTTGTTGAACCGTATATTGCTCGTAGCGCCTGCGCTATTGTTACTCCACCGAAAATGGTACTGGCTGGATACTCCTCCTTGCCCTACGGCACGGAATGCAACCGTGGTATTGGGGCATACGTTGGTGTCTTGCACAATGGAGACGGTTAAAGGAGGACGTTTGGTAAACTGAAAATCCTCTTTTTCAGACTGGCAGTTTTTACGGTCGGTAACAAACACCGTAACGCGGAGGGTACTATCGCTGGTAAGTTCAGCGGCCTCGCCAAAGGGTTCAAAAGTATATCGGTAATCACCATTACCGCCTGTAGCTTCGGGGGTTAGCGTGTATTGCTGCCCATCGCAGAATACGGCATCCTCGGGTAAGACCAGCGCCAATGGGTCTGGTTCTTCTACGGCTATACTGGCTTGGCCTTGGCATTCTTCGGCATCGGATACGACTACGGTATAGTTTCCAGCAGGGCGTTGGGTTAGGCTGCTATCCTTGCTTCCATCCTGCCAGGTGATATCATAGGGTAACGTGCCTCCAAAAATAGAGTCGATTCGCAAGCTACCATCCGATCCCCCGAAACAAGAAACCGAATCGCTACTCACATATACGCGCGGCCCAGCAACAAATCCTACTGAAAAATCCTGACTAAACGTACACCCTCTATCATCGGTAACCACAAAAGAGGCATCGCCTTGGCTGTAGCTATAATTGACAAGCCCGCTGCTACCGTCTGACCAGCGTACCTCATACGGAGCGGTTCCTCCAACAATGTTGTCTATACTGGCACCACCATTGGCTTTAAAGCATTTTTCATTTTCTACGGTAAACTCGGCATACAGCGAGTCGGGCTGGGTCAATACCAACTGGGTATCGAGTATACAGCCAAAACCATCTTCCACCCGAATGCTATATACCCCTTGGCATAAATTAGAGAAGGCGCCCCCCGTGGAGGTATTATTTCCTAGAGTATAGCGATAGCCACTTCCGCTACCTCCCTGGGCTTCAGTTACAATTCGGCCATCGCAGTCTTTAAAACATGTGGGTTGGGTATACTTAGTTTGCAGCAGTGCAACAGGCTCATACACTACCAAATCTACCGAGTCTGTTGCCGGACATTGCGCGGGTACGCTATAGTACACACGATAATTCCCAGGTGCCAATTCCGAGGCTGTAAAAACCCCTTGGTCATTGATGCCTTCTCCGTTCCAGGACCCCCCTTCGGGCGCTTGCAAGGTGGCATCGGCAGCGCCAAAGCAAAATGCAGTATTGGGCGCAGTTATGGTGGCATCGGCTCGTGGAGCTACGTTTATTTCTGTCGTGGCTGTGTCGCCACAAGCACCCGCAATAATATAGGTTATGGTATTGCTTCCGATTTCTGCCGCAGCCGGATCGAAGGTGCCTGAAGTGGGATTCACAATACCGGGGCCACTCCAAGTTCCGCCTGCTTCGTTTACTTGCAGGTTTATCAATGGGGCATCGTTGCACTGTAAGGCAACCGGTGTAATATCCGCTTCTAATTTTCCGGTAACACGAATATTCAGGACATCCTCACTGGGACAATTTCCATCAAAATAATACCGTATGGTGTACGTACCTTCGCCTACCGAGCCGGGATTAAAATTACCGTTTTGGTCTACTCCGGGACCTTCCCAAATGCCACCATTTTGTTGGCGCTCTATGGTCACCAGGTTATCAAAAACGCAAACTCTTTCGGGACCCAAAAGGGTAGCATCCGGTTGCTCTTCAACCGTAACCTGCTTGGTTACGCGCGCGCCACAAGCACCTGGGATATCGTAAATTATGTTGTGTCTTCCTACGCCTGCCTCTTTTGGGTCAAACGTATTTCCAGTGATGCCACTGCCCAAAAAATTACCACCCGTTTCTACAGGAACTATCTCAACGGCATCTTCCTCATCGCAAAATAGCAAGGGCATATCAAAATCGGCATTCCTGCGCTGATTTACCGTAACCTGTATGACATCGAAAGAAGGGCATTCGCCTTGAAAATCGTATCGCACAGGGAAGCTTCCAGTTCCCGAAACAGCCGGATCGAAAGTACCTGCGTTGGGATCTACAATTCCTGTCCCACTCCAGGTTCCTCCCGGGCTGACTGCCTCCAAGTTAAATGGTGCTGCATCCGAGCACAGGGGCTCTGGTTCTGTAATGGTTGGATCGAAATAGGGGTGTACGGTTATGGATTTCGATACTTCATCGCCACAATTTCCTCCAATAGTGTAGGTAATGGTGTGGGTACCCGGACCCGCAGCAGCCGGATTAAAGGTAAAATCGGGTGCAGTACCAGGGCCTGTGAATTGACCTCGGTTGGAAAGCGGTTCCAAACGTACGGGGTCTTCATTGCTACAAATGCTCTCTGGCAAGGTAAAGTCTGCGTTGGCCTTGGATACTACAGTAACCCGTACTATGCGATCTGACGGACAGGGCCCGCCAAAACTATGCGTTAATACGTGCTCGCCAGTACCCGCAACATCGGGTCGGAAAACTCCGGTAGACGAAACGCCCGGACCACTCCAGTTTCCACCCGCTTCTTGTGCTTGTAACTGGAAAGGTGGATCGTTTAGGCAAAATACATCCGGCTGCTCCACGGCCGGGTTTTTCCTGCGTATTACTTCAATAGATATCTCGTCCTCTGAAGGACACAGCCCACCAAACTGGTATGTAATGGTATGGTTGCCAGGACCCGCTGTTGCTGGGTTAAACTGGCCTTGGCTGGTGGTTCCTGCCCCGTTCCACGTACCTCCTGCATCGGCTGCCACCAAGGTAACCGGGGGCGCATCATTGCAAAAGGGGCCAACGGGGTTAATGGTGGGATCTTTGCGTTCTTCTACCACAATGTCTCGGCTTGCTATGCGCGTACAGACCTCCGTGACCTCATAGTTTATCGTGTATGTCCCAGGCCCGGCAATGGCAGGATCGAAAATTCCCGATGCCGACACCCCGTTTCCGCTCCATCTACCTCCACTGGGCGATGCTTGCAAATTTACCGGTGGATCATCGTTACAAAAAGGCCCCGCTGCCGCTAAGGTTGGGTTGGGTGGCGGAACTACGCGCAAGGTTTTTTGCGCGCTATATTCACAGCCATCCGCATCGGTTACTGTTAGGGTTATCGGGTGGTTTCCTTGTTGTGTAATTACTTCACTTATCACATCGGTATTGAGCACGGTATTGCCCAGAAAGTTCCATTCCAGCCGGTCTACTCGGGTATTGCTAACCGCAGTTGTGTTGGTTAACGTTATAGCGTCTCCGATACATATTTCCTCGGGACTTAATGTAAAGTTGGGCGTTACACTACCTTGCGGTCCTCGCACCACGGTAGTCAATGTAAAAGGACAGGTGCTGTTAGACGTAGAAAAAGGTACCATCTCGCAACTGTACGTACCGGGTTCATTAACCGTAACGGACGGGCTGCTTCCTACAATGGCATTACCCGATTCTAAATGCCGCCAGGTATAGGTTTCCATGCCAGGCGGTGCGCTTAGATTCATTTCCTGGCCGTTGCACAATACGTCTTTGCTTTGCACCAATACGGGCTCCTGGCAGGTGGCATCCAAGTACGCATAGCCGAGGTGCGCCTCTTGCCCGCAATCGGAAGACACAACGCGAAGTTTCACCTGCTGTCCTGCGTACTCCTGTAGGTTGATCCCAACGGGTGTCCAATCGCGATAGAAATAGCCTTGGAACCTCTCGAAACCAGGAATGCCGGGTTGCGCGGCTACTACATACTCTATACAAGGTACCGAATTGCCGCTGGGGTCGATAAGTTCTACACTAAAAAAAGGGCGCTCCCCGTAAGAATGGTCTTCGGGGTCCTGCAGTACTATAGCAAAATAAAGGGTTACAAGAGAGTTGAGCTCGGTCACCTGATAATCGAACTCTAGCGAGGCTCCTCGGGCAAAAGATTCCGTGATGGTCGTGGCTCGATAGTCGCCCAATCGGGCCATATATTGGTCTCCGATGGGAGATTGCATACTGATTTGTGGTACAAAGGGATCGGATCCTCCGTTAAAGTTTGGGGTTAAAATAGCGTGCTGTCCTTGGTTGGAATTGGTACCTCCGTTGGGATCGATACCATCATTGGCATCGGCACATTGCGTGTTGATGCGAATTTGATCCGTTACACAGCCCACTTCGCCCCGCCACCCTGAAAAGTCGCCTGACGAAAAGGATAGATTACCGCACTGACCCGTAAGGACTACGGGTAGCAACAAAATTCCACCCACAACCAAGAGCAGGATGCGTACATTTTTTAACCGAGGCATGCTTACCAAAATTACTAATTCCCTGAGCTTGAATTAGATCGCTGGTATTAAGATTCGATAAAAAGACGCATCCGGATGCTTTTGGATGCTTTATTTCTGGTTATCCATTATCGGTGGTTTCAGCTTGGATCGTATTCAGACTCCCCAGGACTTCGTGTTCCCTAGTCCAGTAAGGTGACGTTACCCGTAAGGTTTTGCTTTTTACCGTTATGGTCTGTGTAGGTTATTCTCCAAACATAAACACCTGGTTTTACCAGCTCTCCGCGATAGCTGCCGTCCCAGCCTTCATATAAATCTGAGGTCGAAAAGATCTGTTCACCCCATCGGTTAAAAATCTGTAATTGATAACCCTTAGGTTCAATATTAAAGGTTTCAGGAATAAAAATTTCATTGATACCATCTTTGTTGGGTGAGAAAGTATTGGGTACAAAAATCTCATGTGCTTCGCGAATCCTAATTTCTGCAAAGGCACTGTCCAAACAACCATACGCTGTTTCAACACGCAAGGAAACATCTAATGTTGTGGCCGTTTTGGGTACTTCGAACAGCGGCTGTTTTTCGATGTACATAAGGCTGTCTAGCACGGCACTCCGATCCACGACCATCCACTGATAATCGGTGATGTACTGGTTGTTTGTGTTGCGCAGTTGTAATTGACCCGAGTTAATATCCGGTCTGCGAGGACTCCAAATAATTTCGGCCTCGGGCAAGGGGTAGGCGGAAAATAAATCATTAACCACAACTTGGGTTTCACAACCAAAAGAATTGGTTGCCAGTAAGGTAACACTATACTGGGCTGCATCTAAGGCAGGTACTACGGTTCCGTTGCCAGAAAAATTCTGAATTCTGGCCTTATCATCGCCCAAAACCCATGCCCACTGCTGGGCCGTATTGGAGGTATCTTCTAAGGTAACGGTTAGGGGTTCGCAGCCTTGTTGTGGTTTTAACCGCGGTTGGGGATTCGGGTGGAATTGCACGGGAATAACTGCCGTATCTGGCGGTGAACATCCATCAAATACAATCACCTGCATGCTTGCCGGGTTAGCGGTGTCTCCGTACATGGGTGTTTGTAACACACCCAATGTTTCAGGATACATCTGCTGTCCAGAACTCCATTGAAAGGTATAAGTTCCATTTCCGCCCGATGCAACCGCATTGTACTCTACCGTTTCTCCACTGCAAATAAGGGCTGGATCAGCAGATCCGCTAACCGCTAGCGGTTGGTGCTGATATACGAGTAAATTCATTTTGTTGGAAGGGCAGTTTTTATGATCCCAAGCTTGGAAATAGTAATTGCCCGCTTCGCCATACACCAGCTTATCCTGATCGGATTCCTCTGCCGATTCTGTACTCCACTCGTAGGTATACGGACCACCATTTCCGCCTTGTGCCTGTCCCACAAGCGAATCTAACTGGTTTATACACAGCGTATCTCGTCCGTAGGGTAACTGTACCGTTACTGGCGTAGGTTCAATAATTTCTATTTGTTCCGTAGCGGTGCATCCCACAGCATCTACAATGCGCCATTCATACGTACCCTCATCCAAATTATTGGCCACATCTCCAGTGAGTAACGCACCATCTAGGTAATGTTCAAGGGGCGGTATCACATTACTTATATCTACAGCCTGGATAGCGCCATCTGCAGATTCGAAACACGTAGGATCTTGTTTCTGCAAGCTAAATACGGGTGGAGGTGATGTGTTTACTGTTACGGTTTCGTTGACGCTGCAACCCTTGTTATCCGTTACCGTTACGGAATACGCTCCTGGGCTTAAGTTGTCGTTTCGAGCTAAGGTTTCTCCATTGCTCCATGCATAGGTAAAGGAAGAATTGCCTCCAGTAACATTCGTTACCTCGGCACTTCCATCGCTTTTGCCACAATTGGCATCGTTCACTTGTACCTCAATTTGCAGCGGGTTGGGCTGCGTTACGGTAAAAGTACCCGTAAAAGTACATCCGATGGCATCCGTTATCGTGTAGCTGACCGTGCCTGCAGAGAAGCCGGAAGGTGTATTGCTATTCGCTCCCGCACTGGATTCAGGACTGTATGCATAAGTTAGTGACCCCGACCCTCCATTTACGGTTAATGTTGCGGAACCATCCGATTCTCCGTGGCAAGAAACGGCTTGTGTTTGAACATCGCTAACCGTAATAGGATCGGCAACGGTTATGGTGATACTACTATCGCTACCGCATTGCCCCGGAAAAGCGTAGGTTACAGTGTGCACGCCAGGACCAGCATTTGTCGGCTGAAAACTTGCATTGCCACCAGTAAAGTCGGTAAAGGCACCACTAAAAGCACCTCCGCTTGGCGCTACCGAAACAGGTACCGATGCTACATCGGCACATTGTTCAGGAACGGGGACAATTTCTGCTTGATAAAACTGTAGTACGGATAGATTTACGCTATCGACACCTCCACAAGCACCGGGCACGGTGTAATATATTTTGTGGGTCCCCACGCCTGCCGTATCGGGATTAAAATCTCCGTTAACCGAATCTACTATGCCCGGCCCCGTCCAAATACCATTTTGTGGAGAACCCGATAGCCGAAGTACACCGCTGTTGGTACATAAGGATTGTTCTGGCGTGTTCACGGCAACGGGTGTTTTACTAGTTACATGGATTACTATAGATTCAGCATTGCTGCAATACCCATCTACAGTATACCCGATGGAATGAGACCCTATTCCTGCAACAGATGGATTAAAGGTACCCGCTGTGGCGTTGGTAATTCCATTGCCCGACCAGCGACCACCACTGGGTGTTGCTACGAGCTGTATTACGGTATCTGCATTGCAAAAATCGCCCGGTGGCACAATAGCCACCTCAGGTCTCTCCTCCATTACGATGATGGCTGAGTCTATCGCGCTGCAGGTTCCAGAGAAGGAGTAATACACTTTATTGGCACCAAAACTGGCCATTTTTGGGTCAAATAGTCCGGTGTTTCTATTAGCAATGGCTAGGCCACTCCACAGGCCACCCCCTTGGGTAGGCGCAAGTTGAAATTCGGTAGCGTCATTGCAAATTGTATCGGGTGCATCAAAGGTTGCCACTGGGTTGCTAATTACTTCCAGCTCCACTACGGTGTCTTTAAAACAAGGCTCGTTGATGGTGTAGGTCAGGTTATGCCGCCCCAAACCTGCGTTGGCTGGGTTCCATGTGCCCGCGCTAGCGTTTACAATTCCGGGTCCGCTCCATGTACCCCCGGCTGGATTCATAGTCAAGGTAATTTCTGCATCCACTTCACACTGCGAGCCAGGGTTTTCAAAATCAAAAAACACCTCAGGGTATACAATTATGGTTGTTTCCGAGCTGTCTGGACAATTTCCAGGAATGATATACTGCACCTTAATCTCGAAGGGATCTTCGGGTGCTCGTGTGTTACCCACTTCGTCCGTGGTCGCTAAAAAATTAGGGACGTTACCGGGACCAAAGCAAACACCGCCCGAGGAGACATACGTTCCTTTAAAATAACCTCCTGAGGTAACGGGTGTTAATGTAAGCGGGCCTTCTTGTATGCAATATTCGCTGGGAGCGTCAAAGTCTGGGTTGGGTCGGTCTTCTACGGTAATCTGCAAGGAATCTATCTCTCCGCAGGGGCTTTGCGTTACATACACCCAATAACTTCCGGGTCTGCCTTCAAAAACAGCCGGATCAAATACCGGACCCTCATCCACAATGCCTTCACCGCTCCAAGTTCTGGTTTCGCCATCCCATTCGCCATCGGCTGGGTTGACCACTAAGGTTACTGGAGGTTCATCAGTACACAGTACACCCGGGTTTTCAAATACCATTTCATCCTTACAGGCAATGGTTATTTCTTGAAAACTGAAGGTTGCGCATTCGTCCTCGTTTACATACTCTAGCCCTATGATGATGTCGCCACAGGTATCGGGTAAATTGGGGCTGGGTTGGTAATTATCTAAGTTGGAGTGCACCCGTAAATCCACAAAATTGTGCGCTGAATCGGCATAGCTATAGGGTTTTCCGGTACCCAGGGAAACATAGTTCGGATAGTTGATCGTAGGATTTGCTTTCCAAAACAATATCGTGGTATCGCCCGTGTTTTTGGTGCGGTCCCAAACCCAGGTACGGTGGGTATGGTCAGATTTAGAAACCCCTGGAACCCTAGTACCATTCAACAAGTATTGTGTCGTTTCCAGAATATTAAAGTAGTTGGTGGTGTCCGACAGGTCTACGGGTTGCCCCTCGCAATTGGGTGGCACATTAATGTATCCAGGATCTGGGTGCGGGTGTGCAAATATTTGCTTTCGCATGCGGAAAGGACACGATTCTCCTGTGGAGGAAAAGGGGGTCATTTCTACAAAGTAGTGCCCCGGTCGATTGTATTCTATGCGCTGACCCACTACGGGAATTCCTGCCGCATCTATATCCGTAAATCGAAACATGGTGTCAATGGCTCCTGTGGAGCTAAAATTTCCTGGGGCAATACCATCATAATACGCCTGGTCGGCTCTATATAAGGAGTCTGGAACGTAGTACCAATCGTAATCGTCCATGCCTGGAGGAGCGGATAATATGGTAGGCTGTTCGTAGCATATCGTATCGTCTGTAGCGGTTAGGCGTAAAGAGTCGCACTGAGCGTCTACATAGGCCCACCCTCCATGAGCTTCTCGGTAGCAGTCTGAGCTTTGAAATTGCAGGGTTACGGTTTGCCCAAAGTAATTTCCCAAATACAAAGAAGCGATTACCCAGTTTCGATAGATGTATTCGAATCCATAAGGTGTGCGAATATCGGTTGCAGACTTAAATCCAGGCTCTCCCTGAGTACCCGTTACTTCATACGTAAGGCATTCGATTTCATCCCCAGCAGGGTCTAAAGCTTTAATACTAAAATAAGGAAGTTCATTTCTACCGTGGTTTGGGCTCTCTAAAACAATGGCATAGGCAGTTTGAATGATAAGATTGGAAGAGTCTACTACAATCTCATAAGTCAACTCGGCCCCTTGTGCCAAACCCGTACCAGCCGCCCCTACACCCGCAGGGTTCCCTTCAAAATTACCCAGCCGAGCCACATATTCCCCCGTATTTCCGTTGGCGTCTTTGAGTGGTGAAACCACCGGTAGACCATTTCCTATGATTGGATCAAAACCTCCATTGTATGCGGTAGAAATAATTTCGTGCTGCGAGGCGGTTTTAACGGTTTTTCCCGCGTCATCAACACCCCATGCTGGGTCTATCCCTGTTCTAGAAGGACACGGAGCTGCCATTCTTATTTGCAGTCCTCCACCATCGGGGCAGCCAATGCGGCCATCCCAATTGCTAAAGTCTGCACTTTCGAAATTTAGATTAGTACAGCCGTTCGCAGGAGTTTGTGCGTATGCGCCTAACCCATAGATGACGAAAACGGACAGAAACAAAAATCGTAGCATAGTCCAATATTGTAGGGGTCAATTACAAGACTACGCAAAAACTGATAAGGTTGCTTTAAATATTTAAAAAGGGAGTGTTTAGACGCTCTAGCTCAAATACTGGGGTTAAAGTTTAGTTCAGGCCTTTCATCTGTTTACTTTTAGACCTAAGACTTGCTATTATCAATCACTTTGGGTACTTTGAAATAATCGGAGTCTTTGAGTGGCGCATTTTTTAGCGCTTCTTTTTGTGGAAGTGCATCCATGGGTTTATCCTCGCGCCACTGGTTGGGTGTATCGCTCATAAACAACAAGGGCTCTACTCCAGAGGTATCCACCTCTTGTATTTTCTCTACAAAGCTTAGCATCTTGTTTAAATCGCCCACCATTTCTGTTTTCTCCGCATCGGAAAATTCCAGCTTCGATAACTCTGCCAGGCGGTCTATTAGTGCTTCGTTTATTTCCATGACAACTTAGATGCTATAATTTCTTTTACTCGGGTTTTCATTGCGTCCTCGCCATCTTCAGCAGGTACAGGAGTATGAATGAAAGCCTTTATTCTACCCGGCAGTGAATAATTCCACCACCGCACAATATTGATTACTCGGTAATTTCCTACAAAGGTAATGGGAACAACGGGAATGTTACACGACTGCGCCAACTTAAATGCCCCCGACTTAAAGCTGCCCATTTCAGGTGCGTTTTTACTGATGGTGCCCTCAGGAAATATGAGGATGGACCAACCCTTAGCTACTGCCTGTTCTGCTGCCACCAAACTGGCTTTGGCACTGGCTGCACTACCGCGTACTACAGGAATATCCATGTACTTAAAAAAGATACCAAATAAGGGCCACTTCAGTAGTTCTGCTTTTCCGAGAAACAAAAAGGGTTCCCGTATACATAAGTAAGCGACAATAATATCTAGGTAGGAGGTGTGGTTTGGACAAATTACCACGGGCTGGTTTTTGGGCAGTGCTCCTTCTATTTTTATGGTACTAAAAGTGCCCCAAAAAAGCATGCGTGCCCAATATTGCTTTAAGCGAAATGCCCGATGCAGCTTTTTGGGGTTGCAATGGAAGCTCCACCAAAAGAAGGGGTAAAAAACCAGGAGTGTTATGGCAAACCAGCTTAGGAAAAAGGCTTTAAAGAGGACAGAAAAAAACTGGGCTACCATGCGTTACTGCCAAATATTACCTTCTAGAATTTCCAAAACATTGCCCTCTGGATCCTTGAAATAAAAGGATCGCAAACCATTTTTCGGCCAGGTGATTTCCTGGTCGATTGCTACCGATGCTTCCTTTAAACGCGCTTTCCACCGGGTATAATTTTCTGCGTTGCTCAAAAATGCAATGTGCTGGTTTCCCCGTGCAAAATGTGGCGGTGGATCTTGTTGATGCTCGCTGATATCGGGATTAAAAATGAGCAATACCTGGTTATCCACCCGAAAAAAACGAAACGCCTCGCTACTGGTAATAAGCTCTAAGCCCAAGGTATTGGCGTAAAAATCCTCCGCGGCTTCTAGATTGGTAGCGTACAAACAGACTTCGGTAATTCCACGAAGCGAAGACGGATCAGTCTTCATAATACACGCGTTTTACTCGCTCCGAAATTCTACTTAGGATCTCGTAAGGGATGGTTTGGTTTGCGTTTGCAAGTTCCTCAATACCATGGTTTTCACCAAATATAATAGCGCTATCGCCCACTTTGGCGTCCATCCCGGTAAGGTCTACCATGCACATATCCATACAAACATGGCCCAAAACCGGTGCATACCCCAGGTTAGGAAGCCATACCTTGTAGTTTCCTACGGCCGAGTTTCTGGGCAATCCATCGGCATAGCCTATAGGTAGTGTGCCGATTTTGGTCGTTTCTGTAGCTACAAATTTCCTCCCATACCCTACCGATGCACCCGGTGCTATGGTGCGAATTTGCGATAAACGAGTTTTTAGGGTCAAGGCCAATTCCAGCTTGGTTTTTTCTTCGGTAGGATTGTGCCCGTACAACCCAATGCCCATGCGTACCATGTTTAGGTGGCTGTTTGGAAAACGCAAAATAGCCGCTGTATTGGCAATGTGCTTGGTGGTTTCGTAGCCCAAGATGGTTTCTAAATCGCTAGATGCCTGAATAAACAACTCCAGCTGTTCTTTGGAGAACACATCGAATTGCGCATCATCTGCCGCAGCAAAATGGGAGTAGATCCCTGTAATCCGTACATGCGGCCATTGTTTTATCTTTTCACCTGCGCTCAACAACTGCATCATATCAAAGCCCAGGCGGTTCATTCCCGTGTCTAACTTCAAGTGCACCGCTATTTGCTCTTGGCGATGTTTTGCCATAGCCTCCAACTCATGCAGCGTATTCTCCTGGTACACCGTGGGCGTAAGTTGGTAAGTAAATAAGCTTGGGTATTCCTCGGCACTAGGGTTTAGTACCAGTATGGGCTTGGATATGCCCGATTGCCGCAATGCAATGCCCTCTTGCACGTAAGCCACCCCAATGCTATCTGCTCCGTGTTTTTCTAGCATGTTGGCAACCTCAACCGTGCCGCCTCCGTAAGCAGCAGCCTTAACCATAACCATGGTTTGCACTCCGGGCTGCAACTTGTATTTTAGGGTATTAAAGTTGCGCACCATAGCCGAGAGGTTCACCTCTAAAACAGTGCGATGGTGCTGCGTTTGCAAGCTTCTAAAAACGCGTTCTAACTGAAACTTTCGCGCACCTTTTACCAATATGGCCTGGTGCTTGGTGTCCAAATCTTCTAGTTGACGCAAACAGCTATCGGTATCCCTAAAATACACGCCCTGCCGCACGGGTTGCAAACGGTTCATTTCTGGCCCTACGCCAATAAAGTGGTCTATGTTTCTCTGCGTGCATAACTCCTGAAGCCTTCGGTATAGGCTCTGTGTGGCATTCATTTGCGGAAAATCGCTCAGGATTAAGGTTCGCTGGCGTTCACCGGCCTGCTTTTCTAAAAAGTCTAGGGATAACTGTAGGGACTCCCAATCCAGGCTGTACGAATCGTTAATGATAACGGTATCGTTCTTTGTGCGACAAAACTCTTGACGCATCGGTATGGCGCGCAGCAGATTTAACCGATGCTGCAAATTTTTCTTGGGGAGGTTTAGATGCATGTACACCGCTAATGCCAGAGTAATGTTTCGGTTGGAGCTGGCATCGGAAAAGGGTACCTCAAAAATTTCTTCCTCGGGAGTGCGAAAAACAATTTGACTGTGGTTTTCTTGCGGAACAATGTTCACCGAATAGTCGGCAGCCACCTCTTGTCCTACCGTTACTATCTCGGTGTCGGGAAGGCTGGCCTCAAATTCGGGTCGGTAGGCATTAAAAATATCGAAGGGGCATATTAAGGTCTTAGCCGCTTTAAAAAGCAACAGTTTCTCTCGAAGCTTTTCCTGACGATCCGAAAAGCCATCATCGTGCGCAGAACCCAGGTGCGTAAAAATCCCAATTTTTGGTTGGATTATCTGCTGTAAAACCGCCATTTCTCCGGGTTTGGATATTCCGGCCTCAAAAATTCCCAGTGCGTGGTTAGCATTCAGCGGTAATACTGAAAGCGGTACCCCCACCTGACTGTTGTAACTTTTGGGGCTTTTACACACGGGCAATTCATCTTCAAGCATTGCGGCTAGCCACTCTTTTACCATGGTTTTGCCGTTGCTGCCCGTAATGCCAATTACCGTGTCCTTAAACTGCTGTCTTGCATAGGTCGCCCATTGCTGCAAAGCCACCGTAGTATTATCCACCCTTAAACAAACCGCATCTTCAGGAAGGTTGGGTACCGCTTCAGACACCAAAAATTTACGGATACCCAAGGTATAACAGTGCTGTATAAAGTGGTGGCCGTTGTAATACGGGCCCTTTATGGCGATAAAGAGGGCATTTTCGGCCTCGTACACTTTTCGGCTATCGGTAAATACCACACCAATGGGCTGGTTACCAAAATCGCCATGGATAAAGGTTCCGTTTAATATGTTACTTAAATCCCTTGCTTGTTGGGGTACCATTAGGTAAAGTGTTTTCGGCAGCGTGCCTCATAAACGTTTTTTTCGCCCACTACTATTTGCGCTTTCTCACTGCTTAGTCTTTTGGAAAAACCAGCTTCTTCTCCGCAAACGGTGCAAATTGCTTTCAGTTTTATGGCCTCATCGGCCAGGGCCAAGGCCAGGGCAGTAGCGGCAAAGGGCTCGCCTTTAAAGTCCATGTCTAAGCCAGCAGCTATTACTACTTTACCGGCATTAGCCAGCTTTTGAAGTATTTGAATTTCTTCGGGTGGAAAAAACTGAATTTCATCGACTGCAATAAAGTTGGGGGTGATGTCTTGCAGTTCGTTTAAACTGGCTATGGGTTTGCTTTCCTCGCTGCGCTGGTCGTGGCTTACAATATGCTCTTGGTGGTAGCGCTCATCCAAGCACGATTTAAACGTGGCCACTTCCATGCGTGCAATTTTTGCGCGCTTTATTCTGCGTATAAGTTCTTCGCTTTTTCCCGAAAACATAGGTCCACAAACCACCTCTAGTCTTCCCATGCTACGGATTAATTTTTTCTCCTGACGCACCTCTATTCCACGAAGTGCGTTGTTTCCCTAAGGGATTGTTATTTTTGACCAAAGTTCTACGGTGCATGACTGCGAAATATAAAAGTTTAGACGACTTAGTTGCCAAAATACAGACCAACCACGAGGATTTGCTTGCGGGCAAATTGGATGAACACAAGTTAGATACTTACATCCAAGATGTTCAAGAACTGCAAGAGCGGCTGGTTATTATGCGCTTTAAGGCCTACGAGGAAGCGTTAGAAAAAACAACCGCTGCAAAACCTGAAATGCAGATTGATCTGCGCAACCAAATTTCGCTCATTGATGCCATTGAAGAGGAAGTAAAGCGCGACCACGGCCCGAAAATTGTTTTGGAATCGCCTGTGGTAAAAGAGGAAAAACCCACCAAGAAAAAGGCCAAGAAGGAGCGCAAAGAAAGCAAACCAGCCCCTACTTCCGCACCAGAACCCGAGGCTACACCCGTTGCCAAAAATCCAGCCCCAACTCCAGAAAAAACAAGCCCCTCGCCCATAGAGGAAACCATAGCATCTAAAAAGGAGGAACGGAGCCTTAACGACAAGCTCTCTGAAGATGTGCAAGGCACCTCGCTAAACGAGCGCCTTAAAAAAACGCCCATAGACAACTTACCCAAAGCGATTGGGATAAACCAGAAGTACCTGTTTATCAATGAGCTCTTCAACCAGAATGCCGACCACTTTAATCAAGTGATTGCTGAGCTGGACGCCTGCGCCAATTACCAGGAGGCCCTCACTAAAGTAAAGGGCGAACTGGTACCCAATTATAATTGGGAGGAAGACAACAAACACGTGCAGTCTTTTATGGACCTGGTAGAACGCAGACATCTGAATTAATGCGTTTTATCAGCCTCATACTACTATTTATAAGCCTGGCGGTACAGGGTCAAAAGGACTTTGCACGGCCAATTATAGACACGCTGTGTTCGGCCCATTTTTTTGGTCGCGGATACAACAAAGACGGGGTAACCAAAGCAGCCGACTACCTTAAAGACCAACTCCGCTCCATGGAGCTTGGCCCGGCTTTTGGTAACAGCTATTTCCAACCGCTAGACCATAAGGTAAATGTATTTACCGGCACCACGCGCTTTGCTGTGGGTAAAACCTATCAGGTATTGGGCAAAGATTTTATCCAGGATCCTGCCAGCGGTAGCTTTAACCAAATGGTGCGAGCCCGCCACATTACGCTACCTAAAAAGCTAGAGGAAGATTTCATAAGAGACTTATATGCCCAGCACCCCGAGAAGTCGGTGGCACTCTGCATTTCTTACGAAAACTGGAAAGCCTGCGAAGATCGGGAGTTATATAAAATGCTCTTAACCCAAGCCTACCCCTTGGTAGTGCATAATATGGATCGCCTGGTATGGGGTGGAAGTACCCGTGCCTCCCGCTTTCCCATTATTTATACCCGCAGCAAGCGCATTAGAGATGGCAAAATGCTGCGCTTTTCAGTAACACAGCAACGCCAAGATTTTCGCAGTAGAAATGTAGCCGGCCTTATCCAAGGTACCGAGTTCCCAGACCAATACGTAATCCTCTCTGCCCATTACGACCACTTGGGTGGATTGGACGAGAACGTCTACATCCCCGGAGCTAACGACAACGCTTCGGGTACCGCAGCCGTGCTTAACTTGGCGAAATTGCTTCGCAAAAATCCACCCAAATACTCGGTTATTGTAATGTTTTTTGCGGGGGAGGAACTGGGACTGCTGGGTTCTAAATATTTTGTAGACCAAAAAAGCATTCCGCTAGAGCAAATTAAGTTCGTACTCAATTTAGATTTGCTAGGGACGGGCGATGAAGGCTTCACCGTAGTTAACGGCACCGTTTTTCCCGAGTGGATGGAAATACTGGAAGCCGCCAACGAAAAGTTGAACGACCCACTGATGCCCATCAAACTGCGAGGGGAGGCAGCCAACTCCGACCACTACTGGTTTTCTAAGAATGGCGTGCCTGCCTTCTTTATTTATACCATGGGTGGAATTACCGCCTACCATGACATTTACGATAAAGCCAAAACCCTACCGCTAACGCGCTACAACGATATGATACATATGTTGGAGCATTTTGTACACAGCATACCATGAGCGCAGGCAAACTATACCTGGTTCCTACACCCATAGGCAACCTAGGCGATATTACCTTGCGGGCCAAAGAAACCTTGCAAGCCGTAGACAAAGTTTTGGCCGAGGACACGCGCAGCACCTCCAAGTTGTTTCAACTGCTGGAAATATCCAAACCGCTGGTAGCGTACCACGCCCACAACGAGCACCATAAAGTAGCCCAGGTGATTGAACACCTGCAGCAAGGCGAAATTTTAGCCTTGGTTTCGGATGCCGGCACACCCGGTATTTCAGACCCCGGATACCTTTTGGTACGGGCCTGTGCAGAAGCCAACATACCCGTTGAGGTTTTACCCGGAGCCGTGGCGTTTATCCCGGCATTAGTGGCCAGTGGCTTGCCATGCAACAGCTTTTTCTTTAACGGCTTTTTGCCCCATAAAAAGGGCCGCATGAAACGCCTGGAAAGTCTGGCTTTATTGGAAGAAACCTTAGTGTTTTACGAGTCGCCCCACCGCCTGCTGAAGTGCCTGGAGCAAATGCAAGAAGTTTTTGGCGATCGCCAGGCCTGTGTATCCCGAGAAATTACCAAGAAGTTCGAGGAACACCAACGCGGCACGCTAAGCGAAATACACCAACATTTTACCGCGCACCCGCCCAAAGGTGAGTTTGTTATTTGTGTGGCTGGGAACGAATAGATTCACCATACATTCATTTCCTTTACCTTCCCCAAAAACCCAACACCCATGCCGCAAAAAATTGTGCTTACCCAGTTTGGCAATGCCCAACAAGCATTCCAGGTGCAAGACTTTAACATTGATAATCCTGCGGAAGGACAACTGCAAATAGAGGTGGCTGCCAGTGGTCTCAACTTTGCCGATGTTATGGCCAGGCGCGGCATGTATGCTCCTGTAAAAAACTTGCCTTTTGTGTTGGGCTACGATGTGGTAGGAAAAGTTACCGCAGTAGGGCCGGGTGGAAATACCGATTGGATTGGGAAGCAGGTGCTGTCGCTAACCCGTTTTGGCGGTTATCGCAGCCATGTCAACATTCCTGAGTTGGGTGCGGTGCCCTTGCCCGAGGGTGTGCCTGTGGAAGAAGCCACATCCTACACCACCGCGTTTTTAACCGCCTACCTCATGGCGGAAGAATACACGGGCCTGGCCGAGGGCAAAAATGCATTGGTGTACTCTGCTGCTGGCGGTGTAGGCTACTTTCTGTACCACTTCTTAAAAATTAAGGATGTTGCAGTGCAGCCTGTGGTAGGCAGTCCGGCTAAACGGGAGTTGTTACAGGAATACGGCTTTGAGGACGCTATATGGCTCACTCCAGAATTAGAGGGTAAAAAAGAAAAATTCGACCTTATTTTTAATGCCCGAGGTGGCAAAACCGTAAAAGCCGACAAAGCCCGTTTAAAACAAGGCGGTAAACTGGTAATGTTTGGCGCAGCCGATCAATTAAAGGGCGGTGGTCTCATCGGAAAACTAAAGCTCTTGTTTGGATTTGGCTTTTACTCGCCCATACAACTTATTGTAAAATCGCAGTCCTTGTGCGGATTTAATTTGTTAGGCCTATCCAGCCAACACCCCGTTGCGGTTACCCAGGCTCACAAAAAAGCCGTGGAAATTATCCACCAAAACAAAATACCTGCATTGCCCGCTACCGGTTTTGCGCCTGGTGCTATGGGCGATGCACATGCCCTTTTAGAAAGTGGGAAATCTACCGGGAAGCTGTTTGTGGATTGGAGATTGGTGTGAATTAGGCAATAAAGCGTTCCATACATTGGAATATAGCACAACCCCAATATCTTTGCTCGAAAATTGCACAGAAACGCAATTTAATTTGCTTACATCATGGCACGGATACTTACAGGAATACAGAGTTCGGGAGAAATACATTTAGGAAACATTCTGGGGGCCATTATCCCCGGGGTGGAATTGTCGAAAGACCCTAAGAACGAGTCCTTCTTTTTTATAGCAGACATGCACTCGCTTACCTCTTTGAAAGATGCAGAAGCCCGCAGACACAATGTATACACCGTAGCTGCCGCCTGGATGGCTTTTGGATTTGATGTAGAGCAAAACACCTTTTACCGCCAAAGCGATTTGCCCGAAGTATGCGAGCTTACCTGGTACCTCAACTGTTTTACGCCTTACCCCATGTTGGCCAACGCCCACAGCTTTAAGGACAAATCGGACAACCTGGCCGATGTAAATGCGGGTTTGTTTGACTATCCTGTACTGATGGCGGCAGATATTCTGTTGTACAGTGCAGACATGGTTCCGGTGGGAAAAGACCAAAAGCAACACCTAGAAATTACGCGCGACATCGCTACCAAATTCAACAACTTGTACGGAGAAACCTTTGTAGTTCCCGAACCTAAGATTGATGAAAAGGTGATGACCATTCCCGGAACGGATGGCCGCAAAATGAGTAAGTCGTACAACAACTACATCAACATTTTCCAAAGCGATAAAAAGCTGCGCAAGCAAATTATGGGTATTGTAACCGATACCAAAACCCTGGAAGAGCCTAAAGATCCTGATACCTGCAATGTTTTTCAGCTATATCAACTGTTAGGTAATACGGAGCAAACGGCCACCATGCGCAAAAACTACGAGGAGGGAAACTACGGCTATGGCCATGCCAAACAAGCGCTCTTTGAGTTGGTTTGCGAACGCTTTGCCGAACCGCGCCAGAAGTTTGAAGAATACATGGCCGATACCGAAAAGCTTGATCGCTTGCTCTCCCTAGGTGCCATGAAAGCCCGTACTGTCTCGGAACCGGTTCTCGAAGACGTACGGAAAAAGCTAGGATTTTAGGGTAGCGCTTAGATCGGTACTTAATATTTTCATCCCCCTAAGTCCCTACAGCACATCGCCTTTGTAAGGGGGATACGGCTTCCCATAGCTGTATTGCTTTGAATCTTGACGGGTTTAGCCGCTTACAGTCACAGCTACAGGGCAAAAATCTTAGGGACAGCGCATGTCCCCCTCTTGGAGGGGGATGAAGGGGGAGGACCTTTTTTCAGTAGATTTTTTAAATGGAATCTGAATCTTCCCACTAAGTCCCTCCTTTTGGGAGGATATGGCCTCTCCGAGCTTTATAACTTTGTTTCTAAAGGGCTTTAGCTTCGAATTGCTATAGTAACAAAGCTAAAACCATAAGGGCAACGCATCTCCCCCTCATGGAGGGGGATTGAGGGGGAGGAATTTACCCCGCCCCTACTGCTCGTACTTCTCTTTATAACGCTGGTACAGCTCCTTTTGCTTGTTGCGTGAAAGATCTACAGCTTCTCCTGATACAAAAGCATGGGTTACCTGGTTGGTTTTGGGTTCTAAGGCGTTTCCTTCCGAGATAAATAAGGTGGCATGCTTGCCTTTCTGCAAGGTGCCGACCTGCGCATCCACCCCTAAAATTTTGGCGGTGTTTGCGGTTATCAGTTGCAAGGCCGCCTCGGCATCCATGCCATAGGCTGCGGCTGTACCCGCTAAAAAGGGCAAGTTGCGCGATTGGATTTGCTCCATATCCCCTGCCATATCCAAACCTACCAATAAACCCGCATCGGTAAGGATTTTGGGCAGTTGGTAGGGTAAACGCATAGGATCATCGGGGTGCATGGGTAAATCGTGCAGGCGTCTCAATAATATGGGAGTTTCGGCTGCTTTTAGTGCATCGGTAATGAGGTGCGCCTCATATCCTCCCACAAAAACCATCTTGGCGATTCCCAGGTGTTCTTTTAGCTGCAACGCATCCAACATAGCTGCTGCCGAGTTGGTGTGAACAAACAAGGTTTGCTGTCCTGTGAATATGCCTTGACACGCTGTGTAGCGCAAATCGTTTTTACTGTTTGCCTTGGTGTTATACGCTTTGGCGGCCGATAAAAAATCGTTCAGGTCTTTGAGCTGCGTATCGTACTTCTCATTGCGCTCTACCCCTCCGGGTTCGGCCCACCAGCCTTTGCGGATTACGGGGCGTGGCCAATTGAGGTGTATGCCATCATCTTGCTTTATGGCGGCATCCTCCCAGTTCCAGCAGTTTAGATTTACTACCGAAGAGGTACCCGATATCCAACCGCTGCGTGGTGTAATCTGCCCGATTAACACCCCGTTGTCCATGGCGGTAGGAATGATATCGGACTCGCAATTAAACGCAATTAAGGAGCGCACGTTGGGGTTGTAGCTTCCTACCTCGGCCTGGTCGCGCGATGCTCTTACCGCGGCAATTTCTACCAAACCCAGAGTAGTATTGGGCAGAATAAAACCCGGATATACATGAGCCCCCTGGGCGTCTATTTCCTCGGCATACTCGCTTAACGGTGCCGAAGGGCCCACGTAGTCTATGGTACCCTGATTAGAGATACCGAGATAGCCCATTTCCAGCACTTCCCCGGTACCCAGGTGCAAGGTGGCGTTACTAATTAAGGTTTGCTGGGCCGTGGCCATCCAGGTGGTAGCCACCAAAAGGGCACTTAAAAATATGTTGGTCTTCATCGTTGGCATTACTTTAAAAAGTCAAAATCTTCGCAGTCGTAAATCTTCTCGCGTTTAGCGCGCGTAGGCTTCTTTTTGTCCTCGTGCTTGTCTTCCATCATTTTTTGGATGATGCGCTCGCGGTCTTCACGGTCGCGCTCGTAGCGCAGTTGTTCTTGTTCTTCGCTGTAGTAGATGGCTCCGTCTACCAAGGTGTACAAGGCTCGTGCTTCTTGGGTTAGCGGATGGTGCGACCACAATACCACATCGGCATCTTTCCCCACTTTTATGCTTCCCATACGGTTGTCCAGGTGTAGCATTTTGGCTGGATTCAAGGTCACCATTTTCCAGGCCTCTTCTTCCGATACCCCACCGTATTTCACGGCCTTGGAAGCTTCTTGGTTTAAGCGTCTTCCCATTTCGGCATCATCGGAATTGATACCCACATTAACGCCTTGCTCGTGCATCAATGCCGCGTTGTACGGTATGGCATCTTTCACCTCAAACTTATAGGCCCACCAGTCCGAGAAGGTAGAACCCGAAGCTCCGTGTTCTGCCATTTTATCGGCTACTTTATAACCTTCCAAGATATGGGTAAACGTATTGATGGTAAAGCCCATGCTATCGGCCACATGCATCAGCATGTTTATCTCAGATTGGATATAGGAGTGGCAGCTTACAAAGCGCTTGCTGTTCAGGATCTCCAATAGCACTTCCAACTCCATATCATACCGTGGACGATCTTTCGCAGTGCGAGCGTTTTGCTTCTTAGCTGCATACTCTTGCGCGCGGATAAAAGCGTCGTAGTACAACTGCTCTACCCCCATACGGGTTTGCGGATATCGGGTAGTGTTTCTATCGCCCCAGTTGGATTGTTTAACATTCTCACCCAAAGCAAACTTGATGAAACCATCGGCATTGCTAATTTTCATTTCCTCCGGTGTGCTACCGTATTTTAGTTTTACCAAAGCCGATTGTCCTCCAATGGGGTTGGCCGAACCGTGCAACAATTGCGCTGCGGTAACGCCTCCCGACAACTGTCGGTAAATATTAATATCCTCTGGGTTTACCACATTGCCTATGCTAACCTCGGCCGATATAGCCTGGCCCGCTTCGTTTACCCCGCGAGATAGGGCAATGTGCGAGTGCTCATCAATAATACCCGATGTTAGGTGTTTGCCGGTACCATCAATTACCGTGCGCCCTGCGGCTGGCAGATTTTTTCCAACCTGCACAATTTTTCCTCCCGCAATAAGCACATCCGTGTTTTCTAGAATGCCTTCCTTCTCGTTCGTCCAAACGGTAGCATTGCGCACCAAGATGTTTTCCTGCTGAGGTGTGCTCGCATGACCAAAGGCTTTTTGTGGATACGTAAAGGTGGAAACTGGTTTCCAGGGCTCCATCTCGTCTTCCTCTGGTTTTTCATCGGCAGGATCTGCCACCGAAGCTGTAAACCGCATGCGTTCTCCGCTGGGCTTTTGCCCTGTTCCGGCAATGTTACCTTGAGCGTCTTTGTGCCCGTTTAAACGGTAGTAGGATGCATCTTCATTGGGTTTAAAAGCTAAGCTCAACGCATATCCCTGGGTGCTCGCCATGGCTTTTAGCTTTGTGGTATCACCATCTGCAATCGCCTTTAAAGAGGCTTTATAGCTGTCTTTGTCTGGATTCAGGGTAAGGTGGTACTCCTTGCCATCAAGGCTAATTGTGTAATTTCCAGAAAAATCTACCGTGGGTGTTTCGGTAACCGTGTAGTCTTTTCCTTGCACATGGTTGGATAACACCTTGGTTTTCTTCTCAAAGATAGGCCCATCTGTAACCAAAAAGTTGGCCAGTTTACCTTTCTCCAATGTTCCTACCTCCTTCGCTATTCCTGCAAATTCGGCTGGAATGGAGGTAAGCGCAGCTAAGGCCTTTTTAGGATCTAAACCCCCGGCTATAGCCGTTTGCACCTCTGCAATAAGATTTCCTTTTTTATCCAACCCACTAGCCGATATAGCGAACGGGATATTACGCTCCGCCATTTTAGCAAGGTTGGTAGGTGCCCAATCGTAAGCCTTCAGGTCTTCCATACCCAGCATAGCTGTAGCTAAGGGATCGCTTACATCGTATGCCTTGGGGTGATTGATGGGCACCACAAAGCGGTAACCTTTGTTGGCAAATGCATCTATGTTTTCATATAAATCCATTCCGCCCACATAAATCCAATTCATGCCAAACTGCTTGGCTATAGCATCGGCACGGGGCACATCCCACTTATCCTTACAAATAAAGAACCCGGGTGCCTTGCGCTGCTTTGCCAGCGACTCCAGGCTAATATTGCGCTCCAAATCCGTTCCTTCTTCGTACCACTTGGCATCGTGAAAGGCCTGTTCCAACAAGGCGATGCTTCCCATAAGCGAGGTGGGATAGGAAACCTTAGAACTACCCTTATCGAAAGAATAAAAAGCATGCAACAAGGGCTTAACCACACTTACATTGGCGGTTTGTTCTCCTAAGGTAGCGGCCACTGCCCTACCCCGAGCAATCCCGTCTTGGTGGTGACTTACCACCGTTCCAAAACCATGAGAGCGCAACGCTTTTGCGTCTTTTTCATCTACGGTAAACATTTCAGCGGCATCCATTTGAGCACGGATGGCATCATTCCAATACGTAGCTGCCGGGTTGGTTTTGTCGTACACCGGATATTTACCTTCCTTATTATTCTGCACCTCCACCCCATAACCGGAGTTGAGCTCCACAAAAGAGGGGTACAGGTGCTTGCCCTCCATATTATGCACTACCGCATTGGCGGGGATAGCCGCCTGGGCACCTACTGCCTGTATTCTGTTTTTGGAAACTATAAGCGTGGCGTTCTCCAAGATTTGATTGGCAGTAACGTGAATGGTAGCATTGGTATAGGCGTGTACCTCAACGGCCTTGTCGGCAATGCCTGCAACGGGGCGTGTTTCTTGCGCAGCAAGGGGAAAAGCCCAAATTATAGCGCAGAGAAAGCCCAAGAATTTGATTCTCATAAAAGGAAATTTGGCTAAAAGTATGTTTTCAGCGCGGTTTGTGCACACCAAATGCTACAAAAGATTTGAAAGGCTAATTGTCTTTAGGTCGGAATACCAAACCATTTCTATCCAATGCGAAAAAGCAGAAGCTAATTGCACTTATTCCCGGACTACCTCCGTTAAAGTACGGTAACCTTACCGATACTTACGGTTGTACTTTCTGTAACGGCAATCAACACGTAAATACCAGGAGCAAGCCCACTAGTCTCCATCCCTGACCCTCTTGAGCTACGAATCACTTGGCCTAATTGGTTAGTAAGAAGAAAGGTATTGGCATTCATACCCTCCCATTGTATTTTTGCACCAGATGAAACTGGGTTAGGGAATATTCTTACCGAGCTTTTTACATGGTGTCCAATGATGTCTGTAACTTGATCTGAAACATTGGTGCAGCCCGTTTGTGGATTGGTAACTCTTAATGAGAATTGACCCTCGGGCGCATCCTGATACGTCGTTGTATTTTCGCCCGGAATAGCTGCACCTGCGGCATCTAGCCACTGATAATTGAAGCTTCCGTTAGGGTTAAGACAAAAAAGTATACCGTCTGTAACCTGTATGAGTGGTTTTTCTGGTAAGGGTTGAAATGCCACGGTTAGTGTATCTGAGAAGCTCTGGCAACCACTGCTATTGGTTACCCTCAGGTGATAATTACCAGATTCCGTTACCGTTAAGGAATTTGTGTTGTTGGATATATCATTGATCCAAATAATTTCATCTATTGCATCCGTTGTAAGCACGGCTTCTTCTCCATCACATAATTCGTTGCGGTTTGGACTAACTGTGATATTGGGTTTTGGGGGGTTAGGGATGGTCGTTATCTGTACGGGATCTGAATTTGTCTCACAACCATTTTGCATCGCAGTTACAAAGTAATTTCCCGATTGAGCAACTGTAATGGTTTTATCCGTAATCTCGGGGTCATTATTCCAGTAAACATCCAAGTTAGTTGGGGTGGTAAGACGGGTTGACTTACCCTCACAAAATTGAGGTTCGTCTAGTATGACTACTGTAGGTTTTGGGGGGTTATTATACGTGGTTACTGTAAAGGGGTTGGACTGGCTACTGCAATTATAAACCGTACTTGCGGTTATAGAAAAAGTGCCGGGTTGCGTTACTTGAATGGACGTTGATGTAATACTCGGGTCGTGATTCCAAACAAAATCTGTTCCAGGCTCATTGTTTGCAATTAGCGTTATCACTTCGTTGGGACAAAGACCGCGCCTTCCTCCTACCGATGTAATAAACGGGGTCTCTGGTTTCAGCCTCAGCGTAAGGGTTAGCGGATCTGATACATTGGTGCAACCAAACTCATCAAAAACCCGCAATCGCGTAGTAACTGGAGCACTAACGGTTACTTGTTGAGACGTACCCGGAGCAATGTTTGACCAGCTGTACTGTTGCGCCTGTGCGTCCGTAGATAAGGTTACCGACTCACCTTCACAGAAGTTAATTGCACCTTGGCCAGCTGGTGCTTCCAATATTTTTGGTTTAACGGGTGTCGGATTTTCCATAACCGACACACTCGTAGGTTGGGCTGTACAGTTGTTTACATCAGTGTAAACTACACTGTAATTACCGGGCTGCGAAACATATATCTCTTGGCTACTACTTTCTGTATTCCATCTGCTATTTGTTTGGTTAGACTGGAGCAGTAGGCTATCGTTTTCACAAAACCAAAAGTTGCCTGTTTCGGAAGAAATGGTAGCAGGCCGGGGTTCAGGAAATAGGGTGAGCTCAATTACCTCGGATGTATCTGTGCAGCTACCAATGCTCAATATTGCTCTGTAGCGCTCGTGGGTAATGGGTGGAGTTAAGTTTAGGGTATCCTTAATTTCATTACTTATATCCTGCCAGGCTGTCCCTCCCGTTTGCTGTTGCCATACAATGTTTCCTTGGTGTCCCGAAAGTGAAAGCAGTGCTGTTTCATCGTAACAAAGAGCTGTGGACGAGGCTTGAATATCGCCAGCCACTGCTGTTTCCTGGACATCAATTGCTACCGAATCTGAGCCAGTGCATCTGTTACGGTCTGTTACATGAACCTCATAAAAATTATTTCCAACGTCCTCAGGGTTAAAACCTACTTGAGCTGCAGTGGTATCGCTTAAGTAGTCAATGTCCGCTCCTGTCCAGCTATATTCATATCCTCCCGAGCCCGTGACCTCTACCGCTAAAGAAGCTGAAGTGCCCAGACAAACAACTTGTTGATAATCAGCACTACCGGATGAGAAGATGCCAACTAATGGATCTCCACTTTCGGCAGTACTAAACGAATAGGAAGCGCAATTTTCGGCTGCCCCATTTTCGTCATACGGAACGGCTAACCAATAATACCGTGTACCTTTTTCTAGTAAAACTGAGTCTGGTAGTATAAAGCTATTACTAGAGCCCAAATCTATAGAGTCATATACAGACTTAGCGGACTCGTCAGTCCCGAGATAAAAATGATACCCCTGTGGTTCGGGTCCGTTCGTAGGGTCTTCCCAAGCGAAAGAAACTCCTTTTTGACACATACCAGACGCAATGTCTGCCGGAGACAAAAACGTTGCACAGTTGGGCGTGCTCGGTGGCTCGTCTGTTTCTTCCTCTTCAATAATGAATACAGTATAATCCTCCACTTCTCCGTATGTGGAGCTACCGCAACTTAATCGAGCAGGATCATCAGCAAAAAGTGGGTAATTGTTGTAAGCATCTCGAATTCGCATACGTGTTTGTCCCAAAATAGCATCGGTTGGAATTAAGAATGCCGAATTGCTGTAGGTGCCAGTAGAAGCATTATAAGTAAGGTAAATCGCCTCCGAAACATCATCAAAAACTTTATCGTGGTTGAAATCGATCCAAGCGGCTACAAACTCACTCTCCACTGTCGAATTGGTTGAACTAATTTGCACATCTATGGCGTAAGTTGTGCCCGGCTCAAAGGATGCTGTTAGTGTTGTGTCTGCTGTGAAATCGCTGTAACCAGGAGAAGTCGCGCTGCATAGCGTGCTAATATTATCCAAATTACTCACAGATACTGCCGATATATAGGTGTTAAGGTCATCATCTGCACAGCTATTCTCACAATTGCTTTGTGCCTGGTTACAACCGCTTGCTTCGCAGTAGCCTTGTGTAACCTCTAGTGTAGGCATCAAACACCAACCATTCAGAACGCCTGCATCTATTGCCGGAGATGCATCGCGAACTGTCAGCATCCATGTTCCCGATATATCAACACCATTAAAGGAGGTAAGGCCTGGCAATGGGTCAGATCGGTAGCATCCACCAACTGCGGGCACGGCGCCTCCACTACAAGTAATAAAATTGGCTAACTCATCGTCCAAAACCACATCAATATCTGTACCCGCACATCCACTAATATTACCAAAAAAGAGTTCTGTGGACTGGCCGCTCTCCAAATGACTTAAACTAATGTTTAAATCTCCCACATAGGAATGGCTTATGTCGAGATATATATTGAGATCAGCTATGGTACCCGTGGTATCTGATATAACAATGTTATCCGTAACTACCGCACTTGTTGGACCTATATCGATAGGTGCACCTGGATTGCTGGAAAACATCGGCAAACAGGTGCCGCATTGTTGTGCAAATCCAACACTTGGCATAAGCATGAGAACGCTAGCTAATAATAGAAAGAGACGCATGTTGTAGGGATTTTGGAATGGATACGTATAATATTACAAAATTAAACTGAAGTTGCCTAGGGAGTGAGGGTTTTCCGAAGACCTGATCTAGCAACGTTAATTGGATTAATTGTCTAATTATCTACACAGATGAGTAGTTTAAAGCGCTTCTGGCCACTCTATACACGCATATAAGTTTTCTTATGGTGTGTTCTCCTCCCAACAGCCTGAGTTAACCAAGCTCAAACATTTGTTCAAAACATAAGCTGCGCTTTGGTATCCTGAAGTGGAAAATAAAAAAGCGAGATGCCGAAACACCTCGCTTTTCCCTTTACCTGAAGTTAAACCTTAACTTTACCTTAATACAAATATAGATTGCTTTTTGAATTCTACAAACAATATGCTGAATTTTTTTTTGTTTTTGTTCTACACCACGACACTACTACCTTTTACTTGCTGGTTGCGAAAGTGCTCGAACAATAGGACCACAGCGCCCTGTAGTACTAGGGAGTATGCGTGATCGTCTAAGGGAATGGTAAAAACTCTACTGCCTAAGTTGTGATAGTCATTATACCAAACCACCTGTTCTGGTATAAATAGGCCGGTTAAAACTCCATTAACTGCATAGAAGGGCAACAGTATTAAGAGATACGTAATCACAAAAATATTCCAATGCTGGGGCCGCAATCGCATACCCACCCACAAGAGCAACAGACCGCATAATGCAAAGGAGGTGCCCGTATACCAGTGGTTATAGTGCCATATCGCAATACCCAGACATCCCAATCCTACAAAGGCCGTTAGCTTATGAAGCCAAGCTGGAGTGGTGTACCTTCCGAAAAAGTACTGCAATGCGAAGTAGGTAAAGGTGCATGAGAAGGGTATGCAGAAAAAGAACAACACTTCCTCTAAGGGTAGGTTGGCTAAATAAATTCCGCTGAGGTACTCGGGGTTAAAACCCCAGATGCCCATATGGGTAAACCCGATATCCCACAAAATAAAGAAGAGCGCTACGGGTATAGAGGCTTTCACAAAAGCCCACCAATGCTTGTAGAAAGGGTGTTTGGGGTAAAATGACGCGATAAAAGGCACGGCTACTGTGCCAATATTCAGCGCCAGGTAAATCCATTTATCGGGCATTGTTCAGCATGCGTTTGGCCTCTTTATAGTACTTAAACGGTACGATGAGCATGCCGAAACACTCTCCTTTTTCCTTACCCATGTGCTTGTGGTGCACTTTGTGTGCCTTACGTATAGCCTTAAAATACGGGTGGTTGGAATTGCGCAACCATTTAAACCGCTGGTGAATAAAGATATCGTGCACCAAGAAATAGCAAATGCCATAAATCAAAATCCCTAAGCCTATATAGAAGCGGTAGTCAAAGCCCGCTGCCGCACCCAAAAACATGAGTGTAGATGAGGGAATGGCAAAGATGAGAAAGAAGGCATCGTTGCGTTCAAAAAAACCAGGCTCTGGCTGGTGATGGTCTTTGTGCAGCACCCACAAAAATCCATGCATTACATACTTGTGGGTAAACCACGCCATAAACTCCATAAAAAAGAAGGTGCCTATTACAATAGCTAGGTACAACATAGTACTCGTTGTTAATTTTAATTCAAAGCCTCTTTGTAGGTAGCAATAGCGCGCTTCCTACTCTCTTTAACGTCAACTATAGGTTGTGGATACGACAACTGGTCAAACTCCGGAACCCACTTGCGAATATACACACCTTTGGGGTCGTATTTCTCGGCTTGGGTTATTGGATTAAAAACCCGGAAATACGGTGCCGCATCGGTGCCACAACCCGCTGCCCATTGCCAGCCTCCGGTGTTCGCTGCCATATCGTAATCCAACAATTTTTTTGCAAAGTAGCGCTCGCCCCAACGCCAATCAATCAAAAGGTTTTTGGTAAGGAAGGATGCCACTATCATGCGTACGCGATTGTGCATATAGCCGGTTTTATTCAGCTCGCGCATACCCGCATCTACAATGGGAACGCCCGTTTTTCCTTCGCACCAGGCTTTAAAATCTTCCTCGTTGTTGCGCCAGGGCACACGTTCGTACCTATCCTTAAATGCGCTATCCTTAACTTTAGGATAGTGATATAAAATTTGATGGTAAAAATCGCGCCAGGCCAACTCACTTAAATACGTCTCTGCTGTATTATCCCATGCTTTCTTGGCTAGTTGACGTATGCTAATACTACCAAAGCGCAAGTGGACCGATAAACGACTGGTTCCTTTTTTGGCTGGATAATCGCGCTGGTCTCCGTACGCTTGCATGCCCTCTGCAGCGAACTGCTTGTTGGGTAAATCGACTGCAACGTATTCAAAGGGCATGGCATCAAAAGGCAGCATAGCATGTTCGGCCTTTGCCACATTTCCTAACACCTCTTTGGTGTCCCAATGTGGAATGCCCTCCTTCTCCAAGCGCTTTTTCCAAGTATTGAAATAAGGTGTGAAAACGGTATACGGCCCTCCATCGGCTTTTACCACCTCATCCTTTTCAAAAATCACCTGGTCTTTGTATGTATGGAAGGAAATATTCTGCTCTTCCAAAACCTGCTGCACCTGCTGGTCGCGCTCTTTGGCATAAGGCTCGTAGTCGTGGTTGGTGTGCACGGCTTTTACCTCTGGAAAATCGCTAAGAATTTCTTCTTTAAACAGCGCTGTGGGTTTGCCGTAATAGACTTTAAGCGATCCTCCCTCCTTTTCTAGAGCCGCATGAAGGTCTTGAAGCATGTCGTACAACAGACTTACGCGCTTATCCCTTTTGTCCTCTAGTTTATCCAGTATTTCGGTATCGAAAATAAAGATGCCTTGCACCGCCTTGTGCTCTTTTAAAGCGTGGTAAAGACCGCAGTTATCGTCCAATCTCAGATCCCTCCGAAACCAAAATATCGCGTCTGTATTCATACTAGCTTGCTATTTGCTGGGCCAGGTGTTGGGCCACTTTAGGAAGACAGATTTTAAACCAGCTGGTATAGTGGTGTGGATTTTCCGCTACATCGGCCTCTATAGCCGGTAAAGACATGTATTTCCAGCCCTCTGCTTCCTCGGGATTGAGCTTGGGTGCATCGTTATATCGACCAAAAAAAACATGATCGAACTCGTGCTCACTCAATCCATTCTCATAATCGCTTTTATAGCTAAAGGTAAACTGAAAGTCTAAGGCCGCATGTATTCCCATCTCTTCCATAAGCCTGCGGTGGGCTCCCGCCTCGGCTGCTTCACCGGGTTTGGGGTGGCTACAGCAGGTATTGGTCCAAAGACCGCCAGAGTGGTACTTTTCGCTGGCACGCTGTTGCAGTAAAAGTTCGTTGTTATCGTTAAACAGAAACACAGAAAACGCGCGATGCATTAGTCCTTTCTCATGGGCTTCTAGTTTCTCCATAACGCCCACTTCCTGGTCGTTTTCGTCTACCAGAACTACGTAGTTTTTTTCCTCCAAATCTTAAATGATATTCAGCTGGTGCCTTACGTACGAAGAAACAAACAAGGCGTACTTCCTTTTGTTTGAAACGCGAATGCGCGATTCTAGAATTTTATCAAAAGGGGTTTTTTGGATCTTCTTAAACAAGCGGTAGTAATAAATATAGGCCATGTACACGCCAAACCGCGAATTCTTGGGCAGCTCTAATATTCCCTCGTAACCGTGTTTAAAGTCTTGTTCTATATCCGCCACAATTTGCTTTACTGCATCGGCCGTAGTGTTGTTTAAATCTAAGCCTGGAAAATATACCCGGCCCAGTTGCTGGTAGTCGCTGCTTAAGTCGCGTAAGAAATTGATTTTCTGAAAGGCGCTTCCCAAAGACATGGCATTTGGGCGCAAACGGTTGTATTCCTTAGTGTCTCCTTTTACAAAAACCTGCAGGCACATCAGCCCTACCACTTCAGCCGATCCTAAAATGTACTCTTCGTACTCCTCTTGACTGTATTCGCGCTTTTCCAAGTCCATGGCCATGGAGTTGAAGAAAGTTTCTACTAAATCCAGCTCTATGTTGTAACGGTTCACAGTTAACTGAAAACTGTGCAGTATGGGGTTAAGACTTATTCCTTCCTCAATAGCCTTGTAGGTGTCGGCCCGAAACTCCAGTAATAATTTCTCCTTATCGAAATCGTGAAAAGTGTCTACAATTTCATCGGCAAAGCGCACAAAACCGTATACGGCATAGATTGCATCTTGAATTTCTTTGGCCAAAAAGCTAATACCCAACGAAAAGCTGGTGCTGTATTGGTTGGTGGTAAGCTTACTGCTGCGCAAGCAGACTATATCATAGAGCTGTTTCATGAACGACTAGCTTTTTCTTTACTACTTGGGCCACTATTTCTCCCGATATTAATGATGGAGGAACTCCTGGCCCCGGCACTGTCAACTGACCGCAGTAAAACAGATTCTTCACCTTTTTATTGATCAGCTTCGGTTTTAATACAGCTGTTTGTTTCAAAGTGTTGGCCAAGCCATAAGCGTTTCCTTTAAAGGCGTTGTAATCGGCCATAAAATCTGAGACAGCGTAAGATTTGTACTCCGTTATGTACGGAGTTATATCCATGCCTGTTCTTGCCAAAACCCGATCCGTTAGCAATTTAAAGTATTTACTGCGCATCTGTTCGGTATCGGCACCTAACCCGGGAGCCAAAGGCACTAAGAAAAATAAGTTCTCGCAGCCTTCTGGAGCCACGGTATCGTCTGTTTTGCTTGTGGCCGACAAGTAAAAAAGCGGGTTGGATGGCCATTTGGGTCTGTCATAAATTTCCTTCGCGTGCTTCGCAAAAGGCGCATCAAAAAATAGGTTGTGGTGAAGTACGTGGGGTAGCCTACGGTTTAGCCCCACATAAAAGAGCAGAGAAGAGGGTGCCATGGTTCTGGTATCCCAATACTTCTCATCATAATTGCGATACTTTTTCTCCAGCAACTGGGTCTCGGTGTGGTGGTAGTCAGAAGAAGATACCACGCCATCAGCGGGTAGGTGCTCGCCATTGGCTAGAGTAACGCCTGTGGTAACCCCTTGCTCCACATTAATTTGCCGCACCCCTGTTCCGAATTGAAATTGTACCCCCAGAGATTTCGCCAGCTCGTACATGCCTTCTACTATTTTGTACATGCCACCCTTTGGGTACCAAGTGCCCAGGCTCATGTCCGCATAGTTCATTAAGCTGTACATGGCTGGAGTATCCTCGGGTTTTGCTCCTAAAAAGAGGACAGGAAACTCTAGCAGCTCCAGTATCTTGGGGTGCTGAAAATACTTGCGGATGAGCTTAGAGAAGGACGAAAGGATATCCATCTTCAGTCCCTGACGAATTACATCCCAAGACCCGAACTCTAAAATGGACAAGCCTGGCTTATACACCATATCGCGCATGCCCACCTCGTATTTCTTTTGTGCATCGGCCAAAAAAGCCTGAAGCTTTCTTGCCGCGCCAGACTCGTATTTCTCCAGTAGATCTCCTAAATCATCCAGATTTGCGGGAATATTCCAGTGGCTTCCGTCTTGGAAATATATGCGGTAGGAAGGGTCTAAGCGATGTAAGTCATAGTAATGGCCAGTAGTCGTCCCGAAGGACGCAAAGTACCGCTCAAATACATCGGGCATCCAATACCAGCTTGGACCCATATCAAAAGTGAACTCGCCCAGTTTCATTTTACGAGCACGCCCTCCAGGTTGGTCGTGCTGCTCTACTACGGTTACCTCGTAACCTTCTTTGGCCAAAAAACTAGCCGCACTCAGCCCTGAAAATCCCGAGCCTATGACAATAATTTTCTCTTTTCTCACAACAGTCCTATATAACCCAAAAACCCTTAAGCGGTTTTTACGTTCGGAAAAAACTTGAACTACTTTTGTTTCCGTGGCCGTAATTAAGGAAAAAATAAAAGCTTTGCCTCAAAAACCGGGGGTTTATCAATTCTTTGATATCTCTGGGAGTATAATATACGTAGGAAAAGCGAAAAATTTAAGGAAGCGAGTAGCTTCTTATTTCACTAAAAACCATCAATACGGCAAAGTGCTGCGACTGGTTACCAAAGCGGTAGACGTTAAGTTTATTGTAGTGGATACCGAAATGGACGCACTGCTACTGGAGAACAACCTCATTAAAAAGTACCAGCCACGCTACAACGTGGCGCTAAAGGACGACAAATCGTACCCTTGGATTTGCATAAAAAACGAACGTTTTCCAAGGGTCTTTTCCACCCGAAACCCCATAGAAGATGGCTCGGAATATTTTGGCCCTTTTGCCTCGGTTAGTTCCATGAAAACCCTGCTGGAACTCATTCGTGAGTTGTTTAAAACCCGTACCTGCAACTACAATTTGAGTGAAAAAAACATAACGGAAGGAAAATTTCGGGTGTGTTTGGAATACCATTTGGGCAACTGTTTGGGCCCCTGCGAGGGCAAACAGTCGGAAAGCGACTACCTCAACAACCTCGATGAAATAAAATCGCTGGTCAAAGGAAACCTGTCGCAACTTACCCGCCACATTAAAGAGCGCATACAACACCATGCCGAGCTACTGGAGTTTGAAACGGCAGCCTCACTCAAGGAAAAACTGGATAAACTAGAGCGCTTCCAAGCGAAAAGCACGGTGGTTAGTCCTACCATCAACGATATTGATGTGTTTTCTATCGTAAGTGATAACCGCAATGGCTACGTTAATTTTTTTAAGGTGATGAGTGGCTCCATTGTACAAAGCTTTACGCTAGAACTGGATAAAAAACTGGATGAAAGCGATGCCGACTTACTGCTACTGGGTATGATAGAACTCCGCAAGCGTTTTAGCAGCACCAGTAAAGAAATTGTGTTGCCTTTTCCGGTGGAATATGAGGATACCGACCTGCAGTTTACCTTTCCGCAACGGGGCGATAAGCGCAAACTGCTGGACCTAAGCCAGCGCAATGCTAAGTTTTACATGCTGGACAAACACCGGCAAGAAAAAATTAGCAACCCCGAAAAACACACCGAACGCATCCTCAAGCAACTCAAAGAGGATTTAAGCCTGAGCGAGCTGCCACACCACATTGAGTGCTTCGATAACTCTAACCTGCAAGGCTCTAACCCAGTAGCGGCCTGCGTGGTCTTTAAAAACGCCAAACCCTCCAAGCGCGATTACCGCCACTTTAACATTAAAACCGTAGAAGGCCCCAACGACTTTGCCTCTATGGAAGAAGCCGTGTACCGCAGATACAGCCGCCTGGTAAACGAGGGGCAGGATTTACCCCAACTTATTGTCATCGATGGTGGAAAAGGACAGCTTTCCAGCGCAGTGGTAGCACTAGACCGCCTGGGCCTCCGCGGCCAAATTGCCATTATTGGTATTGCAAAAAGGTTGGAAGAAATTTATTTCCCGGGCGATCAGATTCCCGTGTACATCGACAAGAAATCGGAGAGCTTAAAGGTGATTCAATACTTGCGCAACGAAGCGCACCGTTTTGGAATCACCCACCACCGGAACCGAAGAAGCAAAGCGGCCCTACAAAACCAACTCACCGATATTCCAGGTATTGGCCTCGCCACCGCCAAAAAGCTCTACCAGCATTTTGGAGGCCTCAACGCCATTAAGGCCGCCAGCCTGGAGGAGTTACAAAAGCACGTACCCGCCAACCGTGCTCAGGCGATTAAAGCGTTTTTTGAGAAGGAGGGATGACAATAACAAACTCCTTTTTATGTAAAAAAACGTAATCTTTTACCTTACTTCGATATACCGAATTAATCCCAAGAATTTCTGTACAGCCGTTTCCGCAGAATCGATATTTCCCGGTATTATGAAAAATATAGACCCTCTTTTATCCGCTATACTTGCATTAGTGATTATTTCTCTGTTCCCTTCATGCTCAGAACAGCCGAGTGCACAGCGTGATAAGACGTCAAACCATAAGGAGTCAGTTACGTCTTTACCGCTACCCGATTCCCTAATTGACCCCAAAAGCTATTACTACCTTTCCCATCTTTCCACCCGAGACTTTGCAGATCTGTATCTTAGCGACAGTATATATACTAACGATTACAAGAAACTCTATGATTGTCTAGACAGCCTTAACTCTAAAAATTCGCAGTCGCGTAAGTTTTACGAAAAGGTCTTAATTCATGCCCTCAATGACTTAGAGGTTGTTTTCCACCAAAATATGGCTCCCCATCTAATAAAAAATGTTCTTGGCTACCCTAATGAGTTTAAAAGTCGCATATCCAAAATGACAGATCACGAGCTAAACTTTTATGCTCAGGCGTTGGTGGGCATTCGTCCCGAGTACATCAACTCAAACCCCGACTTCATCAAAACAATAAAGCAGCTGGCCAGTGAATCGCAAGGCCAGCTGAAAAATCGCCTAGACACAGTTTTAAGCATTATTGAGGAGTACCGTAACTCCTCTTTTGAATAGACACTTTTCCTGAAGCATAGTAGCCGGTCCATAGTTCCCAAGCACATAGACTTAATTTTCACCACGTAAACCACAGCCAACCATTACTTGTTGAGTTCGGTGAAATAAATTTAAACCTCCTCCGGAAGCGTGTACTCCCTTCCTTCATTTTCTTGCTGAAGCCATTGCATAAGCGGTTGGAAATAAGCCAGCATGGCTTTGGCATTGAGGTCCTCGCCTGTGGTTTCTTTCAAAACCTTACGCCAGTCTTCGGTAGCGCCTTTTGCCAAAATACCGTTGAGGAATTCGCCCGTTTCCTTGCTATTGTAGTAATTGGTAGCGGTGGGCGGCTGGTTTAAAATATTGCTGGCGATATGCTCGTGCAACTGAAATAGCAATACATAGGACAGCGCGTAATCGTAGTATTGGGCAGGGTCGTCATTGATGTGGGTTTTGGTGGCTGCATCGCAGTATTCCTCACCGCGCTCTGCGGGTGGTACTATCCCTTGATACTTTCCTACCATGTCCCACCAAGTTTTATTAAAACTCCCCGGCTCCAGGTTATCGGCATACAAGGCTTTTTCAAAGTGGCTCATCGTTCCAGCCGAAAAAGGAATGAATACCACATAGTTTAGCGCTTCTTTGAGCAAGCTTTGTATGGCATCGGCTTCTGCATCCTGGGCTATTAGGTTCTGGCCATTTAGGTAAGGTGCTTGCATGGAGGCCAGACCCAGCAAACTTCCTACTGCTTCGTGGTAGGCTCTATTGGCTCCAGAGCGCAGCAGTGGCGGCACGCTGTCATTGGTGTAGGCCATAAAGTAATACACATGTCCCAGCTCGTGATGCACGGTTTCCCACCACGAAGCATTGCTTTCTACGCTCATAAGGCTGCGTACATCCCGTTTCAAATCCATGTGCCACGCGCTTGCATGGGTGTTCTTCTTTACGCTAGAATCGGCTGGATACGGATACAAGCTGCTTTTGGTGTAGAAGGTTTTGGGTAAGGCTGGAAAACCCAGCGACTGGTAAAAGGCCTCCCCTTTTTCTACAATCCACTGCGGTGATTTTTCTTCGAGGGCTCCATCCAAATCCAAGCCTTCCACGGTAGTGATGGCACTCCAGTCTTGTCCCCAACGGTTGGGCAGCCAATGTGCAGGCAACATGTTGGGCACCTCTGAAGCTCCATACTTTTTGGCCAACTCGTAGCGGGCGTAAGTGTGCAGCTCCCGATATAGCGGCCAAACATCAGCAACCAGCTGGTCCATAGTCTCCATCATTTCTTGGGTGGATAGGCCGTAGTCGCTTACCTGGTAGGAGAAATAATCGGAGTAATCGAGGTTGCGCACCGTGGCATTGCGCAACTTGCGCAGTGTAACTAAGCCTTCCTTTAGGTTTTTGCCAATGTCCTTGGAGCTTCGCCAAGCAGCCAGCCGTTTTCCTTCCTCGGTACTTTGGCTAAGCACTTTATCCAGTTGGTTGGGGCTTACGGAGTCGCCATCCAACATAAATTGGTAACCGTATAACTTTTTATTCTGGGCGGTTTCTGCAGCAATGCGATCTTTCACAATAGCAGGAACTGTTTGTGGGTTGTTGGCCGCCTCGTAGAGTATTTTTTCCAACTGCTTTACTTGCAGTGGCTTTAGCACCTCTTGGTGTGCCAAGTAGTTTTTGGCTTTGGTAATCACCTCCACGCTGCCGGTATAGGCGGCCATGGCTTCGGAAGCTCTTTTAGCAATGACATCGTTTAGCGAATCACCCTCTATAATTTGGGTGTTCGCGTCCCACTGCGCTAGCGATACCTCTTTGTAATGCTTTAGGTATTGCGCTGTGTAAGCGTTTATAAATTCTTGTGCTTCGCGTTGGATGGTTTCGGGGCTATCGCAGCCCAGTACCATAAGAAATGCGGCAAAAAATGCCGCCAATTTATGCTTCATAACTTGTGGTGTGGATCCTGTTTATCTACACCAAAGTAAACAATAGCTAGCAATACATTGTGCGCAAGTTATGGTGCGGGGTTTTACTTCTTTGCTTCTGCTGCGGTACTAGATTCCGTAGGGATAGCATGCGCCATTTGAATGCGCGTCATACCCGTATCGGTATTGGTGTCCAGTACTTGCCATGAGAAAAAAGAGGGTTCGGTTTTTTGAGGAACGCTTTTCATACCGTAGATTTTTTTGATTTCGCTTTCCTCAAACCTAGACCATAATCCCACCAAAACCTATACCTAGAAATAGGTATATTACTATCTGCCAGACACTTAGGGGGTGATGTAGAACAGTGGGTGGATTGTCGCAGCTTCTTGATCGTGCTCTTAAGAGAGCTTATCGGCCAAAATGCGCATTTCTACTACCGGAGAAATTTTCTCGTAAACAATGTTGTAAACAGCATCTACAATGGGTAAGTCAACCTGAAAGCGTTTGTTGATCTCCACCACGCTTTTCACCGCATAATAGCCCTCGGCTACCATGTTCATTTCCATCATGGCACTTTTTACCGTATAGCCGCGACCTATCATGGTACCAAAGGTTCGGTTGCGCGAAAACTGCGAGTAGGCCGTTACCAGCAAATCGCCCAGGTAGGCACTGGTTTTTACATCGCGGTGCACGGGCGATACTGCGTCTACAAAACGCTCTATTTCTTGTATGGCGTTGGCCATAAGTACCGCCTGGAAGTTGTCGCCATAGCGCAAACCGTGGCAAATACCGGCTGCTACTGAGTATACGTTTTTAAGCACCGCAGAAAACTCGGTTCCAAAAAGGTCATCGGAAATGGCGGTTTTAATGTAGCGGCAGTTGAGTTGCTCTGCCATGTGTGTGGCAAAGTCTTCTGTTTGGCAAGCTACCGTGAGGTAACTGAGTTTTTCCAGTGCTACTTCCTCGGCATGGCAGGGCCCGCAAATAATGCCAATTTGCTCGTACGGTGTTCCAAATTGTTTGTGGAAATAGCGTGCTGGTATGGCGTGGTACTCGGGTATGATTCCTTTTACTGCAGAGAAAATTACCTTGTCTTTGAGTTCGGGAATATCCACATCGTTAAAGAGGTCATACAAAAAGGCCGAGGGCGTGGCAATTATCAGCACATCGTATTGTGTACAAAAGTGCTTGAGGTCCGAGCTTATCTCCAGCTTGTCCACATCAAAGTTTACCGAAGACAGGTAATTGGGGTTGCGGCCAAACTTATCAATGTAGTCTACCGCTTCTGAGTTGCGCATCCACCATCCTACCGTATCCAAGTTATTGCACAGGATTTTTACCAGTGCGGTTGCCCAGCTTCCTCCTCCTATTACTGCTATTTTCTTTTCCTGTGCCATGGAATAAAGCTGCTAATATATAATTGCTGGGGCTTTAGAAAGAAAAAGCTCCGTTAAGGAGCTTTATATTATTGGGGTTCGGTTGCTTTTTCCGGACGCATCTGCGGGAAAAACAATACTTCTTGTATGGAACTGTTGTTGGTTAGCAGCATTACAAACCTATCAATACCAATACCCATACCCGATGTGGGTGGCATACCGTATTCTAGTGCACGCACAAAGTCCTGGTCAATAAACATGGCTTCGTCATCGCCTTTCTCGGCTAGCTCCAATTGCTCCTGGAAACGGCCCAGTTGGTCTATCGGATCGTTAAGCTCGGAGTAGGCATTGGCTATTTCTTTTCCATTTACAATAAGTTCGAAACGCTCGGTAAGCTCTGGGTTTTCCCTGTGGCGCTTGCACAGCGGGCTCATTTCCACCGGATAATCCATAATAAAGGTCGGCTGGATGAGGTGCTCCTCGCAAGTCTCTCCAAATATTTCATCAATGAGTTTGCCTTTGCCCATGCTATCGTCTACCTCAACGCCCAGACTTTTGGCAATGTCCATGAGCTCCTCGGCATTTTTACCGGTAATATCCACCTTGGCATATTTCTTAATGGCGTCTATCATGGTGAGGCGCTCAAAAGGCTTGGAGAAGTCTATCTCGTTGTTGCCCATGGTCACCTGCTCTCCACCCGTTACCGCTTGCACGGTGTGGCGAATCATTTTTTCGGTGAAATCCATCATCCACAAATAGTCTTTGTAGGCTACATAGATTTCCATCACCGTAAACTCGGGGTTGTGGGTTCTATCCATTCCCTCGTTGCGGAAGTCTTTGGCAAACTCATACACCCCATCAAATCCACCCACAATGAGGCGTTTTAGATACAGCTCATTCGCAATACGCAGGTATAAGGGTATGTCCAAAGCATTGTGGTGGGTAATAAACGGACGTGCCGCTGCACCCCCCGGAATGGGTTGCAAAATAGGTGTTTCTACTTCCAAATAGCCCCGCTCGTTAAAGAAGTTGCGCATAGCATTCATGGCCTTGGTGCGCGCTTCGAAGGTTTTTCTAACCTGCGGATTTACCACTAGGTCCACATAGCGTCTGCGGTAGCGCAATTCGGGGTCGGTAAAAGCATCGTGTACGTTACCCTCGGCATCGGTTTTGGGCAGCGGTAAGGGTTTAAGCGATTTGGATAACACCACCAACTCCTTTACGTGGATGGAAGTATGGCCCGTTTTGGTAACAAAGGCGTGGCCCTTTACTCCGATGAAATCGCCAATATCCAACAGCTTCTTAAATACTTGGTTGTACAATGCTTTGTCTTCGCCCGGAGCAATTTCATCGCGCGCCACGTAAATTTGTATTCTACCCTTGGCATCCAACAGCTCGGCAAAAGAGGCTTTTCCCATAATTCTGCGGGACATCAGGCGCCCTGCCAGGGTAACCTCCTGAAAATCTTCGCTGCCTTCTTGGTATCCCTCCAAAACGTCCGAGGAGTAGTGTGAAACCTTAAACTCCGCTGCGGGATAGGGATCTATACCCAGCGATCTTAGTTGTTCCAATGCTTCTCTTCGTATGTTTTCCTGTTCGCTGTACTGCTGCGCCATGTGGTAAATTTTGCGGCAAAGATATTTAAATGCTTAGGCCCTTTGCAAGCTTGTTATTTTGCAGTTATTACCTGCTTCTAGTAGTATTGTTTTCGGCATTTATTGCTTTTTTTGCTGCAAAAGCGTAAAAATGCAAGAGCTCGTTTCCGATTTTCCCAAGCACGTTTCCGAAGGACTTACCATAGCCGAAGGCATTAAGGTAACCGGAGAAGCCATTTTTGAGAATGTAGTGATTACCGGTTTAGGCGGCTCTGGCATTGGCGGTCGCATTGTTTCGCAGTGGGTGGCCGACAGTTGTGCGGTTCCCGTAATAGTAAACAGCAATTACAACTTGCCAGCCTTTGTCTCCAAAAAATCTTTGGTGGTGGCGTGCTCGTATAGCGGCAATACCGAAGAAACTTTAGCTTCTTTGGAACAAGCCTTAGCAGCGGGAGCTAAGGTATTTTGCATCTCATCGGGTGGAAAAGTAATAGACATTGCTAAAGAAAAAGGGTTGGATCATGTGGTTATTCCGGGAGGATTACCACCCCGTGCCGCCCTCGGTTATAGCATAACCCAACTCACTACCCTTTTTGAGCGCCTGGGCTACGCCAACTTTATCACCAGAACAGAGTTTGAAAAAGCGCTGGATACGCTTTCTCAAAACTTGGATGCCATAAAAGAGGAAGCCAAAAACATTGCCAAAGCAATACACGGAAAACGCACTGTGATATACGCAGAGGCACTTTACGAAGCCGTAGCGGTGCGCTTGCGTCAACAGCTCAATGAAAATGCCAAAGTGCTTTGCTGGCACCACGCTTTGCCCGAAATGAATCACAACGAGTTGGTTGGATGGGCCGGAGGCGATAACAACATTGCAGTCATCAATTTCCGCAATGCTGATGACCACGTGCGCACTAAAGAACGCTTTCGTATATCGGGTGAAATTATGGGCAACTACACAGAAACACTTATTGATATTGTCTCCAAAGGCGATACCCGTGTACAGCGTTCCTTGTACCTCATTCACCTGGGCGATTGGATTTCTTGCTACTTAGCCGAACTTCGCGGAGTAGATCCCGTTGAGGTCAATGTGATTGATTTCCTAAAAGGATCGCTAGCTAAAATTTAATGCGAAAAACGCACTTTCATGATCTGGGTCTGGCCGACTACAAAGAAACCTGGGACTACCAGACCGAGGTCTTTGACGCTATTGTAGCTGCCAAAACCAAAAACCGAGAGTTACCCGAGACGGAACAAGTCCTTCCAGAAAACCACCTCATTTTTTGCGAACATCCGCACGTATACACCTTAGGTAAAAGTGGCAAGCCCGAGCATTTGCTTTTAAGCGAACCAGAGCTTAAAGAGCGCCACATTAGCTACTATCCCATCAACCGCGGTGGCGACATTACCTACCACGGTCCTGGACAAATAGTGGGGTATCCCATATTGGACCTCGACCAGTTTTTTACCGACATCCACCGCTACCTACGCACTTTAGAAGAGGCTGTAATTCTTACCCTGGCCGAATACGGTATTCAAGGCGAACGCTTGCCCAAATACACCGGTGTATGGTTGGATCCGGAAGACCCCAAAAAAGCCCGTAAAATTTGCGCCTTGGGGGTTAAGTGCTCGCGCTGGGTAACCATGCACGGCTTTGCTTTTAATGTAAATACCGACCTCGACCTTTTTAAGAATATCGTTCCCTGCGGTATTGATGACAAGGATGTGACTTCCATGCAGCGCGAACTGGGTCACGAGCTCAATATGCAAGAGGTAAAAGACAAATTACGCCAGCATATTGTAAGGCTACTGGACATTCAGTCCCTTTAGTCGACCCCTAACTGCCTTTCTTCCAATATTTTCGTGGATTTAACATTTGGGTAATCCTACGCAAGGATTCTTTTTCAGACATTTGCGCCAAAATTCAGACAATATTAAATTCCTAAGCAATGAAAAATTTGGTGCTAACTTTTATCATCGGACTATTTAGCCTTGTATCTCAGGCTATTACAGACACTTCAAAATCCGAAGTATATGAGTATCCCGCCAGTATGGAAGTACAGGTAAAGTATTTGGATCGATACCCATTTTTTTATAACCAGGGAAAGGAGCTTGTTGGAATAGAAAAAGAGATCCTACATGCCTTTACGCAGTGGGCCCAAGAGAAAAAGGGTGTGGCGCTTACTTTTCGCTACAAAAACTACAAGGACTTCCCACAGTTTTACGAAGCTTGCAAACAAGCCAAAACCCGCTTTATTGGTGCCGGTACGGTTACCATGAATGCAGAACGTGCGCAGTATTTTGATTTTTCGGGTCCTTATCTTAAGAACATCTCTGTTTTGGTATCTGCGGGCTGGGTGCCATCCAATCTCGATGTTACTGCCTACGCTAACCAAGGCCTTCGAGCTGCCACCACAGCCAACTCCGTGCACGAGCAATACCTTAAAGATTTAAGTAAAAACGGTACTGTGCTTTCCATGGAATACATTAAGGAGCAACAGGCACTTCCTAAGTATATCAAGGAAGATTCTACCCTCATTGGTTATATGGATGTGTTAAACTACTGGTCTTATGTAAAAAGCAATCCAGACACTTACATTAAAATTCACCGCGATGCCAACCGCAACAACGAGGCTTTTGGGTTTATTAGCAACAAAGACGAAATGGTTGGAAGGCTAATGGAAGAGTTCTTTGAGAGTGGATTCGGCTTTACCGCTACCAAGCAGTACCGCGATATCCTAGAAAAATATTTGGGTTACGAAGTTATTGAGGCCGTAGAGGTTAATCCATGGTAAGCATCGGTGTTTTCCTTTCGCTTATTGCTGGCTTGTTTTCGGTAGTAAACCCCATTGGCGCCATGCCTGTGTTCCTGGCTCTTACTCCCGATGACACCCCCGCACAACGATCTAGAATAGCAGGGCGAGCCGCCCTGTTTTTCTGTATCATCCTTTTGGTAGCTTTCTTCCTGGGAATTTACATTCTAAAGTTTTTTGGAATCACCGTAGATGCCATGCGCATTGCGGGTGGGCTCATCATCTTTGGTTCGGGTTCCTCGTTGCTTAAGGGCGAGTTTGCGAAAAACCGCTCTATCGACCGCAAGGTGAAGAAAGAGGCTTTGGAGAAAGACGATATTTCGCTTACTCCGCTTGCTATTCCCATGCTTTCTGGGCCCGGAAGCATATCCTACCTTATCGGTATTAAAGAGTCCTACAACCAAATTCAAGACTACCTGCTCATAGCGGGTGTTATCGTTTTAACGGCCTTACTTACCTATGTTTTTTTGCGTGTAGCTCCCAAACTATTAGCTTTTTTGGGTAGGGCTGGATTTAAGTCGCTGTCGCGAATCATTGGCTTTATTGTCATGAGTATTGGGGTACAGTATATTATTGGAGGTATAACTTCTGTATATTTGGCGCTCACCCAAGTTTAACAATTGCTACATGTCTAAGAAAAAGATACTTGTTGCTACAGATTTTACCAAGGTTGCAGAATGCGCTATAAACCACGCTGCATATACTGCAAAGGCTACTAACTCTGAGGTTTGGCTTATCCACATTATTAGTGATGAAGACCAACGCTCCGAAGCAGAGCGCAAACTCGATCAAGAGATTCGCTTGGTAAAAGAGATCCACTTTGATATTCCCGTAGAAACTGTAGTACGCTCTGGAAACATCTATGACGACATAAAAGGCTTTGCCGAAGAAATACATGCCAGCCTAATATTTATGGGTACGCATGGAATGAAAGGCATGCAGTTTATTACCGGTAGCAATGCGTTAAAAGTGGTGAAAGAGTCTCAAGTACCTTTTATCATTGTGCAGGAAAAACTGATGAAAGAGGGCGGCTATGACGATATCATAGTTCCCATAACCCTAGACTCCTCTACAAAACAGAAATTCGCGTACGCGGCTGCTCTGGGCTCCTACTTTAATGCCACCATACACCTCATTACGGCTTACGAACCCGATGAAGACTATGGCCAGCGTGTTAAGCTAAACTTGAAGTACGCCAGCAACTTCTTTTCAGAGCGCGATGTGAAGCACACCATTACACACGGTAAACACAGTGGTGCCAAATTTGGGGATGAGATTGCTGAAATAGGAAAAGAGAAAAATGCCGACCTTATTACGGTTATGAACATGTCTGATATTGGCATTTTTAACCGCCTGGGATCGCAGTTAGAGCAGCGCGTAATTACCAATAAAGAGAAAATTCCAGTATTAGTTGTAAACCCGAAAGACAGTACGGTTTACAGCGGGGTATTTGCAGGGTAACGATCTTGCTGATACCGTTCTTTTATTTCTTCTAAGTGGCGCAGCTTTCCGGGCTGAGCTTTTTTATTGGCAAAATCTGTATGATAGGTATGCTGCGTTAGAAACTTAATCTGCACGGCATCCCAGTCGCGTTTGTTTTGTACCACTTGCCTATCCTTTAGTTCTTGGAACAAGGTATCTGCCACGGCATGAAAGTTTGGGCTTCCTAAATAAAACAGGTCCGCATCGCAAATAATGCGCTGCAATTGATTTTTGGGCTCTTGTGGCACTCGAGTGGCCATAACCAAATCACATACCTGAGCCACCTGTTCTGGCGTGTATCCGTACTTGGGCAACCAGGTTTTCGCCATAGTAGCTCCAGTGCTTTCGTTGTGGTTGTACTGCTCTACAAACCCTGCATCGTGAAACAAGGCCGCTGTTTTTATTATCAACAGCGCTTCACCACGAATTCCTTCTGCCAGAGCAATGCGCTCTGCCGTTTGGGTTACATACTCGGTATGGTGTATTCCGTGGTAATGCAGATCCTTTGGCAAACGTTGCTTTAAGAACTTCAGCAAGTCTCGCTCTAGGCCCAAGTAGTCTAGCTTACCATAGTACAGTAGATCTACCATTTCCCAGAACTTTTCATTGGGTTTGCCCTCGTGGTGCAAGCCCTGCTTTATGTCTGATACATAGTACATATCCACCAGTCCCTTGTGTTTGGTCTTTACGGGCCCGCGTGGTTTCATATCAAAAAAGGGCCGTATCTTATAGTACGTAGCTTCAGATACGTTTATTTTACCGGGCTCGCAGTTTTCTTGCATGCGAAAAGCCAGGTTCACTGAGTCGCCCCATACATCGAAAGCATAGCGGAATTTCCCAATGATCCCGGCTACTACTTCTCCACTGTGTATGCCTACCTTAATTTCTATGTAGTCCTCCCCTGCTGCCTTGTAGCGCTCTTTCTTTCCGTGTAGCCACTGCTGTATTTCTCTGGCTGCGAGAGCCGCCATCACGGCATGTTCCTTTTTACGCTGTGGGCATCCGGCAACTCCCATAAAGCTATCGCCTATGGTTTTAACGCGCTCCACCCCATATTGGGAAGCGATAGAGTCGAATTTGGTGAAATAGCGGTTTAATATCTCAACAAGTTCTTGTGGCCTGTAATCTTCCGCTATTTTGGTGAAGTTCTTTATGTCGGTAAACAGGATGCTTACATTGCTGTAGTGGCGTGCCTTGGGCTTTTTACCCTCGAGAATCTCATCGGCCATCTCGTCTGGTAACATGGCGTATACCAAATCCAGGGCACGTTGCATGCGCTCTTCCGAAACATCGTGTACGTTAATTTTCCCCTTGGGTGTGGACATGGATTCTTGTACTGTCTTAGGAAAGGTATGCATTTAACCTTTCCAAAAAATAAAAAACCCCGAATAGCATGCTATTCGAGGTTAAATGTAATGGTAAATCCGCTAAGTTGTTAAGCGCCAGCGTTGGCCTCCGATTTTACGGAGAATCCTGCTATGTCCCTATCGAACATGTACAAACCGCTTTTGTCATTGTCAATAAGCTTTAACTTATCTAAAAGGGTGCGGGCCAAGGCTTCTTCCTCTAATTGCTCGTTTACATACCACTGCAGAAAATTGTGCGTGGTGTAGTCGTTTTCCTGCAAGCACAAGTGCACAATGTTGTTGATCTCTTGGGTAACGTTAGTCTCGTGTGCCAGCAATTCTTCAAACACACCCGTTAGGCCACTGTATTCTACTTTGGGCTGTTCCAAAGCCGGAACGATAGCAACACCCCCGCGTTCGTTAATAAACTTCACGAGTTTTAACATATGCATGCGCTCTTCATCGGAATGCTGGTACAAAAAGTTGGCAATTCCTTCATAACCCTTAACTTCTGCCCAACAAGCCATGGCCAGATACACCTGCGAGGATGTAGCCTCTGTCTTAATTTGCTCGTTTAGGGCTGCTAGTATCTTACTGTTCATGGTCTTTTTCTTTCAAGTTTATACTAAGGTAATGGCTTTACAGCACTTAAGTTTTACCTTGGCATAATTTAAAACCTGTCTACTTATAAATGCCCAAGAAGAAACGCTTTGCCCCCGGAAAAGTTGAAGCCATCCTAGAGAAAGGCATTATCCAGATTTTTAAACACAACCATAGTAAGCCGCTTAACTACAAACAGATAGCAGCCCAACTTCAGATCTCCGATAAAGAAACGCGCCAAATGGTGTTGGACATCCTGGAAATGCTAAAAACCAAGGAAGTTATTGTAGAAAAAGCGCGCGGCAAGTATCAGTACAACCCCCAGCTCAATAAAATTGTGGGTACCATTGAAATTACCCGAAAAGGCACAGGCTTCATCTTGCTTGAAAATGCCAAAGACCTGTTCATAGCTGCGCGCAATACGGGTACCGCAATGAACGGAGATTTGGTGAAAGTAGCAGTGACCAACAAACGGGGACGTAACGAGTACCGCGTAGCCGAAGTTATTGAGCGCAACAAAAAGATTTTTACGGGTATCTTAGAACGGGTGGATGGATACGGTTTTGTGCATCCCGATGACGACAAAGTTCCAGCCGATTTTTATATCCGCGAAGAAAACATCCCCGAGAAAGCCATAGACGGCCAAAAGGTAGTTGTAGAGCTATTGGTCTGGGACGATCCGACCAAAAACCCCAACGGCAAAATAATTCAGGTACTTGGTTTTCCTGGCGAAAACGAGGCCGAGATTAATGCGGTTATGGTGGCATACAATCTGCCTCCGCAATTTCCAGAAGCGGTTTCTAAAGCGGCCGATGCGCTTTACAAAGACCCAAAGCTCAAAGAAATATCCAACCGCAAAGATTTTAGAGAAGTAACCACCTTTACCATAGATCCCCACGATGCCAAGGATTTTGATGACGCCCTATCCTACCAGCGTATTAGCGAGGATGAAATCGAAGTGGGTGTGCACATTGCCGATGTAACGCACTACCTGCAAGAAGATTCTATCCTAGATAAAGAAGCATACAAACGCGCTACCTCAGTCTACCTGGTAGACCGCGTTATTCCCATGCTGCCCGAAGTCCTTTCAAACGATTTGTGCTCGCTGCGCCCCAACGAAGACCGCTTTGCATTCTCCGCAGTTTTTGTGCTTAACAACCAAGGCAAAGTGAAAAAGCAGTGGTTTGGTAAAACCATCATCCACTCCAACAGACGCTTTGCCTACGAAGAAGCCCAGGAAATTATTGAGGGTAAAAAAGACCCGCTATCTGAGGAAATTACTCACCTCAATGCCATTGCTAAAGCGCTGCGCAAACAACGCCTTAGCCAAGGAGCTATAGAGTTTGGTAGCCAAGAGGTAAAGTTTGTGTTGGATGAGCACGCCAAACCCAAAGAGGTAGTCGTAAAAACCAGCAAAGAGGCTCACAAGCTGATTGAAGAATTTATGCTTTTGGCCAACCGAAAAGTGGCCGAATTTGTGGGCAAACAATCGGGACAGCAAAAAACCTTTGTATACCGCATTCACGATTTACCCGACCCTGAAAAACTGCGTACCCTCAAAGATTTCTTGCGCAACTTTGGTTTAAAACTAGAGCATGTAAAGGGTAAGGCAGCAGCCTTTGCATTGAACCAGTTGTTGAAATCCGTAGAAGGAAAATCCATTGAAGGCATAGTGAAAAACCTGGCTGTACGCGCCATGGCCAAGGCCGAATACAGCCCCGATAATATTGGGCACTACGGCTTAGCCTTTGAACACTACACCCACTTTACCTCGCCCATACGCAGGTACCCCGATGTGATGGTGCACCGCCTACTGCAATTTTATTTGGAGGGCGGAAAACAGGTAGATGGTGACTACGGCTTAGCGTGCCGCCACTGCAGCTTGCAAGAAAAAAATGCCACGGAGGCCGAACGCACTTCGGTAAAATACATGCAGGTGCTGTTTATGGAAGCCCATGTGGGCGAAGAATTCGATGGTATTGTAACCGGTATAACCCCTTGGGGCTTTTTTGTAGAGGTAGAAGCAACCCGCTGCGAGGGGCTGGTAAGTTTGGATAGCCTGGATGACGATTTTTACGAGTTTGACGACCGAAAACACAAACTGGTAGGCCAACGACACGGCAAGGAAATACACTTTGGCGACCGTGTTTTGGTGAAGGTGCTAAAAGCCGACATTATCGAGAAAAAGCTAGATTTTGCGCTGATTGATACCTACGAGACTTTTTAGACCGTATCCAGCCAAACCACTAAGCTTACTCTACAAGGTTATCGATATCGCGAAAGGGAATGCCGTTTACGCTTTTAATTTCGTCTAGCTCGTAAGTAATGCGGTATTGCTCTGCGCCATCCTCGAAAAACCACACAAAGGTTCCATTTTTTAAGCCGGCTTTGTATTCGTGGATGTAGCGTGGAATGTTTTGTTGGTAGTAATACGTATGTCGTCCATCGGGTTCGCCATCCTGGTATTCTCCTCTAAAAATTAGGCTTTCCGGTTCTTCTTCGTAGTAGTAGTACACCCACTCCCCGTCTTTTAGGCCATCGCGGTATTTTCCCCGGCCAATGTAATCGCCTCCGCTCATGAGCCATTTACCCACGCGATAGCCTTCCTTGTATTCGCCCTCTGCCACCACGTAGTTATACTGGTCCCACTCTATATAGTCGCCCTCTTCTACACCGTCTTCAAAGTGCATAATGCAGCGCTTTTTGCCGTCTTTAAAGTACCATATCCATTCGCCATCTAGCTTGCCCGATTTCCAAAATCCTTCCTGCTCCAGTTCTCCATTCCGGAAGTAGTATTTCCAGGCACCATCTTTTAATCCGTTTTTATAATTCCCTGTAGATTTCAAGTTTCCATTAGGCCAATAGTACTTCCACAAGCCCACGTTTTTGCCTTCGTTGTTCTGGTTTCCTTCAGCTACGAGTGTATCGTTTCTAAATATTTGCGAGAGAATGAGGTTTCCGTCCTTGTCGTAGGTCTTGGTAAAACCCTGCCGTTTGTTCCCTTGGCGCGTTTCTACGCGTTTTACCTGTCCGTTGGGGTAATAGTACTTCTCTTGGTCTATTACGTTAAGAGCGGTCTCGTTATCGGCTAATTGGCCGTCTTTGTACTCGTATATGTTCAGCAATTTCCCTTTTTCATCGTATTCTTTCCAAATACCGTTGCGTTGGCCGTTGACGTAATTTCCTTCTAACTTTTTTACTTCGTTGGGGTGGAAGGTAATCCACAGTCCTGTTTTTTCGCCATCGCCAGCATAACGGTTAATCGCTTCACGATTTATCACCGCATTTTTTTCGTAGCGCACCAGCCATATTACACGGCCATCTTCCTCATAAATGCGCTCTTCGCCATTTTTCATGCCTGCCACATACGGTGTTTTTTTGCGGTATTCTCCGTTGGCATAATAGCTTTCTACGGTGCCCTGGATGGTATCTTTTTGGTAGGGAATTTTTTCGCGCAACCTGCCTTGTTCATCGTACTTGCGGGTAGGGCCATTCTTTTTGCCCTCGCTGTACGTTATTTCCTGCGTTAATTCGCCTTCCTGGTTATAAAATTTCCAAATGCCAGAGAGTTGATAGCCTTCGCGGTTTCCCTCGGTTTTTAAATTGCCGTTGGGGTAGTAGGTTTTCCAGTATCCATTGGGTTTGCCGTCTTTTGAAAAACCCTCGCTGGCGAGCTGGCCATTGTCGTAATAAATCTTGTTGTATCCATTCTCTTTAATGCCTTCTTGTGCTTGGATACTACAGATATTAACAACCCATATTATTACTACTAAAAAAAAAGAAATTTTATGTTGTTGTAGGTTCCCTATTGTTAGGGTGTTAGTTCTGTTAGTAACTGGGTATGTTGGATTTTGGCCTTGCAAAGTAAAGATGTTGTTAAGAGGATATTAACGGAATATTTTGGAGTAAAGTCTTCGTTGTCAGTTTTTTAAAGGATATAGCGTTTTCGGTTGTAAAGGGTGTTGTTAATAGTTTTGTCCGAAAGGTACGGGTTAATGCTGTTTGTGAAAGTGGTGATTTTGGTCGGATAAATTGTGTCTTATTTGTAGAACGAAATTCGTAAGGGAAAGTGTTTCATGGAAAACAAATCTGTTTGTTGGAAGATATTCAACGAAAATGAATGTGCATTCAACAGGTTTTCCATGTTTTTTATCGAGATTGACGTTACTTCGCAACGGTTGTAAAAAAATATGTGCATTTCATGTTAGTTATCGGTAATGATCATGCTGCTACAGCATTAAAAATCAATCTGTTATCCTGGTTATCCACAAAAGGTATAGAAACGTTAAATGTCGGTACCGATGCGGATGATAGTGTAGACTACCCCGATTTTGCCAAAGCAGTTTGTGCTAAGGTGCAGGAAAAGGAGGGAAGTCTGGGAATATTAATGTGTGGTTCTGGAAACGGAATTGCAATTGCTGCAAACAAGCACAAGGGTATACGCGCTGCAATTTGCTGGGATAAAGAATTGGCTGCGCTAGCAAGGCAGCATAACAATGCTAATATTCTAGTACTTCCGGCACGGTTTATTGATGAAGAAACCGCCAAAGCCTGTATTGAAACCTTCTTAAACACAGAGTTTGAGGGAGGTAGGCACGAGCGTAGAGTAAACAAAATAGAGTAAAGCAAAATGAAAGAGTTATTCTTGGGTGTTGTGGGTTTTTCCATGGCATTGGGTTTGGTTGCCCAAAACAAAGAAACCTATCAAAAAACAATTAAGGCCGAAGATTTAGAGACACACCTCAAGGTTATCGCTTCGGATTCGCTAGAAGGCAGAGAAACCGGTAAGCGGGGTCAACGCTTGGCCGCAGATTACATCCGGAGCCATTTTAAACGTATAGGCTTGCTGCCTGCGGTAAACGACACCGGTTATATCCAAACCTTTGATATAGATTTAGTAGAGCCTGCCGAAGTATCGCTGGCTTTCGAGGGGCTGGAGTATGTCTTTCCAAAAAACCTGTTGTATTTGGGGGATGTTACTAGCCAGAAAATACGCTTCAATGAGGTTGTGTATTGTGGTTACGGTATTGTGGACTCTTTGTATGACGATTACAGTCAAACGCCTGTAGCGGGTAAGGTCGTGGTGATTAAAAGTGGTGAGCCCACTCGTGAAGATGGTGCGTATGTGCTGTCGGGCACAACACGTCCGACTGAGTGGAGTAGAAATCCGCTAAAGAAAATAGAGGAAGCAAGAAAGCAGGGTGCAAAGGCAATTATTGAAATCAATCCTGAGTTGAAATCGGTGTTGTCTCGTTATAGCAGATACTTGATGCGTACTCGGGTAAAACTGTTGGAACAAGATGCCACCATTAAAGCACCTTATGTTATGGTAGGAGATTCCACTGGAGCTGCTCTGCTTAACATAACGCTAGCGGATTTGGACGGCTTAAAAGCGGGGGATAAGCTAGAAACCAATACAGCTTCGCTAAGCTATACCAATAAAAGCGAAAAAGGCTCGTCTAGCAACGTTTTGGGCTACATTAAGGGTGCCTCTAAACCTGAGGAGCATATTGTGATTACCGCACATTACGATCATTTAGGCATGCGCGATAGTCTTATTTTCAACGGAGCGGATGATGATGGCAGTGGAACAGTTTCTGTGTTAGAGATAGCAGAGGCTTTTGCCAAAGCACGCGATGCGGGTAATCCTCCCGCTAGAAGCATTTTGTTTATGTGTGTAAGTGGCGAGGAGAAGGGATTGTTGGGAAGTGAATACTATACCGATCATCCACAATTCCCTTTAGAGAATACCGTAGCTAATCTCAATATCGATATGGTAGGTCGTGTGGATATTGAGCACGATGGAAATCCGGATTATGTGTACGTAATCGGCTCAGAGATGTTAAGCTCTGAGCTAAAGGAGATTAACGAGAAGGAGAACAAAAAAAGCGTGAAGTTAGATTTGGATTACCGCTTTGATGATCCCGATGATCCGAACCGTTTCTATTACAGATCGGACCACTACAACTTTGCAAAGAACGGTATACCCGTAGCTTTCTTCTTTAACGGTACGCATCCCGATTACCATAAAAGCACCGATACCGAAGAGAAGATCAATTACCAGAAAATGGCAAAGATCGATCAACTCATCTTCAGAACGGCTTGGGAATTGGCCAACCGCAAAAAACGTATCGTGGTGGATAAGCAGTAATGCTTATTCCTGCCCAAAAATCTTATCCAATAGCAAATAGGTCTTTTCGGAAAAGCGGGTGTAATAGTCACCCGTTCCGGGGCCGTAAAAACCCGTGTGTATTCTGCGCACTTCGTGGTTTTTATCCAAGAAAATAGTGGTGGGAAAACTCTTTATCTCATCCACAAAAGTTAGGGTATCACTCGCCAATTGCTTCGATGCTTTACCGCCCAATAGGACAGGGTAGGAGATACCCGTTTTTTCTTTTAATCGGGCAATTTGTTTCTGGTAGTAATTAAAGTCTGTTTTACTCTCAAAAGCAATACCGATAATCTGTAAAGGTTGGTCTTCGTAATCTTTCTGAAGTTGTGAGAGGAACTGGGTTTCATCCAAGCAGTTGGGGCACCAGGAACCGAGTATTTGAATGATTACAGCCGTGTCCTTATAGCTTTCTTCATTAAAAGTAAAAAGGGTAGAATCTGTATTCAGGAAAGAGAAGGTAACCGGGTTGTTTACTTTACTTAAGGAATCGGGTGCTGTAAGTTCATAATCTGCATTTCTAACTCCTACCCACGGTTCTTTCCAGTGCGTTCCAGAATAGAACATTCCTGCTACGATAGAGTCATTTTTCAGCTTTCCGGTAAATACAAAAGCATGGCTACCATCAAAGGTATTGAGTTGGAAAGTGCTGTCGCTGTGATGGCCAAATAGATATCGGTAATCGCCAGTTTCAGTGGTAAATGTTCCGTAAGCCGATCCATCTTGGCGAAAAGAAAACAAACCTTTGGCTGGATATGCATCTTCGCTGTTGGGTGAAAATGTTACCTGGTAGGCTTCGGTATAGTTTGGGGCTTCATCCAGCACTACTTTTTTACTAGGGGGGTGGATGCGTACAGGTATGCGGTAGTTGTCCTTATAGTATTTGATATAAGCACCTTCTGCCAATGTATCTGCCTTGCTTTGTAATGCCAATCCTGCATCAAAAACAGGAAACCGGGCGTAGATGCTGTCGTAAGAAACCGAGAGGGGAACATGGATGCTCTCTGCACCATTGTGAATGGTTAATTTTTGGGTTCCATAGGTTACTGGAATATCCAGTTGCACCGAACCCAAATCCATGCTCAGGGTATATGATCCTGGCTGGAGGTTGTTGTTTTTGTTTTCGGACTGGCACGAAAAAAGCCCTACCGCAACGGATAGGGCTATGATGGTTTGCTTTAGCATATGGTGTATTAAATATTAAATTCTATTCCTTGAGCCAAAGGTAAGTCATCAGAATAGTTTATGGTATTGGTTTGTCTGCGCATGTATCCTTTCCATGCATCGGAACCCGATTCGCGGCCTCCACCGGTTTCTTTTTCTCCACCAAAGGCACCTCCAATTTCTGCTCCACTGGTACCGATGTTTACATTGGCAATACCGCAGTCACTACCTACGTGGGAAAGGAAGTATTCGGTTTCTTTTAGGTTGTCGGAGAATATGGCAGAACTCAATCCTTGAGGAACTCCATTCTGTATTTCTATAGCTTCCTCTAAGGTAGAGAAGGGCATCACGTAAAGAACAGGAGCGAAAACCTCGGTATGGGTTATTTCGTGGTTTTTATCTACCCTATAAATACAAGGCTTTACATAGCAATTAGAGTCCACACCTTCGGTAATTTGGCCTCCAGGCACTATGGCTTCTGCACCCGCTGCATTTAGTTTATCTAAAGTTTCTAAATAAAGCTTTACTGCATCTTCATCAATAAGCGGACCCACATGGTTTTTGCTATCTAGCGGATTACCAATAGAAAGCTTGCTATACGCTTGTTGTAACGATTGGGTGAAAGAATCGATTAAATCTTCATTTACCAATAGCCTTCTTGTAGAGGTACAACGTTGACCGCAGGTACCGGTAGCTCCAAATACGGTAGCCAGGATGGCGGTTTTCATTTGGGCATGTTTGGTAACGATTAGTGCGTTGTTTCCGCCTAATTCCAAGATGGTTTTACCAAAGCGAGCGGCAACAGTCTGTCCTACGGTTCTACCCATGCGGGTACTTCCTGTGGCAGAGATAAGGGGTACGCGCTTATCTTGGGTCATCAATTCACCCACCTGATAGTCTCCATTAATAATGCAGGATATTCCATCAGGTAGGTCATTGGCTTGGGCTACTTCATTAAATAGTTTTTGGCAAGCCACTGCGGTAAGTGGAGTTTTTTCAGAGGGTTTCCAAATGGTGGTATTTCCGCATACCCATGCCAAAGCGGTATTCCAGGACCATACCGCTACAGGGAAGTTAAAGGCAGAAATAATACCCACAACACCGAGGGGATGCCACTGCTCGTACATCCGGTGGTTGGGTCTTTCGGAGTGCATGGTTAAACCGTATAACTGACGTGATAGACCGACAGCAAAATCGCAGATATCGATCATCTCTTGTACTTCGCCCAGGCCTTCCTGGAAGGATTTACCCATCTCGTACGACACCAACGCACCAAGCTCTTGCTTGTATTCGCGTAAGATGTTGCCGTACTGTCGTACAATTTCACCACGTTGAGGAGCGGTAAATTTTTGCCAGGCTGCTTGTGCTTCGTTGGCTGTGGTTACCACCTTATCGTATTCTTCGGGGGTAGTTACGCTCACCGTTCCTATGGTTTTCGCGTCAACTGGAGAGGTGCTGGTTATGGTGTTGTTGTTCGAAAGGGATTGAGACCCAATCCAAGTGCCGGCATTGGAATTTTCAATTCCGAGTTTGTTGAGAATCTCGCTAACGTTTAGTAAAGACATAGATTATGGAAGATTGATTTTGGGATTGCTTTTTTAGGTTGGAGACGGTAGCGACCATTCCGGCGCGCATCATTTGAAGCGGTTTGGGAAGGGATGCTTTGTATTTCTCCGAAAGCAAGGATACATAATATGCGTCTAAAGGCATAGGATGTTGCCCTTGAATCTCAAATCCAAAATTGCTCACAAAAGGGGGTAGCCCCTTTGGAGTAAAATGGTAAAGGTGTCTGGGTAGATCTAAAGCGGCCCAGTGCCTACCATAGAACTTTGCATCGTAAGCGGTAATGTTGGGAACCGCAATAAAGATATGTCCACCCTGTTTACAAACACGATGTAGGTGTTGTAAGGTTTCATGAATATCGTGGACATGCTCAAGAACGTGCCATAGTGTAATAACACCAAAAGCATTATCAGGCAGTTGGGTTAAATGTTCCATGTGGAACGCATCAACCCCTTTCTTTTTAGCGGCCGCTATGGCTTCTGGAGCTACATCCAGCCCAGTGGTTTTATAGCCCTTTTCTTGGGCAAAGGAAGCAAAGGCTCCTGCGCCACATCCATAATCAAGTAGTTGATTATCAGAGGAATAACGCTGAATAAGCTTTGTTTTCTTCTCCAGGTTGTAATTTCTAGCCTTTAGGTAGAGGTTATTGATAAATCCCTTGTTGGTTTCGGTATGACTGATGTAGTCATCGTGTTGGTAGTAGGGACCAATATCGGCAGCGGTTGGCGCATTTGAGGTAAAGGCGTTGTGGCAGTTTTGGCATTGGTATACCTCGAAGGCTTCTTTGGAGTTGGCAAAATCTTTGGACTGGAGCAGGGGTTGAATGTGCTCCGATTTACATAAAGGACACTGCATGTTTCACGTGGAACTATCGGCCCAAATGTACTAACAATACACTGATATCCGAAGGGCTGATGCCGCTAATGCGCGATGCTTGTGCTATGGTTTGGGGCTGTACTTTACTTAGTTTTTCCTTGGCCTCTGTCGACAGGTTGTGGAGTTTGGAGTAGTCGGTGGAGGTGGGAATCTTTAGGTTCTCCATACGCTCGGTTTTTGAAGCAAGTTGTGCTTCCCGTTCCAGGTAACCTTTGTATTTCATCTGTATTTCGCAGGATTCTAAGACTTCATTGCTCACGGGGTCAGTGTCCAGGAGCTGTTTTAGATCGGAGGAGGCATGGATCAATTCTGGAAGGTGAACCTGTGGCCTGAGTAAAACCTTTTCGGCTTTTACTTTTTGATTTATGGGTGCGGAACCTTTTTCTTCCAAATATGGGTTCATTTCTTTGGGATCAACCGAGGTTTGGGTCACGAGGGTCTTCCATTTTTCAATGGCAGTGTATTTGGCTTCAAAGTCTTTAAATCGGGAGTCGGATATGGTGCCTAGTTTATGGGCTAGGGGGGTGAGCCGGAAGTCCGCATTGTCCTGACGCAGTAACAAACGGTATTCCGACCGAGAGGTAAACATACGATAGGGTTCTTCGGTTCCTTTGGTAACCAGGTCATCTATGAGAACTCCGATATAGGCCTCGTTTCTCTTTAGAACAAAAGGTTCTTGTTCAGACAGTTTAAGGTGTGCATTGATGCCGGCCATTAAACCCTGACCAGCTGCTTCTTCGTAACCAGTGGTGCCATTTACTTGTCCCGCAAAGTACAGGTTAGGCACTTCTTTGGTTTCAAGGGTATGGTAAAGCTGGGTGGGCTGGAAGAAATCGTATTCTACGGCATATCCTGGCTTTAAAATGCGTGCTGCTTCCAAACCAGGTATTTGGTGGATCGCTTCGCGTTGCACCCGTTCGGGCAAACTGGTGGAGAAACCGTTTAGGTAGACTTCTGAGAAAGACAGGGTTTCGGGTTCCACAAAAATCTGGTGGCGTGTACGCTCTGCAAAACGGGTGATCTTATCTTCTATAGATGGACAGTAGCGTGGTCCCGTTCCGCTAATATCACCACTGAACATTGGGGATTCATCAAAGCCCTCTGCCAATAATTCATGCACAGTGGGGTTGGTGTAGGTAATATGACACGGCACTTGGGGCAGCCTATCGAAGTCGTGCTTCAAAAAAGAGAACTGTATGGGTTCGGGGTCACCATCTTGACGGGTCATTTTGCTGTAATCGATGCTTCTCCCATCAATTCGTGGTGGTGTTCCGGTTTTTAAGCGTTCGGTTTTAAACCCTAAATGGGTCAGGTTGCCACTCATTTCGGTAGCCGAGGATTCACCCATACGTCCCCCAGCGGTTGCTTGTCTGCCCACATGCATTTGTGCATTGAGGAATGTGCCGGCAGTTAGGATGACGGCTTTAGCAGAGAAAGAGGGTCCAGTAGTGTTGACTACAAAGTGTTGCTCCCCTTTAATTTCCAGGCCGGTTACTTGGGCTTGATAGAGGTGGAGATTTTCTATTTGTTCGAGCTCGTATCGCCAGGCGGTAGCAAATTGTATGCGATCGTTCTGGCTACGAGGGCTCCACATAGCTGGCCCTTTGCTGCGGTTTAGCATGCGATATTGTATGGCACTGCGGTCGGAAACCACGGCACTGCGCCCACCCAGTGCATCTATTTCTCTTACAATTTGGCCTTTTGCTACACCACCCATGGCTGGGTTGCAGCTCATTTGCCCCAACGTGTTTAGGTTCATGGTCACCAAAAGTACCTTGGACCCCATGGTAGCGGCTATGCTGGCTGCCTCATTTCCGGCATGTCCAGCACCTATTACTATAATATCGTACTGATCCATCACTTCTTTTGTTTCACGTGAAACATTTCGTTCAACTTCGCTAATGCGTCATCTTCAGCTTGCCGCATTTCCTTTTGTTGCGATTCCGTTTGGTCATCAAATTCCAGCAAATGCAGTAAGCCATGCACCAATACCCGATGCATTTCTTGTGCAAAGGTAGTACGGAAGCGCGAGGCATTTTCTTTTACCACTTCGGGGCAGATGTAAATTTCTGCGGCTACAGAAGTACCTTCATTGTAGTTGAAGGTGATGATGTCGGTAGGGTAGTGGTGATCGAGGTATTGAATGTTGATCTCTGTAATGCGGTCGGAAGAGCAGAACACATAGTCTAGAGAATCGAGCTTGCGATGATGACTGGTGGCGATATGTTCCAACCACACCTTTAAAAGTGATTTGTCGCGAAGGCGATACGGGCTATCATCGTTGTGAAAGCGAATTTCGCCATTAGGGTGTAGCTTCATTGAGGTAATTTTCGCTTTTGCGCTTGTAGTATTGGTGTAGCTCGGGTGGAAGAGACTTGAGAAGTTCCACTTGGTTTTTCTTCTCTTCCAAATATTTCTCCCATTCTGGATTAATAGGCGTAACGGTATTGGCGCGCTCTCCTTTTCGCTCTTTATCCATTTCCTGTGTGCGTTCTGCGTTTTCCGCTTCTAACATCTTGGTTAAAATCTCGCGTTGGCGCAGTAAACTCTCAGGGTTGATGTTGTCATTAAAAAGATCTTCCTCTAGCTTTTCTAATTCCTCTGCGATTTTATTGAGCTGATTACCATTACCGCTTCCGTCCTTATTCAGCTCCTTGGCCATATCACGTAGTTTTTTGCGCATAGCAGCTTGTTTGGCGGCCATTTGCACCAACTCCTGTGCATCGCTGCCCGAAGCTCCCTGGCTCTTGGAGCCGCCTGGCTTTTGCTTGCCTGGTTTTTCGCCCTTTTCTTGGCCACCCGGTTTTTTCTTGCCTTGCTTCATCATCTCCTCTAGTTTCTTGGCCATTTCCTCCTGGGCCTTGCGCATTTTGGATAAGCTGCTGCCTTGTCCTTTGCCTGGTTTGGGCTTGGAACAATTACTCATGCCGGGCTTGGACTGCGCTTGCTGCTGTTCTAATTGGCGCAAAACTTCATCAAGCAGGAGCGCGAGGTTGTTTAATGACTGTATGGCATAGCGCTGATTCATCTTGGCCTTGGCCGTGGTGCGTTCTTCCATTTCCGCTACAGTGCGTTCCATGCTGGTTAGCACCGTGCCTACCTCTTCGCGGATAATGGGCTTGATTTGAGCAACGCGTTTGGCCAATGCGTTGAGGCTGTCCTCAACCACTTTAAAATCGGCTTGGTAATTCACTTGCTTTATGGCATAATCCTGGTACAAGGGATCTTGGGTGCTGATAGCGCCCAATTTCGTAAAGAGCTGTTCCTGGTTAACACTCAGTGTTACCAGGTTTTCGAGGATCTGCTTGAGGTCTTCTATGTTTTCCGCATTTTCCTGAGACTGCCCCGATTCCATGGCCTCTTTCATCTTCTGGGCCATTTCCTTCATTTGGCCCGCACTGTCTTTCTGCTTTTCATTGGTTTTAGCAGGATTTCCACCATTCTGCATATCCTCCAAGTTCTGCTTTAGCTTCTCTTGTAGCTGCTCTCCTTGTTCTTGCAGTTCGTCCGCATCGTCCTCAGAGAGTAATTCGTTTTCGGGCTTAGAGAGCTCCTCCATTTTCTCCTTTAATGCATCAAACTCCTCGTTAATTTCTTGCTGTTCTTCAGGGCTTTCTTCAGCGCGTTCGCTCAGCTCTTCTTGCTTTTGGGCCAGTTCTTCGAGCTTGTCCGCAGTTTCTTCCATTTGTAGCTCTAGAGCCAATTTTTTTAGAAGCTCTAGACTGCGGTCCAATTCTTCGCTAAAATCCTCGGTTTTATTCTCAATTTGCTCCAGCTTCTCCATCAGCTTATCCTGGTCCAGTTGCTCCATTAGGCTGTCTAATTCCTGGAAAAGCTTATTCATTTCCTCGGTCATTACCTCATCCATCAACTCATTGAGTTCCTCTTGTTTTTTAAGCAACTCTTCGTTTTCGCTATCGATGTTTTCCTGTAATTTTTTGGTTTGCTCTAACTGCTGCTGCAGCTGTTCTAAGTCTTGCTCTAGCTTTTGCTTTTCCTGTATGGCGCGCTGTATTTTCTGTTTGTCGTTTAGGTCCGATTTGTTCTTATTCAACAGATCGCGCTTTAGCTTGCTGATGTTATCCTTTAGCTTTTTAGAGGATTCGGCTAGCTTTTCTAAATCCTGTTGTCCATCATTTAGGTTTTTATTACGCTCAGCGAGCAATTCTTCCTTCGTTTTTAGTTTTAGAGACTGTAATTGGGTTTTGGTACGCTTAGACCCATGAACAGCATCGTTGTCCCATACTTCCATGTAAAAATAGAGCAAGGTTCCCTGAGGCACGCCAAGCTTTTCAAAATCCACAATAGCCGTGTATTCTTGCTGCTTTATACTCCGGTTGATTTCTAATGGATATTTTTGAAACGAATTTGTTGCGTTTTTATCAGTCCCATATCTTAGGTTTAGCTGCTGTAAGCCGTAGTCGTCAGAGATGTTTCCTTGCACCAAAAGCTGTGTGCCCAAGGTGGAATCTGAGCGCAATTGGGCGGTGATTTTAGGGTAGAAATCGGGGATGACTTGAATGCCATACGCGGTGCTGTCAAGCTCCTGGGCGTAAGCATTGCTTTTGTAGATTCCATAGCTCGCATCTTGCATGGCTCGCCATTTTACTGCTAGCTGTTTGGCTGCTGGGTCTTGGCGCTGTTGAGCTTCAACTAGGCCTACAAACGCAATGGAGTCGGTATAGTTATAGCGGATATTCCAGGCGATGTTAGAGCCTACCGGCACCAATGCATCTCCGGTTTGATATGGGGGGGGATTACTGATACCCGTGTAGGCAGGGGTTTCTACCTGCATGGTAAAACCTTCTAAAACAGGTTTGGGAAAAACAGAAACAGAAACATCTCCAAAAGAGAAACCTTCGGCCATTAAAGAGAAGGAGAAACTCTCCTGCAAGTTTTGAAATTGTATGCTGTAGCGGTTGGTTCCCGTATTTACCAGGGGTTCTTCGTAATTCTCAAAAGCTGCTACTATTTGCGTGGGTACCACTGCTGCATCTAGCAGGCGCACTTCTATATTTAGCGAGGCTCCTTTTGCCACGCTGTAGTTGCGTTTTTCTAGCTCTAAGGAAAAAGGCGCTTTAGGAGCAAACTCTTGGTTGTAAGCCAATAGGCGTTTGGAGGGTTCTGCAATAAACTCAGGAATAAAGACGGCACAAGCCAATAAAATAAGTACTGCCGGAATTGCGAATTTGATGTAACGCAAAGACTGCCTTAGATCTACGGCTTTTAAAATAGGTACTGGCTTTATTTCATCGGCTTTTTGAGAAATACCTGCTTCAATTAAGTTGCGTATTTCTATGGCTTCGTTTTGACTGAGTTCTTGTAGCTCTAAAATATTGAGGAGTTTATCGGAAACCGTAGGAAAGTGTTTACCAATAAGCTGGGCAGCCTCTTTGTTGCTTAAACCCTTTCTAAGGTTGATAAGGCGTGCTAGAGGAAGCAGTACAAAGCGCACAACCAGGTAAGTAAAAATGGCGGCATATAGAAATACCAGGATGGTGCGCGTGGTAGCCGAAAAGCTCCCAAAATACTCGGCAGCAATTAACAGTAAACCCAAGCTAAGTGCACCAATAAGCAAGTAGATACTCCCGCGAAGCACTTCGTTCCAGTGATACTTTTGGATAAAACGTTTTAGCTGGTTGTGTATAGATAGGTATGCGTTCATGTTCGGTTAAATCGAAAAACGTGACCCGTATGCAAGGATTTTTGGGTGTTGCTTTTTAAGCATAACGATCCACTTTCTATTGCATTGCGGCCAGCGTATTGTTGAAGCCAATGTAGCGTTTGTTCGTATGGGGCTCGCGGACTATAGGTGTTAAGAACGAGAAACTGCCGCTTATCATCCAACAATTTAACAGCATTTGCAATTAGCGGTTCCAGCATGTTTTCAATAGACCATCGCTTCCCTTTTCCAGAGATTCCAAAAGCGGGTGGATCCATGATAATGCCATGATAGCGATTTCCGCGTTTTACCTCGCGAGCAATAAAGGCAAAAGCATCTTCCAGGCACCACCGAATATCGCTTAGCTCATTGGCTTCCATATTTTTACGCGCCCAATTCAGCGTGGTTTTAGAACTTTCTACATGTACCACATCACACCCTTTATGCCGAAGCAATAAGCTGCTCATGCCCGTGTAGGCAAAAAGGTTGAGTACTTTAAGGTTTTCTTCTTTGCCAATCGCCTTATCCAACCAAGACCAGTTGGCTACTTGTTCGGGAAATAGCCCAACATGCTTAAAGGGCGTACAATGTAAGCTGGCCGACAATCCCCCCAGCTTTTTTGGAATTTGTATAGTCCACGGTTGGGTAGCCCCACTCCAGGTACCTTTACCGCTGTTTCCTTTAGCCAAAAAAGTGGCGTCTGGTTTAGGAGCTTTTGTCCAGGCCAGTTGGGGAGGAACATTCACATCGGGGCGCAAGACGGTGCGGTTTCCAAAACGCTCGAGACGTTGGCCGCGCCCAATATCTAGCAGTTCGTAGTCTGCCCACCGATGTGCAAAGAGTTGTTCCATAGCAATCGCAAAGGTAGCAGCTGTGATGGCTTTTTCATATCCATTATCTTTGCCCAAATTTTTCGCATGGATACGCAGGTTAGAGTGAGGTTTGCACCCAGTCCTACGGGGCCTTTGCACATGGGTGGCGTTCGTACGGCTTTGTACAACTACTTGTTTGCTAAAAAGCACAAGGGCACATTTATCCTAAGAATTGAAGATACGGACCAAACCCGGTTTGTACCTGGCGCTGAGGATTACATAAAAGAAGCATTGGCTTGGTGCAATATCCAACCCGATGAAGGTCCTGGCTTTGGTGGAGACCACGGACCTTATAAGCAAAGCGACCGTAAGGAGAAATACCGTCCCTATGCAGAGCAACTGATAGAAAGCGGACATGCATACTACGCCTTTGATACGCCAGAGGAGCTAGAGGAAATGCGCGAGCGATTGAAGAAAGCGAAAGTGGCAGCGCCACAATACAACGCGGTTACGCGGAATAGCATGAAAAACTCGCTGACGCTAAGTGCCGAGGAAGTATCGAAAAAGCTAGAAAATGGCGATCCGTACGTGATTCGTCTCAAAGTACCGCGCAACGAGGAAATTCGTTTCCACGATGAAATACGTGGATGGGTTGTGGTGCATAGCGCCAACGTAGATGATAAGGTGATATTTAAAAGCGATGGCATGCCAACATACCATTTGGCGAACATCGTGGATGACCACCTTATGGAAATTACGCACGTAATACGTGGCGAAGAGTGGCTTCCATCGGCCCCAATTCACGTATTGCTATATCAGTATTTAGGATGGGAAGCGCCTAAAATGGCGCACTTGCCGCTTATTTTAAAACCCGATGGCAACGGAAAGCTTAGCAAACGCGATGGCGATCGTCTGGGCTTCCCCGTATTTCCTATTGATTGGACGGACCCAAAAACGGGGGAGAAGTCGAGTGGATACCGCGAGCAAGGCTACTACTCAGAAGCATTTGTTAACATGCTGGCATTCTTAGGCTGGAATCCTGGTACCGAGCAAGAATTATTTAGCTTGGAAGAGTTAGTGGAAGCCTTTTCTATACCGCGTGTGGGGAAAAGTGGATCTAAATTTGACCCCGACAAAACCGTATGGTTTAACCAACAGTGGTTGCGCAAACAACCCGATGCAGAAATAGCAAAAGAGCTAACGGTTATCCTAGAAAAAGAAGGATTTACTGTTCCTTCCGATGACTTTTTACACGCGTACATCGGTTTAATGAAGGAGCGGGCACACTTTGTGGCAGACATGCTAGAGGGTCGCTACTTGCTAGAGCTACCAACCGAATACGATGATAAAACGGTACGGAAAAAGTGGAAGGAGCGCACACCCGCTATTATGCAAGAGTGGATGCAAACCCTAGAAAGCATCTCTGAGTTTACTGCAGAAAATGTAGAAGCGGCCTTCAAGCAGTTTTTGGCCGACAAAGAGCTGGGCATGGGAGCAGTGCTACCCAACTTTAGAATATTGGTAACAGGCCGCGGCATGGGCCCCTCTATGTTTGCGATTGCTGCGCTACTGGGCAAAGAAAATGTGTTGAAACGCATGCAAATAGGCATGGAAAAAATAGCGGCGCATGCTGGGTAAGCTAAGTATTTTAGAGCTACGCGTTTTTGGCTACCACGGCTGTATGGATGAAGAGTCGGTAGTAGGAACTCAGTTTACGGTAAACGCTCATATTTGGTACGATGTAGCCGATGCGGCCTTAAGTGACCAGTTGGAGCACGCCATGGATTATGGGGCGCTTTCCGAGTTAATAACCAAAGAGGTAAAGCAGCGCAACCAGCTTATTGAAACGGTGGCAGCGCGAGTAATCCATAAAATAAAGGCCTACAATGCGGCTATTGAAAAGGTGGAGCTGGAGCTGATAAAGCACGCACCACCTATCAATGCCAATGTGCGATCGGTAGCTATTACGTTAAGTGCTTAGCAGGTTGGAGTAATTTTGTATCTTTGCCGCAAATTGGTTTCGTGGCCGAGTGGCTAGGCAGAGGTCTGCAAAACCTCGTACAGCGGTTCGAATCCGCTCGAAACCTCAAAACCCGCAGCAACGCTGCGGGTTTTTTTATGCCTCTATTCGAGCAAGAAGGTCTAGTAATGTTTGGCGCAATCCACGCTTAAAAACCGAGCGAACCATTTTGAAAAACGAGGAACTAAAGAGGTAGCGAAAAAAACGCAGTATAAAAGTAAGGGCAATACCACCGGTAAAAAGGTGAAGCATAACCTCTACATCCAGGCCTAAATCTTGGTTAAAGTTACTTGAGAAATAATAGGTGCCATAGGATGAGAATCCAGCGAAAAGTAAGAGTATTTTCATAATCCTTTGGGGTTTTTAGGACTATCAAGATACCTATGGAATTCGCTGGCAAGCCTTTAAAAACGGTGATCGGTACAATAGCATCTACCAATAAACAAAAACGGCATACGATTATGAGTTAATCGTTTGGCTACTAAATGGTTAGCTACTCACCAGTAAGCAACTCTAATAGAGTAACATCTGGAGGGGTCCAGAGCAATTCTTTCCACTGCTGCAGGGCAACCCACTGGTACCGCTGGTGGTCTCGTAGTACTAATTTTCCAGACTGAATACTACAGTACCACGGATGCAAACAAACCGACCCCGAAGTGACCGTTTTGTGCTCAAAAGGTTGCAGCGGCAGTACATGAAGGTTTAACTCCTCTTTCATTTCTCGGATTATGGCGGCAGGGGCATCTTCTCCCGGCTCAATTTTACCACCAGGAAACTCCCACAGGTGCGGGTTGGATTTGTGCGCAGCACGTTGCGCAGCAAAAATTGTATTCTTGTCTAAGATCAGGGCACAGGCTACATCTAGCATGCTTAGGGTTTGTTAATAGGGTGGGTTTTGCTTTCCATAGCGCTAAAAGCTTGGTCCACGGGTTCCCACAGCTCCAGCTTATTGCCTTCGGGGTCTAGAATATGCGCAAACTTGCCGTATTCAAAAGTCTCCACGGGTTGGGTCGGTGTAATGGCTGCATCCGCCAGTTTTTTCAGTAAAGCATCCATGTCATCCACCCGAAAGTTAATCATGTAAGAACGGGTGCTGGGCGCCATATACTCGTTGTTGGTAAACAGGGAGAATTGAAGAAAACCACGATCGGTTTCAGCATCAGACTTCTCGAAAAGAAAGCCGTATTCCGAAGCACGAATACCCAGGTGTTCTTGATACCATTGGTAAAGTGCTTTAGGGTTTTTAGCAGTATGGAAAATACCACCGACACCGATAACACGGCCCTTATGATGTTGGTTTTTTGACATGGTTAATTTGAAATATGTCGGTGCGCCTGTCTTTTAAATTGGTTACCGAACCGTTTTCATGCAGTTCTTTTAAGAGATCCAGGTCGCAGTCGGCAATTAAAATCATTTCTGTGTTGGGTGTAGCCTCCGTTTTAATACCATTGGTTGGAAAGGAAAAATCGCAAGGGGTAAACACCACCGATTGTGCGTATTGGATATCCATATTGTGTACTTTGGGTAAGTTACCCACAGAACCCGCTATGGCTACGTAGCACTCGTTTTCTATGGCGCGGGCTTGTGCGCAGTAGCGTACCCGGCTGTAGCCATTTTGCGTATCGGTAAGAAAAGGCACAAACAACACCTGTATGTTTTCTTCGGCCAGGATGCGCGAGAGTTCTGGAAACTCTACATCGTAGCATATCAGAATGCCGATTTTACCACAATCGGTGTCAAAGGCTTGCAGCGCAGAACCACCTTTAAGTCCCCAAACCTTTTTTTCATCGGGCGTAGGGTGAATTTTTTCGTAATCGGCAACCGTTCCATCGCGCTTACACAGAAAGCCCATGTTGTATAGGTGGTTGTCGGGTTTGATATGAGGCATGCTTCCACCCACAATATTGATGTTATAGCTTACGGCCAATTGCGTAAAGCGCTCCTTTATTTCATCGGTAAACTGGGCCAGCTCACGTATGGCTGCAGGTTCGGAGAGGTGGTTAAACTGCGCCATTAAAGGCGCATTAAAAAACTCGGGAAAGAGCACAAAATCACAGCGGTATCCAGAAACGGCATCCACAAAATACTCCACCTGTTCCATTAAATCGTCTAGGTGTTTGTAAGGCCGCATTTGCCATTGCACCAATCCCAAACGAATAATAGATTTGGTAGCCTGGGCTTGCTGCTCGGGAGCCTCGTAATAAATATTGTCCCACTGCAAGAGCACGGCATATTCCTTAGACTCTTTATCGCCTTCCAAGTACTCTTTCAGTATTTTTTTTACGTGGAAGTCATTCGAGAGTTGAAAGTTGAGCACCGGATCGTGAATCTCTTTTTGCCGCACTTTCTCTATGTACTGGCGTGGGGTAAGCTCTTGCTGATATTTGTGATAATTGGGAATGCGTCCACCAAATAGAATGGCTCGTAAATTCAGGTTTTCGCACAATTCCTTGCGGGCATCGTACAACCTGCGCCCCAAGCGCAACCCTCGGTAGTCGGGATGTACAAAAACGTCTATGCCATAAAGCACATCGCCAAAGGGGTTGTGTGTAGTAAACTTAAAATTACCCGTAACTTCTTTGTAGGTATGGGTATCGCCAAAATCCGATTGCTTAATAATAATAGACAAGGCGCAGGCCACCAGCTTATCATCTACCCAAACTCCTAGTTGGCCTTCGGGAAACTGGTCTAGCAAGGCGATAATGTGGTGTTCTTTCCAATGGCTATCTTCCCAGTTGGGGTAAGCAGAAATCATGGAGTCTTTAAGGCCCGGGTAATCAGGAGGCGTTATGGGACGAAGAGCTATTTGCATGCAAGGCGTGTATTAGGGATGCAAAATGTAAGAAAAAGCCATTAGCCCTTGCATCAACCTGAGTGCTGAGATCTGGCGAAAATCATGGAGTGCAGCACCTTGACGCAGATCACCCCTTTAAAAGATTGATTCCACTTAGCTTTCATTGCCGCCAGAGAGGCTTTTTGCTACTTTCCGCAGCTCCTAGAAATAGCAGCAATTAACGCCACACATTTGGAAGCAGCAGGGCAAGAGGTAGAGGTTATGGTTACGCAGCGGAGAAGAAACCTTCGCAGCTTGGCTTTTGGTTTGGGAATTTTTTTGGTGGTAGCGTCTTTGGTAGACTTTTGGCTACTGGAGCAAGCAAAAAGCACCTTTGTATTTTTAAAATTGGGGTTGGCTGGATGTGCCTTTGTCGTTTCGGTAGCGCTAAAACAACTGAACACGATAAAAGATTGGCACTACGGCCTTACTTTTCTGGTGCCTGGTGCCCTGTTGGTAGCTGCGTTGGCCTACACCCCAGCACAGCAGCAATTTTTTGTGTTGGTTACCCTTACGCTATATGTATACGCAGTGTATGCCACAGCCATATGGAAGCCCATTTCGGGTATGGTGTTTTACTTACTATTTATGGCGCTCGTAGCCGTGAGTGTTAGCCTGGCTCCTCAAAAAGCACGCATGGTTTTTGCCGATAGCAACGGTTGGATTTTACTGGGAACTTTGGTAGCTCCCTTGCTATTGGCTGGCAAAGGATGGAGAAGTTTTGAGGAAGAAGAGCACCTTGCCACTACCTTACTAAAACGCGAAGCTTCTTTGGCACAAATGACAAAAAGCAATACCAGCGAGGGTATAGCAGAAACCAGTAGCCACGAGCAAAAGCTAAGGCGTGTGGCCTTGCACGATATCAACAACCGCATTGCTTCCTTGCACAACCTGCACAAGTTGTTCGCCATTAAGTTTGAGAAAATGCAGGATGAAAACCTGCAGAAATACAATGAAAAGCTAGAGGAAATAGCCACCGAGCTCAAAGTGTTTGCCGACAACATGATGACGCCTGCGCCCAACAAGCACTATCCAGAAATACGCATTCAAAAAGAAGAGGTGGAAATAAAGCCCTTTTTAGAACGCACGGTAGAAGATGCACGGCCTAAAGCGCACCCAAAAAACGTGCGGCTCAATCTAATACAGACCAATAAGGAGGTCTATGTTTCGGTAGATGCGACCTACCTTAAAGTAATCTTGCGCAATTTGCTCAACTACGCCATCAAGTTTTCTCAGACGAATAACGAGGTCATTATCAGCACATCTCTGAGAAATGCTTTGGTGTATGTGGAAATCATGGATAAGTCTCGCGGGGTCGAAAAAGAGATGCTAGATCGCATGTTTAATTTTCTGCCCGATGATATTGAGGCCAGTATGGAGGAGAGCACACAAGGTATTGGTCTTTCCGTTGCAAAATACCTGGCCGAGGCTATGGGCGGTGTGGTGGAATACGAATCTTCTGTAGAATTGGGGCTCCATTTTTCGCTAATTTTTGATATTGCAGGCACACCCGACCGCACGGATAATGAATCCCAACCGCTTTTTGCTACCACCAACCCAGAAAACTTGGCGTAGTTTTTTTGTTGTGGCCTTTTTCTTTTGCTGTGTATTGCCTGCAATGGCACAACAGCAAAGCAGGCCATTGCCTATCGCTAATCGCGTGTTTACAGGGTATCAGAGCTACTTTGCAACACCAGTAAATTTTATCCCAACCCAAAAGGTGGTCGGAGCTACCGTAACGGTAGCCGGAGTGAAGTCTCAATTTGTTGCTGGCGCGGCATCCTCGATAACCTTGTATTGGAATGACACCCTTATTGTTACCCAATCGCTACCCAACGAGGATACGGTCTCTGTACGTTTAGATATCCCACAATCCTATTTGCACCAAAGTCGCAATGTGTTGGGTTTGGAAATAAGCCTCACCGAAGGCGGCAACCCGTGTACCACGCTGTATAAAAAGGATCTGTGGTTTAAAGGTCTTTCCACAGCCTCCATTCAATGGAAGACTGCTGGCCAAACAACAAACGACTTGTTAAGTGCACTAGGAAACTTGGAGCAAATAGTAGTGCATCCCAACGCTGCCGCGAACACCAAGCTGCTGGCGAGTGCAATGGCCTCAAAAATAAGGCTGTGGGGAGTAGAGAATCTGAGTTTCCGCTATGCAGTAGATACAGCCAATGCGCTCTTTGTGGGTTTGGCCAAAAACATTCCTCCAAGTTTGGCCATAGGCGTTTACGATGTGCCACCGATGGAAACAGCCCGTTTGTCAAAGGTGCAGTATCGCGATAGTGCGCAAGAGCAACGCACGGGCCTTCTGCTCACAGCCGTAAATGAAAACGGCATAGAAAAAGCACTCCAACAGGTGTTGCATTTGCAACCGGAAGAGGTAGCGGGAAAAAATAAATTGCTGCTCAGTGCACTGGAGCTAAATGCAGATACCATCTCCCATGAACACTTACCGCTGAATGCCATGAAGTTTTGCGAGGCTACACAAACTGGATGGTACGAGGTAAGACAATTCTATCAGTTTAGCAGGAAGTCGCTACCCGGAGCTTATGAAGCTTTTTTATTGCAGTTGCAATCGGTGGTCGTGGACCATCCAGCGAATGCGAATCTTGTTTGCTCGGTCATTTTAAACGGAAACTTGCTGAGTACGCAATTACTGGAAAGCGATAAAAATTTGCTGCTTACTGACAGCATATCGGCAAGTGTGTTGAAGGAGCAGAATGAGTTGGAAGTGGTGTATAAACTTACGGGCGAAATGCCGCCTTGTATTGATGTAGGCCGTTACCTTACACTAAAAACGAACACCAAAAAGAGCGGTTTGTACGGGTTAGATGAACCCGTGGCAGCGCTAAACTGGCAGCTCCCGGTAGCGGAAAAAAATGCAGGGGTACTGGATATTAGCGATGCCCTGGAGCTAGCCGGTTGCGAATTAGCAACACAAGTAGTGCATAGCCAACCTACTTGGAAATCGCTACAAGTATTGCACCCCGATAGTAACCCCGATGGACCACGGGTACATATTGCTACTCCAGAGGATCTGGATTTACTGGTGCCTTTTAGTAACCAGATAACCTGGAGCGCACGCGGTATCTATATTGCCACGGGGGAGCGAGATACTACATTTATTGATCTGGATCGTAGCGATGCCGCGGTAGTTATGGATGTAGGAAGTGAGGATATACGCACCGTGTACGTGGTTAAGGACATCATTAGTGTAAATGCGCTTAGGCCCTACTTTAATGATATGGCGAGTAGCCCGTACTATACCGCGTATTGGAACAGCAATGGAGAAAGCCATTGGCAGCCTTACGTGGCCTCGCAGCCCGTGCGCTGGAAATTGAGTTGGTTTTGGGATCGTTACAAGGTCATTATCGTTTTGGGCGCAACGCTCATTGCTATCCTTACCGTAGTCTTCAACTTTATACGGGCGCGCATCAAACGAAAGGCAAATACCGCCAAAGCCTAATTATGAAAAACATGGAAACCGTGCTGCTGGTCGATGATGATGCGGTCAGCAATTTTTTAATGCAGGAATTGATTAAGGAGCAAGGTCTTGCTCAAAAAGTAGTCAGTAAAAAAACGGTAACCGATGGCTTGCATTATTTAACCTCCTGCAGCACGCCTCCCGAACTGGTGCTCTTGGACCTCTATATCGAGGATGAGACGGCTTTTGACTTTCTTCGTCTTTTTAAGGAGCTGCGTTTGGATGACACCCAAACAAAGATTGTGATTCTTTCGGGTTACCTCTCCGATGAAGACCGCAAGAAGGCTAAGGCCTATCCGTCTGTGGTAGAGTTACAGATTAAGCCACTCGAAATGGAAAAACTCGCAACGATTATCGCTGGAATACAAAGCAACAAATAAGTTGCGTAAATTGCTTAGAAACTAGCCGATCAGTCCAGCCACTAGGTATTTGGGATTGGGGCAGCGCTGCGCATACTCGGCTTGCTCGGCTTCAAAGCAAACACCGGGATAGTCACCCGCTTTTCCTTCCATATCCCACATTACTTGAAAGTGCACATGAGGGGGCCAACCACCATTTTCTTCCCAGGCACCTAAAACACCAATTTGCTGGCCTGTTGCAATGGAGTCGCCTGGGTGTAGGGCATCAAATCCTGCCTTACCCAAGTGTCCGTACAAGGTGAAAAATACGGAGTCCTGTACCTCATGCTGTAGGATAATGGTGAAGCCATAATCTCCAACCGCCTTGTTGTTGGCCTTGCTGTGTACTTTACCTGGAAGGGGGGCAAAAACGGGTGTTTTTGCAGGCATCCACAAGTCTTCGCCCAAATGCATGTTGCGGGTGGTTTCACCCGAAACAAAATTGCTATTGCGGCCGTACCAGTTTCGTTTTTCCATGTAGCCACCGTGCAAAGCCAGCTCAGCACTGCAATGCTCGGCAAACCAAGCTTCAACGGTATCGCGTTGGTTGAGGTCCAGGGTTTCCATGAGCGGGCTGGAATGGCTTAAATCTATGGCCTTAAACTGTTTGGCTGGAACTATGGGCGCAACTTCCAGGTCTTTAACTAGGGAGGCTAAATCCTTCATGTTTAGAGTTTATTGGCCAGTTTCAGTAGAAAAACATACTCCATGGCTACTTCTTTTAAAGGGGCAAAACGTCCCGAGACACCGCTGTGACCCGCTTCCAGATTGGTGTGCAGCAGTAGGGGATTGTTGTCGGTTTTTACATCGCGCAGCTTAGCCACCCATTTGGTGGGTTCCCAGTACTGTACCTGAGAATCGTGATATCCTGAGGTTACCAATAAAGGCGGATAGTTTTGGGCCGTAATGTTATCGTATGGAGAATACGAAAGCATGTATTCGTAATACTCCTTTTCGTTGGGGTTGCCCCATTCCTCATATTCACCTGTGGTTAAGGGTATGCTGTCGTCTAGCATGGTCGTAACCACATCTACAAAAGGCACCGAGGCTACAATACCTGCCCAAAGCGATGGCGCTATATTCATAACGGCACCCATAAGAAGACCACCAGCACTCCCACCCATAGCAAAGAGCTGCTCGGGGTGGCAAAGTCCCTGGGCTTTTACATGCTCACCGCAAGCAATAAAGTCGGTAAAGGTGTTCATCTTTTTGAGCCATTTTGCATTCTCGTACCAGGCGCGGCCCAGCTCTTCACCACCGCGAATGTGGGCTATGGCAAACACAAAACCACGATCGAGTAAGCTAATGCGAATGGACGAAAAGTAGGGGTCCATGCTAATGCCATAGGAGCCATAACCATAGAGCAGCATAGGGCGCTCCTTCAGCGGAGCACCGTCTTTTTTATATACCAAAGAAATGGGTACCTCTGTACCGTCCGAGGCCTTTGCCCAGGTCCTTTGGGATTCGTAGTCGTCTACTTGGAATCCACCCAATACCTTTTGCTGTTTCAGCACCTTTTGCTCGGCAGTCTCAAGGTGGTAGGCGAATATAGTGGTAGGCGTAGTCAGCGATGTGTAGGTAAAACGCAACCAGTCGCTTTCAAAATCCATGTTAATTTCCAGGTCTACGGAGTAGGTAGGGTCGTGGAAGGGAATGTAGGTATCGTGTTTGCCATCCCAGCTCATAACGCGCAGGTGGGTTAATCCGGCCTTGCGCTCTACCAGTACCAGGTAGTCCTCAAAAATTTCTACACTTTCTAGCATCACCTGGTCGGAGCCGCCAACAACCAGCTCCCAGTCAGCACTGGGTGCGTTCACTGGGCACTTGTACAACGAAAAGTTTTGTTCCTCGTGGTTACTCAGCAGGTAGAAATGGTCGGCAAAGTGGGTAAACGAGTACTCGTGTTTGGCCGTTCTGGGTTGGAAGAGGGTAAAATCGGCATCGGGCTCGCTGGTTTTGATGTAGCGATATTCGGAGCTGGTGCTGCTGGCCGATCCAATAACAATGTAATCTCGGCTTTTGGTTTTGTAGACAAAGCAGCTATATACCTCGTCTGTTTCTTCGTAGACCATCACATCTTCTTCGGTGGAGGTGCCCAGCTTGTGCTTCCAAATTTGGTGCGAGCGCAGGGTGGTTTCATCCTTGCGGGTGTAAAAGAGAGTCTGGTTATCGGCAGCCCAAACGGCTCCACCTGTGGTGCCCGGTATGCTCTCGGGCTCGTATTCGCCTGTTATCAGGTTTCGGATGCGCAGCGTGTATATGCGTCTGGATAAGGTATCCTCTCCAAAACACAGCATGCGGTTGTTGGGGCTAATGCTCTTACCTCCTACATTGTAGTAGTTGTGGTCTTTAGCCAGTTCGTTGACATCCAGGATTATTTCCTCGGGCGCATCTTCCATTTTCAGTCTACGCGAGAAAATAGGGTATTCTTTGCCGCTTTCATAACGGGTTTGGTACCAGTAGTCGTTTAAGAAATAGGGTACGGAGGCATCATCTGGAGCTATGCGCGCCTTCATTTCTTCAAACAAAGCTTCAATGTCTTTTTCCTGGTCTTGGAAGTAGGCCTTGCAGTAGGCGTTTTCTGCCTGCAGGTATTCCAACACGGCATCGTTGCCACGCTTGTTGAGCCACTGGTAGGGGTCTGGTCTATCGTGTTTATGCTTTCTATGTACGTAAGGATATTTGGGACAAACGGGTGCTTCCATGGTGGTGTATTTTGTGCGAATCTAGGAATACTCGGTGTTAATTTTCCAAGTTGTGCATTTGTGGCTAAATTCGAGGCCAAGCAAACGAGGTATGTACAAGATTAAAGTCAACGATAAAGAATACGAAATAAGCAATACCCAAGATGGTAAAGGTGTGCTCAATGGCAACCCGTACAATATGGACTTTGTTAGAGCACAGCCAGGGGACTACCATGTGATACACAACAACCGCTCCTACAACGTAGAGCTGATAAAGTTTGTGGAAGATGCCAAGCACATGGAGTTGTTGATTAATGGCAACAAGTATCGGGTAAGTGTGAAGGACGACTTTGATGCTTTGCTGGAGAACCTGGGCTTGGACATGAGCCTAAGTGGAGCCGAAAAAGAACTCAAAGCACCCATGCCCGGGCTGGTGGTGGATGTGTTGGTAGAAGAAGGCCAGGAACTTAAGGAAGGCGATCCGGTTGTGATACTGGAAGCCATGAAAATGGAAAACGTACTCAAAGCGGCTGGCGATGTTAAGGTTTCCTCAGTAGAGGTAAACAAAGGCCAGGCCGTAGAGAAAAACCAGGTAATGGTAAATTTTGAATAAATAAAAACGAAAAATCCCCATGAAGAAGTTACTCTTTGTAATTCCCGCAGCCTTGCTATTTGCTTGCGGAGGAAATCCAGAACAGAAAACCGAAAGTAGCCAGGAAAAGAGCAGTGCTAAAGAGACCAAAGCGCAGCAGTCTTGTACCTACGTGTACGACCCCAGTGCAACCAGCATAGTTTGGGAAGCCTATAAGTACACGGAGCGCGCAGCGGTAGGTGGAAAAATGGATAGCGTAACGGTAAGCAATGTACCCAATGCCGAAAGCGCCTTAGGCGTAATGGAAAATGCAAGCTTTACGGTACACACCAACAGCGTAAACTCCAACAACAGCGACCGCGATATGAAAATTCGCAAGTACTTTTTTGGATCGCTGGCTACACCTAAGGAAATCACCGGTTCTATAAAAAGCTGGGATACCGGTGCTAAGAAGGCAACGGTAGGATTGAACATCAACGGTGTATCTAAAGATTTGGTTATGGACTACGAAGTAAGCAACGATACCCGAGTAAAGCTAAGCGGATCCATAGATGTCACCGAGTGGAATGCTGGCGGTGCCATTGCCAAGCTCAATGAGATATGCAAAGAGCTGCATACCGGATCAGACGGAAAATCGAAGCTGTGGCCTGATTTTAAGCTTACTGTGGTTACCACCTTACTGAAAGAAGACTGCATGTAGCCGTAAAAAACAGACGCAATGTTAAAGGGGCGCCCAACGGGCGCCCCTTTTTTGTGTTTAGTATAGGATATGGGCGGATGAACGGTAGGAGAAAGGCACTGACCGGGTAGTCATGTTAATGAGGCTAAATAACACTAAATCAATGAGTTACATTGGTCTAAAATGTTTATAACACGAAATAAGACCGCTCTCACATCCAGCCGAACCATTTATACTATTCTCTCGAATATGGCATTTTTAGTTGCGTTCCTTAGTACAAGTGAAACCAATAAAAACAAATGTCATGATTACGAAAAAAGTAGTAACCCTATTTCTTAGCCTATGTTTAACCGGAGGAATCACCACGGCATACGCAGGTGGCGGAGGCGATAAGTCTAAAGTAGAATCCAGTGCGTTTAACTTCGAGGAGCTCCGCAAAGAGGTACAAGGTATGGTTAAACCCCTGGCGCTAAAAGCAAAGAGCAAGCACACCATGTGGGTGGTCTTTACGGTAGATGCAGACCGGCAGCTGCACTTGCTAGACCATTCTGCAGAACTTAAGCCCTTGTCCGAAGAATTAAAAAAGGCCATTAACAACAAGTTGATAACGGCCGGTTCTTTTTACAGCGATACTCCGTATACACTGTGGGTTAATGTAAAAGAGATTTAGTTGGTGCTTACCAGTTTTGCAAAAGCGGCCATGCGCTCATCAATCAGTTCTGGATTTAAATTCAGTAGGTTTTCGGTTCCAAACTTCTCTACGCAAAACGATGCCATTGCAGATCCTGCAACTACCGCACGTTTCATGTTCGCGAAGCTTATATCGCCTGTTTGTGCCAAGAAGCCTATAAATCCACCCGCAAATGTGTCGCCTGCTCCTGTGGGGTCTTGCACCTCTTCCATGGGCAATGCTGGAGCATAAAACATATCGTCTTGCCCAAACAACAAGGCACCGTGCTCCCCTTTCTTAATTATTAAGGTATCCACGCCCATTGCCATAATCTTTTTGGCTGCAGCGGGCAAAGAGTACTCTCCACTCAACTGACGCGCTTCTTCATCATTGATGGTAAGCACATCTACCATAGCAATGGTTTCCTTTAGCTCGTCCAGGGCAATGTCCATCCAAAAGTTCATGGAGTCCATTACAATAAGCTTGGGCTTCTTTTTCAATTGCTTAATGGTGCTTGCTTGTACGCCTGGATGTAAATTTCCAAGCATCAAAAATTCACAATCTTGGTAGGAATCGGGTACTTCGGGTTGGAAGTTTTCTAGCACGTTAAGCTCCGTTACCAAGGTATCGCGGGTGTTGAGGTCGTAGTGATACTTCCCTTTCCAGTAAAACGATTTCTCGCCCTTTTTTATCTGCAAACCTTCTTGTTCTATGCCGCGATTTTTCATGTTCTCCAGCATGTCAAAATCGTAGTCGTCTCCAATGACAGAAACCAGCTTAATGGGTTTTACAAAGTAGGAAGCCGACAGCGAGATATAGGTGGCTGCACCGCCTACAATTTTATCGGTTTTACCAAAAGGAGTTTCTAGGGCATCAAAGGCTACAGTACCAAGGGCAATAACGCTCATGAAATATTTTTTTAGTTGCTCGGACGAAGGTATTGTTTATTTACTGGAAACCCCTATCTTTGCACCCACAAAATTCTTCGCTGGGGCTATAGATCCTATAGCAAAGGCTTAGAAAACATTCCTCCTTAGCTCTCCCGATAGTTATCGGGATGGTTAGAGCGGAAAACATTCCTCCTTAGCTCAGTTGGTTAGAGCATCTGACTGTTAATCAGAGGGTCCTTGGTTCGAGCCCAAGAGGAGGAGCAACAATGGAAAACCCGGAGCAAGACGCTTCGGGTTTTTTTTGTGGGATGAATTGGATAGAAGATTTCTTGGGCGAGAAGTTTATGCTGAGTAAGCGAGGTACGAGCGCATCGAAGTAAGCCCAAGAGGAGGAGCTTAAAACGAGAAACCCGAAGCAAGACGCTTCGGGTTTTTTTATGGGGTATATTGGAGAACTTCTTCAATGCGGTAAAACCCAAACCTCAAAGCAGGATGAAATTCCCACAAAAAATTCTAGGAAGTATTGTTGCCTTAATCGTATGTGCTTTGGCATACAGCTGCAAAGAGAAATGGGAAAGCAGCACCATGGATTGTTCCACTCTTTATTACCAGTGCAAGCCCAACACAGAAGTTTGTGGGTGCGACAAGGTAACCTATAGTTGTAGCATGGAAGCGGAGTGTTTGGGAGGCATTAGCGAATACACTCCCGGGAAATGTAATTAGTCTCGGGTCTCAAGGATAACGCGATAGGTGGGCTCCGCCAAATAGGCATCAAAAAACCCCGACCGTTGGGCCGGGGTTTTCTGTAAGCACCTTGTACAAGGTAACGCTACAAGCGCACCACTTTCTTTCTTAGCATGCCTTTGTGGTGTCTTACCTCAATAAAATATACCCCAGCGGTGTTGGGCAAAGCAACTTTCACTTGCCCAGCATGATGTACAGGAATTTGGTGCATCACTTTACCGTCTTGGGCAATCACAGAAATTTCTTGTGTATTCTCAGGAAGCCCCGCAACAGTGATTATACCCTCTTGGTTGGGGTTTGGATATACATTCAATGGTGAAACTTCCGTGCTTTCGTTTACGCTGGTGGTACTTAGGATTTTAATACAAGCGGTGGTGTCGGTACAACCGTTGCGGGTTACCTCAGCAGCATACGAGCCTAACAATGCGCCTACAAAGGTTACATCGGTAGCGCCAATAACAGGAGCAAAGTCTTTGTCGCAATCCAGCCATTGGATGGCATCCACGGGCCCAAGTACAGAAAGCAACAGTCCGCTCGCAGTAACTTGGATGTTGGAGCTGTCCAATACGGTAATAACATGCGTTCGCACGGTATCGCATAGTCCCGCTCCAGCCAGCGTATCCACCAATAGGGTGGATGTTGTTACCAAGGTGCTGTCATCGATAAACGCAGGCTCGCACAAGGTGGTGTAGGTAGTGTCGAATACAGGGTTCGTGGTAAAAACTATCGGCACGATTTGGCCGCAGTAGCCTTCGGTAATTACCGTATCCACATACAAACCGGGTGTCGTTATTTCCGCTCCATTGCTTAACACAAGGGGCTCGCAGCTTTGTACCCATTGGCTATCGCGGCTTGCGGTAGTAGGAGCCACAAAATCTAGCCTTAAAATACTATCGCAACCCAGCGCAGTGGTTAAGGTATCGTAGTATGTGCCTGAAGCGTAGTGCGCTATGTTATCGCTTTGCGACCATACAAAATCGCAATCGCTTACCTCTTGGTATCCAAATACCGACTCTACAATGGTAAGATTTATGTACTTGATGGTATCGCAGCCAAAGTCATACCGAACGGTATCGACATAGAAGCCCGATTGATGGTAGATATTTTCGCTGGAAGCAATGTACTGGCCGCATGCGGTTATATCTACGGTGTCTCTTACCAGAGGAACCAGATCCAAAATTATTTTCACAATACTATCGCATCCTGCAGCATTGGTAAAACGGTTGAAGTAGACACCCGACTCCGCATACACATCACCGTTGGGGGCCGTGTAGGCACCGCAAGCATTGGCGTTTATGACTTGGATGGAAGGCGCTTCAAAGGTTACGTGAATCAATTGTACGCTCGGACACTGGTATGCGTTGTAGCTGGTGTCTACAAAAGTGCCGCCATCCTCTACTACCTGTCCACTCGGCAATTGGTATGGGTTACAGGCTGTAACGTGCAGGGTATCTTGGATCGCAAAATCTGGGTCAACCCGGCTAAAAGCGATCTCAAAAAGCTTATCGCACCCTGTAGGGTTGGGCAAGGTATCGTAATACAAACCGGTGTTGGCTATTTCGTAACCCGAAGGACTGGTAATGGGCGCACAAGCCTCAATTTCTAGTTTTTCGGTAGACTGGCTGTTTACCACAGCAGCAACTTGGTACAGCGTATCGCAGGCAAATGGAAAGCTGACCAAATCGGAATACATGCCCGATTCGCTTACTAGCGTACCGCTAGGTAATACCACTTGTCCGCAACCTTCCAATGAAATGGACTTTGTTACAGCAGTCGCAAAATTTATTTGGTACTGCAGTATGCTGTCGCACCCTAAGGCGCTGGTGAGGGTGTCGTAGTAGGTTCCGTTGGAGGTAATGATTTGGCCGTTTTGGGTTTCAAACTGGTCGCCACAAGCCAAATCGTAGGTTAATGTATTTACCTCGGTATTGTATACGCTTACGCTAACGTTAAAGCTGGTATCGCAAGTGTTGGCATATTGCACAAGGTCCGTATAGTTCCCCGATTCAAAAACCACGGTGCCGCTAGGGAGTACTACCTCCTCACATCCCGCCAGCACAAGATCTTTGGTTACAAAGGAGGCAAAGGTGACGTATAAGGTAAGCACGCTATCGCAACCGTTTTGTGTTGCCAGTGTGTCTTTGTAAATGCCGGTTTCAGTAAATAGCTTACCGGTGGGAGATTCAAAAACCGCTCCACAGCTTAGATCGTGGAAGGAGGTGCTAAATTGAGGTTGGTACACGGTAACATTGGCCTGGTAAATGGTGTCGCATACGTTGGCAAAAGAAGCCGTATCCACATACAAACCAGACTCGGTTACCGTGCGGCCACTGGGTAGGCTTACTTGCTCGCAACCCGATAGGTTTATGGTACGATCGGCAAAAGGACTAAAGTTGAGGTTCATGGCAACAATACTGTCGCAGCCGTTAGCGGTGCTTAAGGTATCGTAGTACAAGCCGGTTTCAGTGAATTGCTGGCCTGTGGGTGAGGTAAACACGGTACCGCAACCCAAGTTGTAGGTGCTATCGCTAAACTGGGGTTGATATATCGTGGTATTTACGCGAAATAGAGTATCGCAAGCGTTGGCTACGCTTAGGGTATCAAAGAATAAACCCGATTCGGTTACTGTTTTACCACTGGGCAATTGCACGCTTTGGCAGCCTGTTGCAGTAATGTTGCGGATTACAAACTGCCCAAAATTGAGGTGGATCTCCAACACACTGTCGCACCCGTTTACGGTGTTTAAGGTGTCGTAATAGATGCCGCTGGAGGTAAAGCTTTTACCACTTGGGGCCTCATAGCTTGTACCGCAATCTTGTAAGGGTGGATAGATGGGAACCAGGTATTGCTCTATGGTAACGCTTACCGTGTAGTTGGTATCGCAGGTGCCCGCGTAGCTCACCGAGTCGGTGTAGGTACCTGAGTCGAAGACTTGCGTTCCGCCAGGTAGGGTAACGCTGCTGCATCCAAATAAGCTTATGGGTTTGCTAACGGCATCGGAGAAGCTCACCTGAATCTCAAAGATGCTATCGCACCCGTTTGCCGTGCTTAAGGTGTCGTAGTAAGTACCGCTACTCGTAAGTACGTTTCCACCTGGAGAGGTATAACTGCTGCCGCAGTCTAAATTATGGGCCGTGATTACCTGGTAGAATTGCGGATGTACGGTGAGGTCGTGGCTGGCCGAATCGCGACATCCCGAAACGGAGTCTACGCTAACCACCCAAAAGGTACCGTTGTGTTGGTTTTCATTGGCCGTAAAACAAAGCTGCTTGCTGGTATCGGTAGCAGTGGTGCTTCCGTTGGGTAGGCGCCATAGGTAGGTGGTGTTGCTAGTCGTGGCAGTATCGGTGGCTTGGAGGCATACGTTTTCACTGGAGCAGGTTTCCATTGGGCCAGAGAGTAAGATGTGACTTTGATCGCAGGGAATTATTACACAGATGTTGCCAGACGGCTGGTCACCCGTTATTCCCCAACCGTTGGCAGTAAGCTGATCTCTGGCTGCACCACCATTTATGCCATATTTCAATCCGCTAGCAGCAAAAAAGTCTTGGGTAGGTAGCGTTTCAACTTTTGCTAGCTCTATTAGAAGTCTGCTATAGTTGTTACAGTCCATGCCGGACGAATCCACCATATATTGCATGGAGTTAATTAGCAAAGGGGCATCTTTAAAATTCCATGAACTAATATCCTGGTTAAAAGCCTTTGCTTTTTCAAACATTCTGGAAAGAGAGATAACCGATGATATGTCCCAACTAGATATATCCTGATTGAATGCTTCTGCATTTTTAAACATATCGTACATTTCAGTCACCGAAGAGACATCCCAATAATTTAAAGGTTGATTAAATGCACGCGTGCTTTGGAACATCTTATCCATCCTTGTCACTGCGGAGACGTCCCAACCTTCTATGTTTTGGTTAAAGGCCCATGCCCCATAAAACATTACCCGCATATTGGTTACCGAAGAGACATCCCAGTTTCCAAGATCTTGATTGAAAACTCGGGCAGCATTGAACATTCCTTGCATTTGGGTTACATTAGAAACATCCCAATTGCCAATGTCCTGATTGAATGATACAGCTCCTCCGAACATAAAGCTTAGGTCTGTCGCATTGGATAGGTTCCAATTACCAATATCTTGATTAAAGGCGGATGCTACATTAAACATAGCATTCATGTTAGTTACTCCGGAAACATCCCAGCCACCAATATCTTGGTTGAAACTATTTGCCCGAAGGAACATGCTTGACATGTCTGTAATTGAAGACACATCCCAATTGCCAATGGGTTGATTAAATGCGCTAGCATCTTCGAACATAGAGCTCGCATTGGTCACCCTACTGAGGTCGGGAGTATCCTGAGCGGAAAAAGTGGTTAAGTTTTCGCATCCGTGAAACATATCAACGCAGGACCGCCATTGCGTGGTTCCCCATTGGGCAACTTCAGTTAAGCGATCGCCAGATTGGTAGCCAAATTGAAAGAAAAAGCGTCTTAAATTATCTGGCTTTAAAGACAGTACAATCTCAGCATCTGGCTGACCAGTGCAGATGGTTACTAGAAAACCATTTTCATTAAAGCTGCCGGAACCGTTAATAGCAGGGTTGTTTCGTACTTCCCACTGATATTCAACGTCACCAGAAGTCTGTGCAAAAAATTCAAGGCACCCATCTGGGCCGCCATTATAGTCCACGGAAAGATCCCACACGGTAACAAAAGAAGAAGTATCAGCTGGGGGACCGGCAACACCGCAATCTGTGGTGGCATAGTCTCCATTGATACTCCAAAAATTGTTGGTAATAAGGCTATCGCGCGCGCCTTGAGCGTTGTCACCATAAGGAATGTTTTGGGCTCCAAGTGTTAGTCCATTAAACGTGTTGGGGTTGGCAGCCCAGCCCGATAACGTGGCGCGATAGTTTTCACAATCCATTCCAGAAGAATCCAACATATTGCGCATATCTGGGGGCCCGGATAGTTCCCAAGAACCGAGAGGCTGATTGAAAGACACAGCATTTTTAAAAACGCTCCTCATGTTTCTAACATTAGACACATCCCATCCGTCTAATGGTTGGTTGAAGGAGGTATTGTTAAGGAACATTTCGCGCAGCTCAAATACAGACGTTATGTCCCATCCTTCTAGTGGTTGGTTAAATTCGCTTCCAGAAAACATACCCGTCATAAATTGGACTTGTGAGACATCCCAATTTTCTATGGATTGATTAAATGCGCTATTAGCAAACATTCCAGCCATAAATGAAACATTGGACACATCCCAGTCCGCCAGTGGTTGGTCAAAAGATGCTGCTCCATTAAACATATTGGTCATGTCTGTCACCGATGAAACATCCCATGAACCTATTGGCTTATTGAATGAAGAAGCTCCCATAAACATGGCCATCATCATGGTGGTATTGGACACATTCCAATTGGATATAGGCTGGTCAAAGGATTTAGCATTTTGGAACATGGATATAGCACTCTGCAACGAGCTGACATCCCAAAATTGTAGTGGAGAATTAAATGCTTCGGCATTTTCAAACATCACGTTCATTGTCGTAATCCCCGAAACGTCCCAGTGGTCGATTCTGGAATTAAAGGATTTAGCATCGTGAAACATCCCTGCCATGGTGCTTACAAAGCGCAAATCGGGTGCGTCAGCGGCAGAAAAGCCCTGGAGGTTTTCGCAGCCGTAAAACATATTGAGACAGCTGGTCCAAAAAGTAGCCCCCCACTGGCTAACATCGATCAACCTTTTCCCAGCTTCATTCGAAGGAAGGGAATAGAATCGGTGGAAATTAGCAGGGGCAATGCTTAAGACTATTCTCCCAGTGTCTTGTCCCGTGCATATTGACACTTGCGAATTGTTGGCTGTAAAAGTACCGCTCCCATTTACAGAAGGGTTATTCTGCAGCTCCCAGGTATAGTTTACGGTGCCAGCAGTAAACGCATAAAACTCAAGGCAGCCACTGGGGGCATTTACCGAGTCTAAGGACATATCCCAAACCGTAATAAAATCTTGGGCTTTTAAAGAGGGAACTAGAAAACCGAATAACAGGGAAAAAAGAAGCAATGCACGTTTCATTCACATGGGTATTTAAAGTGGATAAAGCCAGAAAACAATATCCAAATAGTAAAACAGCGCACGAAAATAGGTCATAAAGCGGTACCGTTTATAACAATAATCGAGATTTAACACCCAGTTAAATATCTTAAGCAGGTAAAATAGTTTAATGATGCCCTGTAAGAAGATTGAGAAACGCTCATGCTATGGGGACAAACGGAAGCGAGGTGCTTGTACCACGACAATGTATGGAAGGAGTTTCCAGGCACAGCGATTCGCTGTACTGGCCAGCATACACTCAGCTCCTCCCACAGATAAATTCAGCGGGTTATGGCACTACGATTTATCGCAACAAGGTTACCACGCCCCGTTGGGTTTGACGCTCACCGGTATCGCTTACCACATAAGTAAACACAAAGGAGTACGAGCCTACGCTAACGTCTTGGCCACGGAAGGTGCCATCCCAGGTCCAGGGCTTTTCTTCGGTGGTAAAAATTTCTTCGCCCCAGCGGTTGTAAATGCGCAGTACGGCATCTTCAATTGCTAAGCCAGTGTGGTAGGGACTAAACACATCGTTGTTGCCATCGCCATCGGGGGTAAAGGCACTGGGAATGTGCATGAAAAGTGCGTCTTCTACGGTCACTTGTTGCGTTAGTGTATCAAAGCATCCGGCATCGGTTCCTACAATTTGTGTAATGCTGTATGTACCGGTGTCTCCAGGGAGAGATAGCAAGGGTTGTGCAGATCGATCTACGAAATTGCTATCGAGGAAGTACTGGTGGTTGTCCGCCAAAGCAGCATAATCCATGATTTGCACCTGTGGATTCAGTACGGTGGGAGAACCGACTATATTAAAATCGGCAACAGGATATGGATTTACTGTTAGGAACTGCGGTATTGTGGTTTTACCAACACAGGTCTGAGGCGAAGTAACGGTTAGGCTCACATCGTAATCGCCTATTTCCTCCAAGGTAAAGGTGGGCACGAGATCGGTGGATTGCAGCCCGGTACCTTCTACCTCCCACAAAACAGATCCCACCAAGTTACTGGGGGTCGTATTGTTGAGTTGGGTAACTAGTGGAGTACAGGCAGCGGGCGTTACGGCCTCAAATTCGGGTACTGGGTTTGGGTTTACTGGAATATAGGCCTGCCCATCGTTTCTTTTGGAATCGCAGCTGTTGGCATCGCGTACATTCAGCAATATAAATTCGGCACTGTCCGATGGAGTTACCCAAGCCGAAGCAGAGTCCGCACCATTCTCATAATCTAGTTGAAAGGGGTTCTCGTCAGTAGTATTCTCGAAATTCACGGTAAAGGGGCCGTTTCCAAAGATCTTAAAGTAGATCAGCGCAGAGTCGCCCTGGCAAATTTCATCGTCTAAGTCGTAGATCAGACCTAGGGGTAACGAATTTACTTTCAAAGAAACGCGCTCATTGACATCGCGCCCACAAGCGTTACCCGATTCGTCTGAAATGGTGGGTTGCTCTATTCGGGTAAAGACGAAAGTGGTATCCTGGGTGGGTGCGAAAGTACTATCATCTTGCTGGTTGATGACGTATGGGGTGTTGTTGGCGTCAAATACCGTGAATTGGTTACCGTTGGCATCTACATCAAAGTCAAGGGTAACGGTTTCACCAAGGCATATTTCAGTTTTGTCCAAAGCAATATCCAAATTGGGCAGCGCTTGGGATACGATATCTACCGAAGCGGGTGTAGCCGCAACCCCTGGGCAGGATTTGGTACCTCCAGCCGAAGTAGTGATCTCCTGGTATACATTTTCTAAGGTAAAGGTATTGGTACCCGCTGGGAGGTTAAAGCGGGTCACTAATACGTCCACAGCTTCGCCATCGCTTCCTTGTTGTTCCCCTAGAGTTGGCGATATGGTTGCAAAATTGCTGGCTCCCCCCGTAAACGCTACCTGCAGTTTGCTCAAGTTTTCACCTTCACAAATGAAATACTCGTCATCGTTAAAGGCAGCCGTAGGTACAGGGTGGATGTTAAAATCGGCTGAAATGCCGTCCCATGTTCCCACACAAGTTTGGCCTGTATTGGTAGCAAAGCTAGGATTGGTTGCACTAAATGCTACCGCAGTTAGGGCATCAATGGGTGTTGTAGCCACGCCATCGTAAATCGTAGTACCCTCTTGTTGATTGGTAATGTTGGCAACGGGGTCTATACCATTGTCCAGATCAAAAGCAACAGCTCGAGGAGAAGCAATCTCAAATTCTATTTTTGGCGTTTCGGCATGGCATAACTCCGATTCTACGGCATTGATACTAAGCGTGGGCAGTGCCAACCACTGTATCGGGGTGCCAGGTTTGGTATACAGCGGACAGCGTGGAGCCGTTAAATCTACCAGTCCAGGGTTTGATGGGTCTTCATCCAGTGCTATGGGGCATACATAGTAGGTTTGCCCAAGGCTAAGCCCAGGAAACTCAGAAAAATCAAAGTCTGGGGTCTTGCGCAGCGATCCTGCCACCCTATTTTCTATGGGGTCATTGGCGCTGGTACTCAATACGTAAGACCAGGTGTCGTTGGCATCGCCTATAAAACCAGCGGGTTCACCATTGGGTTGCGTGCCAGCTACCGCTACGGAAGCGGTTTGGTCTTCGCAGAAAAACTGGGTGTTTCCGGTTTCGGCCATAGCCGGTGCTTCGGTAACACACGGGCATGTTTTTACGGTGTCTATGATTATGGTGTTGCAGGCTTTGTCATCCGTAAAGCTAAAGCTCACCGGATTCCCATTGGTGATGGAGTTGGAGGTGAAAGAACTTCCGGTGATAGGCGTGCCATCTACCAAGTAGTTGCCGGTTCCTAGGTTTAGCGATACAGTAACGGTGTAGCTCTGGTTGTCTCCAGCACAGTCTAAGCTGGTAACCTCGGCTGTTATCTCATCGTTTACTACCACGGTATTTTCGGTAGGATTGGCGAGGCTAACCGTACATCCATTGGCATCGGTTGCTGTAAAGTTGGTGTATGCATACGATCCAGACACTTTGTTGGGTAGTTGTGCGGCATCGCCTGAAGACAAGCCAGTGAAACTTTGAGCCGTTCCGTTTTCTTCATAGGACACTGCAAAAGGAGCGGTGCCAGCTGTAAAAATGAAGTTGAACTCAATTTGCTGATCTTCACACATTTCCGTGTCCGTAATGGAGACAGAACCCTCAGGGGTTTCGTACCAGATCACGGGCACACCCGGAGCAGTTTGGGTACATCCGTTCATGGCGCTTGGGTTGGCTTTTCCTGAGCCGTCATCATCGCCAACGATGGCAGAAATGTAGTACACCTGGCCATAGCTCATGCCTGGCATAAAGCTAAACGTAGCATTGGAGGCATTGCTTTGGATGATGGTACCTGGAGTTTGACCCGGGTTGGTGTGCAGTACAAAAGACTTTACATCGTTAAAATCTAAGGTCTCATCGTTGTTGTGCGCGGCACTTACGGCATCGGTACCACAGATGGTAATGGTGTCGGCTACATCTTGCATGGTACCTGGCTTGGTAGGACAATCGCAGGCTTTGGTAAATGCAATGCTGTCAATAGGTTCGCAAAGGTTGGCATCGGTTACCTTCATGGTATGGAAGCCAGGATCCAAATTCTCTTGTGCATTCGCACTGGTGGGAGCAAAAGCCCCGCCATCAAAGGCCACCTGGTAGCTTGTAGCTTCTCCACCCGAAATTTTGTAGTACACGATAATGTCGGGGCTGTTCACGTCACATCCAACCGAATCAATGGCAATTAAAGGAGAAGTGAGTCCATTTGCCTCTTGGAGTTGATCGGTGTAGTCTTGCGCGCAAAAGGGAGCGGTATTGGAAACCACACTATCCAACCGAACCTGCAAATTGGTGCTGTAGGCTACGGTAAAGCTTTGGTTGCCATTGGTTTTACCCGACTGCACATTGCCCAAACCATTATTGCGGAAATACACTTCGTAGTTGTTGGCATCGCCATCAAGCGTGTAATTAATGGTGTAGTCCGAGCCTTCGCAAACATCTTCTATCTCTAGCAGTTCTGCTTCGGGAGATGCGGCTACGTTGAGGTTTAAAATGGCAGTATCGGCAGGGCATCCATTCTCGGCATCCACAATGTAGGCTACACCATAGCTGCCGGCCTCACCGGCTTCAGCATTGTAAGAGCCCCCTGTTGATACGCTACCGGCTGCCTCTTGATCTGGAAGTATGGCCCAGGAACCCTCTTCGGGATTTCCGTTTAAGAAGGTGTTGAGGTCAAAACCGGTTTCAGACTGGCATATGCTACCCGCCATGTCTGCGCCTGCATCGGGCACAGTATTAATAACCACGGTAATTACAGCACTTTCTGGAGGGCAGTTGCCTTCACTAACGGTGTAAGTATATTCACCAGCAGGGTCTTGGGCTGGATTAAACGGATTGGTGAATGCTGCACCACTAGGGTCGGTCCATGTTCCGTTGGCATCGGGATTTCCGCCCAAAATGGTAAAAAGGTCTACGGCATCGTCTACCTCGCAAATATCTAGTTCGGCATCTTCACCGGGGTTTACTTCGGTTACGTCCAGTTCTATCTCATAGGTTTCTGTGCAGCTACCGTCATTGGGGTCTTGCACCGTTAAGGTGTAGGTAACATCGGCTTCGGGCGTGGCTATAGGATTCTTAATGTTGGGGTTGCTTAAACCTGCAGTAGGGCTCCAGCTGTATATTAAGGTACGAGTGTCATTGGTTACAAAATCCAATTGGGCCTCTTCCCCTTCACAAATCTCTGTTTTGTCCGTAGTTACCGATCCTTCAATGGGTGGATTTTGTGAAATGGTTACCTCAAAGAAAGAAGGGACGGGGCAGTTTTCAGACTGGTCAATAACGCGCAGTACGTAAGTTCCGGCATTGAGTCCAGTAACAGCGGACCCGCTTAAGCCGGGTATGGGTGTGGTGCGGTCTGCCTCAAACCATGCATAATCGTAGGGACCGATTCCGCTTGGTGGTGGCGTGTAGGTAATAGTTCCTAAAGTACCACAAGTTGCATCGGTAAAGTCTATGGACCCGTCTACTTTGGTGATGGTGGAGAGGTTATCAATGCTGCATTGTAGGTCGCCACCACCGCCTTGCGAGATGGCATAAAAGCCAATCCAAGAGTAGTCTTGGTCTGCGGTAAAGGTAATTTCGTAGCGTTGCCACCCAGCTCCTAAGGTGTGGTTTACCCCAGGTTGGTTACTACGCCAGATGAGTTTCGAGGGTTGGCACTCCGCAAAACCAGCTACTACGGCAATATGCCCAGGATTGTAGGAGCTGGTGGGGTTAGACATAAGGTCAAATTCAAAGGTATACTCCTTACCCGTGATCAGCGGACATGCCTGTCCATTTTGCACCAGCAGTTGCATAGTACCTTCCCCGAGGGGAACGGGTATGTTTGGAAAATTGGAAGAACCACCATCCCAAAACCCAAGGTAGTGTTGTCCATCGGCCGCAGGTTGGGTGTTGAAAGCACCGGGCTCCCAGTCGGTAGAACCATTACAAAAGGGCCAGGAATCTGCGCTAGAACCTACTCCCAATACGCCAGCATTTCCATCCTCAAAACTGGGATTTTGGAATTCAATTTGGGCTTGTGTTGCTAATGCAAAAATTGAAGCACAAACGATTAGCGGTAATCGGAATAAAATTAGGTTTAAGGCATTCATCGGTTAAAGATGGTGATTCATTATTCGGTTTTTTTGACGACCGAAAAATTTCAGGGTGGTCAAATATAGCGGGTAAGCTTTCCTAAATCTAGGAATGCTATACCATCCTAATATGGATTCTTTGATTCTAAAATGAGCGGAATGGTGCCGTGGAAATTGGACGAAAGCTGTAAAATGACCGCTGGTTTTCTAATTTTTATGGATGAATGAAAGCAGTCAGGTACTCAGCGTATTCGATTCGACTATTTATTGAGCAGCGTTAGCTTTTCAATAATAATACGTAGGAAAACATAGTCTTTTTGCCACTTTATATCGCAAGGTATGTTGTACCATGGACTTCTGCTTTCGCAGTGTTTAAAAATGCGTTGATACTGCTCCATAAACGGCTCCCAGTGTTCTCGGTTGGTAAGGTCGCTGGGTTTAAACTTGTGTTGTTTGGCGGGGTTGGTCTGGCGTTCAGCTATTTTTAAGCCTTGCTTTTCATAGGAGATATTAAGAAAGAACTTCAGCAAGTGGGTGTGGTTGCGCTGCAGATGCGCCTCAAAGTCTATTATGCTTTGCATTCTGCCTAATAAAACAGATTCGGGCTCCTTACCGTAGGCCCCAGGCACAAGCACATCTTCGTAATGAGATCGGTTAAATATTGTAGTCCTACCGCGTGGAGGGCAGTGGGGGTGTATGCGCCATAAGAAATCGTGAGCCAATTCGGTGGGCGTTGGCATCTTAAACGCTGCTACCTGGAAAAGCTCAGGGTCTACATGCCGAAAGTTTCTGCGGATAATGCCGTCTTTGCCGCTGGCATCCATCCCTTGAAGCACAACAATTAGTCCGTGCGTATCGCGCTGATGCAATTGCAATAATGCTTTAGCCAAGGTATGCCGCAGTTCGGTAAGTGCCTCTGTACACGATGCAGCATCTAAAGTGTCGACCTTGCTGTGGCTATGTTTAGGGAGGAGGTATGCCTCAGAAAATGCCAAGCTACAGCGCTCCCGTGGTTTGGTTTATCCAGGTACCTATTTTCTGCATCACTTTTAAATCAAAAGTGGTGTCTATCATGCGGTATTCCATAACGGCTCCCGTTTCAGCGGGTTGAAATAAATGATTCAGCCCCTCATACGAAACCGTATCTACCTTGGCGTTGCCCGCATTCTCTGTTACCGTTTTTATACTCACCAAGTTTTGCATGGATGGCACTTGCGTATCCAGCCTACCGTTAATAGCGAGTATGGGTTTAGTAATACTGGCTAAATCGGTTCGGGGGTCATAGCTTACAAATTTCTTCAACCAAGGGTCTGTAAATGCTGCAACCTCGGCTTCGCTGTATTTTTCCACACCCATTTGTCGCGTTGCGGGCGGAAGTTTCTTGAAATTCTTCTTGGCGTATTGCTCTAGCTGGGTTTTGGTTTCCTGCTTGCTTTGGGTTTTTAGCACAATATTCATGCGTCCTTTATAGTAGCTTTTTAGATCTTTTTCTTGTTTGGGATTTAGGCTGGCATTTTCAGCCGCGGCCATTTGCTGCTCCAATAAAATTTGGGCTCCGGGCACACCGGGAGAGGCCAATAGTACCGTAAAGGCAACATCTTCGCGGTTGGCAGCGAGCATGGTGGCCACATAGCCGCCTTCACTATGGCCAATGAGCCCCAGGTTGTTTGAGTCTATGGCTGGAAAGGTTTTAAGAAAGTCTAGCGCTGCGGCTGCATCTGTGGCAAAATCTTCGGTGGTAGCGTACTTAAACTGGCCTTCGCTTTCTCCAACACCCCGATCATCGAAACGCAGTACGGCAATATTACTTTTGCTTAAATAATCGGCTAAAACCCAAAAAGGGCGGTGGTCCATAATTTCGCTATTTCGGTCTTGGGGTCCACTCCCGCTGATCAGCACTACAGCCGGACAGCCATCGCAATTTTCGGGTATGGTTAAGGTTCCTGCCAGCTGTATGTTGGCGGTGTCATTCATAAAAGTAACCTCCTGTATGGCGTAGGGAAAAGGAGGCTTGGGATCTTGGGGCCGCTCCACTACTTTTTTCTGGTATTTCGCTACACGCTCCAGGTTTAGCGGAAATTTCAGGCCAGCTTGCTCAAAAGTGCCCGTAATTTTATCTCCTGCTAAGGTGCCCACATATTTAGCGCGCATAGCGCTTATTTCCATGGAAAGGCGGCCGCCCTTATAATCTACGGTGGAAACCGCTATGCCTTTGGCATTTTGTTCGGGGCTATCTAGGGTAGCGCTGTATCCGCTTCCATCTTGTACAATATGAAAAACTAAAGGAATTTGTTGTCCTTGGAAGGCAAGGTCGCCTTGCCAATTGCCAGAAATCTGGGCAAAGGATAGGGTGGAAATGGCCAAACAAAGTGCCGAGAGAAGGATGCGCATGGGTTTTAATATTTGTTCCACAAACTACTAAAAGAAGTGGTGTTGCAGAAATATATTGCTAAGAGCTAGCAAATGTTTTGATGTATTGCATTACAGGTCGATAAGCAGCGTGTCGGGTCCACTTAGCTTGTTTACATGGCAACAATCGTGGTTGATGAAAAAAGAACCACGGGCTACCTCCTGCCCTCCGCGGTAACCTTGGAAAAGCAGCGAGTCGCCCTCTAAGCTCAGGAGTTTGATTTCTGCATCCGTAACCACTGGATAACCAAAATCAGTGGCCGCTTCAACGCGTTGTTGTACGAGTACTGCAGCCTTGGAGGGATTGGTGGTACGGTGGGAGTCCAGCACTACGGGGTTTTGTTGCGAATCTACCACGGCTACGGGAATGGTAATAAAAACCTCGGTACAGATTAGGTTATCGGGACACTTTTGTTCTTGCCGGTTTTCTTTTAGGCATGCAAGAAGCACGGGAAGTGTTATCGCTAGGAAAAGGGCTGGTATAAGTTTAGTTTTCAAGATTAGGGTTTAGTTTTTATCTGGAAACGACTGGCTCAATAAATTTAGTCTTTACATTGAAGCAAATTAAAAATCCCTACTATGAAAAAGCGATTGAAAATCTCGGAGATTGAAGTGAAAAGCTTTAATACTACGCTCCAACACAATGAGGCTGGTGCCGTAAAAGGAGGAAACAAGGAGTTAGATACCTTGCCGTTGTACAAGTGCTTGACCGTTCCACAGTACACCGAAGCTCCTTTTATGTGCGTACAGCCTTAATTAAGCTCGTATCGAATTGAAAAAGGGCGATCTCGGAAGAGATCGCCCTTTTTTATGGATTTGGGTTGGGTTTATTGCAATTTAATGAATTTGCTTCGATAGTGTTCCTTGCCGTTTGTTATAGCAACCGAGTACATACCGGCATCTAAGTTGGCAACTGGCAAGGTTACCTTAGCGCGGTTATTCGAAGTTGCTTGCAAAACCACGGCACCAGCCGCGTTGTAAACGGTATACGCTACGCTACCCGCCATCACGTTGGGTCCTAGTGTTATGTGCAAGCTGTGGCTTGCAGGGTTGGGATGTATTGAGGTACCCGCAAATACAGAACGCGATGAAATACCCAAGTCGGGGTCATTATAAATGCACACGGTAAAATCGCCATCGGTAGGAGCTGCATCTCCGTAGTGGTAGGTTCTGATGTAGTACGTAGTGCCAACCGTCAAACCTGTTGCATTCAGTACGGTGGTTCCAGGAATAGCACCAAATCCAGTAATATTTGGGTTGGCGCAAGCTATTGGGGATCCTTCACAACTCTCAAAAAGCTCAATAACGGGAGCGATTGCATTTAGCGAAAACGCTACTGGGCCCACTTCTACAAATTGTGAGCTAGCTTCTGCGGTAAACGAGTACCACACATCCACAGCGCTGGGGCTTGCATCTTCAGGCTCGCAGGCAACGGAAGGATTTTCTTCGGTAGCACCATTCAAAGACCCCGCGGTGGTAACGCAAGAGTCGTTTACCGGCAAGTCGATAGCCGCTACACAGATATCGTTTTCCACGGGCGCAACAGGGCCTTTAACGCAAATGGTAAAATCTTCCTGACCTTCGGGCGGTAGGCTATCACCATAGTTGTATACCCGTACGTAATAGGTATCGTCAATAGTGAGGTCTTCGGCCAGTGCTGTGGTGGTTCCAGCTTGTACAATTTCAAAACCTTGAAATTCAATAATGGTTGGATTACCGCAAGCAATTTTATTGCCATCGCAGGCATCGTATACTTCTACAACAGCCCCTGTTCCTCCTTGGAAACCGCCAGTTTGTGGCGTTGTTACCTCAACCACATGGCTCTCGCTTAGGGCAACAAACTGATACCAAATATCAAAGGCATTATCACTGCGGTACTCGCCACAGGAATCGGGGGCAAATTCCTGCGTAGCGTTTGAGAAAACACCATCGGTAGGGTTGCAGGTTTCATCGGTAGTGGCTTGCACTGTTATAGCACCCGAGCACAAGTCGTTTTCGGGACCTGCAGGTGGCGTATACACGCACAGGTCAAAGTCTCCATTAGCATCGTCAACATCGGTAAATACGCGAAGGAGGTAGGTATTTCCCACAGCAAGATTTACAAAGATTGCAGAATCTGCTTCCGTGGTTTCGAGGCAATTGAGCTCTGCACCATTGCAGTCGTTTTCGTATAGGGCAAAGCCCATGTTACTACCAAACAAATCAAATGACTTATTATCTACAAAAGCAACGGCACGACTGTCGGTTGCGGTAAAAGAAAACCATACATCATCATCCATTCCGGCCATATCGCAGGAGCTCGATTTGTCGGAAGCCGTAGCTCCTATGGTGGTTGCCGTAGTGGCTTCACAGTCGGCTTTGGTTGCGGCCTGTGTTATAGCCGTTGCATTAATACAGGAGTCGTTGGCTGGCGGTGGGGGAGGATTGTACACACAAACCGAAATCTCGGGAGCATCGGGTACTGCGTCACCAAAATGATATACGCGAAACCAATAGCTGTTTCCTTCAGTTAAATCCGAGGTTTCAAGGGTAGTCACGCCTGGTATGGCCCCAAATCCAGGGATAACCTGCGGCTGAGCACAGTCTAAAAAGGCACCATCGCACGCATCGTACAGCTCAATCACTGGAGCTACACCATCTCCAAAACCACCGCCCTGGGGGCTAACCTCAATAATCTGGGTGCTTTGGTCGGCTTCAAAGCGGTACCACACATCAAAGGCGCTAGGGCTGGTGGTGTCGCAAAGCAAAGGTTCGGATTCTTGGTTGGCGCTAGCCAGCGTTCCTGTTATGGGGTCGCAGGTATCACCTACCAAAACTTCGGTAGCTCCTGTACAGGTATCGTTAACGGGTGGAGGTGGTGCATTGAAAACGCAGATGTTAAAGTCACCATCCAACGGGCGTTCTTCACCGTAATGGTGAACGCGGACATAATAAGTAGTTGCAGCCGATAGGCCACTGGCATTTAAAGTTACCGTGCCAGGAAGTACTCCAAAGAATGGAATTTCTTGGGGTCCCGCACAGGCAATGGGGCTGCCTTCGCAATCGTCATACAACTCAATCACTGGTGCTAAATCGGGTGTGCTGTCATTTGCGGGGGCAACGCGTACAATGGTATTGGGGGTTTCGGCATTGAACTGGTACCACACATCAAATGCAGTTTCGCTGGCAGCAAGATCACCGCAATCGTATGCAGCCGCGGACTGCGAAGCTCCATTTACTGTTCCAGGAACGGCTTCGCAAGAATCGTTTACTGCCAGGAGCTGGGCTACCGAGCACGAGTCATTTTCTGGAACCGGTGCCGGACTGTAAACGCAAATGGTAAAGTCGCTTTGTTCGGGTGGAGGCAAGGTATCTCCGTAGTTGTACACGCGCACTTGGTAGTTGTTTCCAGCCGAAAGATTTTCTAGGAATACACGGGTAACCCCGGCTTGGGCAAACACAAATCCACCAAAACCTATAAGGTTGGGGTTGCTGCAGCCTATAATGTTCCCTCGGCAAGCATCATACACAACTACTACAGCACCGGTTTGTTGAAATCCATCACCCGCAAAGGTTTCTACATCTACAATATGGGTATCTCGCACGGCCTCAAACTGAAACCATTGGTCGTAGGCAGCCGGACTCGCTTCTCCGTTGCACGAGTCGGGACGACTCTCGGCTTGCGCACCTACAAAGGTTTTTGATATGGGGTCACACGAAAAATCCGAGGCGGCTGGGACGGTTTCCGCATTGGCACAGACGTCATTACTGAGCTGACCATACCCCCACGTAACCGGTAGAAGGAAGCCTGCTAAAGCAAATAATTTTTTAAAGTTCATGTAAATCAGGTTTAGGGATTATATAATGGACGGTACAAGGTAATAAAATTAGTAAAAGGCCAGTTATCGGATATAATTGGCAGTTAAACCATGAAAAGGTAAAATTTAAGGGATGTCTGAGAAAAAGGAACTTTGGAATGTTTAATCCAATGCGCAAACCGAAAGCAAAATGCATATAGCGTTAATTACCGAAGACCGATACGAGGTCCCAGACATCAGCAATCCCTACGAACAGCAAATTCTGGAAGATGACCAGGCGTTAATGGCGGAGCTCGAAGCTTGTGGTATATCCGCTGTACGCGTTTCATGGAGCAACTCCAATATAGATTGGAAATCGTATGACCTTGCGGTATTTCGCACACCATGGGATTATTTTCACCGGTACCAGGAATTTTCTGCCTGGTTGGCAGCTACCGCGAAAAAGCTGCCCATCGTCAATCCACCCGAAACCATTAGCTGGAACATCAATAAGCGTTACCTATTTGAGTTGGAGGAATTGGGTGTAGCCATACCCGAGGGTAAATTTCTTGAGGCGGGCATGGAATGCGCACTGGAGCGCATGGTGAAGGAAGCGGGCTGGGACACGGTCATCTTAAAACCCGCAGTTAGCGGAGCTGCTCGAGAGACCTACAAGTTTGCCCAATCGCAGGTATCCAACTACGAGGAGCGTTTTCAAAAATTAGTAGCAAAAGAGGATATGCTAATTCAAGCATTTCAACACCCGGTATTGGAAAAAGGGGAGTACTCATTGATGTATTTTGGGGGAAGATATAGCCACGCGGTTTTAAAGAAGGCCAAGCCTGGAGATTTTCGGGTACAAGACGATTTTGGAGGAAGTTTCGAGAAAGTAAATCCACCCCAAGACATGAAAACGTTTGCAGATTTGGTATTGCAAAAAACACCCTGTCAGCATACCTATGCCCGGGTGGATGTGATGTGGAACAATGCGGGTTTTCCTTGCTTGGCAGAGCTAGAACTTATAGAACCTGAACTGTGGTTGAGACTGCACCCAGAAGCGGCCAAAAATTTCGCTCATGGAATTCAAAAAACCATACAGCGCCTTGCCATTAATAGTTAAGTTTGCTGGTTAAAACAAGAAGGATGAAGTTGCTATTCGTGGGTTTTCTGGGTTTTATTCTAAGTTTTCCTCTTTTTGCGCAGTGGAAAGTGGGCATACAAGGAAGCGGGCTGCTGGCTAAGGAAAATTACGAGGATGCAACCACCTTTGATACCGAGGTAGTGGTGGGCTATAGCGCACACCTGTTCCTAGAGCGGAGGTTTACCCCTGTTTTCGGCTTGTCTTTTGAACCGGGCTATTTAGAAAAAGGGGGTAAGGTTACCATTGATAATGTGGTGGTTTCTGGAAACGGTGCTTCAGCCCAGGGCGGAGTAACTTTCACCAATAAAGTAGGCTATTTAAGTATTCCTGTATTGGCCAATTTGCACATTCTTAATGTGGTGTCTATTTCTGCGGGACCCGAGTTTTCTGCCAAACTCAGCGAAACGTACACTTCAAGCAATCCAGATATTTCTGCCCGTGCGATTTATGAAGATGCGTACAACAACCTCGAAATGTCGGGTTTGGTAGGAATTTTTGTATCCCCCTTACCCAAGCTCAAAACCGGCCTTCGGTACTCTTTTGCGTTAAGCAATACTGCGAAAATTGATGAGGAAAACTTGCGTGAGAGTGCGGCTAAAGCGCAGTACCTGCAACTTATGGTTCGTCTAGTATTCAACTAGTTCCCGTGCATGGTGCTCGCATCCATTGCGTAGCAGTAAGGGCAACAAATAAAAAAGGGGCTCGAGGCCCCTTCAAAAATTGTGTTTTAGCGTTTAATTTGGCCAAATGGTTTGGTCGTCTGCGGTGTACAGCGGTCCCCACTGCACTTCGCTTACCTTGCCTGCGGTAAACCAAAAATTGATGCTGCGCTCGGGTATGGCGACTACGATTTGGTTTTCTTCATCTTCGTCCTCATTAGCCCATTCTTCGGATTCGTGAGCTCCCAATTCCAGACGCTCTATCATGGAAATAAGATCCTCTTGCAACAGGCCGATAACATTTTCGCCTTGTAGGGTAAAATCCGGGTTGCTTACGGAGATGGTGCTCAAACGCCAGTCTTCGTCTTTATCAAAAGAAAGCGACAACTCTAGGTCGTCAAAGTGCCATGCCTCGTTCAGCACTTCACCGCTGTCTTCTTCTTCAAACTGTTCAATTTCATCGGGCTCGCCCAGTTGTTGTTTCACTTGGGTGCGATCCATTCCAAAACGAAGCTTTTCTAAGCCTGTTCCAGGAAGTATTTCTTTAGTTACTGTAGTCATGGTTCCCTTGTTTTTCGCCAATGGTAACAATTAAAAAGGAAACTACCGAAGCGAAAAGATTAACGTTTGGGACATTTCCCGCAACGCTTGCCTTTTTTGTATTTCTTACAACACTTCTTTTTGGCAAAAAGCTCAGTAGAGCGAACGCAAAGCATGCAAGCGGGCATGATTGCGTCAACGGAGGTGTGAAGTTGCGTATTCATGCCGGCAAAAATAGCACAATATTAAATCAGTCTAAATAAGCTTTATCTTTTTTTAGAATACGAAACTTGGGATGCTATGGGGATGCCCTATACTCATGAAGAGCGCAAATAAACCCTGTAGGATCATCTAGGTGCAATGCTATAGCAGACACATTACGCTGGTTTCGGTATAGCTTGCGAAGTGCTGCCGGTTGAGAAAAAGTAAGGATAAGGTTATGTGGCTCTAAGCTACCGAGTACAGATAATTTCTGTATGCTCAATTCCGGAGAAAGATCTTTTTGGGTTTGCTCTACAGAAACAATGTCGGTTAGCGGTACTTCCAGCTCCGAAATAATGCCGTGACGCAAATACAAAACACCCTCCTTTATTTCTATGGGGCGATAGATTATGGATTTGAGGAAGCCCCAGAATTGAAGTCCTGAATACAGGCTTACACCCAGTGCAATGTTGGCGGCAAGGAGGCTCCATCGCTGCAACAGCAAATGAAAAACTAGAGTTTCCACTGCAATTAAAAAGAGTACAACGGCTAAAAGGGCTACGATGCCACTCTCTTTGTGGTAGTTGAAGGTACTGTTACTTGCTGCGGGCTTTTTCCAGACTACAAAGCCGTAATAAAACACCGCAATCTCCATGGCCAAAGGCAGTGCAGCCAGTTTAGGAACCATTTTCTTACAGGTCATCAAAAGGGCAGTAAAAAAGTCCTGGTGCGCTTCTTGAGCTTTGCGAAGCTGAGTTAAAGCCTTGCGCACTTTATATACCACCACGGCAAGCACACTTAGTTCTATAGCGGGTAGGACATAGTTTTGGTAGTGGAGTAAATAGTGCCGTTGGCTTTCGGGGAGTAATTGCAACCCCAGTACTAAGCCCAAAAGCATAACAGGAACAACTGATAGGTTGGGCAGCCGTGTGGGGCGAATAAGCAGAAGGTAAATTAGGGGAATGGTAACGACCAAATCCAAACTTACGGCCAGTGCCATATGGGTTCGCTGCAGCATGTGGGGCATGTGCAGCACCAAAACCGCGGTAGCAAAAAGGCCTGTGGTAACAAGAAGCGCTATTGCAATACGGTATGGCTTGGTTTGCAAGCGGAGCATGGTTATTCTTTTTTTCGGTCTGGCGATAAGGCTAATGCCGTTAAGCCCAAGGCGGGACCTATCGTCAGAACAAGATAAAGGGAATTTCCCAAACCAGCCTCGTGCAGTGCATTGAGTAATTGTATACTCACAATGGTAATGGCGAAGCCTATGCAATTTACAATAGTTAGTGCCGTGCCTTTGCTGGTTACAGGTGCGCGTTGTGCCACGAGGGTAGAAAACAAGGGCGAATCTGCAATAACCGCCATGCCCCAGAATAAGAGAAAGCCTAAGAAGGCGGCAGAATCAAAGGATGCCATCGCCCAAGGAGCCAGCAGACAACATAAACCCGAGAGAAGCAAGGCCCAGAAGGCTACCTTTTGCGTGCCCCAACGCTGGGCAGCCCATCCGCCCAAAACACAGGCCATGCTACCCACGCCAATGATTAAGAAAGACCACAAGGAAATATTAAAATGGGCGGTGGGATGCGCAGCCAGGTATCCACCCAGCATTACCGGTACAAAGGCCCAAAAGGCATACAGCTCCCACATATGCCCAAAATAGCCAAAGGCCGCAGCACGAAAGGAACGCTTGCGAAAAACCGTAAAGAAGGCATGGAGTTGTACCGCAACTGTACCGTTGCGAAAGGGTCCGTTAGGTACTCCCCAACGTACGAGGCTTCCACCAAAAACTGCCAAAAGGGTGGTGCTACAAACTACCATGTGCCACGGGATAACATTGCCAAACTGCGCCAGGGCATGCGGAAAAGCGGTGCCCAAAACCAGAGCTCCTACCAAATAGCTGAGTGACCTACCCAGTCCTTGCTCAAAGTGGTCTGCTGCTATTTTCATTCCTACCGGATAGATCCCCGCAAGGCAGAAGCCGGTAAGACCACGGGTGAGTAGCAAAGTGTATAAGGTATTGTAAGGTAAAAGCATTCCCAAGTTTGCGGCTGCTCCCAACAAGGCACAAATAAAAAACACTTTGGAGGGAGAAAAACGGTCGGCTATGTTGAGTACGGCAAACAGTAAAGTACCTACAATAAAACCGAATTGCACCGCGGCCGTAAGGTGGCCCAAGGCTGCGCTATCCAATCCAAAATTGGCAATGAGTTGGGGCGTTATGGCATTACCCGCAAACCAAAGCGAGGTGCAACAAAATTGCGCCAGCACAATGAGCGTAAGGATGCGGGTGCGTTGCATAGGAGCTAGCGAAGAGGCTACTGGAACTGTTTGCGGTAGGCCAAAAAGGAACTGTCCAGTTGCGTTATTATCGGCCTGGCTTGCTCGTAGTTTTCTGCTTTGCTCAATCTGCCTAAAAGTTGCATGTGGGGGTACAACCAGTCGTGCAAGGCATCGTGGGCTGCTCCTTTCATGGTGCAGCTTTCGATAAGCGCAGTGTTCTGCACCTCCAGTTCTTGTGCCAGGCTACTAAAGTTGGTGTCTTGCTGATCTAAAAATACGGTGAGCTGTTCTTGCGCTTTGGAAATATGGGGTTTCATCTCGGCATTTACAGGCCACTTTTTGGTTGCTTTATTTTCGTGCTCCGGTGCAGAATTGCTGTTGCACGCTGTCAATAAAATCATGAAGCTTAAAGCTGCAGACAAAAAGTACTTAGAAAACGAGTTGCACATAGCTATGGAGTTGGATCTTGAAATGTAAAGTTTTTAATGGGAGCGGATACATCTACCAACGTACCACTGGGGTCTTTTATCAGCAAGCGTCTTTGGCCGTAAACGGTATCGTGGGGTGGTTGTACCACAGGGTATCCCAGCTCTTGGACGTTCTCGAATACGGCATCCACAGCATCTACAACCAGGGTGAGATACATGCCTTGTGGTAATTTTTGAAATGCACTTGGAATGAACTCGCTGGTGCGGAGGATGAGTCCCAACTCCATGTTTTGCGTAAACAGTTGAATAAACCAGTCGCTCTCGTATTGTACCTCAAAGGCAAACAGTTGGGTGTAAAAGTGTTTGCTAGCCAAGATGTCATCGGTGCACAGGTTGGTAAGAAACCTGGAAACGGGTGCAGGCATGGTAAAATATTTTTCGGTTTAAGAAGCGGGATAAGCTTCAGCCAGGCTGGTAAAGACTTTTTTCCATGGAGCTTTCCCCCAATTTTTACCGAGTCTTACGATGATGAGATTTTTCTCTGGATTTACGTATATATATTGACCCAAAATACCTTCGGCCGAAAAATCGCCATTGCGTGTGGGCAGCCACCACTGGTATTGGTAGTTCCACGCGCTGCCGTTGGTGGTATCTACTTTAGTAGATTGCGCTACCCAATCTTTAGGAACAATTTGCTGGCCTTGGTATGCGCCATCGTTAAGATAGAGCCGCCCTATTTTTGCGTAGTCCCGTGCCCGAGCGTTGATGCAGCAAAAGGTTTTTTCCAGTCCGTTTTTCTTTTTATCCAAACTCCAAGAGGCATCATACTCCATTTCTAGGGGCTTCCAAATTTTCTCTTGTAGGTATTGGCTTACGGTTTTTTCGCCCAGCACGCGGTCTAACACCAAGCCCAGCATTTGCGGGTTGCCGCTTTGGTAGCGAAATCGGGTTCCGGGCTTAGTTTCTAATTCCATATCAAAAACGGCTTTTCTAAGATCGCGTCCGTAGTAAAAGGTAGCGGCATCGCCAAAGGGGTTGGAGTAGCTTTCGTTGTAATCCAGTCCTGAGGTCATTTGCAGTACGTGTTCCAAGGTAACCTTCTCAAAGCCCTGGTCTTTAAGCTCGGGGATGTATTGCGTTATAGGCACATTGACTGAAGGTATGAGCCCGTCCTCTATAGCACATCCTACCAAAATAGAAACTACCGATTTGGCCACGGAAAAAGAAGGAACAATGGAAGCTTCCTCATAGCCGCGCCAGTACTTTTCGTAGTGTATGCTGTCGTCTTGAATAATTAGAAACGCAACCGTTTTGTTGTCTTCTAAATAATCATCAAAAGAGACCTCCGTACCGTTTACAGTAAAGTTTTTGGGCGTACGGGGTTTCTTAGCAGTGTGGAACTGAAAGCTGGTGTTGGCACGTGCTATCTCTCGTGCAGGGAACTTTTTATGATCGTTAATGTCGGCAAAGTTGTAGAATATATAGCGGCCTACTTTACAAGCTGATAATGTAAGGCTACAAGCCACAAGTAATAGAATCAATCGCGATTTGGGCATGGTGATTGGCATGGGTATGGGCTAAAACTACATAAAAATGTCCTCAGCCTACTGCGTATTCACAAAGCGGTCTTCGAAGTATTTCTGCCAAGATCCGTTGCTGCGCTTTTCGCCATACTCGCGAAAGCCACCAGCCGGTAATGCTTCAAAAATGTAGCGTTTGTTTTCGTTGGCCTGTACTACCAAACGACCGGGAGCTTCGAGCTTGGCAGGCAGTTTTCCGCCACCGCTTTTAGAAAAAGCGTGGTAGTAATAGGTGCTATCGGCAGGATGGTAGTTAACTATGGTGTGCAACTGAAGGGTTTCAGAATTAAGTTGGATAACCAAGATGTGGTTATCCAAATCGTATTGGATGCTTTCAAAAGCAGGGACTTCCGATATTTTTTCTCCATTTTCAAAACTGCCAGAGGTTCCAACCCACTCACCTACAAGAAAAGATAGGTCTTGCATGGCCTGTTGCCCTGGAGATTGAGCGTTTAACATCGTAAAGGATAGTGCTAGAGACAGAAGAAGTAAGCCGTATTTTGCGCGCATTAGAACAGTATTTTAAGGCCTTTAAAACTAGGGAATATTGTAGTTGGATGCGCTGGCTTTGGGGGTTGTGTGCTAGGTAAGTTGATTTCTGTTGAGGACACTTACTATGAGGTTTTTTACGGTGGTCATCTCTTCGGGTTTGCTGGAGGCTACAAAGAGCGTTAAGCTAGCTAAGGCCTCGTTGCTTATTATGGGTTTATTATGTTCGTTGGTTAGCAGTTGGTTTTTGTCCAGAAAAAGCAAAAAACAAGAAGCAGCGATGCGTTTGTTACCATCTGCAAAGGCATGGTTTTTTGTGACTAGGTAAAGAAGCATGGCAGCCTTTTCCTCTAAAGAAGGATACGCATCTACATCACCGAATCCCTGAGCAATCTGGGCAACAGCACTTTCGAAACTTTTGTCTTTTGCAACACCAAAAACGGCTGTTTTAAAAGTTGCTTTCATAGCATCAATTATTGCTACGTACTCGGAAATACTTGGGTATACTGCGGGTAGCTTGCTTTTTCCGGAGGTATCCAGTTCTTCGTGGTCGTAGTCATCTAACAGTTCGAGGCCCGTGGCGTATTGCAAAAGCCAGTCGTGTCCTGGCTCGGTTGCCTTTTCTTCCAAGGCACGACTAAGGATCTGAATGCCCGTCTTAAGATGGTTGACCTGCATCTCCTTCTGCTCCAGGCGCTTTTTGTTGATAGCATAACCATGAACCAAATAGGATTTGAGCCTTTCAGTGGCCCACATTCTAAATTGTGTGCCCTTTTTTGAGTTTACGCGGTATCCAACCGAAATGATCACGTCCAAGTTGTAATGGAGGATGTTTCGCTTAACTTTTCGGTTTCCTTCTTTTTGAACAGTCAAGGATTTCTTGACAGTTGAGGCTTCCTCCAATTCGCCCTCTTGAAAACAGTTTCTTATGTGTAGGCTAATATTTTGTTTTGTTTGTCCGAAAAGAGAGGCGATTTCATTTTGAGAAAGCCAGACGTTGTCTTTTTCAAAATGTACTGCAACTTCATCTCCTTCTAATGTTGTGTAAATCTCAATCCGGTTTGACATGGGTACTTTTACCTCCCTAATCCATAATTGCCTTCATTAGGGACAATTTAGCCAAAAAGGAGCAGGCCAACACACAACAAAAAACGCAAGGACAAGCCTACTAGGTGGCAATGGGTTCCGTAAGGATGGATTGCCTAATTGCAATAACTCGGATAAAAACCGAGGTTACTTCTTGTTAAAATACTCCGCAATAACCTGCTCGGCCTGTTTGCCCTGGGGAGTAAAACCGTTTTCCGATCCGCGTGAGTTGTGGTGGGGAAACCACTTCCAAACAAAAACACCTTGTAGCCAGGGTTCATGGTACACCTCTTCAAAAAAGATGCGCCAGGCTTCGGCCTGCGCCTCTTGGTTGGGACTTTCATCGGTATCCGATACCCAAGGTTCTTTAAATGGGTTTATGATACTGCGATAGCCCAACTCAGTAAACATCACGGGCTTGCTGAAGCGCTTGGCAAAGGTGGGAATGTACACCTTGTGACGCTTCCACTTGTCGCGGGCTTTGGCCGCATTTTCTAAGGGGAAATAAGCGTTGATGCCCATTACGTCAATCTTGTCCCAATAAGGCAGCATATCGTATTCGTCCCAGTTGGCCGCATAGATGAGCTTGCCCGAATACACCTTGCGACATGCGGCTATCAGTGTCAGGAAATCTTCTGGGCTATCCTCCCACATGCTTTGCATTTCTGTAGCAAAGATGAAGTAGGGGAGTTTATATTTTTCAGAGAGCTTCGCAAAGCCAGAGATGTATTCAATGAACTGGAGGTTCCAATGTTTTCTGGCAATGCTGTCTTCAAAGCTTAGTTGCCCGGTGTAGGCTCCACCACCGATCCACAAATGAGGTTTGATGATGGGTATAATACTGCGCTCCTGGGCTTGTTGGATACAGGTTTCTATGCCATCGAAGGATTCGCCTTCCCACTGCCAATTGGTTTGGGTGATGAGGGTATCGCTTCCCTCTTGCATGTACGCGTAAGGCATAAGGGTAATACTGGTAGCACCTACGTCCAAAATTCCTTGCCAGCAAGAGTCGGAGGGTAACGCGCGGCTACCTACCAAGGAAAGCCCCTTTATTTTTTGGGGTTCTTTTGAAGTTACTTGCAGCCCACAAGCCGAAAGTAGTACGCCAAAAAGGCCAACGAATACGAGCGTTCTCATGGTTTTAATCCAATAAAGGTGTTGTTTTCGGGGTAGCAAGCGGGAATATTGCTGTAGTACGCAACCATAGCCTTAAGCACGGCTTCGTAGCCCATTTTTGGGTCCAGTACCATGCCAATTCCAGCTTCTTTGTTTTTGTAGTCCAAGTAGGATAATACGATGGGTACATCGGCTTTTAGCGCCATGTGATAAAAACCCGATTTTATGGTCGGCATTTTTTTGCGAGTTCCTTCTGGAGTGACAATGAGGGCCAACTCACTATGGGTGGAAAAAAGCTCGGCCACCTCTTCAACCAACCCTGTTTTTACGGAGCGGTTTACCCCGATAGCGCCTGTGGGTTTAATAAACCAACCAAATGGAGGTTTTAGCCAACTGTTCTTTATGAGGTAGCGCATGGGTATTTTTAGAATACGCATGGCAGCCAGGGCGTAAACAAAGTCCCAATTGCTGGTATGGGGTGCACCCACCAATACGCAGTGGTGTGCTTCTTTAAACTCGGGCTGCTTTACCTTCCAGCCGTTTATTTTAAATAGCCAAACGAGTACCTGGTTTAACATATCATGGTTGTATTACAACAGACCTTCTGGATACGGAGTACGCGGTAAAAAGTCCCAGCGCATTTCCCGAAATATTGGTAGGGACATTACTGGGTGTGCCGTCAAAAAGTCCACTATCAAACGATTCAAAGCCTATGGCGCTGACTATGGTTTCTACTTGTTTATCTATAACGCGTAAATCTACCGTTAGGGTGTCGTTGGGTTCTAAATCAAAGGTTCCGTATTCTATGTTGTTGAGGTAGCGGCCATTTACAATTTCGTCATTAAAAAGCGCGCCATACTCAAAAACATTGGTGTATTCGTTAAAGCCGTTTACGTAATCGATAAACCAGTAATAATCGCGCTGTCCGGGTGGGTCCTGGAAGGAAATACCAATGCGATAGCCCTCATCACTAAAGGGCCCTTCGCCCTCTACAAATACCGAGGTGAGGGTGTCTATGGTTATTTGGGGTTTCATAAAGCTGGTAGCGGTGTACGTAGCGCCATCGATAGCAATGGCTAAGCGGTGCTCAAAGTTCTCGCGTCCTACAAAACCTTCGGGGCTGTAGTATTTTCCACTGGCACCCAACTCGGTAAAGGTAAAAGTAGAGTCTCCCCGTGCTACCGTTACAGCTCCTCCCGTTGCAGGTAGCGGACCGCCTTCCTCAAAAAAGTTGGTGGTGTAGGTAAGGTATATGGTATCGGCTGCTTCCAGGTTGTCAATCTCCGCATCTACTACCAGTCGAATGTTTTCACCGGTGTTAAGATCGAGGTCTATGGGTTCGGTGCAGGAAACTAAAATCCACACGAAACCAAGGATGTATGCGTATTTTCCTGCCATTAGAATTTAAAGTTATAGGTTACCGATGGAATAATGGGGAATAGGTAAAACTTTTCGGCTTGGACGCCCTGGTTGGGATTCTCTGGGTTTTGGTTAAAGTTAATGAGGTAGGTATTGTGGCGGTTGTACAAGTTGTAAACGCTAAACACCCACTCGCCCTGGAATTTTCTGGGCTCGCCTCGCTTATTAAACTTGGGCTTGTCGCGCAGCGTGCAGCTTACGTCCAGGCGGTGGTATGCCGGATACCGAGCTCCGTTTCTTGCGGTGTAGGTAGGCACCAATACGCCTTTGTAGAAGAACTTACCCGAGGGAAAGGTGGCTGCAAGACCCGTGGCGTACACAAAGTTCATCCCCAGACTTACCCGCTTGGATGCATCGTAACTTAGTGCCACGGCAATATCATGGGTTTTGTCGTATTTGGCTGGAAAGATCTCTACGCCCTCTAGGGTTTGGTCTACATCAATCACTTTGGTAATGCGCGAGAGTGTGTAGGAAACAAAACCATTTAAGCGCCCTTCGTTTTTCCGTACAAAAAGCTCTAGCCCATAGGCAAAAGCCCTCCCGGTACGCAACTCCGCTTCCAGCTGTTTGTTGAGCAATAGGTTGGCCTGGTTTTTAAAATCGATGGCGTTCTGCATCCACTTGTAATACACTTCGGCAGAGGCCTCGTAGGTATTGTTTTTAAAGTTGCGGAAGTATCCTGCAGCTATCTGGTCGGCAATTTGGGGTTTTACATTTTCACTAGCTAAGAACCACACATCGAGCGGACTGCTTGCCGTAGAGTTGGATGCGAGCTGGGCGTACTGCCGCATGCGATTGTACGATGCCTTTACCGAACTGGTCTCGGTGAGGGTGTAGCGTGCTCCCAAACGAGGCTCCAGCCCACCATAGCTGTTGTGCACTTTTCCGCGCTCGTTTACGGTGGTATCTACCACTTCGAAGTTCTCATCCAGTCCGTAGGATACATTTCCGATGTTGTATAAGCCAGACCATCGCAAGCCGTATTGCATGCTAAAGCGGGGGGAGATTTCGTGCTCGCGCTCTAGGTACACCCCCGTTTCTATGGCGTAGGAAGGATCGAGCTTAAACTCAAAATCATCGGCTGTGTCGGCTTCAAATAAAATAGTTCCCGGCTGAAAGGCGTGGTGTGTTACTTGCACACCAGCGCGCCAAGTGCTCTTGGGGTTTTCAAAAAAGTTGAGGTCGTACTTAAAGCTCAGATCTTCTATGTTAGAACTCCAGGTAAAGGTTTCCAGGTTTTCTCGCGAGCCCAGCGCGTAGTCGTAGTTCGAGTAAATAAAGGTGGCGTTAGAAAATAGCTTGGAGTTAAAAATGTGGTTCCACCGTGCGGTAGCCGTGGCATTTCCCCAACCAATGCGGGCCAGGTCGTCTTGTATTCCAAAGACGTCTCTTCCAAAATATCCCGATAAAAACACGCGGTTGTTTTCGTTGATCTTGTAATTGGCCTTGGCGTTAAAATCATAGAAGTACAGCGTGTTGTTGTTTACCTCTTCGTTGCTGCTCATGCGCAAAAAGAGATCTACATAAGTTCTCCGTCCCGAAACCAGGAAAGAACCCCGGTCTTTTACTATGGGTGCTTCTACGGTCAGGCGCGAGCTCAGCAGTCCCACTCCACCCGAACCAGCCAAGGTTTTCATGTTTCCATCGGCCATGCGTACGTCCAACACCGAGGCCAGGCGGCCTCCATAGCGAGCGGGAATTCCGCCCTTGTACAGCTTTACGTCTTTAATGGCATCGGGGTTAAACACCGAGAAAAAGCCAAACAAGTGCGAGGCGTTATACACGTTGGCTTCATCCAACAGAATTAGGTTTTGATCTGCGGCTCCACCGCGCACAAAAAAACCCGATTGACCCTCGCCAGCAGCACTTACACCCGGTAAGAGCTGTACGGCTTTTATTACATCCACTTCCCCTAAAAAGGCGGGCATCTTTCTTATTTGCGCCATGGGCATGCGTATGGTGCTCATTTCTACCGACTCCACATTTTTGGTGGGGCGCTCTGCGGAAACTTCTACCTCGGTAAGTGATACTTCGTTTCTGGAGAGCTCAAACTTTTGCGTGAGGTCGCGGTCTAAATACAGCGCTATGCTTTTGGCTTGATAGCCCAGGTATGTTACGGTAAACCGGTAGGAGCCCTCGGGCAGGGAAATAGCGTAATAGCCGTATTCGTTGGAAATGGTTCCCTTGCTGGTGCTGTCTACACGAATGGTAGCGCCAATTAAGGTTTCACTATTGCTGGCATCTACTACGGTACCCGAGAGTGTAACGTTGTTCTGCGCCTTAGCGGCATATCCACCCAAAAGAAGGGCAAATAGCAGGGTGCAAATACTACTGAGCTTGCTCAAATCCTATATCGGCTTTAAGCTGCGGCTCCTGGGCTGCTTGGGTAGCCAAGAAATCGCAACGTTCGTTTTCGGGTATGCCCGCGTGGCCTTTAACCCAGACAAAATTAACGTTATGCTTGCGATACACGTTAAGAAAACGTTTCCATAAATCGGGGTTGGCTTTTTTGGCAAAGCCTTTTTTCTCCCAGCCCAATACCCACTTTTTTTCTACCGCATCTACCACGTATTTGGAGTCGGAGTAGATGGTTATCTGCGTGCCTTCTTTTTTTAATGCTTCTAGTGCTACAATTACCGCAAGCAGCTCCATGCGGTTGTTGGTGGTTTTGCGGAAGCCTTCGGCAATTTCTTTTCTAAACTTTCCACTCATAAGCACCACACCATAGCCTCCTGGTCCCGGGTTTCCGCGCGAGGCGCCATCGGTATATGCTTTTACTACGGCCATTATTGCTGTAAGCGCTGTTTTTGCATTATTGTATCTGCTATGGTGCTGGGGTAGTGCTCGTGCTCTAATTGTTGCACTTTCCGCTGAATATCCTCTGGCGTATCCTCTGGAGTTAGCGTGCATGCTACTTGCTTAAGCAAGCGGCCTTGGTCGTACTCGGCATTCACCAGGTGTATGGAAATCCCCGTTTCCAACGCTCCTGCTTCCTTTACCGCACGGTGTACATGCATACCATACATGCCTTTGCCACCAAATTTTGGCAGTAGCGATGGGTGGATATTCATGATCCGATCCGGGTAGCTTTCCAATACCTGCTCGGGTACTTTCAATAAAAAACCGGCCAAAACAATCCAGTCGATATTATGTTCTCGCAAAATTGTGGTAATACGGTTGGATTCGTAAAACTCCGATTTCGGAACGTAGGCTGTTTCCACGTTATGGGCGTGGGCAATTTCTAATACACCAGCATGTTTGCGATTGGTAAGCACCAAAGCCACTTTAATGGTCGGATGCTGCGAAAAATATTGGATGATTTCTCGGGCGTTGCTACCGCTGCCCGAAGCAAATATGGCAAGGTTAATGGCCTTCAATACAGTGCAGGTTAATTGAAAAGGCAAAATAATGGAATTCCGCAGCTTTCTTGGGAATAGAGGTAGATATTTTAATCTTAAGGCATAAATCTGCTGGGATGATAGTAAACGATGCCAAGAAGGAGAAATTTATTCCTCACGATATAGAAAATGCGACTCAAGAAGAATTGAAAGATCGCTCTGCCAAATTTCTTACGCAAATGAGGAAGCGAAGGAGCATACGCCATTTTTCTGATGAGGCGGTACCCAAAACCGTGATAGAGAATATCTTGAAAACGGCCAACAGTGCCCCATCGGGCGCCAACAAACAGCCATGGACCTTTTGTGTTATTTCCAACCCCGAGCTAAAGGCCGAAATACGCAAGCATGCCGAGGAAGAAGAATACCTATCATACAACGGGAGAATGAGTCAGGAATGGCTCAAGGATGTGGAGCCTTTTGGCACCAACCATATTAAAGAGTTTATCGATACCGCGCCCTATATTATTATCGTCTTCAAAAAGGTCTACGATAAAGATGTGCTAAACCACCGCAAGAGCAATTATTATGTGAACGAGTCGGTGGGAATTGCCACCGGATTCTTGTTAACGGCAATTCATCAGGCAGGATTGGCCTCTTTGACGCACACACCAAGCCCCATGAATTTTCTTCACAAAATCTTAAAGCGACCCGAAAACGAGCGGCCTTTCCTCTTAATACCAGTAGGTTACCCTGCAAAAGATGCTAAGGTGCCTAGCATTACCAAAAAGTCCTTAGACGAAGTAAGTGTCTTTTACGAGTAAAAATTTTTGAAAGTAGGGGTAGAAGTATTTTATTTGCCCCGTTAATTCTTAATACATTAGGCAATGTCTGACATTAAATCTGAGGTAGTAGCCATTATCGTTGATAAATTGGGAGTAGATGAGGGAGATGTAACTCCGGAGGCAAGTTTTACAAACGACCTCGGTGCAGATTCTTTAGATACGGTTGAGTTAATCATGGAATTCGAGAAGAAATTCAACATCGCAATTCCAGACGATCAGGCAGAAAAAATTGCTACGGTAGGTCAAGCTATCGAGTATATTAGCAACAACGTTAAGTAATACGCACTGTATGCAGTTAAGGCGGGTAGTAGTTACCGGCCTCGGTGCCTTAACTCCCATCGGCAATACTGCCGGGGAGTTTTGGGAGGCCTTAGTTGCGGGTAAAAGTGGCGCTGCGCCCATTACCCGCTTCGATAGCTCTAAGTTTAAAACCAAGTTTGCTTGCGAGGTTAAAGGATACGATCCTAAAGACTTCTTTGATCGCAAAGAAGCCCGAAAGCTCGATCTCTTCGCACAGTATGCTTTGGTGGCAGCTGATGAGGCACTAAAACATGCAGGGTTGGTAGATAACGCCCCCAATCCCGATCGCGCTGGTGTGATCTGGGGTTCGGGAATTGGCGGTTTGCAAACCTTCTTAGAAGAGTGTGTTGCCTTTGGGCAGGGCGATGGAACCCCACGCTTCAACCCCTTCTTTATTCCTAAAATGATTGCGGATATCGCATCCGGCCATATCTCTATTAAATACGGCTATCGCGGACCCAATTATACCACGGTTTCGGCCTGTGCTTCTTCCACCAACGCCATCATCGATTGCTTTAACCTCATTCGGTTGGGTAAAGCTGATGTTATGGTTACGGGAGGATCTGAAGCCGCAGTAAATGAAGCCGGTATGGGTGGATTTAACTCCATGCATGCACTTTCTACCCGAAATGATTCTCCTGAAACGGCCTCGCGTCCCTTTGATAAAGATCGCGATGGTTTTGTATTGGGCGAAGGCGCAGGTGCCGTAATTTTAGAAGATTACGAGCACGCCAAAGCCAGAGGAGCCAACATTATCTGCGAAGTACTGGGAGGCGGTATGTCTGCCGATGCACACCACATTACCGCACCGCACCCCGAAGGTTTGGGGGCGATTAACGTAATGCGTGCCGCACTAGAGGATGCCAACCTAAAACCGGAGGACTTAGATTACATCAACGTTCACGGAACTTCAACTCCGCTTGGAGATATTGCAGAAACCAAAGCCATTAAGGAAGTTTTTGGCGAGCATGCTTACAAACTCAATATTAGCTCTACCAAGTCTATGACGGGTCACCTTCTGGGTGCAGCAGGTGCTATTGAGTCTATTGCAAGTATTATGGCGGTTACTGAGGGAATTATTCCACCCACAATTAACCACTTTACAGACGATCCTGAATTGGATAACGATCTGAATCTCACCTTCAACAAGGCGCAGAAACGCGAAGTAAGAGCTGCTTTAAGCAATACCTTTGGATTCGGAGGTCACAACACTTCGGTTATTTACTCGAGGCTTAAAGACTAGGCCCTATGGCGCTTTTTAGCACGAGCGGAAAATCGTTTCGAGAACGAAAGATTCGGTATGTGCTTAAACGCTATTTAAAGTTACAGCCAAAAAATCTGGACTTGTACTACCAAGCGGTGGTGCACACTTCGTACAAGGAAGCCAATGAAGGTAGTGATTACGAGCGCCTAGAGTTTTTAGGCGATGCCTTGCTGGGATCCTATGTAGCAACGTGGCTCTACGACCATTACCCCAACAAGAATGAGGGGCAATTGTCGCGGTCTCGCTCTAAGCTCATCTCCAGGAAGTTTCTCAATAAACTGGCGTTTAAGCTGCGCATCAATCACCTTATTTATTTTTCTACCCGGGAGGATTTATCGGAAAATTCCATTCCAGGTAATACCCTGGAGGCGCTACTGGGAGCCATATATGTGGATAGAGGCCCCAAAGTGCTAAAGGATACCTTGGACTACATTTTTAGCCAACATATTGATGTAGAAGAAGTAGAGCGACAAGAAGTAGATTACAAGAGTAAGCTGGTGCAGTTTTGCCAGAAAAACAAAATACGCCCGCAGTTTAAAATTGCCGACCAAAGCCACAAAAAAGGTAGAGATTATTTTACCATTACTTTGCAGGTGGCAGGCTACGAAAGTGTAACTTCACACGGCTATTCAAAAAAGAAGGCCGAGCAACAGGCAAGCAAAAAATTCCTCAATAGCTTAGCAAAACCGGAGTAAAATGGCGGTACACTACCTGGAACTGGATGACGAACCCGATTTTGATTTAATTGGAATAGCCAGCCACATTAACAACTATCGTATGTGTTGGCTGCTGAACACCTGTTTGGAATTGCGTTTGAGCAAAAGTGATACGCCACTAATACAGTACCATAAGGAAGAAGAACGGTCCGAGCATACGGTGTTCGAAGGAGAAAACGAGTACTGGAAAACCACGCTGCACCTCATCCAAAATAAGGCCAGCGACAACCATTTTTTGTTACCCGAAAAACGGGTAGCCGATTATTTGCTGCGCTTGAAGAATCCCAAACAAGCGTATTCAAAAGAAATACTTCAAAAACTCAATAGCGAGAGTTTGGTAATGACCGCTTTTGCTATCCGCCCATCTGACTTAAAATCTTTAAACAACTTGATATTTTAGCACCATGCGTAAAACAAAAATTGTAGCCACCATAGGGCCTGCTTCGGGCTCCAAAGAGCAGTTGATGAAGCTGATGCAGGCAGGAATGAATGTGTGCCGCATTAATTTCTCACATGGAGACCACGATACGCACAGGCAAACGATTGCCAACGTGCGGGCTGCATCCGAAGAGCTCGACCATCCTGTAGCTATTTTGGCCGACCTACAGGGGCCCAAGCTACGCGTGGGCGATATGCCAGAGGGTGGAGTAGACTTAAAAGATGGCCAGGAAGTGTTTTTTACCACCAACGAAAAGCAGGCGGATAAGGAAACCTTTTACATGACCTACAGCAGCTTTGCACGAGATGTAAAGCCGGGAGAAGCTATCCTATTGGATGACGGAAAGCTGGTGATGGAAGCGCTAGAAACCAATGGCAAAGACAAAGTAAAGGTCAAGGTGCTACATGGAGGCTTACTGAAATCCAAAAAAGGCGTAAACCTTCCCAATACCCGAATATCCTTGCCTTCGCTAACTGAAAAGGATCTGATAGACCTGGAGCTGGCGCTAGAATTGGATGTAGATTGGATTGGTTTGTCCTTTGTGCGCTCTGCGCGCGACATTATTGAGTTGAAGCATAAAATATCCGACCGCAACAAATTTTCTCGCGTAGTGGCCAAAATAGAAAAACCTGAGGCCCTCAAGGAAATTGACGAGATTATTGAAGAGACCGATGCCGTAATGGTAGCGCGTGGCGACTTGGGTGTAGAAATACCCATGGAGCAAGTACCTTTGGTACAGAAAGACATCATACGCAAATGCCGCGCAGGTGCCAAACCCGTTATTGTGGCTACCCAAATGATGGAGAGCATGATAGAGGATATTACCCCTACCCGTGCCGAAGTAAACGATGTGGCCAATGCCGTCATGGATGGAGCCGATGCCGTAATGCTGAGTGCAGAAACCTCGGTAGGAAAACACCCCATTGCCGTAGTAGATGCCATGCGTAAGATCTTATTGAATACCGAGGAGTTCGATGGCATTTTCCACCACGAAACGGCACCCAGAGATGTGCAGGGCCACCGTTTTATAACCGACTCTATTTGCTACAACGCCTGTCGCCTGGCGCAGCGCGTAGAGGCGAAGGGTATCGTAGCCATGACGCACTCGGGCTACACCGCGGTAAAATTATCCAGCCAAAGACCCCATTCTACGGTGTTTGTATTTACGGGGAACAAGCGCCTGATAACCTCGCTAAGCTTGGTATGGGGTGTGGAGTGTTTCTATTACGACAAGTACGTGAGCACAGACCACACTATAGCAGACATCAAATACATTCTAAAGAAGCACAACCGCATAGCCCATGGCGATTTCTTGATCAACATTGCCTCCATGCCCATTAGCGAGAAGGGCACGAGTAACATGTTGAAGTTGAGCCAGGTGGATTAGCGAGTTTTACTCCTTCACAAAACGCCACACCCGTTCGCCAGCTTGCAACATGTACATGCCGGGAGCTAAATGGCTTACATCCAGTTTGGCAGCAGTGGGTTGTACCGCCTCAAACTGCTGGCCTTGAGAGTTGTAGAGTTTTAGGTTTAGGGTGGCTAGCTCTTGAGGGAGGTGAAGCGTGTTTTGGGCGGGGTTGGGGAAGATGGAGGCCAATTTGGGTGATTCCATATCTGTAATGCTGGTTTCAGTTTGTTTGAATTTTGATACGCTAAGAGCCATAGAATCTCCATTCATTACGGAAATACCTGCTACAATAAAACCATCACGCGTGGCTTCAATAGTAAGCGTTGCCTCCTCTGTAAAATCAGAAATTGTAGCATCCAACTCCCCCCCTGAACCAAAGCTCAAATCTTCTTGGCCAAGCGAATCTAACCTTATCACTCTGTGCTTGTGATTAGAAGGGGATAAAACCAGCAGTCCAAGGTCGTCATCCAACACAAAATCTTCAACAACAACACCTTGAAGCTTCGCGATACCTGTATCTCCATAGTTTTGTCGCGTAAAACCCGTTGAATCTATTACACATATGTGTTGACCTTCTGCACTATTGTCAATTCCAGTTATAAATATGTTTCCGTTTTTTATTTTGCTTGCTACCTGCCCTATTCTATTTTCTAGTCCAAAATCAAATTCAAACACCGCTGATTGTGCAAGACCGTTATTTCCAAAGTTTTCTACGATATCTCCCGCGCTATCTATTTTTAAAACATTATAACGGTATACATTATTTCTTTCGGTTGCAATTAGATGTAGGTGGTTCTGCTCGTATACTAGGTTTTCTACGATTGAAGAGGCTAGAGCATAAGTTCTCATGCCGTCCATTCCAAAATTTAGATCTAGGTCGCCTTGCGGGGTGAATTTTTTAATATAAACTTCTTCTGATACTGCTAAATCTTGACCGCAAGCAAAGATAGACTCGTTATCATTCAATGTAATATTCATTATTTCCTCTCCCGTGAGATCTAGAACTCCATCAATCCCAAAATTAGGTAATACGTCACCTGCCTTGTTAATCCCAACTATGTAACTTAAACATGCCGTTTGTGAATAGAAATCCGTGTTCATTAAAGTAATCAGAAAGCCATTTGTTAAATTATGAATAGTTTTAACTTCAACCTTTTCGTTAAATTTTAAGGACATTTGTCCGTTTGTTCCAAATTCTTGATTCAGATTCCCATCAGGAGACAGAGAAATTATCCTAAGAATACTATCTGGATATAAAATATTGGTAATACCTCCACCTTCGCGGTGTCCTCCTGCAATTATTATTTGGTCATTATCCACTAACAATTCGCGTGCTATAAAACCCAAAGTTTCTTCACTATAGAGGAAGGTGCCATTATCCTTAAAATTTTCATCTAACGTATAGATTTGGGATTTCGCACAAAGAGACACACCCAGAACTATTATTAAAATAGTAATATTTAAAGACCTCATCATACCTTACAGCTTTATAAAATTTCTATTATCAACACTTACATTCGTATCGCCACATTTTATCCGCAATATGAAAGTACCGCGGTTTAACTCACGAATATCCAGTTCTAGGGTCTGAATTCCCTTTTGTATCTGCTGCACGGTGCTGTACAGCTCCTCACCCGTTAAGGGAGAATTAATCACAATATCGAACTCGCCATCACTATTTGCTTCTACCTCAAGCGTTAAAATGTCTCCAAAAACTGGATTCGGCTGCACTACCAAAGCAGAATAACATTTGGGAGCATCACCTGGTGGTGTAAGTTCTGGGAGCTGTACGTCTACTTCAGCACGTTGGGTATAACTACAGCCCTCGCTTGTAATGGCTTGAAGTTCGTAGTATGTATCTGCTACAGCGGTGTATTCAAAGGAAGCTTCAGTAGACACTACCTGGCCGGTGGCATTAGTCCACCGAAATATGGTGCTACTGGGGTCCAAAGCGCTAGCTTGCATGGTAGCCCTTTCGCCAAAAGCTAAGGTTTCATCCAGCACAAAGGTTTGTGCATAATTGCATTCGGGTTTCTTTAATTCCAACCGTACCCCTCCTATAAGCTCCTGGCTTAGGGTATGTCGCTGAACTACATCCCACTCATACACTTCCTTGTTGGGATTGCTTTTGCTCTCGGGGTACAAGGGCACCATACTAATGTTATAATCGGCTCCTGGAGGCATGGGTATGTTTCCAAAACGCACTGCATCGCCTGTTACTTCAAATACATTGCGATCATTAAACAATATGCCGGGAATATCCAGAAGCAATAGCTTATCCAACAGGGTTTCCAAATCCAACAGGCGAATGCCTTCGGCTTGTGCCCCTCCCAAAAGCCATTGGTTGTACAAATCATCGGGCATGGAAATAAACACTTCGCTGTCATTGGTAATGGAATTACCAAAGGCTGTAGTTGGGGAATTAAAAGTGATGTCTGTGTTTACGGCATTATCTTCTGAGGGATTCCCAACACCCACGGTAACTCCTGCCATAGGAAAGGGTGTTTCGGGACCTGGACCCGGTGGATTAGGGCTAGGAGATTCCGTTGGATCATTTACTGAGGTATTGCGCCAAGCGACTTTATTGTTTTCTAGCACTAAATTGCCTATTGCATCATGTACGGTAAATGGGTCGTTGGGATCGTTGATTAGCGATAGCAAGCAAAAGTGCCAGGGTTCCTCAGAAAAATCGTAATCATCCGGGTTGGGTGGAAACCACTCAAACTCCATAATGTGTTCCTGTCCGGGTTTAATACCAGCGGGTATGGGCAAGGTTGCTACTTCCATTCCCGCAGGGGCATTATTTGGCCCCAAAGTGTTTTCACCATTCCAATCGTTAGGATAGGACAAAGCCGTTCCTGCTTTGGCCCAATGCAAGGTGATGGTCTCGTTGCCTGTAGTAGGAGAACAACCGCGGTTTCGTACCGATACATACACATAACTCGCTTGCGGATTTCCATTGTCATCTGTGGGATCCACTACTTCATGGGTACGATCACTGTGGTCGGCAGTTTGGTTTTGTTTTACCCAGATATCGCGGCTTAACCATGGGTATTCATCATCTTGCAGTTCATACGGTTCCAGACCATGATCTCCATAGGTGTCTTGGGTAAACAACTCAGCCGGACCCTCGCATAAATCTTTAGCCCTTTGGACCGCTGCTCCCGCATCCAACAAACCGTGACCCATTTCTATGTTCCATGAGCCGTTTTCCATGCGCTCGGGCACATTGGGATCGTAGGTATAAACATCCTGGCGCACTTTACGAGCGGTTTGCAATAAGATGTCTGAAACTTCTTTTTGGGTAAGGTTGGGATTTACCGTCAGCATCATAGAAGCTACCGCTGCTACCATGGGGGCTGCGAAGGAGGTGCCAGAATGATTTGCATAGAATGAATTATAGGCACATCCTACTTTACCTGTAGGTGGTTTAGGTGGAAAGGAAGTTGGCTCTTCAATGTCTGTTGTCAGTATGTCAGCACTGGGAGCAATTAGATCAAGGCCATTACCATATTTGGAGGAAATGAATTTGGGTTCACCATTACATTCTAAATGATGGTTAGACATCCTCAATCCATTTCTTTCAATTCCTCCTACTGAAATCACATCGGGAATATCATTCCCTGGAAAATCCACCGATGGGCTATTCTCGTCCACCTCTCCATTTCCGGCAGCATGTATAATAATGGTGCCCAAATTGTTTCTTCCCTTAACCATGGCGGCTTCAATGGCCTCCTTAAAATCTGGAGGCTGCATTAGAAAAATACCAGAGAATGACATATTTATTACAGCCGCACCATTTTTGTAAGCTTTATGTAATCCCTGAGCATGCCTAATTGTGTTTGGGTTTCCGGTTAATCCACTCGTTATATCCATCAATGGAGAGTCGGGAGAAATCCCGCTTACTCCCTCATTATTTTCTGTCGTGGCACCAACCAATCCAGCTACAGAAACTCCATGATAGCCTCTAATTTCTCTTTTGGTAGAAGGATCGTTAGGGTCCTCAATAACATCTATTTCAAAAGGATGAAAATTGCTCAAATCGGGATGTCCCTTTAAGCCTTGATCGAAAATGGCCACCACAGCATTCGCTCCACCTCGCGTTATCTCCCAAGCCTCACAAACATTAATGTCTATGCCCGGTATTCCGCCAAACTGCCCTGTGTTTTCCAGATACCATTGGTCGCCATATAAAGGGTCGTTTGTTGCACAGCCCGAGGTTTCAAAGGGAATCATCCAATCGGGGTAGGCATATTCAAACAGTCCGGTTTCATAAAGGACATTGGCTATCGCTATGGTGTTTTGGCCCGGTAAAGTACAGGCTAACGTATACCAATGAGACATGTGCGAGGGGCTTCCAATAGGAGTAACTTGAAGGTCTCCCAGTATCGTTTCCAACTGTTGTAATCCTAAGGGGAGTTCTGTAAATTTTAGATAGATCAGGTTGGAAGGTGCTATCGTATTGGGATTGCCTGAAATACTATAAAAATAATTGTAGTTTATTGCCTGTTCGGGTAAAGAGACAGGTTCTCCATTTTTGCTTGATAGAATAGACCATGTAAAGCGCCTGGGTTGTTGGCCATTGTAGAACTTCATAGCACCGTAATTAATTACACCACTATTCTTTATTTCCGTGGTTTGGGTATCTACCTCTAGTGGTTCCCAATGCATCACATAAGCCTGTGAGGAATCGGCTACGATGTTGGCTTTTTGTTTGCCGTTCCAATAGTAAGATTGCGATTGAAGCGTTTGACTTGTAGCAAAGAGTGGCAAGATTGGTAGCGCAATGCGTGGAAGGAGGGGGACATAAATTCAATATTTAGAATTAAAAGTACGACAGAGACGATGTAGTTACTGGCTTACTTTTGGATAGTATTGTGTTCCTAAATATCCACCCATAAGTAATCAGTTTTGGGTTGTCTTGAATTCTCTCAATCCAGCAAGCAAATCTTTGGTTTCCAGCCTTGCCTTGGTAATGCTGGAGCTCTTTATTTCCAATTAAATCGATGCGAAAACCCATACCTTCGCAACTTTCAAAATACGTATAGGGAATGAGCATCAACCACAAACTACTAGCAGAAATATGCGAGGCACCGGGCGTGCCAGGTCACGAAGCCGAGATTCGCAAAATTGTAAGGAGAGAACTGGATGGATTGGGTTACGATCTATCGGTAGATAATATGGGCAACCTTACCGCTTTTAAAGCGGGCAAGGAAGACAAGCGCGTGATGGTGGCAGCCCACATGGACGAAATTGGCTTTGTAGTTACCCATATTGATGACAACGGCTTTTTAAAATTCCATCCACTGGGAGGATTTGATCCCAAAACATTGACGGCCCAACGCGTCATTGTGCACACGGAAACTGGTCCGTTAGTGGGCGTTATGGGTAGCAAACCCATTCACGTGATGAGTCCCGATGAGCGCAACAAGGGTGTTAAGATCAAAGACTTTTTCATAGACCTGGGCATGGAAGCCGAGGAGGTAAAGAAAAAAGTGGCCGTAGGCGACTCCATCTCTCGCGAGCGCGAGCTCATAGAGATGGGCGATTGCTTCAACTGCAAATCTTTAGATAACCGCGTTTCGGTTTTCATCCTCATAGAAGCCTTAAAGGAATTGGCCAACAAAGATCTTCCGGTAAACGTGTATGGTGTTTTTACCGTGCAAGAAGAGGTAGGACTGCGTGGAGCCCATGCGGCCACCTTGCGCATTAAGCCCAACTGGGGTATTGGTTTGGATACTACCATTGCTTACGATGTACCAGGCGCAGCGGCTCACGAAAAAATCACCGAGCTGGGCAAGGGTGTCGGCATCAAGATTTTGGATGGATCCGTAATTAGCGATGTGCGCATGGTAAAGTACCTGAAGAAAACAGCCGATGCCGCAAAAATTACGTGGCAACCTGAGATTTTAACAGCTGGCGGTACCGATACAGCCGCATTACAGAAATTTACTGAGGGCGGATCGATAGCCGGAGCCATCTCCATACCAACCCGCCATATCCACCAGGTGATAGAAATGGTGCATAAGGACGATGTTCAAGGCGCTATTGATCTGCTTTCTGCATCTATCTTAGGATTGGGAAATGAGAAGGATTGGGATATACACTAAATAAAAAGCCTTGCTTTCTTTGGAAGGCAAGGCTTTTTTCTAACGATTCTACTCTAGCAGTCTTGGTATTCCCAAGTAATTTTTCTACAGAAACTACTTGATCGGTAACCAACGTCAACATCACGGTCTGCCTCATAGATAGACTCAATCAGATCTATAACACACCCTTTACTACAACACGTTTTTGAATTAGATCCGCAAGGTGCCTCTAGCGGACCCGTACCTTCTTCTGTTGGTAAATTATCTAGGATAGCAACCTGATATGCACCTCGCGATATACCATCATGTTGAATCATTTTAACTGAGATCCTTCCAGATTCAGGAAGGACAATACCAGCATCTGGCTTGGAGATAGCATCCTCTTCTAAGATAAAATCGGCAATGTCCTCTAACATTTGATTTTTCTGGTCTAGCGGGTAAATTTTTACGAACGCTAAACCGCTAAGATCTAGTTTTAAATGTTGATAGGATTCCCCATTTTCATCTAAGTGTAATTCAGTAGGTGCTGTTTGAGGCTTAGAATCTGGCTGTGAAAGTTCTTCCTTCTGACAACTACATATCAGAAAGATGGAAATTACGCTAAGTATGGGCGTGATAAGTGTTTTCATTGTTTTAACATTAAATTATTAAATATTTTTAGTTGTACGTACGTTGGTAAATGTAATAGTTGAAAACGTTCAATTTGCATATTGGATTTGCATATTGGATACACAAGATTGTGCCCTACAACCGCTTAGGTAAAATTCACATGCATATTTTTAGACACTTCCAAGTAGAATACGCTTTAGATTCTAAGTAGTAGGAAATTGAGTTCGGGTTTTTGGTTTTTGGGGTGTACAAAGAGATGGAATGTTTGTAACTCCATAGCTGTTAGTGAAGGAGAAAAATGTGCGATTGCTCATTGAAATTTACCGAAGGCGAATCAATAACCAGAGCCATCTCCATACCAACCCGCCACATTCACCAAGTGATAGAAATGGTGCATAAAAAGGATGTGCAAGGTGCTATAGACCTACTGTCTGCCTCCATTTTAGGATTGGGGAATGAAAAGGATTGGGAGATACACTAAATACTTAACGTGGAAAGGGTGGAAGTATCCACTCAGTCCACGAAATAAAATTAAAAGAGCAACCCCGGTAGTACTTTGTTAGTATCGGGGTTTTTTCATGCATAAAGCCGGTTAGTATATTTAGTGCGGTAATACTTTGGATTACGTGGTACAGTGGGAGGCCAATACGGCTAGGATATGTGGATTTTTGTTTGGTCTGTACGAATACCTTGGGATGTGTAGGGTCAGATTGGTTATAGCCCCATAAAAATGCTTTTTATATTAAGCATAATTCATGTACATTTGCTTTATCAATAAAGCAAAATGGAAGATCTTATTCTGGAACATGAGTCTCGACTCGCACACGTAAGTACCCAGTTTAAGCGCTATTTATTTCAATCCCTGGACCTTGACAATCGTTTGGTTGCGATAAAGGGAGCTCGCGGAACGGGTAAAACTACCCTATTGCTTCAGATAGCAAAGGAATATCTGGGAGATAAGAAAACATTGTACGTAAGCTTAGACCATATTTATTTCTATGAGAATCGGTTATATGAATTGGCAAAGCAATTCGAGCAGTACGGTGGCACGCATTTACTACTGGATGAGGTGCACAAGTATCCCAATTGGTCTAGAGAAATTAAATTAATCTACGACAACTTCCCGAAACTCTCGGTGATATTTACGTCTTCTTCCATGCTGGAGATCTATAAATCCGAGTCCGATCTGAGTAGAAGGGCTGTTAGTTACCACCTTAAGGCATTGTCCTTTCGGGAATTTATAGCATTTGAAACGGGGCATGAATTTTCATCTCATACTTTGGAAGAGATACTTCAAAACCACAATGCTATTGCCAAAACAATATTGCCTATTGTGAAGCCGCTAGCGCTATTCCAAAAGTATTTAAGAGTAGGTGTGTATCCCTACTACAAGGAGAACGAAGCGGCCTTTACTCAGAAATTGCTCAACACCATTAATCTAATCATAGAAACCGATATAAACGCTGTAGAAAACCTGAATTACGAGACAGTTATCAAGTTAAAGAGGCTCCTGAAAGTCGTTGCTACAAGCGTTCCTTTTACACCCAACATATCCAAGTTAAGTCAACACATTGGTATGACCAGAAATAGCTTGGTCTCCTCTTTAAAAATGCTGGAAAAGGCGGCTCTGGTGAATGAACTGTATAAAAACACGAAGGGCATAGGGGTATTAACCAAGCCCGAAAAACTGTACTTAAATAACACGGCTTTGCTATATGCTTTGGCAAAGGAAAATGTCAACACAGGTAATGTTCGTGAGACTTTTGTACTCAATCAGTTGCAGCATCTCCACAGTGTTCACTTGCCCAACCGTGGAGATTTTTTAGTCGATGATATCTACACCATCGAAGTGGGTGGAAAAGGCAAATCAAAAAGCCAAATCAAGGATTTAGAGCATGCGTACGTAGCAAAAGATCAGATTGAAGTGGGTTTTGATCGTGTTGTTCCGGTATGGTTGTTTGGGTTTTTGTATTAGCCATAGGTCTCAGGATGCCGATTACAGATATAATCCTAGTCTAGTATACAATACTCAAGCGGTTTTATATTGGTCTAATACCAACAGACCCACTTTAAGTGTGGCGGCAAACACCAATACATTCACTTAGATACCGATTGGTTCTGGGGATCTACTCAAACCGCTCACTCAAAGAGCCCAGCAGCGCCTCCAATTCAGTAACCGTAGTCTCATATTTGGCGCGCAATTCTATGAGTTTGGTGCGCGCATCCAGCCATTTTAATTCGCGACTGTTTACCAGAAATAGCGAGCTTTCTCCGTTTTCAAACTTGGTGCGTTCTCCTTCCAATAAGCGAAAATAGTTGGCCACAGTAGCCTCGTATAAATCTAACTGGTCTTTGTTGGTCTGCAGGGCAGCTTGTAAAGCCCTAAGCTTGTTGGTAATTTCTCGGGTTTTGTCCTGGCGCTTTACCTGGATTGATTCCAAATCTACTCGCGCTTTATTCAGCTTACCGCGCTCTTTTCGTAAGAACAGCGGCATGGCAAACTCAAAGCCCCACTTGTAGTTGTTATTAAAATCGTTGAGGTAGGTTTGCTCTACTCCAATGGGGTTGGTGTTGGGTGCCAAAATGTTGTAGCGAACGTTGAGTTCGGGTTTTAGCATCTCGGCAGCCAACCTACGCTTGATGCTAATTTGCTCTTGCTTTAACTGCAGATAGCGCAGTTGCGGTTGGAAAGTCTCAAGGTCGTACAGCAAGCTATCGGCAAGTAGCGAGCGTTGTAGTGCTGCCGGTGGAAGGGTGTTGTATTCCTGTGGCCTTAGGCTATCTCCGAGTTCTAGAGGCGTCATTCCCTCCAACCATAAAAAGGTTTCCAGTTTAAGCTTGGCCTTTTGGTATTCTAGCTGGTAGGCATTGTAATCTACCTGGCGGCTTTGCACTTGCAGCAAGGCCTCTAAGGTGTCGATGGCGGGTTCATCTCCTGCTTGGAATCCAGCCTTAACCCCTTCAAAGCGAAATTGGGCCCGGTCTACAGCTTCTTCGTAGATGCGCATGCCGTTGTAGTAGGCTATCCATTTCCAGTAGGCTTCGGTGGCACCTAAGAGTACTTCGTTGAGCATCATTTGCCTTTCGGCAGTGGTAGCTTGCGCGTAAAGTTGGGCTTGCCGCAGCGCAGCGCGTCTTTGGTCGATAAGCAGGTTGCGCAACACGGGCATAGATATCCCCGCCGACCACAAACCCTGGTTAGGTACGTTGTTCTCGGGGTTGAGGAAGAGGCCCGCGTTTTGCTCATATCCAGCCTTAATATCGGCACCAAACCACGTAGGCACGGTCAAGGATCCGTTTCGCAACAGGTAATAGGTCTTTTTATCAAAGGTTTTTTCGCTGTTGCTCAGTTTGGCTTTAGGGTCGAAACCACCCCGTGCTTCTTGCACCATAGCAGCACCGCCACGTACGGTTAAAGCGGCTTGTCGGCTTACCGGGTGGTGCTCGTACACCCATTGCAGCAAGCTATCGAGCTGCAGGGGTTCTTGCGCCTTTGTGGCAAAGGCAAAAAGCAAGCAGAAAAGAAAAAGTAAGCTATGTTTTCTCATCCCTGCGCTATTTCTTTTTGCCTTTATCGTCTTCTTTTTCGCCTGGATTTACCTTGTAATAATTCGGTGGGAATCCGTTGAGTTTACGCCAGAGTTCGTACCATATGGGCACGTCTCCCAGAAGCGCAATACCATCCGCTCCCGAGCCAACCCGCAAGGCATCGGGCCAGGGATGGTCATCGGCATCGGGTTTTACCAGGATGCGATACTTGCCGTTGGGGCTTATGTAATTGTCTATGGCAGCTACCTCGCCACCAAAACTTCCGTACGACAAGTTGGGCCATCCGGAAAAGACAATCGTTGGCCATCCATCAAAGAGGAAACGCACCTTTTCGCCTTTTTGAATTAGCGGTAAATCTACGGGTGCCACGTACATGGCTACTGCCAAGGATGGATTGTAGGGCATAATGGTTGCGATCTCGGCTCCTTCTTTCACAATTTCGCCAATACCACTGCGTATGGCTTGGGTTACATAGCCTTTTTGTGGGGCGGTAACGTAATAAAAGCTGCTACGGATAGAGTAGTTACGGGTTTGGTTGGCCAGCTTACTGGTTTCTGCCTTCGCATTCTCTAGTTGCGATAGTGTAGCAAAGCGGTCGGACTGTGCTTTTGAGATTTTTTCTGCGTATGTGTTTTCAATAGACTCTAGTTCGGTAATGGCGTTTTCCAGCTTGTTTCGTGAAGCTTGCAGTTTGTTTTGGGCGGATAGGTTTTTGGCCTTGGCATCTTGCCATTTCACCCTGCGTTTTTCCAGGTCAGTAAGCGATTTTAGCCCTTGGTCGTATAGTTTTTGATACCGCTCAAACTGCACATTGGCAATCTGTACTTGTGTTTGTGTAGCCTGGTAGTTGGCACTATCACTGGCTACTTCAAACTCGGCTTGCAGTATGTAGTTACGGGCTTGCCGCAGCTTAACTTCCCGGGTGCGATCCAAGGCTTGCAGTTGTTGCTCCAGAGATAAGGCCTTGTTTTCGTAATAGGCCACCGCGCTGGTTTTGGCATTCAACTGCGCTTGCGATTGCTGCACAAATTCTGGATCGAAATACGCATCTTTTACCTCGGTAAGGTGCAGTATGGTGTCTCCTGCTTCTACAAAATCGCCCTCCTTAACATGCCACTTGGAGATTTTTCCAGAAATAACGGAATAGATACCCTGAGGGCGTTCTTCGGGGTAGAGCGTGGTTACAAAGCCGCGGGTGCGTATGTTCTGCGTCCACGGTAGGAAAAGCATAATAAGGAAAATACCAAAAGCAACCTGTAGGATGCGGGTAAGCACCACGCCCGAGGCATAGTCTCTATTCATGCTAAATGCCCGGTACTGGTCTCTTTTTATTTTACCGTCTAGGTTATTATCACTGAGGTGGAGCATGTTATTCGCAAATAAAGGTTTGGTAATCGCTTCGGCTTAAAATTTCTTGAGGAGTGCCCGCAATGGGAGCTGCATCTTCTCGCAGTAGAAGCACCGATGGAAACTGCTCTACAATGCGCTTGGCGTTGCTCACCGCAACTACCGTCCAGGGTTTGCTAAGCACATAATTTATAAAGCGCTTTTTATCTTCTGGGTGCAGCAGCTGAAAGCTGTCTTCCAGTAGTATGAGCTTGGAATCTCCAGTGATACAGCGTGCCAGCATCATTTTCAGACGGGCACTTTTGGGCAGTAATCCGCCTTCTGCGGTAAGTTCTGTTTCCAAACCTTTGGGTAGGGATTTAATGTATTTATCCAGACCCAAAATTTCGCAACTGCGCATGGCGTCTGCTTTTGCTACATTTTCTTTTCCAAGCGTGATGTTTTCGTAAATGGTACCGTTAAAGATGTCTTCTTTGGTAAGGCTGTCGCCAATTTGGCTTAAGAGCGATTCGCTTTGCCATTGATTTCGGGGCGTGTCGTCATAAGAAATCATCCCTTGGTCTGGATTAAAAATCCCAGAACACATCTGTAAAAACAGCGATTTACCCGCACCTTCGTCACCTACCAAACACGTTTTAGACCCTGCTGGAATATCTAAGTTGAGGTTGGTGAAAATGTTGGCGTCTTTTAATCCATGCTGTACCGTTACGTTTTTAAACTGTATGGACAGGGCTTCTTCGTGGTTTCCGAGTTTAATGCCTTTGGTGTTGTCTAAAGGCATATCGGTAACCTGGCCAATTTTTTCTGCTGCGGTAACCACATCGTAAATAGTTTCCATACTTACAATGAGTTTTTCTACAGAATTCAGCACCAAGATGATGATGATCTCGGCCGCTACAAACTGCCCGATATTCATTTGCTGGTTAAACACCAGGAGGCTACCAATAAGCAGCAATCCTGCCGTAATAATCACTTTAAAGGCCACCAGATTAATAAACTGAAGCTTGAGCGTTCTAAAGTGCGATTTACGTGCCTTTAGATATTTAACCAGAAGTTTATCTGTTTTTTCTAGCGTAAAAGGAGTTTTACCGGCTAGTTTAAAGGTAGCCATGGCACGGCCAATTTCCTCGAGCCAGTGCGCAACCTGGTACTTGTATTTAGACTCTAACAAACTGGTGGTAAGCCCTTGGGGTACGGTATATTTGTAAATAACAAAAATGAGCACCAAAAGCAATACGCTAAAGAGAATAAAGAAGGGGTGATACAGGGATAACAGCAGCAATCCGAAGACAATTTGTAATGCCGCACCAGAAAAATCGAGCAGTATTTTAGCCAATCCTTTTTGGATAGAAAGCGTATCAAAAAAACGGTTCACCAGCTCGGGTAAATACTTACGCTGTAAGCTGTTGAATTGAATTCTAGGGATGCGGTAAGCAAACTCAAATGCCGAGCGCGTAAAAATTTTCTGCTGGATGTTTTCATTGATGCTTACCTGCATAATTTGCATGGTACCACTTAAACCAACCCCAGCTATAACCACGGCCACCAATACCATCCAAGAGGTAGAAATTTGTCCACCTTGAATAAGGTTGATGATGGCCTGGATACCCAGGGGCAGCGATAGGGCTACCAGTCCATTAAAAAGCGCGTACATGTAAATGATAAGAATCTCTTGCTTGTCTACCAGTAAAAGGTTGATAAAGCGCTTAAAGGGTGGTAGGGTGCTACGAAAAGTTTTCATGCTTGCGTAAGTGTTGCCCGTGAAAGAGCTATAAAGTTCAAAAGAATAACAAGTATAGGATAAACTAAGGTGCTATACTATAGCACAAGGGTAGGGGTGCTGAGGCTATGCTCTAGGAGGCGGGGTCTCCATTCTGTTCTGATACTGGCATATACCAAGAGTGCCAAAGGTCAGGTGACGTATTTGGCCATTGCTTATAAAAACAACAACGGAGTGACCTGCAGACAACTGTTCTTCTGCGGTATTTACTGGGTTTTGCTCCTCCAGTAAGTCTACCAATTCTTCTTGGGGCACCATGGGTGGGGTTGCTGCGGGATCGGCAGCAGTTCCGGGTACAGGGGAGTTAAGCGAAAACACGGCCGAGGCGCATGGTGTATCCGCAAGGGGTATTGGCCGAGCTATTTGCATACCCATAAAAAACAACAAAGCAGCCAGCGTTATGCCAAGGCATGGAGCCCATCGGTTATTTTTTATGGCTGTTAACACGGCCGCAAAAATAGGGTGCAAAAGGCTTTCTACCGAAAAGTTTACCCCATAAAATGTGAAAGAATGAAATAATATATCTCCACAAGCCTCTAAACAAGCAATAAAGCAAGCGAGTAAAAAAGAATCAAAATATTAATCCACTATGCAGCGGGAAAGCGATTTTGTATTCTTTTTGTGGGGTAGATTGAATAATTCGTTGCAAGCCTCGTTTAACGTTATTGCAGAATCTTTGCTAGGCAAGGGTTTTAGCATCACAGACCACGCCCTGCCAGCTACTATGGCAGATTCGCTTCGCGCGTTGGCACTCTTAGCTTGGGAAGAGGGGAACTTTAAAAAAGCCAAGATTGGTAAGGGTATAGAACAACACCGAAACACCGAGATACGCGGAGATGCGGTTCAGTGGTGGACTCGCGGGCATATCGCAACACCACAAGAGGAATATTGGAATGGGGTAGATGCACTCCGCGAGTATTTGGCTAACTTTTTTCGTGTCAGTATGGTGCGCACGGAGCTGCATTTTGCCGCCTATCCACCCGGTGCATTTTATAAAAAACACCTGGACCAGTTTGCGGGGCAGTCGGACCGAATATTCTCGGTAATCCTTTACCTAAACCCTGGTTGGGTTCAAGACCACGGAGGAGCTCTCCGGATATACACGGATACAGGAAGCCAGGACATAGCACCTGCACACAACCGTTTGGTTGTTTTTCGCAGCGATGCCGTTCCGCACGAGGTTTTACCTACTCATTCCATGCGCTACTCGGTAACCGGTTGGATGCGAAGAGATGAGCTGCTACCCCTATAAACAAAAAAGCCCACGCAGGGGCGCAGGCTTTTCTTTTCCGTAAAGTGGGACGAGGTTAAAAGTGCATTACGCAGTTGGGTAGCAACTCGCGCAAGCGTTCTTTTTCGGCATCGCTAATGTTGGTTTCTACCGCAAACAATTGCTTCAGGTTCTGCAGATTGCTCACCGCATGGCTCAATTCAGATATCGGGTTAAAGCTAACGATAAGTATTTCTAGCGACTGTAGCTCAGCAAGATCCGGTAGCGTCCTCAATGCGTTGTTTCCCAAATCCAATACCGTTAAGTTTCTCCAGCCTTTTTGCACCACGGGAATGGTTTCCAACTCGTTTTTAGCGAGTATTAGGTTTTGTAGGCCTTTCAGCTGGGTAATGCTATTGGGTAGCGTGCTCAGTTTGTTTCCGCTAAGGTTAAGTATTTCCAGTTTGTCCATACCACTAAAAGCCTTAGGAGCTATGGTCTCAATGCGGTTGTCGCTAAAGTAAGCGTTGCGCAAAGCCGATAGCGTATTAAAGTTTGCCGGAATGGCCTCAATACGGTTGAGCTGGGCGTACAGGTGCTCCAGTTTATTCAAGCCTTGCAAGGCATCAAATACCGTTGCATCCAGCATATTCTTCTCCACTTTTAGGTGCAGTAAATTTTCTAGCTGGTTCATGCAGGCAGGAAGCTGCTCAAACTTATTCTGGCGTAAATTGAGTTCATACAAGGTGTTTAAATCGCAAAACCAAGTAGGAATGGTAGCGATTTTGTTCTTCATCAAATTCAGGATTTGCAGGTTGCTACAATCCTTTAGTTCAAAGGGTACGGTGTACAGCTCTTGCTGGCGCATGTTGAGGTGCACCACCGCTTTAGGGTCTTTGGAAACCTCCTTTAATCGAACTACGGGGGGAATTTTCTCACCAATGAGCTGAGAAAACAAAGGGTTGGCCCATAAGACCAACCCCAGTATGCATGCAATAATGTATTTCAAAGCTTACTTTCTTATAAAGTTTGCAGCAAATTTAAGATCATTAAAGCGTACGATAGCGGTGTAGCTACCAGCCGCCAGGGTACCAATATCTAAAGTTTGCGCTTGCTCGCTGTTGCTAACATTAAAAATCTCGTTTACCAAAACGCGACCGTTGTTGTCAATAATTACAGCTTCTGCAAGGCCCGTCATTCCCTCCGGCATCGCAATTTTAAGCGTGTTGCCGGCAACCGGGTTGGGCAATACTTTAATTTGCTTTTGGAAGGATTTGAAGTCGTTGATGTTGGTCGTTTGTTGCTGACCCAGAACCTCTTTTCTGGCCACCACAACGGTAATGTCTTCAAAGTACTGTACTACGTTACCTGCCGCGTCAGTCACAGGAGTAAGGTTAAATTGACCCGGGTGTTGGATAGAGATAAACATAAATTTACCATCGGGGGTAAACGTGATACCGGTAGATTCTGATGCACCAGGCGTATTGGCAAAAATGCGGATATCGGGGTTGTCTTTGGTGTGCTCGGGACCGGTAACCCAAATGTAGTTGTTACCCCCATCTTGCAGGATGTATAAGTTGCCTTGGTTATCGAAATCCAAGTTGTCAGGATCCTGGAAATTAACATCGGTGCTGCCGTTTACGTGCTCAATGGTGTATGCAACGTTATCGATGTGGATTTGAAAGCTTGGAATTTCGGTTTCTTCAGCGGCCACATCAGTAAAACGATATACGCGGTCTGTTCCTTTAGCGGTAAAGTAGATAAACCCGTCAGGACCAACTTCAACATCTTCTACTCCGTTAAAGTTGGTCGCTCCCAATCCTTCCGCAACAGAAAGTACGTTGTTGCACTCTTCGGGTGTCTCGTTAGGAATCGGAATCCAGCGTGCGCTTGTAGCTTCGGTAATTTCCTCTGCGTTAATGCTCAAAACATAAAGCGCACCATTCTGCAGGTTGTTGGGCTCGTCCAGTACGTAGCGGTATACAAAGCCAGTACTTCCCATATCCGCTCCTTCGTAAGCAATGGTTCCGTTGTCGTTTACCACAAAGTTCTCGTGACTCATGTTCCCCATTCTCCAAACTTTGTCTGGGGTACCATCGTTATCGTAGTCTTTAATGGCGCCTGTTCTGGGGTCTATTTCTACTTGCCAGCCGATGTCAAAATAGCCATCGCCATTGGCATCATTGGCATCAATAGATTCTTCAGAGGTTACCACCGTTTCCCAAGGAGTAACACCACCAGAGCAGTTACGTACGGTGCTTTCAATAGCGGTAAAGTCTACTGTGCGTACTTCGCCTACATTCCAAAGACCTTCTTCTAAGTCTAGGTCTAGAGTAAGCAATGAAACACCACCCGGAGAGGTTTCATGGTTGATAGATAACCACCCTGAAGTGCTGCTTCCTTCGTTGGGGATAAATCCAGTAAAATCGAAGTTGTCTGCGTCTGTGTCTCCCGTACCGGGTAACAAACCACGTTGAAATAATTTTTGGAAGGTGTGGGTGCTAGGAAGCTCAAAGATTTGATTTGTAGCCTGCTGCGAAACCGGTTCTACAGAGGTAAACTCGCCAATGTTGGGAGTTTGGGCCAATGCCATAATTGGTAAGGCGGCAAAAAGGGGTAATAATTTTTTCATAAATGCGGTGATTGTTGCAATAGGGGGCAAAGGTAGCTTGGTGTCCTACCGTAAACTTTACCGCAAGGTTAAGCCGCTGTTAAGGAAGTAACTCAGAATTGTACTGCCCATGAATTATTCTGATAGATTTGTTCAAATTCAATAGCATGTTTACTATTCGAAAAGCTTTTTCTTTCTTATTCCTGGCACTACTCATTTTGGGTGGATGTAAAAAAGAAGAAAGGAGATTCGGCCCCTCCAGCTTTACTACATGTGATATGACCTCAGAGATCCATGTAAACCAAGATAGTGTTACTACAGACTCAGTAGCTTATTCTTATGAGCTGGGAAATATGGTGTCCTGTGAGGTATACGAAAGGGACTTTTTTGCCTTTGGCCCCGAAAGCATGCAGTTACGGGAGCATCTGCTATTCCAATACAACAGCAGGTCGAAGCCTACACGAGCCATGTCCATATTTGACGAAACTGTGGATACCGTTGCATATTTTGATTACGATGGCGAATTACTCAAGGGAGCCACTTTTTTCAGTAGGTCCACCGCAGACCGATATACGTTGAACTACCAAGGCGATAAGGTCTCAGATATGCTCGTGGAGGATCTTATTTCTGGCACCCGATGGTACCTTACTTACTTCTACCAAGAAAATGGACAGTTGGATCACATCATGGGGAAAACAGATCCAAACGCACCCGATGAAGACGCTTTGATGTATTACGTGGAATTGGATATGCGGTACAAAAATAGCCGCTATATGAAGCCCACATTTTCTGCCTTAGAGGGGCTGTTGGCTTTAGATTTCTTTGTTGCCTTTGAGTTGGAAAGCGTAACGCTAGTGCATCAAGGTGAGACCGTTGATGTTGAAACAGCAGGTCTTGTTGTAGCTAGCAATCCACAGGGCTATGTGACGCAACGAGAAAAAGAAGGAACACAAACTTTTTGGACTTATCAATGTCGCTAGGATAACCAAAGCACTGGGAGGCCAATTAGTTTCGGAGACGTATTCAGTGCTTTTAGTAAGAAGGAACAACAGCATTAACCGGAGTTGATTGCAATGAGCAGCCCGTGTGAGCAAATTGATTTTATCTACTCACCCTTTCCAACCAATGTATCAACCTGGGCTTCACTAAGTTGTAGTAAGCCGGTGGGAAGTAAATTGTAGGTAAGTTGTATCCAGTTGGGGTCGGCTTTAAACACGGGAGCTAACATTTCTTTAGCTTCATCCACCCGGCCCACATTGGCCAGGCTAATGGCACTCCAATAAATAAATTCTTTATTCTCGGGATACATGTCTTGGGCTTTCCCATAAAGGGCTAACGCTTTTTCAGTCGCTCCTTTTTCCATGGCCACATCCCCTTGGTTCATATAATCGTAAGCGCTGTGAATGTTAAGCAGGCGTTGCAATTCTTTTAGAGGTTGGGGGTGGTCTTCTACCTGTAATTCCAAGGGTTTTGCAAGCATGGGATTGCTGTTTTTTTTGGCGCTTACAATGACCATTCCAGCCGATTGCATTCCGCGGATATCGCCACCTGCATTTTGGGCGGCAACCAGTGCGTCCATAAGTTGCTGCTTGAAGGGCTGTTTGCTTTTCCGCGCTTTCTCAAAGGCGTTGGCCATGGCCTGGCATACCCCATCTTTAAGCATCATATTGGCTTGCACCGCATAGCCTTTACCCGTGAGCATGCAGTAACTGGGAATGGCATTTTTACCCGTATGCTGGGCCACATTACCCGAAACATCTACGATACCGAGTTGTCGGTACATCGCACCTTCATCATTTAGCACCAATTGCTGCACGGTTTCCTCGGCAGTTTTACCACTGGCCAGCATGCGCAAGCCTTCTGGGCCAAAAACCGGATTTACCAGGGCCTGGGTAGCGACCACCCCAACACCAGCTTCAGCATACAACACGGTTCCAGGTACGGAAAAGTAGTGGGATTGTACCGCGCCTCCCATCTGGCCGCTAGCTGGGTCTTGGGCTACAATGGAATAGGTATTCACCATGTGTTCTTGGGCTTTAAGACCCAAAGACATCAGCAGAGTAAAAAAGAGAGCAAAATTTTTCATGGGCTGCATGCTTTGGTTCAAAGCTATTAATTAAAGCCGCTCCTAACTGGGAGAAAAGTTTTTGCGAGGAAGGAAAAACGGTTAGTAGCAGTCGGTGAGTATTTGACCGCGGTTTTGGTAGTAGGATAGCGGCTTGGGTAGATGTTGCTGCGCAATGCGTTCCAATACGGCTAAAACGCCATCGCGCATGGTAAGCGATCCACAAATCATAAAAACAGCGCCTTTGCTAAGTTGCTGTGCATAGTAATCGGGTTGTTTTTCTAGAATGTTCTGAACGTACTTTTCTCCTTCTAGCTCTTTGGAATATGCAATGTATGCGTTGCGTAGTTTCTTTTGCGAAATGGCTTTTTCAATATTCCTGGAAAACAACTGATAAACTGCCTTCTTGCGAACCCCCCAAAGTAACTCTTTTGTTGCTTTTGATTTCTCTTGAAACATTCCCAAAAACGGCCCTATTCCTGTTCCGTTGGCGATACAAATTACCTTGCCATTTCTGGGTATGTGAAAGGCAGGGTTGGACAGTGCAAACGCATGGATCCTCTGCCCTGCCTTTTGCCGGAATAAAAAATTTGAACACAGGCCTTGTTCGTGCCTTCGTATTGCAAGTAAAAGGTTGCCTTTATTGTCTTTTCCTACAGAGTATTGGCGTGGTGCGGCAGCCGGTTCGGCAATTATGCCCAGCAAATCCCCAGATTGAATAACGGGTTTGTTGGGGGCCTTTAATGTGAGCATAAAGGTTTCGGTGGTTCTATCGTGGGCAATGTTTTTTTCCAGTACCTCCAGCGACAATTCTTTCTGAGGCTTTTGCTGGTTTTCTACCACTTTCACATTCAACTGCACATTGTTTTTAACACCCCAATTGCGCACCCATTGTGTGAGTTGTTCGTGGTTTGCGGCATCTACGTACTCAGGATCAAGCAAGGGGGTAAACTCTGGAAGCTCGGTCAAGGCATGTTGGACGTCCTTTGCGTACTGACAAAACTTAGGGTACAAGCGAGACCCAAATCCCACCACCGCAAACCCAACGGACTGCTCAGGGATATACTGGGGTAGGCGTTGCAAAAAGTAGCGTGCGTTGGCTGGGGCTTCGCCATCGCCATAGGTGGCCGTAAAAACCACTAGCTGCTTCATTTTTGGGTAGAAACCCATGTCGTTGAGATGGGTTTTAAAAGTGGGTTGCGACTTTTGAAGGAGCGCTTTGGTGAAGGCATTAGCAAATCGTTGGGTTTTGCCGTGTTCGGATCCAACCAAAACCACGATTTCTGCATTTTCAGGGGTTATGGCATTTTTAAAGCGCCCGGCCAGGCGCTGGTATGATAGGATAGCCCCCGAGTACATAAAATACAACATGCTGATGGAAGCACTGAGTAAAATAATTCCCCACCAGTAACTCCCTGCCCCGGTGTGTATCGAAAAACTCAATGTTTCTAAGGCTTTGGTAAATGGATATAGCTCTTGGCGTAACACCGTGCCGTGGTATTGGTTGATTTCGAAAACCCCTTTGGAAGTGGTTAGTATATAGGGGTCCTCGGGGTCGGTAGAGAAAGGAAATTCTAGGGAGGTGAGCTCTGCTAATGATGTTTTTTGGAAGATGGGAATTTGAGAAACATGCATTGTTTCGCTTTCTGATATCCGGTCTTTGGGCTCAGAAGATACCGTTGTTTCGGGTAGCATATTGAAGCGAGCCATAGAGAGAACCACACCACTCAGCGCAATGAGCACAATGGGCACAACATGCAGCCGTCCCAAATAGGTGTGGTAGTAAGAGGGAGCATCGGTTTTTATAAACGGATGAAAAAAACGCAACCAGCCCAAGCGTTTAATGAGCAGGGCAAAGCCGGTGAACGCGATAAGCAACAACAAAAAGGCGGTGATTCCAATAACGATGCGCCCTGGAGTTTTGAGAAAAAGCGAACGGTGAAAATTGGTGGTCCACTCAAACACTGGATGTTGTTCTTCAATTTCTGCGCAGCGTTTTCCGGTTTTTGGGTGGATGTAGAAATCTCCAGGCAGATCTTCATCCATGCTAAACGTAGAAAGCATGACGCGCTCATGCGGGTCTACTTCTAGCGTCAGGATCTCATCGTATTCCTGTTGGAGTTTGGGCAGTACCTCGGCCAGGGAAACCTGCTTAAGGTTTACATGGTGGCTGGTGTACTTGAGAAACAAGGGTTCTAGCGAGAGCACGATACCGCTGAGCGTAGCTAGCAGTAGGAAAATGGCAGCTACTGTAGCAAGCAGAAAGTGAGCGCTACGCCAAAGGTTATGAACCATAGCGTAGTTTTATTCGGCTTGTATGCGGAAGTAGCGAATGTACTCGTTGCCGCGGTGTTTGCCTTCTAATTCACCTCGGTTTAGGGGCACCAAGACTTCATCAAGTACATATTTCTTGTATTCTACGGCACTTTCTATACGGAGGCTGTATCCTTTGTCTAGGTATTCTGCAGGCACGGGAATAGCAAAAATACTGCGCTCTCCACCACCAACGGTGGCGCCTGTAATCCCATCAATATCCGCGTTGCTTTTGCGCAACTCATGGCTGCGGCTAAAGTACCACTCCTCCAGTTGCGGGTGCCACTCATCGTCATCACCCAAAATCCGCAGCGTTTCTACGTATTTTTTGTTTTCATCAAGGATGGAAACGGCCATGTAAGCTCCTTCACCTTCGTAATTCACCATTTGTATTAGGCACTTATACGTGGTTGGTTCTTCGTTGGGATGGGTGAAAGACAATAGCAATCCAGCAATAAAAATTGCTACTACGCGGCAAGCAAACGAAAGGTACATACGCTAGAAAATTGGTTACCTAGGCGAACGCATCAGGCAAATTTCTGCGCAAACATAGCCTCAATTTAGAATTAATACAAATAGTATTCGTGGTGGTTTGCACGGTTTACGCAAGACTACCTGGTATCTAGGAGGCTTTTTTGTGAGAGAAATGCTCCTTTTCCCACCGCAATCGGTTTTTAGCGTTGATAAGCATATGGCCAAACAACGCCAGGATTCCTTTTTCGCGCTCGGTGTATTTATAGTGGTTTTTAACGGAGTCGAAGCCAATGAAACCCGTTAGCATAGACTGGTTAAAGAGCGGCACGGCTAGTAAACTCTTAATGCCTTGTGGTTTCAATACTTCGTATAAACCGGGGTCGGTGAGTTTAAGCTTATCCACCGAGGGAACGTAGAAAGAAAGGCCCCGCTTGTGGGTTTCCACCCATTGGGGAATGTACTCCAACGGAACATCCTGGAGGTTGTCGATCTCGGGAGTAATTCCTGCCTCGCACCACTCGTAAGTATTTTTGCAGGTTTGCTTTTCTAGGTCATAGTCAAAGATGTAGGCGCGGTCTGCCTGCACAAACCCGCCTAGTTTTTCCAGCGCATCTCGTATGGCACCATCAAAACCGTCTGCGTGTACATTAATAAAACTTGAAGCTATTTTTATGAGCAATTCTTGCATTTGTAATTCTCCATGAAGCCGGCTTTCCGCTTTTTTGCGTTCCGTGATGTCGGTTAAGTTGGCGATCGTAAAGAACTGTCCACGGATGCTTTTATAGCGCAGGGTAATGTCAACAGGAAAGGTGTTTTGTGTAAGCACATTGCGATTGACACCTTCAAAGACCATTTTATCCGATTGTTTTAGGAGCTCAATTTGGGATTTCCAGTCTTCAAGGCCCTTGTATCTAGGAACAATATCCCAGATCCTAAACTGGCGACAGGTGTTTCTGTTGATACCCAAACGCTTTCCTGCCGTTTTATTTACGTAAAACAGTGCCCCATCATCGGTTACAATGTGTATCGCATCGGGAGATTGATCTATAATTTCTTGCAAGAGGTCGTGGGTGGTCTTATCCTCATTTTGTTGCAGCGCGTTGGTGGCAGGATTATTTTTTAGGATAAAAACACCAGTTTCTCCTTCTATGCAATAGCACCCGTTAAAAATTTGTTCTGAATTCTTCTCCTTTAGCTTGAGGTCTTCTTGTTCTTGTGTCCAAGTAAATTCTCCATCCTGCTCATTACCAATCACCTCAAAGTGCAGGTTTAGGTGGGTGTCCACAAGCGAATCGTGGTCGAAACCAAAACCAGGACCCACCGAGGTGATTTTTCCGTGCAGGTTGGTTAAGACGTAAAAGGGGGATACCTTTTCTAAGAAAGTAAGCGGTATTCTGTTCGATTGCATGCCGGGCGCTTGAGGTTTCTCGTCCAGCTTTCAAAATACTACAACTTCACAGTTTGCTCCTACGCGTTTCGACCAATGCACACAAATTACAAGTCACTGATAACGGGGCCTTGTTTAGCGGTAAGCTAGGTCTTCTAGATAGTAGCTTTAAACTGTTTCAGAAAACGCAGATCGTTTTCAAAAAGCACCCGAATATCTCCGATACCGTAGCGCTGCATGGCAATGCGTTCTATACCCATACCAAAAGCATAACCGGTATATATTTCAGAGTCTATTTTGTTGTTGTCGAGCACATTGGGGTCTACCATGCCACAGCCCAAAACTTCCAACCAACCGGTACCTTTGGTTATGCGATAATCGGTTTCGGTTTCCAGGCCCCAATACACATCCATTTCTGCACTGGGTTCGGTGAATGGGAAATAAGAGGGGCGCAAGCGTATTTTGGTTTTACCAAAAAACTCGCGGGCAAAGTGCATAAGGGTTTGCTTTAAGTCGGCAAAAGAAACGCCCTCATCTATGTACAGCCCTTCAATTTGGTGGAAAACGCAGTGTGAGCGTGCCGATATGGCTTCATTGCGATACACGCGGCCCGGGGAAATGGTTCGGATGGGCGGTTTTTCATTTTCCATAACTCGCACCTGTACCGATGAGGTGTGGGTGCGCAATGCATGTTCTTCATCCAGGAAAAAGGTGTCCTGCATATCGCGTGCAGGATGCTCCTCGGGGAAGTTTAAGGCAGAAAAATTGTGCCAGTCATCCTCTATTTCGGGTCCCTCAGAAATAGAAAAACCTAGAGCGGAAAAGATTTCAATAATCTCATTTTTCACTACCGAAACGGGGTGTCGGCTTCCCAATTCCGGAAAAACGGGCCGGCTTAAATCTGGGATCTCTAAATTTCCTCCAATGGCCTGTTCGGTTTGCTCTTTTAGCTGTCCAATTTTATCGGTGGCCTTGGTTTTAAGTTGGTTTAGTAGTTGACCAAACTCCTTTTTATCCTCTCTGGCAACCTCCTTAAAAGCACTAAAAAGCTGGGTTACCTGTCCTTTTTTGCCTAACCATTGTATGCGAAGCTGCTCGGCTTCTTTAGCGGTTTTTGCTTCTAGCTTGTCTACTTCCTGGAGCAGGTCTTTAGCCGTATCTAAAATGCCCATTAGCGCGAAATAACTTTCATCTTTTTAATCACCACATCTTCTTCGGGACGGTTGTTGCCATCGGTAGCAACAGCAGATATTTTCTCCACGACTTCCATTCCAGAGATGACTTCGCCAAAAACGGTGTAAGAACCGTCTAAATGTGGAGCACCACCCACTTCTTCGTAGGTTTTTATTTGCTCCTCGGTGTACGCTGCACCTCCACGCTCCTGGTACATCTGTTCTACTTTGGGGCGCAATTGGTTCATCAGGAAGTTAATTTCATTTTGGTTGTTTACCCGGTACAGCAAATCCAACCGTTTCTTAAATTCAGCATTGGCGGGGTCATTTAAAATCTCGTTGAAAATGGCGCTTTTCATTTGCTGCTCTCTGCGCTGTTCCAGATTTTTAAGATCGCTCGGATTGTATTTGCGACCAGTAACAATGTAAAATTGCGAACCCGAAGAGGCTTTTTCGGCATTCACATTATCGGGCATACGGGCTGCGGCTAGTGCTCCGTATTTGTGGTACAACTCTTTTTGGAAATTGGCAGGAATGGTATAGCCTGGACCCCCCAGGCCCAATTGCTCGCCTTTTTTGGCATCCTTGCTTTCTGGGTCTCCACCTTGTATCATAAAGTCTTTCATTACTCTATGAAAAAGCAAGTCTTTGTAAAAGTCGTCTTTTACCAGCTTTAAGAAATTGTCCCGGTGTTTGGGAGTTTCATTATACAATGCGACTACCACATCGCCATGGTTGGTTTTTATTTCAACCTGGGGCTGGGGTAAGCTGTCTTGGGCATACATTGGAGCTCCTAGGAAACAAAGAGTTACCAAGGATAGGACGCTACGCCACGCACTTTTTTTCATAATTTTGCAAGGCTTTAGAAGCGCGAAATTAACAATTAGCAAATGGATAACACAATTAAGAAAGGACGCATACTGTTTGTACTGTCCTTGGTTTGGAGCATTCTTGGAATTTCTATTCTGGCAGGATGCGATAAAGAGGATCCTACCGTAGTTACAATAACTGTAATAGATTCCGTAGGAGCACGAGTTTCTAACGCCAACGTACGCGTATATTCAAAACCTTCAGATACCACCAGAGCCATTGAGGAAACGCGTTTCGATGAGGTGAAAGTGTCTAACAGTAGCGGTATGGCATCTTTCGATTACAGCGAATTCACCAAACCGGGTCAGGCAGGTTTTGCAGTCTTAGATATTGAAGTCGTAAAAGGCGTAGTAGATACCAGTGGTACCGATACTACTTACTTTACAGGCATTGGCCAGGTGCGTGTAGAAGAAGAAAAGAACAACACCAAAACCATACGGGTTCAATAATCCAGGTATTCTATAATGGCCTCTTTCATGAGGCGTTCCTGTTCGGCTGCTTCCAAAGGGGGCAGCTTTTTTTTGTGCTCAAAGTGCGGCCAGCCATCCTTATCCAACCCTTGCAACTCGTAGTAACCGTAGGGTTCTAGCAAGCGGCAAATAGCAATATGCATAATCTCTATCTTTTGATCCTTGGTGTATTTGGCAAAACCCTTGCCCAGCTCTTGCAGACCAATAAGGAATATTAACGACTGTAAATCAACCGGTTGGTCAAAGGCATCGCTGGCTTTCTTTACAGTTTCCAACCATTTTTTCTCAAAGGAGTAATCCATTATAAATAGTAGCGTTTATTTTTGAGCAGTGAATGTTTTAGACTTCGTACTTCTGGTACCGCTTTTATATGCGGCTTTCAAAGGGTTTACCAAAGGCTTTGTTTACGAGATATTTTCTCTGCTGGCATTGGGTTTGGGTATTTACGGTTGCATTGCTTTTTCGGGTCTGGTTACGGCCAAGCTTACCGAATACATAGACCCCAACGAAGATTGGCTTCCTATTGCTTCCTACACCATCACTTTTATTGGCATTGTTGTTTTAGTAACCATGGCAGGAAACATCCTTACGCGTATTTTGGGTGTAGTACAGCTGGGGCTGGCCAACAAAGTTATGGGCATTCTTTTTGGTTTGGTAAAGGCAGCATTTTTTGTGAGTGCTTTACTAATGGCCTTTAACGTGGTAAACGATGCCTTGTCGCTGCTAGACCCCCAACTGATGGAGGACTCGCTTTTATACGAGCCCCTCTCTCAGTTTTTGTTAGTGATTATTCCAGAAAGCGAGGGAAACCCCGTTTTTCAAACCTTCCAGGAGAATTTTAAATCGCTTTTTCAGCAATAGCAGCTATTCCAGGCAGTGTTTTTCCTTCTAGGCACTCCAACATGGCGCCACCGCCTGTAGACACGTGGCTAACGGCACTACCTAGCTTAAACTTGTTTACCGCGGCTACTGAGTCGCCACCACCCACAACAGAAAAAGCACCATTTTGCGTGGCTTTGGCAATTTCCTTAGCAATAGCTTCGGTGCCTTTGGCAAAGTTTTCCATCTCAAATACGCCCATGGGGCCATTCCATAGCAAGGTTCTGGCTTGGGACACCGCTTGGCTAAACAGGGCAATAGATTCTTCCCCGATATCTAAGCCCATAAATCCATCGGGAATGTTGTCAATTTTGCAAGCACGTGTGTTGGCGTGGTTGTCAAACTGATCGGCAGCAATTGCATCTACAGGCAAGTGCAGGCGTACTCCTTTTTTAGCTGCTTCTGCTTCTATAGATTTTGCGGTTTCAATAAAGTCGGCTTCCACCAGTGAGTTTCCAACCTGGCCGCCCTTCGCTTTAATGAAGGTAAAGGCCATACCCCCTCCAATAATTATCTCATCTACCTTATCCAGTAAGTTCTCCAGGATGGAAATTTTAGAGGATACCTTGGCACCTCCCACGATGGCCACTACGGGCTTTTTGCCGCTGTTGAATATTTTTTCTAAGGCTTCTAGCTCTTTGGCCATCAGGTAGCCAAATGCCGAATTCTCTGGGAAATGCTGTGCAACCACTGTGGTAGAAGCATGTGCACGGTGAGCGGTACCAAAAGCATCGTTCACATAAGCATCGCCCAATTGCGCCAATTGCGATGCAAAATCGCCATCTCCCTGGGTTTCCTCCTTGTAGTAGCGCACGTTTTCCAACAGTACCATAGAGCCCATGGGAGCATTGGCTATCGTTTCTTGGGCTGCTTCACCTACACAATCCGAAGCAAAAACCACCGGTACATCCACTAAGGTTTTTAGGTGCTCGGCCACGGGAGCTAAACTAAACTCCGGCTCTTGGGCTTTGGGTCTGCCCAGGTGGCTCATGATAACGGCCTTACCGCCATCGCTGCAAATCTTCTTTAAGGTAGGAAGTGCTGCTTGGATACGGGTATCATCGGTTACCTTTTTTTGAGCGTCCAAGGGGACATTAAAATCCACCCGAACTAGCACATTTTTTTGGTTATAATTGAATTGGTCTATCGTTATCATGCCATGCGTTTTTGGAGCGGCTAAAATATTAAGTTTTGTGCAGCCCGAGATAAGCACGGGCACCCGCAATATTTATCTAATTTTGACCAAACTTTTGCGACTTGCAATACCACCAAGTTATAGGACAGCAGCAACTGGGGCTTAAAATGCGCCAGAATATTTCGGAAGGCCGCATTGCCCATGCACAGATGTTTGTAGGGGAGGATGGTACCGAAGTAATGCCTTTAACCTTAGCTTACATTACGTATTTGCTTTGCGAGAACAAAGGCGATGATGCCTGCGGCACTTGCAGCGCTTGTGTTAAAATGCAAAAGCTGAGCCACCCTGATGTGCACTGGATTTTTCCTGCGAGCCTATCGGAAGCTTCGGGTAAGCCGTCCAAAGACCAGCAAATTGCCACCCAGCAACAGCAGTGGCGCCAAACCTTAATCAGCGATTCGCGTGTTACCTACCCGGTATGGTTAAACAATCTGGGCGAAGAGCGCAAAAAGCTGGAGATTAACAAAATGGCAGCCGAGTACTTGTTCTCCAAAATGGCTTTGAAGTCTTACGAGGGCGGCATGAAGGTGGGCGTAATATGGAAACCCGAGCGCATGAATGCCAGCGCGGCCAATACACTGCTTAAAATTATAGAAGAGCCGCCTAAGCATTCGCTGTTTATTTTGGTGTCCGAGAACCCCGATGCGGTCTTAACCACCATAACATCGCGTACACAGGTTACACGCATACCCAAAACCCGGCAAGAGGATTTGGCAGCCTGGTTAAAAACGCAGTCCCATGTAAACGAGGCTACAGCAGATACACTGGCCTTCGCAGCCGATGGCAATGCGGCAAAAGCCATGCAAATGGCAGCGGAAATGACGGGCGAAAACGAGGTGTTCGTTATTTTTAGGGCTTGGATGCGTTTGTGCTTTTCCAGAGATTTGGAGGCCCTGCGTCAATGGGTAGCGGACAATGCCAAACTGAGCCGCGATGCACTGAGTGGCTTGTTGCAGTATGGATTGCAAATTGTGTCCTCGGCATTGCAAGTACAAGTTTTGCAAAAAGAACCGGCCTTGGTAAACCCGGCCGAAGTAGCATTTATTAAAAAATTCGCCCCGTTTGTAGACGAGGGCAATGCAGCAGCATACTACAAGTTGTTTAACGAAGCCATTGCGGATATACAATGGAATGGGAATGCCAAAATAATTTTGAGCGACCTCTCGTTTAAATTCATGATGTTGTTGCATCAAAAGAAGGGATAGAAATATATGGGATGCAGTAATTGCAGCAATGGGGGAGGAACCCCAGCAGGTTGTAAGAGCAATGGAAATTGTGGTACCTACGGTTGCAATAATTTAGATGTTTTCGATTGGTTGGCCGATGTGCGCTTGCCAGGAGATAAACCCAAGTTTGATATTGTTGAGGTGCGCTTTAAGGGCACCCGAAAGGCCTTTTTCCGCAACACCAAGAATTTCAACTTTATGGTGGGTGATGTAGTTGTGGTGGAAGGCGCTCCTGGCTATGATGTGGGGCTGGTTTCACTTACCGGTGAGCTCGTTCGCATCCAAATGCAGAAAAAGGGAGAAAAAACCGACAACTACGAGCTGAAAAAGATACTGCGCAAGGCCAATCAGGAGGAAATAGACCTGTGCCACGAAGCTCGCAAACAAGAGGATAGTACCATGCTCCGGTCGCGCGAAATTGCCAAGGAATTGGGGCTCAGCATGAAAATCTCCGATGTAGAATACCAGGGCGATAAAACGAAAGCTACCTTTTATTACACGGCAGACGATCGCGTAGATTTTCGCGAACTCATTAAGCGTTTGGCTGAGGAATTTTCACTGCGGGTGGAAATGCGCCAGATTGGTTCGCGGCAAGAAGCAGCGCGCGTAGGTGGTATTGGTTCTTGTGGCCGCGAGTTGTGCTGCACTACCTGGCTTACCGATTTTAGAACGGTATCTACCAGTGCGGCTCGTTACCAGCAACTTTCGCTAAATCCGCAAAAACTAGCTGGCCAGTGTGGTAAACTGAAATGCTGCCTCAACTACGAGCTAGATATGTACGTGGAGGCCATACGCGAGTTTCCAAAAAGCGATGTAAAGCTTAAGACCAAGAAGGGTGTGGCGGTTCATTTTAAAACCGACATCTTTAAAAAGCTCGTGTGGTATTCGTATTTGGAGGAGGGTAAAACAGGAGACCCAATCCCCATACCGCTGGAGCGTGTAAAGGAAATTGTGGCCCAAAATAAAAATGGCGAAAAACCAGAAGATCTGAAGAGCTTTGAGTTTGTTGCTCCAGAACCTGTGGCCAAGAAGGTAGAGTTTGAAGATGCTATGGGCACGGAGAGCGTAACGCGCTTCGACAACAAGAATAAACGTGGCAAAGGCCGCAACCAACGTAAACGCAAGCCTGGTAGTAAACAGGGGAAAAGCGGGGGTAGAAAAAGAAACTTTAAGAAAACGGGTAGTGGTAACAAGAATTAGTGTGTTTCTGCTTGCCCTAGGGATGTTTGCTTGTGGCAAGCCAGTTTTGTATTCAGAGGTGCGTCAGGTATCGCCCCAAGGATGGAATTTTACAGACTCCTTGCAGTTTGAAGTGGACGTTACGGATACCTCCAAACAGTACAACCTTTTTGTTGCCATAAAAAACACCAAGGATTACTCCTACAGCAACTTGTTGCTGTTTTTGGAAGGTCGTGGGCCTGGCAACATAGCAAGTTTAGATACACTCCAGTGTATGCTGGCATATCCCAATGGACGATGGACAGGCAATAGCTTTGGTGCCGAGGTGAGCAACAAATTCTTGTTTAAGCCCAAGGCCAAATTTCCCGCAACAGGAACCTATCAGTTTAAGTTTACCCACGCCATGCGCGACAGCGCTTTGGAAGAATTAACCAATTTCGGATTGATAATCGAGGAGGTAGAAACCCATGGCTAAAACCAAACCACAACAGCCCCAGAAGAAGGGGTGGCGCTACTTTTCTAAACCTATTTTGGTGTTTTGGGGCTTGGTAATGTTACCCTTAATTGTTGCAGGTCTCCTTCTCTTGGGGGCGGCCTTTAGCGATTTGCCCACCATTTTGGAGCTCGAAAACCCCAAAAGCAATTTAGCTACGGAGGTGTTTTCTAGCGATGGAAAAACCATAGGCCAGTACTACACCGAAAATCGGGTTAATGTTAACTATAAGGAGTTGTCGCCACACCTTACTAAGGCCTTAGTGGCAACCGAAGACGAGCGTTACTTCGACCATGCCGGTATCGATTTTATTGCCCTACTGCGCGTGGCAAAGGGGGTGCTCACAGGAAATACCAGTTCGGGAGGTGGAAGTACCATCAGTCAGCAATTGGCAAAGATGTTGTTTACCGATGTGCCGCGTTCTAAGTGGAAGCGCGTAAGCCAAAAGTTTCGCGAGTGGATTATTGCCGTAAAACTAGAGCGCAGGTATACCAAAGAGGAAATCATAAGCATGTACCTCAATCGCTTCGATTTCATTAACAATGCGGTGGGCATCAAATCGGCATCCAACATTTACTTTTCTACTACTACCGATTCTTTAGCGTTGCATGAAGCTGCTATGCTAGTAGGCATGGCGAAAAACCCAGCGCTGTACAACCCGTTTCGCAGACCCGATTTAACCCAGGAAAGACGCAACGTGGTATTTGCGCAAATGAGACGTAACGAGCTTATCAGCGAAGCCGAACTCGATTCTTTAAAGCAAATGCCTTTGGGCCTTAAACCTACGCGCGTAAGTCATATTGAGGGCTTGGCACCTTATTTCCGTGAAGTGTTACGCCAAGAGCTTAAAAAAATTCTTTCCGAGAAGGACGAACGATCGGGGGCATACATCCGCACCAATAACGAGGGCGAGCCTTTTAATATTTATGAGGATGGATTAAAGGTGTACACCACCATAGACTCCCGTTTACAGGAGTATGCAGAGTTTGCGGTGCGCGAGCATTTGAGCAAAGACTTGCAGCCCCAGTTTTACAAAGATTTGGAGGGCAGAAAGCGCTGGAATGAAGAACGCATAGCCTACGATTGGCGCATCGATGACGAGGCGGTAGACCGTTTGCTGTACCAAAGCATCCGAAGATCAGATCGCTTTCGGGCCGAGCTCAACAGCTTTATCCATTGCGAGGGTTGTAATCCAACCGATAGAGAAATTGAGCAGTTTAAGGAAGACAGCATCCCGGTGATATTTGACCAACCGGTTCCCATGCGCGTGTTTAGCTATTCGGGAGATATCGATACGGTAATGAGTCCGCTAGATTCCATTAAGTACTACAAAGCCTTTCTCCGTGCTGGGATGATTTCATTAGATCCTAAAACAGGCTTTGTTAAAGCTTGGGTTGGAGGAACGGACTACCGCCACTTTAAGTTCGACCACGTAAAGCAGGGTAAAAACCAGGTTGGGTCTACCTTTAAGCCCTTTGTTTATGCCACGGGTATTCGCGAGGGACTAAACCCGTGCTTGCAGGTTCCTAATACCCTAACATGCTTTGACATGCCTCCGGGGCAACCGCGCTATTGCCCGAAAAACTCTAGTGGCGAATATGGCGGTATGGTTACGCTAAAAGAAGGTTTGGCCAAGTCCATGAACAATATTACGGCTTGGGTTATGAAGAAATACGGGCCGGAGTCGGTGGCACAACTGGCAAAGGACCTAGGTATCACCACTTTTTTAGACCCAGTGCCTTCGCTTTGCTTGGGTGTGGCCGATGTCAACCTTATGGAAATTACCGCTGCTAACGCTGCTTTTGCCAATAAGGGGGTTCACTTAAAACCCATCTTTATTACCCGGATTGAAGACAAGAACGGCAATCCTATTTACGATGCTACACCCGAAGCCAATGAAGCACTGGATGAGCGGACCGCCTATGTAATGCTAGATATGCTGAAGGCTGTAGTAAACTTTGGTTCTGGGGCACGCTTAAGACGCGATTTGCCCTACGGTAACATTAGCTATCCCATTGCTGGAAAAACCGGAACTACACAGAGCAATTCCGATGGTTGGTTTATTGGATTGACTCCAGATCTGGTAACCGGTGTTTGGGTCGGAGGCGAGGAACGATCCATTCGTTTTCGCTCTACACGCTATGGCCAGGGAGCCAATATGGCACTGCCCATCTTTGGTTACTACATGAACCGGGTTTACCGCGATAACGACATCCAAATAAGCACCGAAGATTTTGAAGCACCCCAAGCAGATATTGGATTTTCTTTAGATTGTGGCGAGGTTCGCAACGATTTAAACTTTGACGATACAACACCCAATTTTAATTAGACATGGCAATAAATAAAAAGGTAGCCGGACCAGCTGAAGCACTGGAGGGATTAACCGATAATATGACCCTAATGGTGGGTGGATTTGGTTTATGCGGCATTCCCGAAAACAGCATAGAAGAGATGGTAAAGCGTAACGTAAAAGGCCTTACTTGTATCTCTAACAATGCGGGAGTCGATGATTTCGGCCTGGGGTTACTGCTTCAGAAAAAGCAAATTAAAAAGATGATATCCTCTTATGTAGGGGAGAATGCGGAGTTTGAGCGCCAGATGCTTTCAGGTGAATTAGAAGTAGAGCTAATACCGCAAGGAACGCTGGCAGAGCGCTGTAGAGCCACCGGAGCAGGGATACCTGCCTTTTATACACCCGCAGGTTATGGTACCGAGGTGGCAGAAGGAAAAGAAACCCGCGAGTTTAACGGAAAAATGTACGTGATGGAACGTGCTTTTGAACCCGATTTTGCTTTGGTAAAGGCCTGGAAAGGCGATGAAGCGGGCAACCTTATCTTTAAAGCTACTGCGCGCAACTTTAATGAAGCTATGGCTATGGCCGGAAAAATAACCGTGGCCGAAGTAGAGGAGTTGGTGCCCATTGGCGAGCTCGATCCCAATGAGATTCACGTACCTGGAATTTTTGTGCAACGCATTTTTCAGGGAGCGAAGTTTGAGAAACGCATCGAACAGCGAACGGTAAGGAGCTAATAATTACGTGATTAGCTAATGGGTTTATGATATAAACAGCCATTAGTCTTCGAATGTCCCAGCAATTGAATAATTAGAACATTAATCATTTTATAACTACCATGGCATTAGATAAAAACGGCATAGCGCAGCGTATAGCGCAAGAGTTAGAAGATGGGTATTATGTAAACCTGGGTATAGGTATTCCTACCTTGGTAGCCAATTTTGTGCCCGATGATATTAGCGTGGAATTCCAAAGCGAAAATGGCATTTTGGGTATGGGGCGCTTTCCTACCGAGGCTGAAGTAGATGCCGACCTTATCAACGCGGGCAAACAAACCATTACGGCCAAACCAGGCGCGGTATTTTTCGATTCTGCCACCTCTTTTGCCATGATACGCGGCCAACACGTGCAGCTCACGGTGCTAGGCGCTATGGAGGTATCTGAAAACGGAGACATTGCCAACTGGAAAATTCCAGGTAAAATGGTAAAAGGTATGGGAGGCGCCATGGACCTGGTGGCTTCTGCAGAGAACATTATCGTTGCCATGATGCACACCAACAAAGCGGGTGTTTCTAAGTTGTTGCCAGAGTGTACCTTACCGTTAACCGGAGTAGGCTGTATCAAACGCGTAGTAACCAACTTGGCGGTACTAGATATAGAGCCAGGCAAGGGCTTTATTTTGCGCGAAACAGCGCCAGGCGTAACCGTAGAAGAGGTGAAAAAGGCCACAGCAGGTAAGCTGGTAGTAGCCGATGATGTTAAGGAAATGGTATTAAACTAGCGGTGTGCAGGATTTTAAAAAGTTATCCATTGTTATTCCCGCGTACAACGAAGGGAAAACCATCCACCTTATCCTTAACCGGATTAAGGAGGTGGAATTGCTAAATGGTATTGAAAAGGAGTTGGTCATTGTTAATGATGCTTCTAAAGACAACACCGAAGAAGCTGTGAAGAAGTACATATCTGAAAACGCGGATATGGACATCCAGTATTATGCACAACCCAAAAACATGGGGAAAGGTGCAGCGCTGCATAGAGGGATTAAGGAGGCAACAGGCCAGTATTTAATCATCCAAGATGCGGACTTAGAATACGATCCACGCGAATACAATCTATTACTTAAGCCTATCGTAGAAGGCAATGCTGATGTGGTTTATGGATCGCGATTTATGGGTGGAAACCCTCACCGTATCTTATTCTTTTGGCACTCTATTGGGAACAAGTTTCTCACTTTTTTAAGCAACATGTTTACCAACCTTAACCTTACTGACATGGAAACGTGCTACAAGCTGTTCCAGTCGGATATAATTAAAGGGTTAAGCCTTAAAGAAAACCGCTTTGGCTTTGAGCCCGAGGTAACGGCCAAAATCTCTCGCATACCCCGCATTCGCATATATGAGGTGGGGATCTCGTACTACGGAAGAACCTACGAAGACGGCAAGAAAATAGGCGCTAAGGATGGGTTTAGGGCTATTTATTGCATTCTGAAGTACGGCTTTTTTAAAGCGAAGTAGTTAAGAAATGCGGGTTAAAATTGGCCGAATATCATATCAAAGAGGTTTAGATGTTTTCGCCAATGTCTTTTTCTTTTTGCTGTTTGTTTTAGCATCGTATTTCTACAAAGAAAGAATGTTGTGTTACGACCCTGCGTTCTTCTCTTTCAACATTATCCATGATCTCGATTTCTATCCGGTATTGGGTAGATGGGGATCGGTGTTTTCGCAGATTCTTCCTGTGATCTTCGCGAATTATGGGGCAGACGTCAAAACCATCCTGTGGAGCTACAGTGTCTCTTTTATTCTTCTGTACTATCTGTTTTATTTAATTATTCGGTACGTGTATAAGGATAACCGGGCAGTTATGGTACTGCTATTGGCCCTATGTTTAACCTTTAGAAGTACCTTCTATTATGCTACGGCAGAGTTATATCAAGCCCTTGCTATAAGCGTGATTTTTGGCTGTAGTTACGGTAGATGGCTCAAGCAGCAGAAGCTGCTGGCCAGCCAGTTCTGGGTTAGTGTGGCTCTGGTAATTGGGGTTTCTTTCTACCATCAAGCCAGTGTTTTTCCCATTTTATTTTTCATTGGTTGGTTTTGGTTGGAGAATGGATTGCAGCACTATAAAAAACCAACCCTTATGTTGGGACTAACGCTGCTTTGGTTTGTGGTACGGATAAAACTTTTAACGGTATCCACGTATGAGCAGGGAAAGCTCCTCGGATCTTCGGAGTATATAGCGATGCTTAAAAATATTTGGGATTTACCTAGTACCGAATACTTGTTTGGGTACTTGGTAAATGACCAGTTTGTACCAGGCTTTGTGTTAAAGGAATTGGTTTTGCCCGTTTTTTTACTGGCAGTAGTTGTTACAGCGATGCTTGCAAAAAGAGCATATTGGTTAGCTGGGTTTACTGCGCTTTTCACCTTAGGTTTCGCATTGGTTGTAGTGCTTACCTTAGGTACTGGAGAATCCGCTATCATGTATGAAAATTACATGTCGCTGTATGGTTTATTTATTGGTTTGCCACTAGTATTTATGATGCTCAAGACTACCAGCAAAAAGCTAGTGCTTGCCGTGGTTGCATTGCTGTGTATAACCTCGTTGGTTAATATTAAGAGCAAAGGAGGACTTTTTACCCAGCGTGTTCAATATGTAACCAATATGGTAGAATACGGAAAGCAATTCAAGCAAGACAAGTTCATTCTTTATCCAAGCAATGTGCCTGAGGAGCTGGTCGGAGCAACCTGGTCTTTTCCCTTTGAAACTCTTCTGGCAAGTGCCCTAGATGGTCCCGCTCATAGTGAGAGCTTCTTTATGGATTACCAAGGTAACCTAGACCCAGTTCTGCAAAAGCGCTCAAGCAACTTCTTGGGGCCAGCATGGGAACCCTATTGGTTTACCACCTCCAGTTTTGATGTAGCCCACTTTCACCTAGATCACTACCCCTATCGCGAGGTCAACACCTCACAGGATAGTATGAGAAACTATGAAACCGATTTTTCTCCGGAGAATGTAAAGCTTCATATTCTGGATCATCACATAGACAGGCGAACAAGCTTTGTAAACGTCTTAATCCAAAACCATTCAAATCACCCCATGCTGTCGAAGCCGGGAGAAGATATCAAGGTAAACTTATCCTACCATACTTACGATGCGGATAATAAGCTTATAGCTTGGGATAACAAACGTGCCACATTGCATGCGGACATCCCTGCAGGAAAGCAGCTTACGCAAACGGTGGTGTTAGGTGCGTTGCCAGACCATGTGGCACGTATAGATATTGATTTGGTTACTGAAGGAGTACGATGGTGGGGTTTGAAAGCGAAAGGAATAAACGTTACAGACTAATGCTATGAGGACCTGCATAGCAAGAATTAACATGACCAAGTTAGTTTGGATATGCGTTGCCATTTTCACTTTTTCTTGCTCTACGTACTTCAACAAGTGGAAGAATAAGGAGATTATAATTAACGATACAACCTCCTATTATTCCTACTTGCCAGCGGTGTTTATCCACCAGGACCTGAGCATAAGTTTTGGGTATAAAACAGGCACTTCAATTTGGGTCTCTGAGGATGAGTTAGGGCACAAGTACTTACGGATGACTTCGGGCTGTGCAATGATGTGGGCACCATTTTTCCTTGCACTGTATGGGGGTGAAATAATGTTTACAGATCATACTCCGCATGGCTATGAAGTGCAGTACCATTTTATTATAGCTTTTGCTGCTATTTTTTACTTACTATTTGGATTAGTACTCATTCAAAAGTTATTACAACAATGGTTTTCTCGTTGGATTTCCATCGGGGTTGCATTGTCCGTCTACTTGTGTTCGAATCTATTCTACTACGTACACATTGCACCGGGGATGTCTCATGTGTATTCCTTTTTTTTGACAGCAGCTTTTATATGGCTGTGGTATTATAAGCACGCATATTCCCGGAAAAAACAACTTGCACTTTTGGGGTTAGTAGCGGGATTAGTAGTGCTAATTCGTCCCACTAATATTGTTTTATTGGTTATTCCTGCCCTTACGGATCTTATTCGATATAAATTTAATTTGAGGTTCATATCTAAACGATTGAGCCTTTCTGCTGTAGACATTGTTCTATTTGTCTTAACTGCTTTTTTGGTGATATTTCCACAACTGCTGTATTGGAAGATCACTACGGGTAGTTGGATAACATACACTTACGGTGAAGAGGGTTTTTACTGGAGTGATCCTAAGATTTTGAAAGGACTGTTTTCGTGGAGAAAAGGGTGGTTTGTATATAGTCCTTTTTTCATTCTAGCTTTTTTGGGTGCAGCAATGTCTTGGTATAAGTGGAAGTACTATCATGTTTCCTTGCTACTAGTTTTTGCACTCTTTGCGTATATCACGTTTAGTTGGTGGTGTTGGTGGTATGGAGGAGGTTTCGGAACCCGACCATTTGTAGAGTTGTACCCTTTTTTAGCGCTTCCACTAGCCGGGTTCTTTAAAAAAGCACCACGTGTTGTAATTTTCATCTTGTTGACGGGCTTTTTTATGCAAAACATCGTTTCGTCTGATTTAGCAAATACAGGAATAGTCCACTATGATGCGATGTCCAAAGAAGCTTGGAAAAAGATTTACACCGGTCATTGGGATTTAGATTGGAGTGATTACAAATATCCCGATTATGATGGGGCTAAGTTTTATAATCTAGAAATTTCACTGGTAAATTCAGCTCCGCGATATACAAACCGTGTTAGCAGAGATACACCTTTAAGTAAAGAGACTATTAGTCACAAAATGCCCCATACCTATACAACATGTGTACAGTACCTCAATAGTGTAAAGTATATTGGAAGTGATACTCTAAAACTGGTAATTACGGCTACAGATAAAAATACCGGAGTTTTGTTAAGATGGGAGGACACGCAAATTACTCTGGACCATTCCAGACTTGACGAATGGATTACTGTTAGAACAGCACTCGATCTTGAAGGGGATATTGCAGATAAACCTGTAATTAGGAGTTTTATTTACAAGGAAAATAATGCGGTAACGCCGTTTATAGAAGGCTGTAAATGTAATTCAGAGGAGCAGTAAAGGCACGTTTAACACGATCCATTTCTAGTTAGGACAAAGGAGTATGGAAATGTTAGTACTTGGATTTCAAAGGCGATCTAGCTGGGCCACATTCGTAATTGTTTCCTTCCTCCTCCTGAGCGCCTTTCCCCCGCTCTCCAAACACCCTTTTACGTGGGATTTGTTTGGGTACTTCCTGTATTTACCGCTTAGTATCATTCATCAAGATTTGGGCATTAGCGATTACAGTATCATTGAAACCATTCGAAATCACCATTACGTTTCCGATTCTGTATATCAAATCTACCGGGTAGAGAACGGCAACTGGATTATACGCTACCCAATAGGTATGGCACTTTTAGCGGCACCGTTCTACGGGGTAGCACATCTGATAGCCGGGGTTTTTGGTCTGCCACAAGATGGGATGTCTTCCGTATATCAGTACAGCCTGTTGGCCGCGGTTTACACTTATTTTCTGTTGGGTTTGTGGCTATTGCGAGGTATTCTTAAACGTTACTTCGGTGATATAACCGCAGGGCTCAGCTTGGCATTTCTTTTTTTTGGCACCAATATTATTAGTCATTTCTATGGTGATTTTCCTGGGGTTCATGTGGTGTTGCTAGGGTTGTTTGCAATCACCATCGCTCTCACCGATATACTTTACCGAAAACAAAAAGAGATTTTACTCTTGCCAATCGGACTAATAATTGGGTTGTGCTGTGTAACGAGGCCATCCTCAGTACTGATATTATTGGTCGTTTTCCTTTGGGGTGTAACCAACTGGGCATCCTTCCGAACGAGATTGTTGCTACTATTCAGAAAACGGGTTGGGTATGTTTTACTCGGAGTTCTGCTGGGCACCCTACCCATTCTCCTTCAAATGACTTATTGGTACGTATATGCGGGTGAGGCGATATATAACTCCTACAACAACGTGGGCGAAGGTCTAGATTGGTTTCAGCCACATACTTGGAATGCGCTTTTTAGCTATAGAAATGGCTGGTTTGTGTATACCCCGTTAGCCCTAGTGGCCATTGTTGCCCTCTTTTTTATTAAACATCCCTACCTACAACGCCAGCGGCTTGCTTTTCTGGTTTTTATACTACTCAATATTTATGTAGTTAGCAGCTGGACCTGCTGGTGGTATGGTGGTGGCTTTGGGCATAGGGCATTTGTAGAGAGCTATGCCGTTCTGGTGTTTCCCCTCGCAGCACTCATATCGAAAGCACTTCAATGGAAGCCTCCGATAAAGTGGAGTTTTTTGGTTGGATTGGCTGTGCTCTTGGCATTTAATGTATTTCAGTTTAAACAGTTTCTGTTACGCATAATCCCGGTAGACCGCATGAGTGGTGCGTATTACAAAGCTGTTTTTCTATCCATGGATGAGGGGCAGAAGGCGGAACATGAGCATTTGCTATTGTATGATACACGGCTTCCCTTTGAGGAGTCCATGGAAAAATATCCATTTCAGCAAGATACTGTAGAACGGATTGCTGGGACCTTTGATACGCTTCATGCAAAAAAACCTTTTTCTAAGGCTATTCAGTTCCCCTATAATCAACTGCCAGAGGCCGATGCAACATGGCTCTCCATAGCCATGGACGTACCTGTGGAAACTGCGTGTGGCTGGATTTGGGTAACTACCATGTTTAGAGAAAATGAAAACTACGGATATAAGGCTTTTGATATGTGTCAAGAGACTCCTATAGCTGTGGATAGTATCAATGGAAAGGCTACATATCAGTTGCACTATTTACTGCCGCACGTCCGTCACAATTCAGATAGGCTAAGAATGTATATGTGGAATGCTAACAATCTTTCAGACACCGTAGCGGTTTCCAACGTAATCGTAACAAATCACAGCCTTATCAAGTATCCGTAGCAGGTAGTACTATCACCTCCTCACAAAAATACGCTACCACATCGGGATCGTGGCTTATAAACAAGATTTTTAATTGCAACTCGGCCTGGAGTTGGTGGAGCAGGTTTAAAATTTTTGCCTGTACGGAAACGTCCAAAGCAGAAACCGATTCATCGCAAACCAACAGTTGGGGGCTTACCATAAGTGCACGGCATATAACTAAGCGTTGGCGCTGTCCACCACTAAATTCGTGGGGATATTTATGGTAATCGGTGCTTTGTAACCCTACCGTTTGGAGGAGTGTTAGCGCTTTCTCTTGCGCTTGTTTCTGGGTGCCCAGCCCATTGTTTACAAAGGGTTGGCAAAGCTGAGATCCTAAGCTTAGGCTCGGATTAAGCGACCCATAGGGATCCTGGAATACATATTGGATCTTGCTACGGAGCTCCTTCCAGTGTTGTAGCGGCAATTCCCACCTCTGGTTACCAATAACGATCTCGCCCTGTTTTCCTTTAAGTGCACCCACCAGGGTTTTGGCTAAGGTGCTTTTCCCGCTTCCCGATTTCCCAACGATGCCTATGGTGTGGTAGCGGTTAAAATCTAAGGTAACAGGCCCCGCAACTTGGGTAAACGTGCTCTTGTGGTAATATCCTCCCACCAAATTAGATACAGCAATAGGGCTATTGGCTTCTTGTTTTTTAGGCAGCGGCTGTTGGGTGGATTTACCTTCCAGCCAATCGCTAACCTCGGGTAGCAGGTAGGCTTTTTCTTCGGGCCGGGGACGGCTTTTAAGCAGGGCTTTGGTGTAGGGGTGTTGCGGGTTGTGCAGGATACGATCTGCTGGGGCCATTTCAACAACTTCCCCGTGTTGCATTACGGCAATGCTGTCGGCAATATCTGCTACCAGCCTAAAATCGTGGCTCACAAAAAGTAAAGTTGCATTACGCTGGACTTGCAATTGGCGTAGCAAAGCCACCATTTGTTGGCTGCTTTCCGTATCCAGGGCTGTATTGGGCTCATCGGCAACAATGAGTTCTGGACTGTTAATAAGCGCCATGGCGATCATAACGCGCTGCTGCTGTCCCCCCGATAACTGAAACGGGTATTTCTTTAGTGCGCTGGCATCTAATCCTACTTCTTTTAATGCCTGGACAGCCTTTTCTTCCTTGGAGTTTACCGGTGTTAGGATGGCTTCCTTTAGTTGAAAACCACAAGTTTTGGTAGGATTAAGCGCTGTCATGGGATCCTGGAAAATATAACCGATGCGCTTGCCGTACCAGCTGCGACAGGTGTTGAGCCACTCCTGAGATCCGAGCTGCAAAGTGGTGTCGAAGGCTTTTAGTGTACCGGAAAAGTTCAGGTTGGGGTGACTTAAAAGACCCCACATGCCCAAAGCGGTTAAGCTTTTTCCCGATCCGGATTCTCCTACGATAGCGGTGGCTTTGCCGGGTTCCAAGTCCAGGTTTATCGCCTTCACCAACCCCAAGTTATCCTTGGTAGTAGTTACCTGATATGCGGTTAAAGAAATCAACTACAAGCTAAATTCGGGGGTGTAGGTTTCGCCACGGTTGCGCATTTTCAGGTAAACAGCACATAGGCTATTAACATCCTTTTCGCAGTATCGGGCTATGCGTTCAATATCATTATCCTGGTAATACACATTTTTGACATCGGCACCCGAGATATCGTCTTTGGGCGAGGGAAGACCAAAAATATGGGTGAGTAGTTTTAACGAGGTAAACGCTTTGCGGTCGCCAAATTTCCACAACTCCATGGTGTCTATATGCGGAACTTCCCAGGGTTTTAAGCCCGCAATATCCAGGCAAGCGGGCAGCGGCATTTGGTGCATAACCATGCGCCTGGCTATAAAAGGAAAGTCGAACTCTTTACCGTTGTGGGCGCACAGCAGTTGTATGGATCCACCCACGGTATTTAATATGGGACTGAGTTCCTTAAGTAGCAGTGCTTCATCGCTACCGTAAATGCTTTTTAATTTTAGGGTGTAGCTACTTCCAGATCGCTGCAGAAAACCACAGCTCACGCAGATGATCTTAGCAAATTCCGCCATAACACCCGAGCGCTCACTATACCATGCTGCTGCGTCTTTTTCTTCGGTAATGAGGTAGTGCACCTTATCCTCCCATACCTGTTGCTCTAGCTCTGGCATCTCTGCGTAACTGGGGTAGCAGGGCACAGTTTCTATATCTAGAAAGAGCAGTTTGGTAGGATCGGGAATGTTCATCTAAACAATCATTACGCCTTGTTGCTCTAAAATAGGAATATCTGTAAAGTGCTTTTTAGCAATGCTCTCGGCTACAAAAACAAACTTCTTATCGTACAGCTTTCCGTTGGAGTAAAAACTCACGAAGAACTCATTGGTAAGTGCGGCTAAATCATCCAGCATGCCCTCTACAGGCTGGAAAGATTTGGGAGCAATAAGCTCAATGTGGTGGCGCATGGTGGCCGTTTCCTTCTCTTTTCCCTCTATTTTACCAAACCCCTTGCTACTTACAAGTACGGTGGTGAGAGGGTGTTCGCTAAAGTTAATGAGGTACACTTGCCAGTAGTCTACTTCTTCTTTGCGCATTGGCACTACGGCCATGCCTACTTGGGTTACTTTAGGAATTTCAATGTCTTTACGCATAGGCTAGAAGATCAGGCGATAGGCCTGGTCTATATACTTATAAAGGTCTTTTGGGTGGTAACGTTCATTTTTCTCCATACGTTGGTGCCCAGTGCGTACAATGATAATGTCATCTTCTGGAATTACAATAATGTATTGTCCTAGAATTCCACGGGCATAGAAGAATTCTTTGCCGTTGTAGTTTTCCAACCAAAGGCTGTGGCCATAACACACATCTGGGCAATAACTGTTTTCTGCATTGGGGGGTTGTATTAGTTTTTGAAAGCCAGTTTTTGAAATTACTGTAGTGGAGTCCCATTGCCCTTCTTGTAACCACAGCTTGCCGAGCTTGGCAAAATCGCGCGAGGTGGCATACAGGCAGCAAAACCCCTTTACCAAACCACTATCGGCTCTATCGCTACTCCACCTCGCTTCGGAAGATGCGCCAATAGGACCCCAAATGAACCGTTGAGCAAATTCGGGCAAAGGCATTCCCGTGGCTTCCTCTAAAGCCCAACCTACCCAAGCCGTATTGCCACTTTGGTAATGGAATTTTTGTCCTGGAGTACCTTCAAGCCCTATCCGCAACAGGGTTTCTTTTAAATCTTTACCATAATAGGCACGGGCGTTGTCCGAGAAGGGGTTCCCGCCACTTTCACTCCAGTCAGATCCACTAGTCATACTCAACATCTGTGCGATGGTGACCTTACCTATCTCGCGGTTTCGTACCGCAGAGATGTGTTTTCCGATGGGATCATCCCAACGCATTAGACCTTGGTCTACTGCTGCGGCCACACAAGTGCCAACTACGCTTTTTGCCATAGAAAATGAGTTGGATGTGCGCAGCGGTGTGTGTTCTCCCCAATACGTTTCATAAAGGAGGCTGTCGTTGCGAATCACCAAAAAACTGGTACTTGCTATGCTGTTGTGAAACTGATCTTCCGCTGCAGTTAATGTTTTGTTTACGGGTGCCTCAATCCACTGAAAGGGTGTGGGGGATGCGCTTAAGGAGGCTGATGGAAACTTTTGCAGGTCGTAAATGCCTGGGCCAAACTTGCCTTTTAACACCGACTTTTCAACAGCTGTTAGTACATAGCCATAGCCAGAGATCTGAAGGATAATAGCCAGGGAAATAAAAAGCACAACAAGCCATCCAAGGGCCTTTAACATTTTGCGTAGGAGCAGCATAGATCGGTTTTTAACTACGTAATTAACTAAATTATGCAAGCTGGATAAAACATTTCTCAGAAAATTCAGTTCTTTGTAGAAAGTAATTCATCGAAACCATGTGGAGAAGTATCGAAAACTGGTTTGATCAAAAGTTTGGATGGTTCTTTAAGAACGGGAACAAAACAACTCATTAAACCACAATTAGTATTTACAGGCCGGGTAACCGGCCTTTTTTTATGCGGTTAAGTTTTGTTAAGGTCAACATTGGGTCTTTTTCCCTGTTATTTTTGGGACAGTGAAAACCAGAAATTTAAAAATCTCGGTTGCCGTTATGGTAGTGGCTCTCTTGGGGCTCATTGCCATTCAGTTTTTTTGGATCGATCGGGCAGTAACCCTTAAGGAAGCCCAGTTTGAGCAATCGGTAGGGAACCTGCTGTACGGAATTATCCAAAAGCTTGAACAGCGCGAAGCCTTGCAAGAGGTGCAAAGCCACCCGCTTGGATCCTCCCTGTACTACAAAAGCGGAGGAAACCGCCTAGAGATTAATAAGGTACAAGACACCTCAGATCAAAGTTCATTCACCTACCAAATCAAGGAGGAGGAGGTTCAAGACACGTTAGCTGGTTTTGTTCGGAAGCGAAAGACAACACGCCATGTCATCACCGATGAGAATGGCCTGGAGGTTAATGCAAGCCCAGAGCAACTGGATACCTTATTGTCCATGCTCTCTGAAGAGCGGATCAAGAGCATGCAGTACCGCTCCGATTTGGTAGAAGAGGTGGTTAGCAAGTGGTATAGCGATGCCTTCTTCAGAAATATCAATGAGCGGATTCCTTCCAGTGAATTAGATTCTATCCTGTTCCACGAGTTGAGGGATTATGGTCTCAATGTTTCTTACAAGTACGGAGTGTTCGATGGAGAGGGCAATTCCGCGTATAAAAAGGTTTGTCCCAAACATGGTATGACGGACTTACCGTCTTCGGAAACCTACCAAGCACGCCTGTTTCCTAATGATGTTTTTAAGAGTCCCTATTTCGTACATCTACATTTTCCCAACCAAAAAACATATCTGCTGCGCACGATGTGGTTCCTGCTGGCCTCTAGTACGCTGTTCATCGTGCTCATCATTTTTGTTTTTATTAAAACGGTACTTACCGTGTTGCGCCAAAAGCGCTTAAGCGAAATTAAAAACGACTTCATCAACAATATGACCCATGAATTAAAAACGCCCATATCAACGATTTCGCTGGCTTGTGAGGCACTGCAAGATCAGTCGGTGCGGAAGTCGCCAGATATGGAGCGATCTTTCATTGGGATGATTTCTGCAGAGAACAAACGCTTGGGGGTGTTGGTTGAAAACGCACTACGCACTGCGGTATTGGATCGTGGGCAACTTACCCTAAAATTAGATGTGCTAAACATCAACCAGCTGGTGAGTGAGGCTGTGGGCAATATTCAAATCCAGGCGAAACAAAACCAGAGCAAGATAGAAATGCAGCTGTACCGAGGCGACTTAATGGCCAGTGTAGACAAGGTGCACATGACTAATGTTATATATAACTTACTCGACAATGCGATAAAATATTCCGGGGCAAATTCGCTTATTAAAGTCACCACAGAAAAAAGTGCTAAAGATGTGGTTATAAAGGTTAGTGATAACGGAAGAGGTATTTCTAAAGAAAACCAAAAGAAGATTTTTGACAAACTGTATAGAATACCCACAGGCAACTTACACGATGTTAAGGGCTATGGATTGGGACTAAGTTATGTTAAGGCGATCATTGAAAAACATTTTGGTACTATTAAGGTATCAAGTCAATTAAATAAAGGAACAACATTCACAATTAAACTCCCCACCACATGAGCGAGAATAAATTAAAGATACTGGTAGCAGAAGATGATCCGAACTTAGGAATGCTCCTTACCCAGTATATGGAGGCCAAGGATTTAGCCGTTACCCTATGCAAGGATGGTCAGCAAGCATTTGAAGCTTTTAAGCAAGACAAATACGATTTATTGGTCTTGGATGTAATGATGCCCATCATGGATGGCTTCACCTTGGCCAAAGAAATTAGAAGTACAGATAAAGATATTCCCATCATCTTTCTTACGGCCAAAACCCTTAAAGATGACGTGCTAAAAGGTTTTGAAGTAGGTGCCGATGATTACCTCACCAAACCCTTTACCATGGAGGTGCTATTGGCGCGGATCAATGCCATCTTAAGACGTACGGGGGTAGCAGAGGAAAACTTCCCTAAGGATTTTCCAATTTCCTCCTATGTGTTTGATTATGAGCACCAAAAACTATCGCGCAATGGGGAATCGCGAAAGCTTACCACCAAGGAAAACGAGTTATTAATGCTGCTGTGTAAAAACAAGAATGCCGTTTTAGAGCGAAATGCTGCACTTAATTTTGTGTGGGGTGATGACAATTATTTTAACGGACGCAGCATGGACGTGTACATTGCCAAGTTGAGAAAGTATCTCAAAGAAGACGATAAAGTGGAGATTGTGAACGTGCACGGCAAAGGATTCAAGTTACTGGTGGATTAAGGAATCGTAAAAAAAACCAGTATCGCTTACAGTTAGCTATTCATATGGAAAATCTGCAATCTTATCGATAGCTGCCTACTCCCTCTGCTAAGCAAGGGTTTCCAATATATATGCGTATGAAAAGGGGCGGTTGGCCCCTTTTTTTGTGAAAGCTGCTACTGCCTTGAGTTTTGTCAGATTTTAGGCGATTGGCATTTGTAGGAAATATTTCTACTTTTGACCATCTTACAGATGCTGTAATTTTTTAACAAGCCCAATAAGTAAACACAACAACACAATTATGAAACACTTCAACCTGCTGCTCGCTGCATTTTTTGCGCTCGTGGTACCCGCAGCGCTAAGTGCACAGGATTGTAGTACGGCTACCCCTATTGGCGGTTTCCCGTACAACGACAATCTTTCTCTAAACGAAAATGGAGCTGGTGCCGATTCTGCGTGGTATTCTTTTAGCGTAACTGAGAATGGATACATCACAATCTCATCTTGCGATGCGAGTACGAATCCAGATACACGTTTGTATCTGTATGACGGTACATGTGCAAACCTAAATCTTATTGCTACTAGCGACAACGATTGTGGTTTTGCTGCACTGGTAAACGACAGAAGAGTGATTGATGGTAGGACCTACTACTTGCTGTGGGATAACAAAACGCAAGCGCAGCTTGCTTTTGATTTTGATGTTTCATTTGTGTCGGATGCCAACTACGTACAGCCAGGTAACGATGACATCTGCGATGCTACTGAGGTAATGGTAGACGATACCGTAACCATGCAATCCAACGAGCACGCAACTGTAGAAGATGTTGCAGAGTTTGGTATTGGTAACATTGCAGGTATTCAAGCAGAATGGGATCCAGATTTTAATGTGCACAATACAGTATGGTACACCTTTGTAGCCCCAGAAAGCGGTGCGGCAGGTGTAGAAATGATTGGTGCTAATTTTGATGCGCAGCTTGCGGTATTTACTGGAAGCTGTACTGATTTCGGTTCTTTAAACTTTGTTGCCGCCAGCGAAAACGGGACCAACATGGATCCGTCTGTAAACATGTTCTGCCTTACTCCAGGTGAAACGTATTACGTTTTAGTAGATGGTTTCGGAACAGAAAGCGGTGATTTTGATATCTCGGTGAAGTCAATTGACCTTCGCGAACCTTACGTAATTGTATTTGATCCAGACACCAATGCGAATCCAGCTTTTGCATGTCCAGGTGAAGAGAACTTTGAGCTGACAGCCGAGTTACGTATTGCTGCAGATTCTACGAACATCTGGGATATTCCTGTAAACAATGCATATGATTCTTGGTACCAAGCTGCACTGCTAGAGTACGTTAATACAATTGAGTGGGAATTAGCAACAGAAGATGGTACAGGCGATTTTGCTTTTGACGAAGATTTAGGCGCAGGTACATACACCGCCACTTTCGATGATGGTTGTCGTCCGTCTTGGTCAGATAGCTTCATTTTCGAAGATGAGTCTCGCGAGGAGTTAACTGTAACTCAGACAAGCATTGCACAGCCCGGTTGTGTTGGAGAGTCAGGTGAGTTTACTTTTAATGTTTCTGGCGGATTCCGCTTCCAAAGCGCTTTGACCTACCAAGACGATTCCGTTGTTGTTTATTACAAAAAAGTGGCTTTAGCGGATGGCGTTGGAGAACTTGACAATGTAACGTATCAAGGCCCTGTTGTTGGAAACAGCGTTTTCTTTTCTACTCAGTTAACAGAAGGTCACTATCGCGTGCTAGTAGAAGACGGGTGCGGAAACACAGATACTCTTGATTTCACTATGACGAATCCTACCATAAGTCCTTTACAGGTAGGAGTAGATTCATTGAGAAATCCTTTCTGCCCTCAAGAGACTTTTGGAATGGGAACTGGCTTTGTAGGCCTGTTTACTTCAGGAGGTCAAAACAAGCCTTTAGAATTTGATTGGGCCTATACAGATACCGCGACTACTATGATGCCTGATACCTTGTTCGATCCAGTGAACCACGCGGTTCCTGCGCCTACAATGATGGCATTTGACGAGCAAGATTACGATGTAGCAGTTCAAGGCTGGTACCGCATAATCGTATTTGATGGATGTAACCAACGTGATACCGTATACGGTCAGCTTCGCGATACTGCCGTAGATAAAATCGCGGTTGTCGGAACAGCAACGAACCCTACAAGCTTTAGTGCTCAGGATGGCGAGATTGAATTAGCTGTTACGGGTGGAAATGGAATTTACTTTGCAGACTGGGTTGTTGATGGTATGCCTACTCCAGAATTGGAGGACAACCTAAACCCAACGGGTCTTGCTCAAGGAATTTACGAGGTAACGGTACGCGACACTTGTGCTGCGGCTATGGATACTACCATGATGTTTAAATTGTTGGCGCCAGTTGCTAACGATGAGCCTTGTGATGCGATTGCAATTACAGAAGATGATACCTTGGTAACCTACTCTAACGAAGGTGCTACGGTACAGTCAGGAGAATCTGCTGCGCTGGGTATACCACAAGACCAAGATGAAGGATTTAACGGTTGGGAAGAAACGGGAGTACAGTCTTCTGTTTGGTTCACCTTTACCGCGCCAGAATCAGGAGCGGTTTCAGTGGAAGCTTTAGCTTACGAATTTATCGGTAATATTTCTTTCGATCCTCAGGTGGCTATTTTCTCTGCCTCTGATTGTAACGATATCAACACCTTTGAATACCTAGCAGCGAATGATGATTTCGGTGGAGGTGCGTTAAACAACAGCTCTTTTGTAGAGGCGTACTGCTTAACTCCAGGTGAGACTTACTACATTTTGGTAGATGGTTTTGCTGGAATTGGTCAGGAAGGGTGCTTCGGTCTTTACATCAATGAAATCGATGTAGACCCGATTGCAGCTACTTTCACGAAAACCAATGTTTCTTGTGCTAGCCAAGGTAGTGTGACTCTTTCTGATATTACAGGTGGTGTATATGTTACTTCTCCAGAGCAGTTTTTGTACACCGTTGATTTCAACGGCAATGTAACTACCGGTGTTACTCCAGGTAGCTTACCCATCCAGTACAATAACTTGGCAGCAGGAACGTACACACTTACTGTAACGGACACTTGTGGCAACATTTGGAGTGAGGATATCGAAGTTGAACCTTATAACCCAGGTGCACTGCAAATCGATATCGAAACAACGTCTCCAGTTTGTGTGGATGGTATTGACGGTGTTATCGAGATTAACTACACAGATGGCGCAGGTGGTTACAGCACCACGTTCGAGCAATTAACAGGTGGAAGTACTATAGGTGGACCTATCACAGGTGCAAACCCAGTGTTCACTGAGAATAACTCAGGAGATATTGATGCGGGTGTGTACCGTTTTACGGTAACCGATGTGTGTGCAAACGTTAAGGTGTACGAAGTAACAGTTACAGACCCAACTCCAGACCCAGTTGTGGTTAACATAACAAAAGACGATCCTGAGTGTCCAGGAGAATCGAATGGATCAATGGAGATTGTATACGAAGGAGGAAGTGGCCTGTACTACCTAACGGTTCGTGAAAACGATGAGAATGGTCCTGTATACAATGGTCTTTTTGAGAATTTCCAAACATCAGATACGGTAATCTCTGGTCTGGAAGCCGATGACTACTACGTAATGATTCAGGAATTCTGTTCGTACGATGACACTTCATTTGCTGATGTTATCAATATCGTAGATCCAGTATTCGATCCACTAGATATCGAAGTAACCGAGGTGAATCCTAGCAACCCAGGTGCTGCTGATGGTTCATTTAGCTTTACTATCGAAGGTGGCGCAATTCCTTACACCATCTTTGCATTCGCTTTAGATGGAAACGGAGATATTACGGATACACTTGATATCGTATCCAACGAGGTAACAGGTCTTGCAGCTGGAGATTACCGTTTAGCGGTAGATGATAACTGCGACAACGATGCCAATAACTTCAGCGGAACTGTGGATATTACCTTGTTCGATCCACCAGCAGCAGACGATGTTTGTGATGCCGGTATGGTAGCTGTAGGATCTACAGTATCGGGTAGCAATGTTGCTGCTACGGTTCAAGCTGGTGAAGTATCAGGTCTTAACATTCCGAACAACGTGGACTGCGAAAGCTTTGAAGGTTGGTGTGCGCAAGACGGTATTGATGCTTCGGTATGGTATAAAACAACTGTTACATCTACAGGAGCGTTTAGCGCGCTAGTGGAAGCAGGCGGTGCATTTGACGCGCAAATTGCCCTATTCACTATCGGTGATACTTGTGCAGACTTTAGCGCTTTTGAATTGCTAGCAGCGAATGACGACATCAACGCAAACAGCAACTCTGATGCCTACGTTGAAGTGGGATGTCTTGAGCCAGGAACTGAAGTTTACATCTTAATCGATGCAAACGTAACTTCAGATGCGGTAAACGTAGCAGGTGGTTTTGACCTAACGCTTACGGAAATCAACTACTCTGACCTTGATGTGTTGGGCAACGTAATCAACCCAACTAACGAAATCTCTAACGATGGTTCTATCAACGTACAGGTAGTAGGCGGTCTTGCTCCATTCACTTTCGAGTGGGTAGACAACGGTACTGCTTCTACGGTAGATACTGAAGATCGTATGAACTTAGGAGTTGGTACGTACACGGTTACGGTAACGGATGCTTGTGGTAACACTGCTTCTAACACTTTTGACCTTAACCAACAAGGAGTTTCTTACGATGACGTTTGTGATGCGGTATTCCTACCTGTTGATGGTGAAACTCGCGAGTACACTAACGAAGGAGCAACCTTGCAGCAAGGAGAGCTTTCTATTGAGCCATCTACGAATGCAGATTGCTTCTCTGATACAGCATGGTGTTCGAATGACGGTTTAGACGCTACGATCTGGTTCCGTTTCTTCGCTCCAGCGAGTGGAACCGTTACGGTAGACCTGTGTAATGGAGGTAACAACACCTTCGATACGCAAATCGCAGTATACCGTTCTAACACATGTACCAACTTCGCAGCATTTACTCCTGTAGGTGCTAACGATGACTTTGCTGGATGTGCATTAGGTTCTGTACTTGAGCTTACTGGACTAGAGCCATGCGGTCAGTACTACATCTTAGTAGATACCGATGACGATCAGCGTGGTACCATGGGTATCCGTCTTGAAGATCCGAGCAACTCTGTAAATGCAGGTGACGATGTTACTACTACAGTATGTGAGGAAGACGGTACTATCGACCTAAACACACTACTTGCTTCTAATGCAGATGCTAATGGAACTTTTGTAGACGTAAACAACACGGGTACATTAAACGGTAGCGACTTTAACGCAGCACTAGCTGGTGAAGGAACCTTTACCTTCGAATACCGTGTAGCTGCAGATTGTAATGGCGATGTGGTAACTACAGATGTAGCTATCATCACCATTACAGTAGACGACTGTGTAGGTATCGTAGAGGTAGAAGGAAACACCTTCCAGGTATTCCCTAACCCAACTAACGGTAAGTTTAGCATCAGCGCAGCCAATGCGGTAGCGGGTGTTAACGTAACCGTAACCGACTATGCAGGGAAAGAAGTGACTACCATTACGGATGCTTTTGCTAACAGTGCTAAACTTGGATTGGATATCGAAGGAGTAGCAGCTGGGGTGTACGCAGTGCGCTTAAGCGGAGCAGCTAACGGTGTAATTAAGGTGATTGTTAAGTAAGACAACACATTAAATAATCTAAAAAGCCTCGCAATTGCGGGGCTTTTTTTGTTTTTAGCAGTATGGATGTGATTGAGATTAAAGAGTGGATTAAGGAAAATTCACAGGTCTTACAGCCACCGGTTGGTAACAAAGTGGTTATGGAAAATGATCAATTGTTGGTCATGGCCGTGGGAGGGCCCAACAACCGCTATGATTTCCACTACAACGAAACCACCGAGTTTTTCTACCAACTGGAGGGTACACTACAGTTGGATGTGCAAAATTCGGGCGCTAAGAGCACCGTTTGGGTAAAGCCAGGGCACATGTACCTGTTGCCGCCAAAAGTGCCTCACAGGCCTGTAAGACCGTCAAATAGCATTGGCCTTGTTATCGAATTAAAAAGGCCTCAAGGCTTAAAGGATGGTTTACTATGGTATTGCCCAAACTGCAACCACAAACTACACGAAGATTACTTTGAACTCACCAATATCGAGAAGGATTTCCAACCTCGATTTCAGCGCTTTTACGAAAGCGAGGCATTACGCACCTGTAGCAATTGTGGTACAGTTCATCCAAGCACGTAACTGCTAAGCTTGCTTTCATTAATTTTGCATTAAATTTCTTCCATGTCAGACGCCCTGAAACACGAGTGCGGTATCGCACTACTGAAGCTCAAGAAGCCACTCACCTATTACCAGGAAAAGTACGGAACCTCCTTTTACGGCCTCAACAAAATGTATTTGTTGATGGAAAAACAGCATAACAGAGGTCAAGATGGTGCAGGGCTTGCGAACATAAAATTCGATGTAAAACCCGGGAATCGCTATATAAGTCGTAAACGTTCCAACCGGTCGCAACCCATTAAGAAGATTTTTACTGCAATACATGAAGAGTTCGCTGCTGTGGAAGAAAAGCACCCTGAGCGTATCCAGGATCCAATGTGGCTAAAGGAGAACCTTCCGTTTACTGGTGAGCTCTTCTTAGGACACTTGCGTTATGGCACCTTCGGCCGAAATTCCATAGAGAACTGTCACCCTTTTCTCCGACAAAATAATTGGGTAACCCGAAATTTGGTGTTGGCTGGAAACTTTAACCTGACCAACGTAGATGAGCTTTTCGGCATGTTGGTAGATATCGGCCAGCACCCGAAGGAGTATGCCGATACAGTAACGGTTCTAGAAAAAATTGGCCACTTCTTAGACGATGAAAACGAGCGCTTGTTCAAGCAGTTCAAGGAAAAAGGGCATACCAATCAAGAGATTTCCAGGCTGATAGCAAAACACCTCGACATTCCACGGATTTTATCTAAAGCTTCAGAAGATTGGGATGGTGGCTACGTAATGACTGGACTGCTAGGCCACGGAGACGCCTTTGTTTTACGCGATCCTAATGGGATCCGTCCGTGCTATTTTTACGAGGACGATGAGGTCGCAGTGGCTACTTCTGAGCGACCTGTCATCCAAACAGCATTTCATGTGCCTATAGAGGAAATTCGGGAGCTGGAGCCTGGAAAAGCACTGGTATTGAAGAAAAAAGGAGACATTGAGATCCATGAGATACTGCCTGCTGGTGAAAAACTTTCATGTTCTTTTGAGCGCATTTATTTCTCTAGAGGCAGTGATAAGGATATCTATACAGAGCGTAAAAAATTAGGGGAGTTGTTAGCCGATCGCGTTTTAGAAGCTGTGGATAACGATGTAGATCACAGTGTGTTCTCTTTTATTCCCAATACTTCTGAGATTGCCTTTTATGGGTTAATAAAAGGTTTGGAGCAAAGGGTGTTGACACAAAATATTGACAAGGTAATTGCGTTGGGAACCCAAGATAAGCCCGAGGAAATTGTAAAAATGTTGTCCTCCAAAGTGCGTATCGAAAAGGTAGCCATTAAGGACGCCAAGCTGCGTACTTTTATCTCTAGTGATGAGGGCCGAAAGGAGCTGGTATCGCACGTGTACGATATTACATATGGTTCTATCCGCCCCAATGTAGATACGCTTGTTGTTATTGACGATAGCATAGTCCGTGGCACCACGTTAAAGGAATCCATTCTCAAGATTTTAGACCGTTTATCTCCCAAGAAGATCGTGGTAGTCTCCAGTGCACCTATGATTTGTTATCCAGACTGTTATGGTATCGATATGGCCCGGCTAGGCGATTTTGTTGCGTTTCAGGCGGCTGTTGAGCTGCTCAAGGACAAAGGGCTGCACTATTTATTGGAAGATACCTATCAGAAATGTCTTAAAGATGTACGCCTGTCTAGGGAGGAGTCTACTAACCAGGTGCAGCAAATTTATGCGCAGCATACCCAAGAAGAAATGGAGGCGAAAATTTCGGAAATTCTCAAACCTATCGGTCAAAAGTCGGAGGTTCAGATTATTTTCCAGGATGTTGATAGCCTTCACAAAGCTTGCCCAAACAACAAAGGCGATTGGTATTTCACCGGAAATTATCCAACCAAAGGAGGGAATAAAGTGGTGAATAGAGCCTTTATAAATTACTTCGAAGGTAATAACCAACGGGCGTATTAGTCACTCAGCTTTTCGATATAGTACCCAATTTTTTAGAGGATTAATTTTATCAACAATGTTGTAGGTAGAATTTTTAGTAATATTGTTGCCGTTTCAAAGTAGGCAAACTCCAACTATGAGTAATATGAAATTCCTTACCACGGTAATTTTAGGCGTTTTCGCTGCCGTATCCGCTTTTGGTCAAATAGAACAGCGGCAACCAAGAGGTGTCGGAGGTGATGTTTCTAGAACAATTCCTCTGGATTACAGAAATAACCCTAAGCGAATAACCGATGAGGGTGGAGTTGGCGGAGATTATTCCGATAATGCCACCAACACCTATTTTAAACTGGTTCCCCGAGGCCTGGGAACATACGCTAAGATTACGTTTGTGCCTGAGAACCCTGACGGTTCCTCAATAAATCTCGGTGCAGATGATTTTTTACAAATCAATTACAGTGGTCCTGGAGAAGGTCCCGCGGATGCCACATATGGTCCTACGTGCCAGGATGCAGGAAATAATAACTGTACCGTTGCATTTACTGGAAGTTTTGGTAATAATAACGCTCGGTATGGAAGCGGCACAGGGGCAACCGTAAATGGTCAAGTGGAGATCTGGGGCTATGTAATGCGCAATGGTTTTAGACGTGCCGATGATGAACAGATAGGGGGTACAGTGGCCGATACAGTGTATAAAGGAGATCGTGGATTTACCATTACCTGGGACGAGGATAACAACAATAACAACAATACACCGGCAGACGGTTGGGTGGCAATAACTGAATTATACTCTGTGAAATACAGGGATAAGCCGGGTGTCGACAATACCCCCATATACGACACTATTAGAATTCCGGACAACTACGTTTATGGTGGTCTAGCCCGAGCTTTTACACCAAGCAATGATGCTCGAATTGTAAAGGAAAACTTTGAAGAAGGAACTGCAAGAGAAGCTGCAGTATTTTGTGGTTTTGACGTGAATTTTACGTATACCATGTCTCAAGCTCCCCTGGGTACGGGGCAGCCGGCGTTTCCTGCTTATGTTCAAGATAGCTACAAACAAAGATTGGATTCAATCTTTGTTGACTGGGGCGATGGAACCCAAAGTGCTTTTGAGGTAGATACGAGCCGTTTTGGTGAGTTTTATTACCGAGCAGATAATACCGGAACGTACACCTACAATTCAACCGATCCAGATTATCCCATTGCTGTAGGTCAAATACCTAATTTTAACCCAAACAGAGGACATATCTACGCAGATACAGGGCGTTACACTATTACAGTAACGGCCGTGGATGAAATCGGTGTTCCATCAAGACCAAGCTCTTTTGATGTAATTGTCTTAGGTGAGGAGCCTTCTGTCGTTAATGTTCCCGACCAGGCTCTTTGTTCTGCAGATCCAATAACGCTCACATCAGAGATTGAGTGGCGTGTTAATGGGTTTGACTTATTTGAGGATGGAGGAGCTACTTTAAGCAGAGAGTGGCGCGGTCCTCTGCCAGATCCTGCCAACGATCCTGCTGTGGTTACTCAAAACTATTCAGTAGATGAGTTACTAAGTGAAGGTGAAGCAGACTACGATATTCAAGGTGGTGTATATGTTACGGATAATTACGATGTGGTTCCTTTTGATGTAGACGCTGCAGGAGATCAGGATGGATTTGTAGATTACGATTTCAGCCATGTGATTCGAATTCAGAACAGTAGCATCAAAGGATGTCTTCCTGCAGTAGGTCCAGATCCAGAGGGTGCACGCACCTACGAAATGGAGCTCAGGGTGGACAAGCTGCCGAATCCAGGTACACAGGATTTTGAGCAGGAAAATCGTATCTGCCCAGACAATAGTAACGTGGAAAACCTGTACGACTTAGTAGCAGGTGAAGCGGGTGCTTTTGAAGAACCAAGTTATGATGATAATGACTTTAGTCGTTGGTTAGACCCTGATGGTAATGTATTGCCCAATGGTGATCGTACAGACATACCAGGGCCTCCTGGGACCTACACGTACTTGTATGAAACAGGTATAGGAACAGCTTGTCCTGTAGCAACAAGCCAGTACGTTGTTGAAGTACAGCGTAGACCGTACGCCGGTACTAATGATGGAACCAGTAGCAGTAATCCTCAGGTATTATGCGCTAACGAAAGAAGTTTCGATCTTTATTCGTTACTAGATGGAGACCCGGCTAGACCGAATCCAGATCCAGGTGGTATATGGTCAATACGAAGGGGAGCTGGTAAAACTACGCTCAATAATGATCAGATATCGGGTCAGCGCTTTTTAAATACAGCGGAGCTAGGAGTAGAGCCACCGACAGCGTCAACACTTTTCCAACTATGCTACACGGTACCAAGTGAAGCGCTAAACAAGGATACGGGTGAGCCACTTTGTGATAGTACAGAAACTTGTGTATTTGTTCGCGTTTATACCGAACCAGAGGTAATCGGTGTTGAAGAATTTAGAGGAAGACAAGTACGTGCGGGTGCTGATAACGTATTGGACCTTGGACTAATTTGCCAGGGAGACGACTTTATCTTTATGCGTGACCTGATACAAGGTAATGGTTTCCGTACAGCAACCAACTGGGTTAATTTCGAGTTTCCTGGTGCCGGACCTGTTGGTAACCAGTCGGTATTCGACCCAGAAGTTGAAGACGAGCCAGGAATTTACCGTTTCAAGCAGGTATGGAGAAACCCGGATAACAATGGTAACGATGTTTGCCCGGCAGATTCTATTATTATCTCTTTAACCTTTGAGACCATTCCAGAGGCTGGGGGCAACGTAAACGTTAACATTTGTCCTGATGAACTGGTAAACCTCTTTGATTTGCTTACGACAGATGCGGAGGATGTAGGAACTTTCTTTGGTCCTACGAGCCCTTCCAATCCAACAGAAAGAGCAATACCCAATCCAGAAGCAGAGAATTTTGATTTTGAACCGTACGAGGGCACAACGGTTAACTTCCGCTACGAGACGACTTCCGTGAATGGATGCGGACCAGATGTAGCTCAGATTCGTGTAAACGTAAATCCGTTCCCAAGTGAAGGGGATGACGCAGCCGGATCGCTTTGTGCATCAGATGGACCTGTACGTCTTATTGATCTTATAGGTGCGGAATTTGGTGGGACCTGGTCTCCAACCACAAACCTCAATGGTTCAAACGGGGATGCAACTATCAATCCTTCTGCAGTGGGTGCAGGAGTTTTTACATACACTTACACCATTGGTGGTAGTGGAGTGTGTCCTACGCGTTCTTCGGAACTTACGTTAACCATATACAACGAACCTGTTGCTGGAGACGATTTCTCCGATACATTAACGTGTAATGTTGATGAAAACGCAGATATGTACCTCTTTGAACTGGCAAATTTGTTATCACCAGACGCAAATGGCGCTATCTATGGTGTAGACCAAAACTTTGCAGATGTAATGGAGGAGTTTGGATCCAAAGATCCAGCAATCGATCCACTGGTGAACGCATCCACTGGAGAAGTGAACATCTTTACGCTAGGTGGTGGAAATACGTATGAGTTTTTCTATACAACGTTTAACCCAGGTTGTGACCCCGATACCGCTTTCTTAACCATTCAAGTGAATACGGTGGGTAGAGCTGGCTTAGATACCTTTGCTTTTGCTTGTATCGATGACCCTATATTTGATGTAGACCCATTCCTTGGGCCCGATGTGGATGATTTCGGATTCTGGGAGGACCTCGAAAATACAGGTGCGTTGAGTACAACAGACTACGAGGCAGATTTCGACCCTTCGGTGTTCGTGAATCAATTTAGCCCAGACACCGGGTTTCATTACAGGTACTTTGTGGAAGTAGAAAACTGTCCAACAGATTCAGCCTTGTTTATCGCATATGCCTCTGATAAACCGTTGTCAGGCGATAAGCGCCAAGGCACAGACTCCTTGGTATATGCATGCGAAACCGAAACAAGTGTAGATTTAACGGAGGGCCTTGTGGACGGAACCTTTACGGAGCCGCAAGCTGATGCTAAAGGATCCACAGCAAAATGGCGTTTGGTTGCAAATGCCGGTTCATCTTTAATACCACCTTCATTGGTGACTCGTGTGAATGAAACCAACCGCGAAGACTTTTTCAGCGGTCAAGATTCATCATCTTTTAACGTAGAAGCTTTTGTGGAAGCTTGGGAAGGAATAGAAACACCAGCAGGTTCTAGATCGTATACGGGTGGGGTTGACAACCTCCGATTCTGGCAGTGGTTAAAAACTAGCCGTATCCTCAATTTCGAGTATACCGCTACGTCTTCCAAGGGTAAGTTAATTTTACCATCAGAAGGTAATTATGATGGTAATAGAGATGCGTTCCCGGAAGACCCGGAAATATGCGAAAATGAGTCAACGATAATCCAGGTGGCAGTAATGCCAGATTACGAAAAGCGTTTTACCTTAGACGTTGCAGATAATCAGCCTACTGCTCTAACATTGTGCGAGTCTATCACAGATTTTAGCTTAAATCAATTCTTTACCGAATTACAGCGAGTTCCATTTTTAGATATCTTGGATATTTACAATCCAACCTATGATAGCTTGTATTGGGATGGTATACCGCAATCGCTAATTGCAAACGGTGCCATTTATCAACAGCCAACGGGTACGTATCGCTTAAATGCATCGCAGCTTGATTTAACGAAGCCAGATCAAAGTTTCCCACGTAACCCTTACCCTATTAGGCTAGGAATAATCAGTGGGAAAGATGTAGCAACACTAGACAAGTGTGGCAACGCGATATCTAGCGGTACGTTTGATGTAGATGTTGAAAAAATTCCGGATGCAGGTGGAATTGGAGCAACCAATCCTAAAGTTTCTGAGTTTACCGTTTGCGAGGGTGCGCCTAACGTAAATATGGTAGATATTATAGAAGGTACACCAGATGAATATATAGCATCTCAGCATACCTTCGAACCCGGAGGTGCAAATTCAGCACCCTTCTTACTTACACCCTTCTTTGGAGCTTCAACAGCGCCTCCAGGTACGTATACTTACAAGTATAACATTCCTACTGAGGCCTGTGTAAATCCGGTAGTAGCCAGTTATTCGGACCCAGCTAGACAAAACAGACCTAGAGTATTCTCTAGCTTTATTGATATAACCGTGGAGGCTGGACCAGACCTTGATGGATTCGATGAAGTGGTAAATGAGTTTACGGTGTGTTCGGAGCCTGGCGTAAACTTGAGCGACTTGTTTCCTGCCAACAATGACATAGACAACAGTGGTAGCTTTACCTTTGTTGGAGATCCTTGCGGTACGATAAACGATGCCGATGACTTTGACTTGGCAGTTTATAACTGGGATCCCGCTGAGGCTTGTGAAACGGTACTGATCCGTTACACGGTTGAAAAAGAAGGTTGTGAACCTAAGTCATTGGATATTTTACTCGAAATAAGCGAGCGTCCATCTCCAGGAACAAGCAACACGCTGAGGTTGTGCTTGAGAGATGATGCAGTCTCTTTATTCGATGTTTTGGATGATGATGGAGAGGAGCCAACTACAGGAGGAACCTTTACGATTAAATCAAACAACACCCCCAATGGTGCGGTGACCAACTCTGGGGTATTTGACCCGGCAATTGCTGGTGTAGGTACGCACCGTGTTCGTTACCTGGTAGGTGATGGAGTCTTATGTGAACGCGACTCAGCTTTTGCTACGGTGGTGGTAGAGCGTGTATTGAGAACCGGTACCAACGGAACGCTTAACGCATGCGCAGGTCTGGGTCCTATTGATCTATTCGATGGATTAAATGGGTTCTTTGATCGTGGCGGCAAGTGGATCGCACCAAATGATCCTGACGTTCGCACTGCGGTGACGGGAGCAGATAGCTCTATTTTTAGACAAGATTTCTACAGAAACTTAGATCCAATTAACTTCAAAAAGGAATTGGTTTTCCAATACGTTATCGATAATATCTGTTCTACAGATACTTCTGAAGTGGAGGTGTCATTGGTTCCAGGACCCGTAAGTATCGATACAACGGTTAATATTTGTGTGGATAAAACTTCATATATATTAAACGAGGCATTCAGTCCCAACCAGTTTCAGCCCGGAGGTACATGGAGAGGTGTAAATGGTGCTGACGTAGAACTTTCAGGTAGTGGTAATGGGTTCACAAAGGACGTAGGTACAATTAACCCAGGTGGACCAAATGGACTTGGGGAAGGAACGCACCAGTTTATTTATGAAGTGGAAGTTGAATGTGGAGAAAGTATCTTGGTTGGATCGTCTACTGTAACAGTTGTTGTAGGAGATAATCCCTCACCAGGACCTGGTGGCGAATTTGCAATCTGCTATAGTGATCCAGTGAACCTTGATATACTGTTTGAATCGAATGGTTTAGGGGTATGGTCTTCAAATGATCCGGATGCAGCAGGTGGGTTGGCAGGCAATGTCTTCGATAGAAGAAATGCCGCTAAAGACACTGCATCTACTTATGAATTCACCTATACGGTTCCTGAAACTTTTTCAGGGTGTGGTCCTACTACAGCAAGTTATGTAATGGATGTGAGAACAAAACCATATGCGGGTGACCCAGAAACTATTTATCCATGCCCGTCGGAGAATGGATTTATAGTATTGGACTCATTGTTCGATAATTCCAATAGACAAAAAGCTGAAAATGCTAGTCTGGTTGGCGGCCCTGGTGTAACGGGTGCTGCATTAAGCCCCCCGCAATTCTTCCCATCTGAATTGGATTCGGGAAGTTACTACATCGATTACGTTATTACGGACAAGAAGTGTGGAACGGTTTCCACTAGGAACTTTATTATCATTGGAGGACCGGGATCTGTGGTTTGCCAGGACTTGGATGGAGATGGATTAATCAACCGCATTGACTTAGATGTTGACGGTGATGGTATATCTAACCGAGTGGAGAGCATCTTCAATGGAGATACCCTAGATCCATTTGGAAACCATGACAATGACGGTTTATTGAACTTCCAGGATGAGGACTTCGCTACGCTTATCGGTTCTGATTTCGATGACCGCTTTGTTACAGCCTTCAACTTTGACGGTGACGATCAGATCAATGCGATGGACTTAGATTCTGACAATGACCTTGTACCGGATATCGCAGAGGCCTTTGGTTTTACGAACGCTTTTGATGGTCCAGTACGAGACGGTAAAACACCAAGCGGTGGTAACCTTATTGATGGTATTGATCAGGATAGTAGAAATACTGCTCCACGTGTAACGAACGGCATCTTTGATTACTTAAACAAGGATGTTGATGGTGATGGTATTGGTGATATCCTCGAAGGAAGACCTACCGCGTTACACAGTAATACCACCGATATTTGGTTCAATTACAGTCGAGTAGATACGGATGGCGATGGTACGCCAGATTACAAGGATTTGGATTCTGATGGTGACGGTGTGGATGATGCATTTGAGAACTTCCAAGCATCGTCATTAGAGGTCGCTGTGAATACGGATAGACCAGGTGCCTTGCCTGAACCAGTTGAGTTTATCGCTAACGATAACGAACCCAACTTTAGAGATCTGGATTCTGATGGAGACGGCATTGCTGATGGAACTGAGTTTGATCCATTAAACCAAGGGTTAACGGAGCCCGAAGACTTTGATAACGATGGTACACCAAACTTCTTGGACTTTGATTCGGATGATGATGGAATCGCGGATCATCAGGAAAAAGGCCAGCTGGACCTCGGAGTAAATACGGATGCGAATGCTGTATTACCACTAGTGAGCGACAACAGGCCGGATTACTTGGATACGGACTCTGATGGTGATGGCATTCTGGATACTGATGAAAAAGGAGATATCCAATTTGGTGAGCAAGGGATAAATACCAATGCGGCCGCTGGGGATTACCTCACTTTTGATGAGTTGCAGACGAATGAGATTCCTGATTATCGCGACCTCGATTCGGATGGTGATCGTATTCCAGATCGTATTGAAAAAGGTCAAGGGATGGTACCGTTAGATACAGATCAAAATGGAATGGCAGATTTCCAGGATATCGATTCAGATGGTGATAGTTATCTAGACATATTCGAGGCGAACGGAGACAGCACATTCTCTGCTAATGAAGTAATTACAGACTTCGTAGACTTTGATCTGGATGGTTTCCCTGACTACTTAGACTTTGACTCGGATGATGATGGAATTGATGACTTCTATGAAGTTCGATTAAATACAAATCTTACCGAATTCAGGACTCCAGTGGATACCGATGGTGATGGTATACCAGATTTCCACGATGAGGATTCTGATGACGATAGCTTGTTGGATGAAAATGAGCGTGGAGAAGGTATGGAAGGAGTTCAAGGTAGTGACCCAAGAGACAGCGATGAGGATGGCGTTGATGATTATCGCTCGCTGGATGCTGATGGTGACGGCTTGATCGATCGACTTGAGCGTGATGGCGATTGTGATGGAGACGGGATACCGAACTACAGAGACGCAGGTGATAACTGTGATGTAGCACCGTTTATTCCAGAAGCCTTTACTCCAAACGGAGATGGAGAGAATGACTTCTTTGTTATACCGGACGCACCTTTCTTCCCTGGAAATACACTGTCAGTCTACAACCGTTGGGGAGGGGAAGTCTTTACAATGAAAAGCTATGACAACAGCTGGGATGGAACGAATGATGGAACTCCTTTACCGGATGGTACCTATTTCTACTCGTTTGATATGGGAATCGATCAGGAGCCAATAACAGGATACGTATACATCTCAAGCAATTAAGAATATCTGATAAGCCAATTATGAAAAGGTCATTGCAGTTATTAGGAGTGTTAGGTTTGGTTTTGCTGGCAAGCGTATCGTTTGCCCAGCAAGACCCCTTAAACACATTGTATATTCAAAATCCGGCAACGGTAAATCCAGCGTATTCGGGTTCAAGAGAAGCGCTTTCTGCGGTGCTATCGCACCGTGAGCAGTGGTCCGGTGTTAATGGAGCTCCTGCTACTACCAACTTTAACATCCACTCTCCAATTAAGGATAAATCACTATCTCTAGGGTTTGGAGTAGTTAATGATGAGATTGGTCCAGTAAAGCAGACAGGCGTATATGCTGATGTGGTATATCGTCTTCAGGTATCTCGAGATGGCTATCTGAGATTTGGTCTGCGTGGAGGTGGTAACATCTTCAATGCTAATTTTAGTGAGTTACAAACTACCGAGGGACAAACAGGAGGCACAACGGATCCTTCTTTGAATGCGAATATTTCAGGGGAGTTTTTACCAGCCGTAGGAGCTGGTGTATATTACTCTAGCCAGAAATTCTATGGAGGTGTTAGTGTACCGACCTTCTTAACAAGTTCTGTTGTACCAGATGGTGCATCGCAAGCTGTTTTCTCAGAGGCACTTCACGTGCACGTGATTGCGGGAGGATTGGTTGAATTGAGCCCTAGCTTACTTTTTAAACCTTCTACAGCGTTACGTTTTGTAACAGGTTCTCCAGTAGCCTTAGATTTAACGGCTAATTTTATTGTAGCCGAGAAATTTGGTTTAGGTGTTATGCACAGATTGGGAGATTCATTTGGTGGAATTGCACAGTTCTATCTATCTGAGCAATTTACCGTTGGGTATGCGTACGATTATACCACATCAGACTTTTCACAGAACAATGGATCACACGAGATACTGTTGTCATATGATTTCGTTTTCAGAAGTAGTAAAATAAGGTCTCCACGTTATTTCTAATACCCCCACTATGATGTTAAAAAAACGGTTATCCGTTGTTTTATCGCTAATTTTTTTAGGCACTTCAGCGTTCGCACAAATTGGTCTGCTCAATAGAGCGGATAAGCTGTATGAGGAAGAGGCTTACTCTCGAGCAGCTGAACTGTACCTGGATTATTCGTATACGCGGAATGAGTTGCCTGATCGTTTGATTCATAATGTCGCAAACTGCTATCGTCAGTTACGTGATTTTAAGAATGCAGAGGTGTGGTACGCACAGGCCGTTCAATTGCGTTCTCGTAAGCCTATAGAGGTGTATTACTATGCACAAATGCTAAAGGCGAATGAAAAGTATGCAGAAGCCAATAACTGGATGCGGTTATATGGTGAATTAAAGCCCGAGGATACGCGTGCGGTGATGCATAATTCCGCAGGGGATTACGTAAGGAAGTTAAGCCCGTTGGTGTATCCTTACAAAGTTTCCAATGCTGAGGTAAATACTGAAGGGCCAGATTTAGGCGCTGCTTTCTTTGGCCCGAATAGCGTGGTTTTTGCTTCGAGTGGAGTAGAAAGTGCTGCGGTAAAAAGATCTTGGTCTTTTACCGGAGGTGACTTCCTAGACTTATTCGTGGCAGACCGTGTAGCGGGAGGGGCTCTCACAGCACCCGAATTGTTGAGTAGGTCCTTGAACTCCAAGTTCCATGAAGCAACTGCCAGCTTTAGCAATGATGGTTTACAGATTTACTTCACTCGTGGTGTAGAACCTTCGTACGGAAACCGTACGCAAAAGCCCATTTTGAAGATTTTCCGTGCTACTTTGGCAGGAAGCGATTTTGTGAATATCGAGCCACTACCCTTTAATAGTGACCAATTCAACGTGGCGCATCCTTCTATGTCGAAAGATGGTACGAAGCTGTTCTTTGCTTCCGACATGCCTGGTGGATTTGGTGGTTACGATATCTACGAGGTAGAGTATGACAGAGGATTTTGGGGAAGACCCAAAAACTTAGGTCCTACCATCAATACCGAAGGAAATGAGACCTTTCCATTTATTCATGAGAGCAACACCTTGTTTTTTGCCTCTGACGGACACGTAGGACTTGGTGGTCTGGATATTTTCAAGGTAAGCTACGTTCGCGGTCAATGGCGTGGTGTTGAAAACATGAAGAAGCCGCTAAACAGTCCAAAGGATGACTATGCTTTTGTAACGGATAGTGCCATGGCCTTTGGTTATTTCAGCTCTAACCGCCCAGGTGGTGTAGGTGGCGATGATATCTATGCTTTCTTGTATGACGAGCAAGGTGAGGTGTATGCGCTAAATGGTCAGGTTATCGATCAGAATGATTTTACCGTACCTGGAGTAACTGTTTACATCAAGAACTCAGAGGGAGCCGTACTGGGAAGATCGGTAACTGATGAGGATGGATACTTCACATTTACGATCAACCGCCAAGAGCAATACACATTAATGACAGAAGGAGGTACGTACAGCCAAACTGAAATCAACGTTCCTGTGTATCCAGCGGGCGATGTGAAAAACATCTCTGTTCGGGTAGATAAGAACAACTTGGTTGCTAAAGGTATAATTCGTGAGGTTGGTACCAGTATTAAGCTTGCAGGGGTGGAGGTAAGCCTCACCAAGGCTTCCTCACAGCAAATTCAAAAAACGGTAACGGGCCCAGAAGGTAAATTTACTTTTATCCTAGATCCAAATGCAACCTATACTGTAAAAGCGGCTAAGCCTGGTTTCATGGCGAAGTCTAAAGTGTTTAGTACTGCGGGTGCTGATGTGAATCGTGCGATTCAGATCGATGATCTATACTTAGATAGAATTCGTGTCAATCAGATTATTGAGATTCCCAATGTATACTATGAGTTGGGATCATGGGATATCACTGCGCAGGCTTCGAAGCAATTGGATAAGGTGGTTGAGTTTATGAACGACAATCCATCCGTAACCATAGAATTGAGCTCTCACACGGATTCTCGTGGAGATAACAACTTCAATATGGAGTTAAGCCAAAAGCGTGCGCAAAGTGCGGTGGATTACATCATTAGCCGTGGCGTAGGTTTGGATAGAATTATTGCTCGCGGATATGGCGAGGATAAAATAAAGAACAAGTGTGTTGACGGTGTACCATGCTCAGAAGCAGAGCACAAGGTAAACCGTAGAACAGAGATTAAAGTAGTTGCTATCAACGAGTAGTAACTCTCGGCATTCGGTAAAAAAAAGCCTACGCTATTGCGTAGGCTTTTTTTGTGCTTTGTAAATGGGAACCGTAGAACACGGTTCGCCAAACATGAGTGTTTTTGCAATAGGTTGTAGCAGGTGTACTACTTCGGTATACACTCTAGGTGATAATTCAAATTGTCCACACCCTTTTACAACAAGAGGAGCACCTTTGAAAGGGCTTAAATCTTCGTTTTTAAGGGCGTCTAAAAGCTTTTCTTCTCGTGCATGATCAACGTGGCCGAAAAAGGGTTGTATGTCGTTAGAAAGCGCTTGAGAGGCTACTAACATATAGGCCCATTTGGCAACGATGGCGTCCTCCGAACAAATGATGTTGCAAAACGGCTTGCTAGTATCCCAAGCATAGTTTTTAATCCATTCTCGGAAAGGTTTTTCACGTAATATGATACCCTGATCCAAACCATCCACAATATCTACAGTCTGGAAGTCGCTTTCCTTTGGCAAGTATTGCTCCAGGTCTAGCGTGATAAGTTTCGATTGGGCTACTTTATTAACGATCTCGGCCATGACTACATAAATCCTAATTCCAGTTTCGCCTCTTCCGTCATCATTTCCTTATCCCATGGTGGATCGAAAACGAGGTTAACATTAGCGCCAGAAACACCTTCAGTGCCTGCCACTTTTTGTTCTACTTCAGCAGGTAAACTCTCTGCAACCGGGCAGTTTGGAGAGGTAAGTGTCATTACAATCTCCACACTGGAGTCCTCTCCTACGTTAATCTCATAAATCAATCCCAACTGGTATATATCCACAGGAATTTCAGGATCAAATATGGTTTGTAGTGTAGCGACTACATTATCCTCTATTTTACTCTTATCCATAGCTTATACTTTTTGCGCCAGCTGATAGGCTAAGGCATAGTTTTTAATCTGCTTTATCATGCTTACCAAACCATTGCTTCGTGTAGGCGATAAATGCTCCTTAAGGCCTATGGCATCCAAACAGCGCAATTCGGCCTTTACAATATTCTCAGGAGCCTCATCATTAAAAACACGCAATAAAATGGCAATGATGCCCTTGGTGATAATAGCGTCACTATCGGCTTTAAAAGACACTTGTTTACCGTCATAAGTGGGTTGTAACCACACCTTACTTTGGCAGCCTTTAATGAGCTGATCGTCTTTTTTTTCTTCGTCTGGAAGGATGGGCAAGGTTTTACCCATTTGGATGATGTGTTCGTACTTGTCCATCCAATCATCAAAAAGCTCAAACTCGCTGAGTAGTTCGTTCTCTTTTTCTTCTATTGTCATATTATGAAGGTACTTAAGCGAGCATGCTTATGGCTTTCTCTAAAGCCTTTAGCATAGCATCTATTTCTTCGGTAGTGTTGTATACCGCAAAAGAGGCGCGTATGGTTCCCGGTACGCCATAATAATCCATAATGGGCTGTGCACAGTGGTGACCAGTGCGTACTGCAATACCCATTTGGTCCAGCAGGGTACCAATATCGTAGGCGTGCAATCCGTCCACATTAAAAGAAACTAGGGATGCCTTTTGTGGAGCTGTACCGTAGATTTTAAGACCGGGAATGGCTTGCATTTTCTCAGTTGCGTATTCCAGAAGCTCGTTCTCTATCTGTTGGATTTGATCCAGCCCAACCCCATGCATAAAGTCTATGGCTTCCTTCAGTGCGATCACCGAAGCAATATTGGGTGTTCCGGCTTCAAACTTGTGAGGCAGTTCGGCATAGGTGGTTTTATTGAAGTTTACGGTGGCAATCATTTCACCACCTCCGTTAACGGGCTCCAATTTTTCCAACCAGGTTTTTCTGCCGTACAAAACACCAACACCCGTTGGGCCATACATTTTGTGAGCAGAGAAGCAATAGAAATCTACGCCTAAATGCTGTACATCAATAGCCTCATGGGGGCAAGCCTGTGCACCATCTAACAATACGGGCACGCCAATAGCATGCGACCAATCGATTATTTTCCGCACTGGGTTTATTGTGCCTAAGGCGTTAGAGATGTGGGAGATCGCTACTAGCTTGGTTTTTTTGCTAATCTTCTGCTTAAAATCGTCTAAATCTAACTCTCCTTCCGGGATTATTTTCACCACTTTGAGCTGGGCTCCCGTATCCTCGCAAAGCATTTGCCAGGGCACAATATTGGAGTGATGTTCCAGGGTGGAAATAAGGATTTCATCCCCAGGTCCAACTAGTTTCGATCTGCGGAACGCCCCAGCCACAGTATTTATGGCTTCTGTGGTGCCGGAGGTAAAGATGACCTCTTCTCGGTGTGCTGCGCGAATAAACTGTTGCACGGCATCGCGACTGGCTTCAAAAGCATCAGTGGCCTTCTGACTCAAATGGTGCACACCGCGGTGGATGTTTGCATTGAGTTCCAGATAATACTTTCGCTCGGCTTCAATAACCGAAATGGGCTTTTGGCTGGTAGCTCCGTTATCAAAGTAAACCAAGGGCTTACCATGAACCTTCTCGTTCAGAATAGGGAATTGGCTTCTTATGTCTTGGGCTACAGCAATGCTCATTACAGTTTACGATCTATTTGTTGGTCTATCCAGTTGTGTAGTGGTTCTACGCTTATTTCTTCAATTACTTCTGCGGCAAACGCCTTTAAAAGCAAGTTTTTGGCTTGCTGCTCGCGTATACCTCTACTCTTTAAGTAGAAAAGGGCCTCTTTGTTCAGTTGTCCTGTGGTAGAACCGTGCGAACATTTTACGTCATCTGCGTAAATCTCCAGCTCGGGCTTGGCATTTACCGTTGCATTATCACCTAACAGTATGTTGGCGCTGTTCTGGTATGCATTGGTTTTCTGCGCATCCTGATGTACCATAATCTTACCGTTGAAAATGGCCGTAGCACGATCGGAGACTATATTCTTGTAAGTTTCCGAAGAGGTGGTATTTGGCACACAGTGATTGATCATGGTGTGGTTATCCACGTGCTGCTTTTGCGAAGGCATAACCAAACCGCGCAAATCGGTATGCGCACCTTCTCCTATGATGCTAACATCAATGTTATTCCTTACCCAGTCTCCTGAAAAACACAGTGTGTCGGTAGCAAAGGTTGCATTGCTATGCACGTTGGCGGCTAGGTCGGTGATAAGGAACTCCGTTTCTCCTTGCTGCACCATATAGGCATTGCAACGCGCTCCGCTTTCTAGGATAAATTCCGCTACCAAATGTTGGAACTGCTGTTTGGTTCCACCTTGGATGTTGAGGATAATCTCAGAAGTGGAGTTTTCTTCGGCACACACAAACAATCGCGGCAATGCAACAACCTCGGTTCCACTTACGGTGAGGTTAATTTGGAGCTGAGCCTTTTGTGTATTGGCCGGTACTTTTAAAAACAAACAATCTTGAAAGTAGGCTTGGTGCGATAGATTAAATACCCCTCTGTGAAAAGGCTCTACCGTACCAATGTACTCCAACTCTTGGGTGCTTAAATCTTCCAGGGTCTTTACCTCAAAACCCGCGGGGTTGCCTTTGTCGACTACCATCCCATTGTGCAGGGTAATGGTTTGATCAAAGAAACCTTCAAAAGCAACGGTATCGCCTTGTGGGGCTTGCTGGGTAAAGTTTCCGTTTTTTATTTTCCCGGTACGGGTATATTTCCAAAACTCGTCTTTGCTGGTGGGAAAAGGTATCTGTGGCAACAAACGCAGCGCCTCAGCAGAAAATTGGTTTTCCTGCACTTTCGGATGCGGCTGCAATTGCTGGAGATAACTTTTCTCTTGTTCTGCTACAGTCGCTTCCATTATACTATGGCTCCGTTTTCTTGTTTAATCCAATCGTATCCTTTTTCTTCTAACTCTAAGGCCAACTCTTTTGTGCCTGATTTTACAATGCGCCCTTGATACAGTACATGTACAAAGTCGGGAACGATGTAATCGAGCAAGCGCTGGTAGTGCGTTACTACGATGGTGGCGTTGTCTTTGCTTTTCAATTTGTTTACGCCATTGGCCACTACGCGAAGGGCGTCAATATCCAATCCAGAATCGGTTTCATCCAGGATGGATAACTTAGGCTCTAGCATGGCCATTTGGAAGATTTCGTTGCGCTTTTTCTCTCCACCCGAGAAGCCTTCGTTTACCGAACGGCTGGCCAGGTTGTCTGGCAATTCTACCAAAGCTGCTTTCTCTTTTACACGCTTCAAAAAGTCTGCTGCAGACATTTCTTCTTCGTTGCGGGCCTTGCGTATTTCGTTTATCGCGGTACGCAAAAAGTTTACGTTGGATACGCCTGGAATTTCAACAGGGTATTGAAACGCGAGGAAAACACCTAAATGTGCTCTTTCCTCGGCACTTAAATCCAATAGGTCCTCGCCTAAGAATTCTGCGGTGCCTCCGGTTACATCGTATTCCTCCCGACCTGCGAGTACAGAAGCTAGGGTGGATTTTCCAGAACCGTTAGGGCCCATAATGGCATGCACCTCTCCCGGCTTTACTTCCAGGTTTATACCGCGTAATATTTCTTTGCCTTCTATGCTGGCAGCTAAGTCTTTAATGCTTAACATGATATGAATTTCTGTGTTTGTCTTTATTTATCCTACGCTTCCTTCCAAGCTTACTTCTAATAATTTTCTGGCCTCAACGGCAAACTCCATGGGCAGTTTGTTGAGTACTTCTTTGCAATAGCCGTTTACAATAAGGGCAATGGCTTTCTCGGTATCAATACCGCGTTGGTTGCAATAGAACAGTTGGTCTTCACCAATTTTAGAGGTGGTAGCCTCGTGCTCTATTTGGGCATCGCTATTGCTGCACTCTATGTAGGGGAATGTGTGTGCACCACAGGTGTCGCCCATCAATAGGGAGTCGCACTGCGAGAAGTTGCGGGCGTTTTTGGCATTTTTCCCTACGCGAACTAGTCCGCGGTAGGAGTTATTGGAATATCCAGCCGAAATACCTTTGCTAATGATTAAGCTGCGGGTATTGTTGCCCAGGTGTATCATTTTGGTTCCGGTGTCGGCTTCCTGCTTGTTGTTGGTAACCGCTACGGAGTAAAATTCGCCTTCGGAGTTATCGCCTTTCAGTACGCAAGAAGGGTACTTCCAGGTAATGGCAGAACCGGTCTCAACTTGCGTCCAGGAAATCTTAGAGTTAACCCCTTCGCAAAGGCCGCGCTTCGTAACAAAGTTGAAAACGCCTCCTTTACCATTTTTATCGCCAGGGTACCAGTTTTGTACGGTAGAATATTTAATCTCGGCATTGTCTAGGGCTACCAATTCCACTACTGCTGCGTGCAATTGGTTTTCATCGCGCTGGGGTGCGGTACATCCTTCTAAATACGAACAATAGCTACCCTCATCGGCCACTACCAACGTGCGCTCAAACTGCCCTGTTCCTGCTTCGTTAATTCGGAAGTAGGTACTCAGCTCCATCGGGCATTTTACCCCCTTGGGGATGTAGCAGAAACTACCATCGGTAAACACCGCGGAATTTAGCGCGGCAAAAAAGTTATCGGTAGATGGAACAACAGAGCCCAAGTATTTTTTTATCAACTCGGGGTGCTCTTGCACGGCCTCAGAGAATGAGCAGAAAATAATGCCCAGCTCGCCTAGCTTATCTTTAAAGGTAGTTTTTACAGAAACCGAGTCCATAACTACGTCCACGGCTACGCCTACCAAACGCTTTTGCTCGTCCAGGCTAATTCCCAGTTTGTTGAATGTTTCCAACAACTCAGGATCTACCTCATCCAAGCTTTCGTACTCGGGCTTCTTCTTAGGTGCCGAGTAATAGTGTATGTCTTGGTAGTCTACCGGCTTGTAATTCACGTGTGCCCAGCGTGGTTCGTCCATTTCTTTCCAAACCTTAAGGGCATTTAAGCGGTATTCCAAAAGCCACTCCGGCTCGTTTTTCTTCGCAGAAATAAAGCGGATGATGTCTTCGTTCAGTCCTTTGGGAGCTTTGTCAGATTCTATATTGGTATAGAAACCGTATTTATACTCCTGCTGGGTTACTTCTTCCAGTATCTTGTCTTTCCCCTCCATCAATGTTGTGGTGTTTTACAGTGAGAAACTTTCGCCACAGCCGCAGGTACGGTTGGCGTTCGGGTTGGTAAACGTGAAACCTTTTCCGTTTAGGCCTCCCGAATAATCGAGCTGTGTTCCAACCAAATACAAAAAGCTCTTTTTGTCTACAACAACGCGCACTCCGTTGTCTTCAAAAACTTTGTCTTGGTCGGTTATTTGGTCGTCAAATTCCAGGTTGTACATCAGGCCAGAGCATCCTCCGCCTTTTACTCCAACACGAACAAAGGCGTCTTTGCCCTCGTGTTCCGTCTGAAGCAGTTTAGCAACCTGGCTTCGCGCATTGTCGGTTACTTGTATCATGATCTATTTAGATTTAATCTAAATTTTGGCAAAAATACCTATTATATGGTATTGACCAAATGAATTCTATGTTTTTACCAAGAACGAATTATCCCTTATTTTGTGCCATTTTGCGTGAGATATGGCTACAAACTTCAATGCATTAGGTGAATTCGGTTGGATAGACCGTTTGGCAAAAGACATTAAACCGCAGTTATCCAGCACCATAAAAGGTATTGGCGATGATGCGGCAGTGCTACAACGCGATGAAAAAACCTACGGGCTTCTCGCTAGTGATATGTTAGTAGAAGGCGTGCACTTCGATGTACGCTATGCACCGTTAAAACATTTAGGCTACAAGGCGGTGGTGGTTAATCTGTCGGACTTATACGCTATGAATGGCAAGCCCACACACATTGTGGCCAGCCTTTCTATTAGCAGTAAATACACCGTTGAGGCTATTGAAGAACTCTACGAGGGCATGCTACTGGCCTGCCAACTGTATCAGGTAGATTTGGTAGGGGGAGACACTACCGCTTCGCCTGCAGGATTAACCATATCCATTGCAGCGTATGGTGAAGTGGCTAAGGAGCGTGTTTGTTACCGCAAAGGGGCTTCCAAAGGCGATGTGTTGGTGGTAAGTGGCGATTTGGGAGGTGCCTACATGGGCTTGCAAGTATTGGAACGTGAGAAATCGGTATTCCTGGAAAACAATGATGTACAGCCGGACTTAAGCGGCCACGACTATATTTTAGAGCGTCAGCTAAAACCCGAGGCGCGTAAAGACGTGCTAGAAATGTTTGAAAAGCTGGAGTTGCAACCCAAAGCCATGATCGATGTCTCGGATGGATTGGCTTCTGAGGCCATTCACCTGGCAAAAGCATCGGGTTGTGGCGTGGTGATTCACGAGGATAAAATACCCATAGACCCCTCGGTGTACAATACGGCCCGAGACTTTAATTTGGACCCTACCGTAGTGGCCATGAGCGGAGGCGAAGACTACGAATTGCTTTTTGCCGTAGCAGCGGAGGACTACGATAAAATAAAAGGCTCTCCGCATTTCACCCCGGTAGGATATTTTAATGATGATGCGGGGATGTACCGCTTTATCGACCGCCAAAACCGAGAGCACGAACTGAAGGCCCAAGGCTGGGATGCCTTCTTAAACAAGGACGATAAAGAAGAGAAATAAAAAAAGGATCGCTCAGCTGAGCGATCCTTTTTTGTTAGCACGGTGCTATGATAGTTATTTAAGAGCCAGGTTGTCGTAATTGGAAACGGCTCCCTGCATCATTGCAAAACCATCCTGGCTGTTGGTATACACTACGCTTTCTCCGTTGGGAAAAAACATTTTCACCTTGTTGTTTTCCAGGTTTTGCGCCACCGGCTGCAGTACACCATCTCGCTCAATATTCCAGGTTTGGTTGTCGGGAGTGTAAATCATGGTGAGGTTTTGGGCATCGTTGGGGCCTAAAATCTCAAACTTGTTTTGTGTAGCACGTAGAGTGTACTCCACATTGTTTTTCATAATTTTTTGTTCCTCCACTTCACCGGGTGCCATAGCTATAGGATTCGAACCTGTCCAGAACTCTACCAAATTGAGGATAAATAAATCAACAAAACCTGCTAAGCCATATACTCCTATGCCACCTAATGCCCAAAACAGAAGTTGGTTTACAAACTTACTGTCGGTGGCGGTTTCATTCCACGAGTATAGACCTGTTATCAATTTAAAACTGCCCATGCAACTGGTTTGGGTAAGGGTAATGGCACCAAGTGCACACATCAAAGCTCCTTTGCGTAATTTGTTCATAGTAGGGTTTTTTGGGTTTGGGGAAAAGATAGGAAACTGCGGTAGCATATCACAGCATGCTACCGCAATTATTTTAGGAGTTCATCAAATCCTCAATTTCCTCGGCCTCAATGGGGATGTTGCCCATCAGGTCGTTAAAGCCATCCTCGGTAATTACGATGTCGTTTTCCAGGCGAACTCCAAGACCCTCTTCCTGGATGTAAATTCCAGGTTCCACGGTAAAGACATTGCCGGCATTGATAGGCTCGTGCCACAGACCTACATCGTGCACGTCTAAACCAATGTGGTGTGAGGTGCCGTGCATAAAATACTTTTTATACGCAGGCCAGTTGGGATCTTGGTTTTTGATGTCGGTTTTATCCAACAAGCCCAGGTTCAGCAATTGCTCTTCCATCAAATGTCCTACTTCTTTGTGGTACTCGCCTAGTAGCACTCCCGGGCGCAAGATCTTCATGGCTTCTTTTTGCACGTGGCGCACGGCATCATATACCTGACGCTGGCGTTGTGTGTACTTCCCATTTACCGGAATGGAGCGGCTAAGATCGGAGGCGTAGTTGGCGTATTCTGCACCTACATCCAACAGTATTACCTCGCCATCTTTGCACTCGCCTTTGTTCTCTATGTAGTGCAGTACACAAGCATTAGCGCCCGAAGCTACAATGGGCGTGTAGGCAAAACCTCGGGAGCGGTTGCGCAAGAACTCGTGCATCAGCTCGGCTTCTATCTCGTACTCCTTAACTCCAGGTTTTACAAAAGATAGCAGCCTACGGAAGCCTTTCTCGGTAATGTTGCAAGCTTCTTGCAACTTTTCAATTTCCTGAGGCTCTTTGATGGCACGCAAGCGATGCATAATGGGCGCGGCACGCAAGTAGCGGTGGTCCGGAAACTGCTTGCGGATATCCGCATTCAGACGCTCTTCGCGGGTTTGTACCTCGCGTGCGGCACGCAGGTGTTCGTTGTTGTTTAAATAGATGGATGCCGCGGCATATCCAGCCGCGTTGAGTTTGGCAGGAAGCTGGTCCAACCAAAAAACACTTTCGATACCGGTGAGCTCCGTGGCTTGCTCTTTGGTGAGTTTAGCCCCTTCCCACACGGCAATATGGTCATTGGTCTCGCGTAGAAAAAGCATTTCGCGCATGGCGGGGTCTGGTGCTTCGGGGTAAATGATGAGTACGCTTTCTTCCTGGTCTACTCCAGATAGGTACAGCATATCGTTGTTCTGGCGAAACGGTAAGGTGCCGTCTGCATTGGTAGGAAGCACATCGTTGCTAAAGAAAATGGCCATACTGTTGGGGGCCATTTCTTTGCTAAATTTTCTTCGGTTTTTGATGTAAAGTTCTTTTGCGGGTGGCGTGTATCTCATGGATAATTCGTTTTGCATGCTCGCAAACTTACAAAGATTGCAACGGCAGCTAGATGCATGCTATTTAGAACCATTTTTACCTGATTCCCAGAGGAAACACAATACCCTATCGATTGTTACAATACACGACAAAAGGCAGCTCCTAATGTAGATAAAGTCTAAATAAGGGGCGTATGAAAGCGCGCTAACCTGATGCTTTTACATTTGTGAGCTGCAAAATAGCTTCGTATTTATGGCAAAGACAGGATTATTAAAATCTTCAGTGGGGCGGAAAATAGCCATGGCGCTTTCAGCTCTTTTCCTTTTGGTGTTTTTATTACAACACCTCACTATCAATTTCACCTCTGTGATTAGCGCAGATTTGTTCAATGAATTGTCTCATTTTATGGGAACCAATTTCTTGGTGCAGTACCTGTTGCAACCCGTACTTATTTTTGGGGTGGTGTTCCATTTTGTGATGGGCTTTATCTTGGAAGCTCGTAACCGTAGCGCACGAAACACCAAATATGCTTACAATAATGCAGGAGCCAACTCTAAGTGGGCATCGAGAAATATGCTCGTGACCGGTATTGTGGTGCTGTTGTTTTTAGGACTTCACTTTTACGATTTCTGGATTCCAGAGCTCAATGTTAAGTATGTTCAGGGCGATATGAGCGGACTGAACGCGGCGGGAGATTTTCGCTACTACGAAGAACTCGTACACAAATTCGAGAGTCCAGTGCGTACGGCTTTGTACTGCTTGGCCTTTATTGCACTCGGTTTTCACCTACAGCACGGATTTAGCTCGGCTTTTCAGTCGGTTGGAACCAACAACAAAAAGTATACTCCAGGCATTAAAGCTTTTGGAAAAATTTATTCCGTGGCGGTGCCTTTAGGCTTTGTAGCCGTTGCACTGTACCATTTTTTAACGCACTAAAAAGTTACTTTTCATGTCTCAATTAGATTCTAAAATACCAGAAGGCGATTTAGCCGACAAGTGGAGAAAGCACAAAGCCAGCGTACCTTTGGTGAGCCCGGCTAATAAGCGCTTGATTGACGTAATCGTGGTAGGAACCGGGTTGGCCGGTGCCTCTGCCGCAGCTTCTTTGGCCGAGCTAGGCTACAACGTAAAAGCATTTTGCTTCCAGGATTCTCCAAGACGTGCGCACTCTATTGCAGCACAGGGAGGAATCAATGCCGCCAAGAACTATCAAAACGATGGGGATTCGGTGTACCGCTTGTTCTACGATACCATCAAAGGGGGCGATTACCGCTCTAGAGAAGCCAACGTACACCGTTTGGCCGAGGTGTCTACCAACATTATTGACCAGTGCGTGGCGCAAGGGGTTCCCTTTGCACGTGAGTACGGTGGTTTGTTAGACAACCGCTCTTTTGGTGGAGTGCAGGTGTCGCGCACCTTTTATGCCAAAGGGCAAACGGGCCAGCAGCTTTTGTTGGGAGCGTACTCCGCATTATCGCGTCAGGTAGGAAAAGGAAAAGTAAAAATGTACAGCCGTCACGAGATGATGGAGCTGGTGGTAAAAGATGGTAAAGCGCGTGGTATCATTGCGCGTAACCTCATTACCGGAGAAATAGAGCGCCACAGTGCGCACGCAGTTATCTTGGCATCGGGTGGATACGGAAATGTATTCTACTTATCTACCAATGCCATGGGTAGTAACGTAACGGCAGCCTGGAAAGCGCACAAGAAAGGAGCACACTTTGCCAATCCATGCTTTACGCAAATCCACCCAACTTGTATTCCTGTTTCTGGAGATTACCAGTCTAAGCTTACGCTGATGTCGGAGTCTTTGAGAAACGATGGTCGTATCTGGGTTCCCAAGAAAAAAGAAGACGCTGAAGCCATTCGTGCAGGCAAGTTAAAGCCTACCGAATTGAAAGAAGAGGATAGAGACTACTACCTAGAGCGTAGGTATCCATCCTTTGGTAACTTGGTTCCTCGCGATGTAGCTTCTAGAGCAGCTAAGGAGCGTTGCGATGCCGGTTTTGGGGTGAACGCCACCGGCCAAGCAGTATTCCTGGATTTTGCATCGGCCATAGAGCGTTATGGTAAAACAGAGGCCAATGTACAGGGACTAAAAAATGCGGATCACGCGACCATTATAAAACTGGGTAAAGAAGTCGTAGAGAAAAAGTACGGAAACCTTTTCCAGATGTACGAGAAGATTACAGACGACAACCCATACGAAACCCCCATGAAAATATTCCCAGCGGTGCACTATACCATGGGAGGAATTTGGGTGGATTACAACCTGATGACTACCGTTCCGGGCTGTTTTGCCCTGGGTGAAGCCAACTTCTCAGACCACGGTGCCAACCGTTTGGGAGCCTCTGCTTTAATGCAAGGTTTGGCAGATGGATATTTTGTTATTCCATACACTATCGGGGAATATCTGTCTCAAGACATTCGTACCGGAGCCATCTCTACAGAGGGTCCCGAGTTTGATGAAGCCGAAAAGGCAGTTACCGAGCGCATCAATAGTTTCCTGAACAACAAGGGAACCAAGTCTGTTGATTATTACCACAAGCAGTTGGGTAAAATCATGTGGGACAATTGCGGTATGGCACGTAATGCCGAAGGCTTGAAAAAAGCCATCTCCGAAATCAAAGCCTTGCGCGAGGAGTTTTGGAAAAACGTGCGCGTTACCGGTAAAGCCAACGAGTACAACCAAGAGCTGGAAAAAGCGGGCCGCGTAGCCGACTTCCTAGAATTAGGTGAGTTGATGTGCCACGATGCACTAAGCCGCGAGGAAAGCTGTGGTGGACACTTTAGAGAGGAGCACCAAACCGAAGAGGGAGAAGCACTTCGCGATGATGAGAACTTCGCTTTTGTATCGGCTTGGGAGTACAATGCAGACGGTGAGCCAAAACTCCACAAAGAAGAGCTTAAGTTCGAGAATGTGGAATTGAAGCAGCGCTCCTACAAATAATCGCATCCCTTAAGACATCGATTTACGAATCGCATAAAACGGAATGACCATGAAACTGAATCTTAAAATATGGAGACAATCGGGCCCGCAAGACAAGGGTCAGATGGTAGATTATAAAGTAGACAATATATCTCCAGACATGTCTTTCTTGGAAATGATGGACGTGTTGAACAACGAGCTGATTGAAAAAGGAGAAGATCCTGTGGTATTTGACCACGACTGCCGCGAAGGAATTTGCGGAAGCTGTTCTATGTACATTAATGGAGAGGCGCACGGTCCGGGACGTGGGATCACTACGTGCCAATTGCACATGCGCTCATTTAAGGATGGAGACACCATCTATATTGAACCATGGCGTGCCAAAGCGTTCCCGGTAATTAAAGACTTGTCGGTGGACCGAAGTGCATTTGACCGCGTAATCTCTGCAGGAGGGTTTGTGTCGGTAAATACCTCGGGTAACACCATAGATGCAAACGCTATACCCATCCAAAAAGAAAATGCAGATATGGCCTTTGATGCGGCTACCTGCATCGGTTGTGGTGCCTGTGTAGCTACGTGTAAAAATGCTTCGGCAATGTTGTTCGTAGGAGCTAAGGTTTCTCAGTTAGACTTGCTTCCACAAGGGCAAGTAGAAACCAAAGAACGCGTGGCCAAAATGGTAGACCAAATGGACAAAGAAGGCTTTGGTAACTGTACCAATACCGGGGCTTGCGAGGTAGAGTGTCCTAAGGGAATATCTCTAGAGCATATTGCGCGTATGAACCGCAGATATTTCGAAGCAAGCGTTACAAGCGAATAATAATTTGCATAGGAAACGGTTCTAGATAGAACACGTCTATCCAAAAAATCAATTCATCTGTATGCTGGCAAGTTCCATTGCCCTCACCAGCAAGTTGCCTGGGGTGGGAAAATCTATATTTACCCAAATGTCTGAGCTGGCGCATGAGCATCAGGCTATAAATCTATCGCAGGGATTTCCAGATTTTCCTATTGATCCGTACTTATCGGTGGAGGTAAGCAATCAGGTTGCGGCCAACCGAAACCAGTATGCTCCCAGCGCGGGAACCCTGGAGTTGCGCCAAGCTATTGCAGATTACTTTCAGAAGCACCACGGGCAGGCCTACGAACCTCAAAATGAGGTGTTGGTAACTGCAGGAGCTACCCAAGCGCTGCAATCGGCCATTCAGGCTTTGGTAAAGGAGGGCGATGAGGTAATCATTTTTACCCCCGCTTACGATTGCTATGCCCCCTTGGTGGAATTAGCGGGAGGAACACCCGTATACTGCAAACTGCGCTACCCCGATTACGACATTGAGTGGAGTGAGCTTAAGAAGCTACTCAACAGGAAAACCAAGTGTATTATCCTAAACACACCTCACAATCCTAGCGGTAAAATCATATCGCAAACAGATGTAGATGAGTTGATAAAGATTACCGAAGGAACGGACATTTTTATTTTGGCGGATGAGGTGTACCACAACGTGGTTTTTGATGGAAACAAGCACCTATCCATGAGCTCCATTCCTAAATTGGCAGAGCGTTCTGTTGTGGTAGGGTCCTTGAGTAAAATGCTGCATGTAACCGGCTGGAAAGTGGGCTTTTGTTTAGCACCCAAGGTGATCATGAAAGAGATACTGAAGGTGCATCAATACACCGTATTCTCCGTGAATACGCCCGTACAATTGGCCATTGCTAATTATCTGGGCGCACATGCAGCCACGGTAGATAATGCCCAACAAGTGTACGAGCGCAAACGCAACGTGTTCATCCAGGCCATGCAGGGAAGCAAAATTGGAGTTTTGCCTTGTGAGGGTTCGTACTTCTGTTTAATAGACTACAGCCAGGTGAGTGAAGCAGACGATGTGTCGTTCGCAAAAGAGCTGGTAGTGAAGCATAAAATTGCAACCGTTCCGCTATCGGTGTTCTATAACAAGCCGGAGCAGAATAAAGTACTCCGCGTATGTTTTGCTAAGGACGACAGCATTTTACAACAAGCCGCACAAGTATTACATTCGCTGTAATGGCGAATATCCTTTCTCTAGCACTGGTTCAATTTGATATAGTTTGGCACGATACCCATGCCAACATTCAAAAAGTACAGGACTTGTGTGCATCGGTTTCTGCCGATGTTTACATCCTCCCAGAAATGTTTCATACGGGTTTTACCATGGAACCCCAGAATGTTCCGAAGGCCGATATGCAAGCCGCGCAGGCTTTTCTACAAAACATGAGCAAAGAAAAAGCTGCTTTGGTAGTAGGGGGCACCGTACAGGAAGACGGTGGCAAATTTTACAACAGACTATTTGCGTACGATCATGGAACGTTGGTTGCGCAATACGATAAGCGTCATCTATTCTCCTTTGCTCAAGAGCCTAAGCATTACGCACCGGGTAATGAGGCGGTGCAGTTGGAGTATCAGGGTTGGAAAATTGCTCCTTTTACCTGTTACGATCTGCGCTTTCCCGTTTTTACTCGAAACTCAAAGGAGGCGCCTTTCGACTTGCAGTTGTTTATCGCTAGCTGGCCTGAGGCCCGCATTTCTGCCTGGGATACTCTACTGCATGCGCGTGCTATAGAAAACCAGTGTTACGTGGTGGGTGTAAACCGAGTCGGTGAGGATGGTAGTGGAATATCCTACGTTGGACATTCCAGAGCGGTAGATCCGTACGGCAAAACCCAATTGGAATTTGCCGATGGCGAGGAAGCGGTTAAGAAAATAGACATCGACAAGGAGGCCTTAGATCGTTTCCGAAGCAAGTTCCCCGTATTGGAAGACGCAGACCGCTTTACCCTCCATTAAGTTTCCAGGTGAGTTCTAAATCCCAATTGGCGCGTACATCTATTTTGCCAGGGTATTTAAAAACGCGCTCGGGCAGTCTTTTTTCTTGGATAGATCCTGGTGAAAACTCCTGATCTCCATCGTTATCCAGTACCAAAAAGAGGGTATAGGATCCCGGTGTCAAGTCTTTTAAGGTTAAGGGCTTATTGCTACCGGGAATTTTGGTTTTCTGGCTGCCAGAAACCAACCAGTAAAAGTGCGGACCTTGTACGCTGGTATTTCCTGCCGAAATAACCACTTTAAGCGTACCAAATTCTTCCTTAGACCCAATCCGGTATCCGAACGACAAAGTATCTAAATGCGGCTTGTAAAGTCCGGTAACGAGTGCTTTGTAATGCACGCCCACCTGGGTTTCGTAGGCCGTGGGTGTATTTGCGTAAAACCGGGTGGCACGGGTAGTGCTGCGGTATGCAAACGTGCTGTCTACTATACTGTCGGGGTACACGTGATACTGCAGTAGAAAAGAGTCTTGTAATAGCGGTTCGGAAAAGGTTAAGAACAGCGAATCTCCCGGTTTTTTGGGCGTGGTAAATTGGCTCAATTCCACGGTGGTGTCGCGATTTCTATTGCTTGGTGGAACTGGAAAAAAGGTGAGCGTATCGTGTAAGGTGCGCGCTGCCACTTGCACCTTTAGGCTGTCTGACAAGCGATTTTGTGCGTACCACAGTAGGGTGCTATCCCGTCCATACTGGTTTACAAAAGCAATCGAGTCGCTCAAAACTTGCAGGCTGTCGGTGGGTCCACCATTATAGGTTAGTAGCACCTTGTGGTTGTTGTACAAGCGAAACTTGGTTATTTGCAGGGTGTCGGGCACCTCCGTGTACAGAAACAAGGGAACCGAATCTATCTCCGAGCTATCGAATACCGGAGCGATATACTCGGGAATAAACGCAAGGGGCTCGGTGGCCGACCACCGTTGGTCTGCATTGCCGTCTTCCCAGGCCAAAATGGTGTACTCCGAGTCTTTTAAGTACGGTAGGTTAAAGCTGCCGTTGGCTTCCGTTTTGGCAAAGTATAGGGGTGGGGTATCTACTGGAAATGAGTCCAAGGGTAGAGGAAACAAACCTACAGCAACGTCCTCCGCGGGTTCGGTGGTCTCGGCATATTGTACTTTTCCTGCCACCATACCCGAATCGATGTAGTCGCCCGTAGAAAATACAAAGCGAAAGTTGTTGAGCACGTTGCCTTCGTGCAAATCTTTGATAGAGGCTCCAAAGTTTATGGTGTAGGTAGTGGCCTCTTGCAAGCTATCGGGTAATTCTATAATGATTTTCTTTCCGCGGATTTTATACGCTGGCTTGGCGGGAAGTGGGGGAGCTATAATCCATTCCTTGTCTGGGTTCCCGAGTTCAAAAAACTCATCAAATTCCAGACGAATTTCCCGAGGCGAAACATTGGTGGTAAAGTTTTTAGGCGAAGCTTTCACCAATTTTGGAGGCAGCTCATCGGTAGGTCCGCCGGTGGGGCTTCCTTGTTTGGCACATCCAGCCAAAACCAATAATACCAAAGGAGTGCAATTGCGAAGGAGCTTCTTTAAAGCATGCGGCATAATGCTTCTAGATATTTTTGATCGGTAGCGTCAAAGGTATTTAGGCTGCTAGAGTCGATATCCAAAATGGCCTTTACCTCGTTGTTGGCATCAAAAATAGGCACTACAATTTCGCTGCGGCTGTCGCTAGAGCAAGCAATATGGCCAGGAAAAGCATCGACATCGGGTACCACTTGGGTTTTTTTCTCTTGCCATGCAGTACCGCATACGCCTTTGCCTTTAGCAATTCGGGTGCATGCAATGGGGCCCTGAAATGGTCCCAGTACCAAGGAATCGTTTTCTACCACATAAAATCCCACCCATAAAAAGCCAAAAAATTGTTTCAGGGCTGCCGCAGTATTCGCTAGGTTGGCGATGGCGTTGGGCTCATCTGCAATGAGTGCCTTAATCTGAGGCAAGCACTGCTCGTAGCGGGCTGCTTTGTCTAAAGTTGAATCGATAAGTAACTCTTCTGCCATGGTGCAAAGGTAGTGCTATTGCTTAAGCACGGGCCAAGGTGAAAATAGCGAATTGGGTATTTTTTGGAAATGTATCCAACAAGCCGTGTAGGGTGGCCCCTGTAGTTATCACATCATCAACTAGCAAAACGCTGTGGGGCAATTCTCCGACAAGCGAAAACAGCCCTTTAGCGCTCCCGTGTCGTAGATATTTGTCTTTTTTTGTTTGGGAAAGGTTGTATTGGGTTCTAACGACAGCGGTGTCATTAAGGGGTAGGCGTAGCTTTTCTGCCAGTGCCTGGGCAATAACCGTTGCTTGGTTGTACCCACGTTGTCTAAGCTTTTTTGGGTGCAATGGAACAGGTACAATGCACTGCGGCAAATCGTATGCTTTGCCCACCGATTGTAAATCTAATTTTTCAAATAAGCGGGGAATAATTTCTTTTGCATTTTGGTATTTAAGGGCATGCATAATTTTTTGGGAAATGCCACCGGTGGTAAATTCCATAAAACTGTAGCCCCAAAGCAATCCTGCGCGGGCTCTAAATTTTTGGGCCGTTGGATTTTGGTAGGAAGCGGGATACGCGCTAATTGGTAAATTGCGCTGGCAAGCAAGGCACAGGTGTTGCTCTTTGCGGTGTAACGGAATACCACAAACAAAGCAAACACGCGGCAATACCAAATCTAATAAGGGCGATAACATAACACAATGGCGGACGATAAGGTAACGAAAAACGAAGAAACCCGAGCATTTAAAAGCGAAGGTGGATCACTAAAAGATGCTTCTAACCGAGAGAAGCTATACCTGGGCATTATTGCCGTATTGGTGGTGCTCTGCGGGTTTTTAACCTGGCAGTTTTTTGCGAACCGCACTACGGTAGAAAACATTGCCCTTTACAACCAAAACCTGCAAGAGGATAAAAAAGCGCTCAACAACGAGCTGGATGAGATGCTAGCGCAATATGACGAGCTGGAGACCGACAACCAGGAGTTGCAATCGGAAATAATACAGCAAAAAGACCGTATTGAAGAGCTGCAAGAGGAAATAGAGAAGAATAAGGGTAATGTAGCTTTGATACGGAAGTACAAGAAAGAGGTAACCACATTGCGCACCATTATGAAAGGCTATGTAGTTACCATTGACTCCTTGAACACGCTCAACCAAAACTTAATGACGGAAAACACTACCATTAAGCGCGAGCTGTCTTCTTCCCAACAGAAAAATCAGCAATTAAGCAGCCAAAAGGAAAACCTGGAAGGCATAGTTCGTAAGGCTAGTGTGCTGGACACCAAAAACTTTACGTTTGAGGGAATCCGAATTCGCAACTCTGGAAAACAAACCGATACGCGCAATGCGCAACGGATAGAGCTTTTTAAGGTGTGCTGCACGTTAGAAGAGAATATTACGACCAAACCCGGAGAAAAAATACTGTACGTTAAGGTTTTTGACCCGAGCGGTAAGATTGTTGCACCCGAGGAAAATCCATCAGATCCCAACGCACCGGGAACCTTTTCATCCAAACGAGCCATCAATTACGCCAACCGCGAAATGGACGTTTGTGTGTATGTAAATCTTAATGGCGTAGAATTGCCCGAGGGCGACTACACTGTTAAAATGTATGAAGCAGGAGCTGAGATCGGGCAAGCAAACGCTAACTTTAGATAAATAAGCAAAACCACCATGCGCAAAACCTTTTCTTATTTCAGTATTCTATCCTTAGTGGTACTCACCTTAAGCTGTGTATCGGGCAGGAAATACCAAGAGTTGCAAGACCAGTACAGCAACCTAAAGCTCGAAAATCAGCAGCTTACCGTGGATTTGGAAGATGCCCGAGGGGAGCTGAAAGATTTAAAGGTAACCCTAGACCAACTGAAGCGCGATAAAGAAGCATTAGAGCAAGATACCCTTCGCATGGGTACCGTGCTGCGCAGATTGCAAACGCGATACGATAAAATAAACTCCCTGAACGATGAGCTTTTAGAAAAGTATGCTTTGCTGCAGAAAGGGAGCCAAGTAGAGCAGCAAAAACTATTAGGCGAACTGGAAGGCACCAAACAAGAGCTGCAAGAGCGTGAGGATGCGCTAAACCAGTTGGAAGTGGAGTTGGAGCAAAAGAAAAAAGACCTGGATGAACTTACCGCAGCATTACAGGCCAGAGAGCAGCGCGTAAACGAACTGGAACGCTTGATTGCTGAGAAAGACAATGCCTTTAAAACACTAACCCAGCAACTGGTAGATGCCTTAACCAATTATTCCGACAAAGGACTCACCGTAGAGCAACGCGATGGTAAGATCTACGTGAGCCTAGAGGCTAAATTGTTATTCCCATCGGGTAGTACCAAAATAAACGCAGAAGGTAAAAACGCCTTGGTAGATTTGGCCAAAGTACTGGAGGAGCAAAAGGACATTGAAATTCTGGTAGAGGGACATACCGATACGGACAAACTGGTATCCCAATCGCACCCAAAGAACAACTGGGAGCTCTCTGTGTTGCGCGCCACTGCGGTTGTAGAGATACTCACCGATAACAGCGAAATAAACCCTGCACAGCTCATAGCTGCTGGCCGAAGCGAATACCACCCCGTAGACCCCGAGGACAAGGCCAAAAACCGTAGAATCGAGGTCATCCTAACCCCCAACTTGGATAAGATTTTTGAGATTCTCAATGCCGATGCAGGGGAGTAAGTTCACGGTTTAAACCGTGTGCTAGAATGTGATTTTTATTGTCTCATTAGATTTTGCAGTCCATGCAAGAATCTAAGAATGACGGGAGCTCTGTTTTTGGTTGCCCAAATAGCGTGGATCCATATCTTGTTGAGTGAATAATGAGGCATAACTCATTTTTTAAACCATTAAAAATGGTTTTATAAGGGAATTTCGCCCATCATAGCCCACGTTTTAAACCGTGGGCTCGGTGCGTATATTTTAGGGTTATAATGGATTCATCCATTTATGTTCTTAAATGGCTTTCATATTTTAATAAAACGCCTAATTACAACGGTGTCATCTTTCAAATAAATCTGTTGCCCAAAGTAAGGGTTTACAGAGGTTTAGGACCCGGCCTTAGTTTAACTCGGGCTAGAACGTATTTTTGTTGCTTAGATGGATTTTAACGCTAATTCTTTTCCAAGCCATAGAGCGATAAGAACGCCTGGTATTCTTCCTGGAAGCTTTTTTTCTGGTGATGTGCTTTTTGATTCTTGATATACGCTTTCACTTTTGTTACGGCTGATTCGGATACCGAATAAGCCGCATAACCTGTTTGCCAAGCAAATCTTTCGGTGCAAAGGTTGTTTTGGTTTACAAAATGCGAGCTGCTTCCTTTTACCTGTTTAATTACCGCTGCAACGGCTTTTTGAGCGTTGAGTAAAAACAAACAGTGCAAGTGATCTGGCATGCCGTTGATGACACGCAATGGACATTCTTGTTCCTCAAACTGCCTTCGAATGTAGTGATACAATTGAACCTCAAAGGACTTCTGAATGATGGGAGCTCTGTTTTTGGTTGCCCAAATAGCGTGGATCCATATTTTGTTGAATGAATGAGCCATGGCTTGTTTTTTAAAACCTTTACAAATGGTTTTAATCGGTATTTGCCTTCATCATTAGCCCACGGTTTAAACCGTGGGCTAGGTGCGCATATTTTGGGGTTATAATGGATTCATCCATTTATGTTATTACATGGCCCTCATATTTTAATAAAGCGCCTCATTACAACGGTGTCATCTTCCAAAAGGATGCGGGCAACATAAGTACCCAGCTTTAAGTTGGTGAGTTGAATTAAACCATTTTTGTAAGCGGGTTCGATGCAGTTACCCAAAGCATCGTAAAACATTATTTTTTTAATGGATTTGTTGGCTGCTACAACGCGTATACTGGTTTCAGCAGGATTCGGAGCCAGCAGGATTTTATTGTCCTCGGTTGCCTCAGTAATTCCGGCAATGGTGTGGTTTTCTGAGGCCAGAGTTAGAAACAACAAATTAAGAGTGTCCTTCGCGTCATTAACATACGTATGGGTTGTGTGTGTAAAAACGGCAGTGTCTGTTCGGTTAAAATAAACGGGATATTGTTCAGTTCCGTAAGCGGCATCAAACCAACCGCCAGGACGCCAATCTGTTATTAAGCTTTGTTCATTACAGGGTCCCATAAAAAGAGCAGAGTCCCAAGACACAGTAAGGGGAAATTCTGCATTGCTAATGATTATTGAAGATACAAGAGGGAAGTAGCTGGAGTCGCATTCTTTCATTTTGATTTGAGTCTTACTGTGGAATGAGGTAGGATCTTCCATGAGGCGACCTCCATCTGCGTACCCTAGATCGGCTACTCTAACTTCAAAAGTTGCGTCAAAAGGAATTGCTCGGATATCTTGCTCTCCAAAGGCCTCATCTATGGTGTCCGTAGCCATAGGGTCGTAACCTAAAATCAAGGTATCTCTGTTACCTAAAGCATCCTCAAAGTACAGCGGAAAGCTAAATTCCTGAGCGTTGGCGGCTAAACCGACTGTGATCCATATGAGCGAACAGCATATGGCCTTTGCGTTATTTTTGGCGCCCTTGGAAATGCGTAGTGTGATATAGTTGTAAAAGAATCTCATACGAAGCATTTTAAAAGCAGATAAGCTAATTAAAACATCTAATGTAGTTAATAATCGAAAGAAATTTATTGAGAGAATGGAGTTAACGATATAAAACCATTAAAAATGGTTTCAAACGGTAATTGCGACCGTAGTTAGCCCACGGTTTAAACCGTGGGCTAGAAGGCAAGGATTTAGGTTACAACGGATTTATCCATTTATATAAAATGCAATGGAGGTGATAATTTGCCATCTATATTTTCTTCCCCACCAAACAGTACAGTGGATTGGGAACTAGTTTTTAATTAATAAATGATCTCATTGCCAAAACAGGAGAGGGCTGTGAGATAAAGGATTGGCTAACAATACCTGCAAAGCCTTTGTTTACAAGCCCACCCGGGCGGTTTTCCTTTTTTATATGGTCGCTACTCATTTTCAAACCATTAGAAATGGTTTCAAACGGGTATTACCGCCATCATTCGCCCAGGGTTTAAACCGTGGGCTAGGGGTTACCCAAACAACCGTTGCACGACCTCGCCAATTTGGCTGGCGGTAACTACCTTAATCTTATTCCGGTTGCCGCTTTGTATTTTGGCGTATTCGGAGATGAAAATTTGTTGGTAGCCTAGCTTTTCCGCTTCATTGATGCGCTGGTCTAAGCGCGTTACGGGGCGAATTTCGCCTGTTAGGCCTACTTCGCCAGCAAAGGCGGTTCCTTTGGGTACCGGTATGTCGGCCGCACTGCTGAGTACGCTTACCACAATGCCCAAATCGCTGGCGGGGTCGCTTATTTTAAACCCACCCGCAATATTTAGAAATACATCTTTGGCACCCAGCTTAAAGCCACACCGTTTTTCCAGTACCGCCAAAAGCATGTTGAGGCGTTTTACATCAAAGCCCGTAGCGCTGCGCTGAGGTGTGCCGTAAACGGCTGTGGATACCAAGGCTTGCGATTCTATAAGCAAGGGGCGTATGCCTTCCAATACGACACTAATAGCAGTGCCGCTTAAACTTTGGTTTTGTCCACTCAGGAATATTTCACCGGGGTTGCTCACGGCTTGTAGTCCCCCTTGATTCATTTCATAGAGCGCGATTTCATGCGTATTTCCAAAGCGGTTTTTTACCCCGCGCAAGAGGCGCAAGAAGTACTGTTGGTCGCCCTCAAATTGCAGCACCACATCTACCATGTGCTCCAGCAGCTTGGGCCCAGCAATTTGGCCGTCTTTGGTAATGTGTCCTACAATAAAAACAGGCGTATTGCTCTCTTTAGCATACTGGATTAGCGAAGCACAACAGGCGCGTATTTGCGAAATGGTGCCGGCTACGCTATCCAAATCGCGGTGTTGCAGGGTTTGGATGGAGTCTACTACGACCAACGCGGGTTGCAGCTTTTTGGCGTGTTCCACTATGGCCTCTACCTCGCTTTCGCCCGAGATATATAAGGAATCGGGTACGGTGGGAACCAAGCGTTGAGCGCGGTCTTTGATTTGTATGGGGCTTTCTTCGCCCGATACGTATAAGGTTTTTTGTGTTTGCAGGCTTAGGAGTAGCTGGAGCAGTAAAGTACTTTTACCAATGCCGGGTTCTCCACCCATAAGGATAACACTGCCGGGCATAATGCCGTTGCCCAACAGGCGGTTAAGCTCTGTATCTGGCAGCGGCATGCGCCCTTGATGCTCCGTTTTTACCTGAGCCAGAGGCTCGGGTGCTGCCGTTTCTGTGGTTTTCGCGAAACCGCCTTTGCCTTTCTTTACAATTTCTTCGGTAAAGGTGTTCCATTGGTTGCAGGCCGGGCATTTGCCTTGCCACTTGGGCGACTCATAGCCGCAATTGCTGCAAAAGAAGGCGGTTTTTGTTTTAGCCAAAGCGTTTAATTTTTTCCACCAGGTCTGTGGTGCTAAATCCTTCTAAAAACGAAATGGTGTCCACCGTTCCACCGGCCTGCCGTACCTCGTTGGCACCCACAATGTATTTGGGTGCGCTGGTCTGGGTTTCATCGGCATCGTAGTCGGCACCTTTTACCAAGATATCGGGCTGTACATGCTGAATCAGTTCTAACGGGGTATCTTCATCAAAGAGGACTAAAGCATCTACAGCGTGCAAACCAGCCAGTACATAGGCGCGTGCTAGCTCTTGATTTAAGGGACGCTCTGGACCTTTGTTCAGGCGTTTTACTGAGGCATCGGTATTCAAACCCAGAACCAGGATGTCCCCTAGCTTTTGTGCTTTTTGAAGGTAATCTACATGACCGGGATGCAAAATATCGAAACAGCCATTGGTAAATACAATGCGTTTGCCTTGGCTTTTCCACTGCGATATCTGTGCTGCAATGGCGTTTCGGCTGTATAATTTGTTATTGGGGGGAAGTTCCAACGGCTTGCTCGGGTTTTCGGTTAAAGTAGGGAAGTACTGCTAAAGAGAAAAGTCCTAAAACCACCAAAAGCAAGGTTTGTCCCAACCAAACCACCCAGCCAAACGCATATCCATCGGTTTCGGCTACGTTGTACAGCAGCAATACCTGCGCTACAATTAGGGGGTAAATACCAATACCTCCAGGCACTAGAATAATTCCAACCGAACCAAAAATGAGTAATACTAAGCTGGAGGAGAAGCTGAGGTCTGCCGTTTCTGGCATGGCGAAGTAGCAGATGTACACCATCATGATGTACATAACATAAATAAAGATGGAGTGTGCAAAGAAGGTAATGGGTTTTTTGACCTTAAGTGCAGCCTTAAGTCCCGAAATGAAACCTAAAATTAGGTCTAGCACTTTCTGATAAATCATCACCACGCGGTCGTTTTTTCTAAAAAGGAATAAAAGACCCAAGCCAACAAACAAGGATGCGCCTATAATGGGCAGCAGCCAGGAGTTTCCTTCTTCGGCTTTTGGGTTGCCAATAACTTTGAGCGATTCCAGGCCCTTTAGCACCATGTCCCACTGCCAAGCCGTGGTGATTAAAAAGAGTACTCCTAAAAGAAGCAAATCGATGGCGCGCTCGGCTACCACGGTTCCGAAGGATTTTTCTACGGGTATTTTTTCGTAGCGTTTTAAAATGGCGCACCGCGTTACTTCGCCCAGGCGGGGTACCGCAAGGTTGGCGAAGTACATAATCATTACCGCAAAAAAGGTATTTCGGGTGCTGGGATTGTAGCCCATGGGTTGCAAAAGCTGCTTCCACCGCATGGCACGGCTTACGTGGGCTAGCGTTCCAAAGACCATAGAAAACAATACCCAACTGTAGTTGGCATTTACGATGGCTTGCCAAATTTCTTGCTTTTCCTTTTCGCTAAGCTTTCCGGCAAACAAGAAAATCAGGGCAACACCTATAGATAGGAAGAAAGCCACTTTGAGTATGGATACTATGCGGCCTTTCAATTATTTGCGAAGTTGGTTGGTTTGCTCATCGGGGAAGATCAATGCTGGCTCAAAGCTTTTGGCCTCATTAAAATCCATAATGGCGTACGAGATAATAATAACGATGTCTCCCACGGCTACTTTGCGTGCAGCTGGACCATTGAGGCAAATCTTGCCGCTACCGCGTTCTCCGCGGATCACATAAGTCTCTAAGCGCTCACCGTTGTTAATGTTCACAATTTGCACTTTCTCCCCCTCTATCATATTGGCGGCATCCATAAGATCTTCGTCTATGGTTACGCTTCCAATGTAATTTAAGTCTGCTTCACTTACAGAGACCCTGTGGATCTTGCTTTTTACCACCTCAATTTGCATGGTGCAAAGTTATGGATTTAAGGAGATATTATCGATTAATCGGACGTTACCTAAATGCAAAGCAGCAAAGGCGCGGGCATTGGTTGTGCCTGCTTTGCTTATGGGTTGTAAGGTGTCAGAATCGGCTATTTGGAGGTAATCAATGGCAGAGACCCCCTCAATATTTAGGAGCTCTTGTTTACCCGTCTCAATAATTGAGGGTAAGGGAAGGTCTGCATCGTTGTATTTTTGCTTGAGGTGGTGTAGGCAGCGCAAAATTCCATGTGCTGCTTCGTGCTGCACGTTGGTCAGTCGCTGGTTGCGCGAGCTCATGGCCAAGCCGTCTTCCTCGCGCACCGTTTTATGGCCTACCACGGTAACCGGCAGTTGGTTGGCCTCGGTAAAGCTTTTTATGATACGGTATTGCTGGTAGTCTTTTAAGCCAAAGAAGGCATGGGTGGGCTGTATGGTTGCAAATAAGCGCTCCACCACTTCTACTACGGCATCAAAGTGGTTGGGCCGGTGTGCGCCTTCCAGCACCGTATCCAATCCGTTGAGGTTGTATGTTAAGTTTTGCGGTTTGGGAGCTTTGTACAGCTCCTTTTCACTGTCGGGTGTAAACACCGCGTCACAACTTACACCGGCCAACAACTCCAAATCGTGCTCTAAATCGCGAGGGTATTTCTCAAAATCTAGCGGATCGTTAAACTGCCTTTTGTTCACGTAAATGCTTACCACGGCATAATCGCATTCCTGCTTAGCGCGCTTCACTAAGCTTAAGTGCCCCTCGTGCAAGGCACCCATGGTAGGAACAAAACCAACGGTTTTACCCGATGGTATAGAAGCACGAAAGGCCTTGTAGGCCGAATATTCTGAAAATTTTTGCACGGATAATTACTGCTAGTAAACGAGAGCGCAGGATGGACTAGGCAAGCTTAGCTTGTTTTATAGGCCAAATTGATGTATTTTTGTAGCTCAAAATTTCCCAACTTTATGAGAAAACCAAAGGTTCTTTTCGTCTCACAAGAAATTTTCCCATTCCTACCTTCCAACCAAATCTCCGACATAAGTAGAAAACTTCCGCAGAAAACACAAGAATCGGGTAAAGAAATTCGCGTTTTCATGCCAAAGTTTGGGTGTATCAACGAAAGAAGACACCAATTACATGAGGTGATTCGTCTTTCTGGGATGAACTTAATTGTAGATGATAACGATCATCCGCTGATTATTAAGGTCGCTTCTATTCCTGCAGGAAGAATGCAAGTATACTTTATAGACAACGAGGAGTATTTTCAGCGGAAGGCAGTACATGGATCTAAAGACGAGGCGTTTTTTAGCGACAACGATGAGCGCGCCATGTTCTTTTGCAAAGGCGTTTTAGAAACCGTAAAGAAATTAGGTTGGACGCCCGATATCATCCACTGTCAAGGATGGATGGCCTCTTTTATGCCACTGTATTTGAAAAAGGTGTACCACAATGATCCGCACTTTAGCGATAGCAAAGTGGTATTCTCTGCTTTTGGTGAGCAGCTTGACGAAAAGCTGGATGAAAAGTTAACCAACAAGCTCTCATTTGATGGTATTGAGTCTGATGACATCAATGGTTTAGACCAACCCAATATTGAGCAATTGTATCAATTGGGTATGGAATACTCGGACGCTGTAGTACTTGGCGATGAAAAGGCGAACGATACCTTTGCTGAATTCTGCGAGAAAAACGAAAAACAAACCATAAATCCCTCTCTAGAAGAGCACTTCGATAGCTGTAATTCGCTTTACGATACTATTTTGGAGGAGAACAGCGTTTTGGTTGAAGAATAAGCCGCAATAATTCTATGATAACTTGGAATTGGAAACGGAAAGCCCTTGGGTTTTCCGTTCTTTTTTTGTCTGCATTTGTCGCTTGCGAAAAGCCCGATGGAGAAATTAGTGAGGATGTTTTGGAACAAGGCGATTTGTTGGCCTTTAATTCCAGTACGGGCAAGCCCTTTACCTGGAAAGTGCAGCGCGCAGATTCGATTCAGTCGCAAAACCTTTCGGTAAGCCCTATTGGCGCCTATAACGATCCATTTACGGGATCGAGCTCTTTTGGTGCTGCGTTTCAGTTGCGCTTGTCCACCAGTGGTGTAACCTTTAGTCAAGACTCCGTGGAGGTAGATAGCGTAATCTTATCGCTGAATGTTACCGATATTTACGGCCTACCCGAAACCGAGCACACCTTCTTGGTACAAGAGTTGAGCAATGCCCTTACCTCAGACTCCACCTACTTCTCCAACCAAAACTTTGCAGTACTAGAAAATAACTTGCTAGCCGATGATATGGAGGCTTTTGTGTTTAGCTTAGACTCTATTGATACGGGAGAGGAACTCAAGGAAAGTCCACAGATAAAACTACCGCTAGAACCTGCTTTGGGTGAGCGACTTTTATTCAACAACTTGCCCCAGAATACACTGACCAGCAGCGATGATTTACTGGCTTATTTTAATGGGCTACAGGTGAAAGTGACCACACAACCGGCTGCTGAATCGGGTAGCGTAGGCCTTATTAATTTGTTAAGTATTTTTTCTAAGCTGGACGTTTTTTATCACCAGCCGGGAGATACCGTTGCGCAGTCCTATGCTTTCAACATTAATACTTCATCCATAAGGACCAACGTAGCTGAGCATGCCTTTGAGGGAGCATTCGTGGAGCCTGAACTGAGCGGGATGGATACCGCACAGTATGGTGCCTTAAAAACATTGGGCGGTTTAATAAGCTCGTTCACCATATCCAACCTGGATACCCTGAAAGAGTTAGCACCCGTAGGAATTGCGTTTGCAGAGCTTTTTATTCCCGTGAAGCAAGATGCGATGGCTGGGAATTTTGAGCCCAGTGAGCGCGTTGTATTGGTGGAGTTAAACGAAGACGGATCCTTCCGAATTTTACCCGACCAACTGGAAGGCGAAAACTATTTCGGTGGTGCCTACGATGCCGAAAAAGGGGGTTACACCTTTAGAGTAGCCCGTTTTGTACAACAATACACTACGCGTACCAAACCCTTCTTTGGTTTGGCTGTGGTTCCTTCCTTTTCTGGAGTTCGTGCCAACAGGACCCTTTTACTGAAAGATGAGGAGGGCGGACTAAGGCCCGAATTAGTTGTATATTTCGCTGACCTTTAAAAACCGAATTCTTTATGTGTGGTATTGTTGCTTACATTGGTAAGAAACAGGCTTGTCCTATAATTATAAATGGTTTAAAGCGGCTGGAATACCGCGGTTACGATAGCGCAGGAGTAGCGCTCTACCAAAATCAGGAAATAGAGATCGTCAAAAGCAAGGGTAAAGTTTCTTTGCTGGAAGACAAGCTTGCTAAAACCAATACTGAAGCAACCATAGGTATCGGACACACGCGATGGGCAACTCATGGAGAGCCCAGTACAGTGAATGCGCATCCACACTATTCGGGTACCAAGAGGTTGGCCATTATCCACAATGGAATTATTGAGAATTATGCTGCGCTGAAGCAAGAGCTTAAGCAACGCGGCCACGTTTTTGAGAGCCAAACCGATACGGAAGTTCTCGTTCATCTGATCGAAGACATCCAACAAAAGGAAAAAGTAGGTATTGCCGAGGCTGTGCGCATTGCGCTGAGCGAGGTGGTAGGTGCCTATGCTATTGTTGTTTTATCGCGTGATGAGCCCGACAAACTGGTAGCCGCCAGAAAGGGAAGTCCTTTAGTTATTGGAATTGGCGAACAAGGCGATTATTACCTGGCTTCGGATGCTACCCCAATTATAGACCACACTAAGAACGTGGTTTACCTGGAAGAGGAAGAAATTGCCACAGTTTCCCTTACGGATGGGTTAACACTAAAAACCATCGGAAACCAGAAAAAACTGCCGTACATCCAAGAATTGGAAATGGAGTTGGAGGCTATAGAAAAGGGTGGATACGACCATTTTATGCTCAAGGAAATATACGAGCAACCACGTTCCATTAAAGATTCTATGCGCGGTAGGGTGCACCTTAACAAGGGCATGATTACCATGGGCGGATTGCGCGACTATGAGCGCGCATTGGCCAATGCCAACCGTATTATTTTTGTTGCCTGCGGTACTTCATGGCATGCGGGATTGGTGGCCGAATACATTTTCGAAGAGTTATGTCGCATACCCGTAGAAGTAGAATACGCCAGTGAATTCCGCTACCGAAACCCGGTAATTAACGAAGGGGATATTGTGGTGGCTATTTCGCAGTCGGGTGAAACGGCAGATACGCTAGCAGCCTTGGAATTGGCCAAGCAAAAAGGCGCCATCATATTTGGTATTTGTAATGTGGTGGGAAGCTCTATTTCGCGTCTTACCCATGCAGGAGCATATACCCATGCAGGACCCGAAATTGGGGTGGCCTCAACCAAAGCATTTACGGCACAGGTAACCGTGGTTACCTTAATGGCCTTACATATAGCCCATTTTAAAGGAACGATTACTTCTGCAGAGCTCAACCGCTACTTGTTTGAATTCGACAGCATACCCGGAAAGGTGGAGCGCCTGTTGGAGAAAGCCTCCGAATCGGAGGCTATAGCAGAAATGTACAAGGATGCTACGAATGCGTTATTTCTTGGTAGAGGTATCAACTTCCCCGTAGCCCTGGAAGGAGCTCTAAAGCTTAAGGAAATCTCTTACATCCACGCAGAAGGGTACCCCGCAGCAGAAATGAAGCACGGCCCTATTGCTTTAATTGACGAAAACATGCCTGTTTTTGTAGTAGCCAACCAAGGCTCGTCTTACAAAAAGGTTGTGAGTAATATACAGGAGGTGAAAGCCAGAAAGGGAAAAGTAATTGCCATAGTTACAGAAGGGGATACCGATGTTAAGGAAATGGCAGACTTTGTGTTTGAAATTCCCGCCAGTGACGAAATTTTTACACCACTGCTTACGGTGATACCTTTCCAACTCATTTCTTACTACGCTGCTGTTATGCGAGGGTGCAACGTAGACCAACCCAGAAACCTGGCGAAATCGGTAACTGTAGAGTAGGCTTTATTCGGTTTTTTCGTTACGAAGCCACATTAAAAAGCGGCCATCGCCTTGGTAGTGGCTGAGATCCTTCTTAAAAAGGCATACAAAAAAATCTATTAGGGGTACCAAACCCAAGCCACCACCTAAGGTAACGGCATAGAGCACGGGTACTATGGTCTTGGTGCCCAATAACACGCGGTGGCCGCCTATGGGGCCCAAAAGAAGGGTAAGCGCTAATACGGTGCCTTTTTTAGGTTGCACCGTTTCCATGCCCTCAATGCCAATAGGGGTGTTGAATAAGGTAGCCTCTCCTTGCTGAGAATAGCCGTTAAAGAAGCTTACCAGAAAGAACACCGAAAGGATAATATGCTTTGCCATATTCAAATAAAAAAGCCCGCAGCAAAGTACGGGCTTTTGATAACGTGAGGTTGAGAAAACTATTTCGCTGCTTCGTAGCGCTTGTTTACTTCATCCCAATTAATCACATTAAAAAAGGCACTGATGTAGTCTGGGCGCTTGTTCTGGTACTTTAAGTAGTATGCGTGTTCCCAAACATCTAATCCAAGAATCGGCGTTCCACCGCACCCGATGCCGGGCATCAAGGGGTTGTCTTGGTTAGCACTGGAGCATACTTCTACCTTACCACCAGGGTGTACACATAGCCACGCCCATCCCGAACCAAATCGGGTTGCAGCCGCATTGGCAAACTTTTCTTTGAAAGCATCGTAGGAGCCGTAAGCCTCATTAATAGCATCGGCAACAGCTCCAGAAGGGGCTCCACCTCCGTTGGGAGACATCACTTCCCAAAATAAGCAGTGGTTGTAGTAGCCGCCACCGTTGTTTCTCACTGCCGCATTGTTCATATCTAGGTTACCTAAAATGTCCTCAATAGACTTCCCTTCGTGTGCGGTGCCTTCAATTGCTGCGTTTAATTTGCTGGTATATCCAGCGTGGTGCTTGCCATGGTGAATTTCCATGGTGGTTGCATCTATGTTTGGTTCCAATGCGTCATGCGCATAGGGTAATTTGGGTAATTCAAAAGCCATAGTATATCTGTTTTCTTAGGGTTTGGCCAAATATAGCAAAGGACATTTTCTACACTCATAAATTATTATAAGATTTGCGGCAAACTTTAACTACTAGTTGCACTATGAAAAAGGTATTTATGTTGGCCGCTATGGCTGGATTTTTAGCCGTTTCTTGCGGATCTCCTTCTAACGAAAACAAAGAATCTGAGAAGGTTGAAAAAGAAATGGACGCGAAGTTTGAAGAAGCAGTAAACGAAATGGAAGAAGCTGCTGAAGAGGCGGGAGAGAAAGTTGACTCTACTATGCAAGAAATGGGCGAAGAAGTAGAGGAGATGACCGAGGATATGGATGACGAGAACCACGAAGGTCACGATCACTAAGATATTCCACTAAATTCAAAAAAAAAGGGTGTGCCATGGGTACACCCTTTTTTGGTTTTAGTGCTGCAGGGAGCTATGCTTTTTGGCAAAAGAAGAGCAACTCCCCGGGCATAAGACGGTATTTGTCGGTGAGTTCTGGACCAATTTCTTTTGTGTAATCTTCGGTAGTTACTGTAAAACCAGCAGCCGACAATTTTTTGGGGTAATCCATTCCAAACAAGCGCACGTGATCTTTTTGCCAGTAGTATTTTAAGCGATCTTCTTCGCTAGTGATATTGGGGTCTTCTAAAGTTTCCTCGCGGTTTATATCCAAAGGCACTTGGAAAATTCCCCATCCACCTGGTTTCATAATACGGTATAACTCGCGCATGCACTGGGCATCGTCTTCTACGTGCTCCAATACGTGGTTGCAAAAAATAACATCAAAGCTGTTGTCTTCAAAAGGTGCATCATGCAGATCCATTTTTACATCGGCAATGGGCGATACCAAATCTGCCGTAGTGTAATCCAGGTTTTTTTGCGCTTTAAACTTGTCTAAGAAGCACTGCTCTGGTGCTATGTGCAACATTTTGAGCTGGGGAGCTGTGAAAAAGTTGGTTTTGTTTTGCAGGTACAACCAAAGTAGGCGGTGGCGCTCCAACGACATGCTTCCTGGGCATAATACATTGGGCCTCAGTTTTAGTGCACCATAAGGCAAAAACTTACGATACGAGCGCTGCTCTATAGGGCAGGTATATTTGTTGCCAGCGTACCACACCCGTGTAAAGGCTCTAAAGGGGTACGACAGCATGATGAGCACCGGCCTGGGCAGGCGCGTTAGCAGGAAGTGAAATAGCTTTTTCATGCGGTTAGGGGAAGGCCTAAAGCCTCTTCTACGTATTTAAAAGTAGATAGAATTTCGGGTTGGCCGTTGATAACGGCAATGTTATGCTCAAAATGGGCGCTGGGCATACCGTCTTGGGTAGCAATGGTCCATCCATCTTCCAATTGCTTCACCTCTTTTACCCCCATGTTAATCATGGGTTCTATGGCTAAGGTCATCCCATCTTTAATGGCCGAACCTCTGCCGCGTTTTCCAAAGTTGGGTACTTCGGGTTTTTCGTGGAGTTCTTTGCCCAAACCGTGTCCTACCAACTCGCGTACTACGCTATAGCCGTTGGTTTCTGCGTGGTTTTGTATGGCAAAAGCAATGTCGCCAATGCGCTTTCCTTTTTGTGCCTCGGCTATGCCTTTGTACAGGCACTCACGGGTGGTGTCTACCAGTTTTTTTACTTCGGGTTTTACCTCGCCCACGCAAAAGGTATAGGCGTGGTCGCCATAGTATCCATTCATGAGCGCACCGCAGTCTACCGATACAATATCGCCTTCTTTTAAGGGGGTATCTACGGGCAAACCATGCACCACCACTTCGTTGGTAGAAATAAGCAGGGTGCTTGGGCATCCGTACAGTCCCAAAAAGCCGGGCGCTGCACCTTGCTCGCGAATGAATTCCTCGGCCATTTTATCCAATTTCTTGGGTACGGCTCCAGGTTTAATCTCTTTGGCAATCATGCCCAGGGTTTTGCTTACCACTAAGGCCGATTGGCGTATCAGTTCTATTTCTTCAGCAGTTTTAAGCTTAATCATTAGCTAAACAGTTTTTTCCAAAGGCTTTTGGGCTTATCGTTGGGGTAATTTTTGTGCGCCTCTGGATTTTGCAATTGGTGTTGCAGTGGGCCACTTTCGGGGTGTAGCGTTTGCCATATTTCACCCCAGCCTATAAATCCACCCACATTACGGTCGTCAATAAACAAGTCTACATCCAATTTGCGGGGAATATCATCGCTCCATTGCTCGGTTTCTTCGGGGTGGTTTTTGTTTACTGCGTAAAACTCCAGCCCATTTTCCTTGCAATACGCCACGGCATCTTCCAGGTCCTTACCCGTGCGGTAGGTCCACAAAATAAGGGTATGACCTTTTTTTTGTAGCTGTTTTAGCGTTTCGAAAGCAAAGAGCATCTCGGGCCCAATTTCGGGGTACTTATGCTCTACTATGGTTCCATCGAAATCAACGGCTATTCTTAAACCTTGTGGTATCATGCGTAGGTGACGGCAAATTGGGCTGCAAAGGTAGGGTTTTTAGAGCGATCACTTTATGCAGGTTAACTAACCCTAAATAGCGCTATGTACAATGGATAAAGCTTTTACTACCACCATCGTACTATGGAATTTTCGCGATGCCACCTTAGCGCTATTTCTTCTTCTTACGCAGCACAATGTTGTTGGTTTTTTCCTCTTTTTCAACGACACCAAAACTTTGATTATCAAACATTTTTAGAAATATCTGAAACCGCTCAGCCCCGGAGCAAGCTAGAAATTCAGCTTCCCTTCGTGCGTTGTGTTCTTCTTTGGTTCCCAGATAAAGTGTCCCCATATTAATGTGCTTCCAACCAATTTTGCCCTATACCTACTTCTACGTCTAAGGGCACCTCTAGCGTTACGGCATTTTGCATACGTGCTGCCGCTTCTTGGGTAATGATTTCCTTTTCATCCAGGGGCACATCAAACAGCAATTCATCGTGCACTTGCAGTACCATTTTGGTTTTAAGCTGCTTTTCTTCCAGCCAAGCCTGTATGTCTATCATGGCTTTTTTAATGATGTCGGCAGCAGAACCTTGTATGGGCGCGTTTACTGCGTTGCGCTCCGCAAAACCGCGCACTACGGCATTTTTAGAGTGGATATCGGGCAAGTAGCGTCTGCGTCCCATTATGGTTTCTACGTAGCCTTGCTCACGGGCCAGTTCTTTTTGGTTGGCTAAAAAGTCTTTTATGGCAGGATATTGTGCAAAGTAGTTGTCAATCAACTCACGCGCTTCGCCACGTTTTATGCCCAACTGGTCGGCAAGGGTAAACGCGCTTTGTCCGTAGATGATACCAAAGTTTACGGCCTTGGCACGCGAGCGTTGTTCGCGGTCCACTGCATCTAGGCTTACCCCAAAAACACGGGCCGCAGTTGCCGCGTGGATATCGGTTTTGTCTTTAAAGGCCTGCATCATGTTCTGATCTTTGGCCAAAGCGGCAATAATGCGCAGCTCTACTTGCGAGTAATCGGCAGCGATAAGGATGTGGTCTTTATCGCTGGGCACAAAAGCAGTGCGTATCTCGCGCCCGCGCTCGGTGCGTATGGGTATATTTTGCAGGTTGGGGTTGTTAGAACTTAAGCGCCCCGTTGCAGCTACCGTTTGGTTAAAACTGGTGTGGATGCGTCCGGTTTGCTCGTTGACCAACTGTGGCAGTGCATCTACGTAGGTCGATTTTAATTTCACCAACTGGCGGTAGCTTAAAATAGCCTCGATAATGGGGTGCTTGTCCTTGAGCTTGGTAAGCACATCCTCACCTGTAGCGTACTGGCCCGACTTGGTTTTCTTGGCTTTCTCGGTAATTTTTAAGCGCTCAAAGAGTATTTCTCCCAGTTGCTTGGGCGAGGAAATTAGAAACTCGGTACCTGCGTGCTCATAAATTTGGCTTTCTAAGGCTTTAATGTCTTCTACCAGCTTTTCCGATTGCTTTTTAAGCATGGCTACATCCAGGCGAATACCATGGTGTTCCATTTTTCGCAGCACCGCTACCAGGGGCATTTCCAGATCTTTAAAGAGTTTGGTGGCATTGTGTTCATCCAGCCCTTCTTTAAATAGGTTATAGAGTTGCAGGGTAATGTCGGCATCTTCGGCTGCGTAAACGGCCACCTTTTCTAAATCCACACTTTGCATGGATTTTTGGCTTTTTCCTTTTTTACCAATTAAGCTTTCTATGCTAATGGGGCGGTAGTTGAGGTAGGCCTCGGCCAGCGCATCCATTCCGTGGCGCATGTCTGGGTTTATAAGGTAGTGGGCTACCATGGTGTCAAATACGGGCCCGTTTATTTCTAGCTCGTATTTTGCCAATATGGCGGCATCGTACTTCAGGTTGTGCGCCACTTTGGTTTTGGTTGGATGCGCTAGTAAAGATTGCAAAGGTTTCAGCAAGGCCATTTTTTCCTCCGTACTCCCTTCTAGCGCCAAGTAGTAGCCGTGGTGTTTTTGGGTGGATACGGCCAATCCGATTAATTCGGCTTTCCAGGTATCCAGATCCGTGGTTTCGGTATCAAAGCAAAACACCGCTGCATCGTTTAGCACATCCGTTAAGGTTGCTACGCCTTCTTTGCCTTGTAGCAATTGGTAGTTGTGGTCTACATCGTCTATCGTTTGGATGCTTTCGGTGCTGCCGCTGTCGGATTCGGTTCCCGCATCAGCAAACAAATCGGTCTGGGCATTGGTGCTTACGCTGAGTTTTTCGCCCAATACGCGCTGGCTTAGGGTTCTAAATTCCAACTCACCAAAAAGCTCGCGCAACGCGTCTTTATTGGGCTCTTCGCGTAGCATAGCCTCGGGCTCCCATTCCACCGGTACATCCAAAATAATGGTGGCCAGTTTTTTGCTTAAAATTGCTTGTTCCTGGTTGTTTTCTACGTTTTCCTTGAGTTTTCCCTTGAGTTTATCGGTGTTTTCGTAGAGGTTTTCCATGCTGCCAAACTCGGCAATGAGGTCTTTGGCGCGCTTTTCTCCCACACCGGGAATACCAGGAATGTTGTCTACTTTATCGCCCATCATGCCCAGAAAATCAATAACCTGTTCGGGTCGTTCTACGGCAAACTTCTCCTGTACTTCGGGTATGCCCCATACCTCTGCTTTTTTACCCGCCCTACCCGGACGGAGCATAAATATGTTTTCGGACACCAGCTGGGCATAGTCCTTATCGGGTGTCATCATATAGGTGGTAAAGCCGTTTTGCTCTGCTTTTTTGGCTAGAGTACCAATTACGTCATCGGCTTCATAGCCCTCAACGCCATACGTTTTTATGTTAAAAGCATCTAGAATTTGCTTAACGTAAGGGATGGCTGCGCGAATGTCCTCGGGCATTTCCTCTCTATTGGCCTTGTACTCGGCAAAATCTACGTGGCGCTCGGTATCTCCAGAAACATCAAAACACACCGCGATATGGCTGGGATCTTCGGTATTGAGCAAGTCTACCACCGTATTGGTAAAGCCGTAAATGGCCGAGGTGTTAAAGCCTTTGGAGTTTACCCGTGGGTTTTTAATAAAAGCGTAGTATGAGCGGTATATGAGTGCGTAAGCATCTAGCAGGTATATGGTATTTTCTTTGGCCATAGCAGTATTGAAATGGGTGGAATTGGAAAAGATACAATGATACAACTCTACGCACATTTTTTTAGTGCGGGTTGCCATAAGGGACGTGATAAAGGTATCCCCCAAAATCCCCCTTGCTAAGGGTGACAGGGCTTCCCCTGGCTTTTAGTACTGGCGCAGTGCTTTATCCCCCTCACGGAGGGGGACTAAGGGGAGGATGTTTTTGAACACAAAGGAAAACGTCTGCCTTGTTCCTCTCGATACACTTCGCCTTGTGCGAAGCACTCGAGGAACGGGTTCACGTATGCTACATGCTTAGTAATAGGTTTCTGCGGGGCACCGGGTGATTCCGGTAAACGGAATGGTATCGAGGTGACCGGGGAGAGAACATCAATTCCACACTTTACTGCCTTCCGAGCAATTGGCGCAGATGTCTATATTTTTTCGACCCTTGAGCACCTTGGTGCGGAAATCCTGGTAATTCTCATTTTTCCAGATGTCGTCAAAGGTTTTGCCATTCAACTGGCCCATTTGGTAGGTGGCGTCTTTATCGAAACAGCAGGGCACGGCATGGCCATCCCAGGTGAGTACGCTGCTTTGCCACAAGCGCCAGCAGTGGTTGGGTAGCTTGTTGTTGATGGTGTAACTGCCATCGCTTTTTTGACGGTAGCGGCTGTATTTCAGATTTTTAGGCATCAGTGGATGACCATTTTTGTAATCGTAAAACTGGGCCGTCTTAAATTTCATTTCATCCGCACCGTATTGCTTGGCCAGTTTCTTGGCTTCGGGAATTTGCTTTTCGTTGGTGCTAAAAACCACCATTTGCCAGCTAATGATAGGGAAGGCACTGCCCAACTTTTCCTTGGCGGCTACCAGGTTGTGAGTTCCTTGCAATACCTTGTCTAGCTTACCGTGTACGCGGTATTTCTCGTAGCTCTCTTGCGTAATGCCGTCTATGGAAACAATAATTTTCTTGAGTCCGCAGCGTACCAGTTCTTCTGCTTTTTCAGGGGTAATAAAGTGGGCGTTAGAACTTATGGCCGTAAAAACTTTGGCTTGGTTGGCCAGTGCAATTGCATCGGTTAGGTTCGGGTGGATCAGCGGTTCGCCCTGGAAATAGAAATTTACATACATCAAATGTCCGCGAAGTTGCGGGAGCCATTTTTTAAAATCATCCAACCGCAAATTTCCCGTTTGGCGAGTAAACTGCTTTAGTCCACTGGGGCACTCTGTACAACCTAAGTTGCAGGCTGTGGTGGGCTCTACGGACATGGCAAAGGGCTTACCCCAAACAATGGGCTTTCTACGAAATCGGCTGATGTGATATGAAGTATAGACTAGTGCTACGTTCATAGCCCGTTGCCAGTTTGCAAATGCAACAAACTGAAATAGCATGCGAAAAGGAGTGAGCCAGGGAGTCGCCTTCATGTACTTCAAGATACGGTGTGATGGGCTTTAAAGATGCTTTAGCCACAAGTATACGGGTAAAGTGCTACAAAAGAATGGCAATTCGATAAGCGCAGGGCAAATAAATAGGAGGCTTTGGCCATTTTAAGTGCTTCATTTTTACTTTCTTTGTTAGCCTTAATTTTAAGTCTGTTTTCCGCGTATGTGGATGAAAATCTCTGGTCTTATTCTGCGCAATAGGCCAGGTATATTAGTAGTGCTAGCCTTGCTTACGGGAGTCATGTTGTACATGTCTCAGCGCGTGGAGATGAGCTACAAGTTTGGGGGCATCCTTCCAAAAACGGATAGCACGGCCATTACCTATCAAAAGTTTCTGGACGAATTCTCTGAAGACGGCAACATTATGGTGCTGGGTGTGCAGGACCAGGAGTTCTTTACGCTAGAACACTTCAACGCCTGGTATAAGCTAGGGGAAGACCTTAAGAAAATAACCATCCCGTCCACAGAAAAAGCCGACAAAGGCCAGCCCTTGTCGGTGATTGACTCGGTATTCTCGGTTGCCCATTTGTATAATCTGAAGAAGAATTCAGACCTGCGCATTTTCCAATTGGAGAAGCTCATGAAGCGCTTGCCTACCAGTCAAACTGAGTTAGACAGCTTAATGGGCACCATACAGTCCTTACCTTTTTACGAAGGCTTGCTGTACAATAAGGATACCGAAGCCAGCCTCATGATGCTTTTTGTAAACCCACGGGTTTTTAATGCCAAAGAGCGGGTAGAAGCGTTGCAAAAAGTGCGCGATCGCATCTATAAATTCGAGCAGGGCCACTTGGATGTAAAAGTGAGTGGTTTGCCTTACATCCGTACGCTGGTTTCTCAAAAGGTAAAGCGCGAGTTGGGCTTGTTTATTGGCCTGGCAGCCTTGGTTACTGCGCTGTTGCTCTACTTGTTTTTCCGCTCTTTCCGGGTAATGTTTTACTCCCTTTTGGTGGTAATTACGGGTGTAATTTGGTCTTTGGGAACCATAGGTATTTTTGGGTTTCAGCTTACCATACTCATGGGGCTCATCCCTCCGTTAATGATCGTTATCGGGATACCCAATTGCGTGTACCTGCTCAATAAATATCACCAAGAATACAAGCTACACGGCAATAAAATTAAAGCCCTATCGCGGGTGATACAGAAAATTGGTAATGCCACCTTCCTTACCAATTGTACTACGGCCATTGGCTTTGCCACCTTTATTTTTACATCCAGTGCAGTGCTGCGTGAGTTTGGAATTATCGCAGCACTCAACATCCTGCTGGTATTTTTCCTATCCATCCTACTGATTCCCATTATTTTCTCTTACCAACCAGAGCCCAGCTTGCGGCACATTAACCACCTAAACCGCAAATGGCTGTATAAGGTGGCCGATTGGTTGGTGTTTATGGTAACCCGGAAAAGACGTTTGGTTTATGTAACCACGGTGGTTTTGGTGGTTTTAGGTTTTATAGGTTTAAGTAGGGTTACGGTAACCGGGTACATCGTAGATGATCTCCCCAAAAAGGACATCATTTACCAAGACCTCAAGTTTTTTGAAACGCATTTCAATGGCGTAATGCCATTGGAGATTTTGGTAGATACCAAGCGCAAAGGAGGAGCTACCAACCGTACCACCTTACGCAAAGTAGAGCAGTTGCAAGGGGTTTTGGATTCGTATCCAGAAATCAGCAAATCATTATCCATCGTAGATGCGCTGAAGTTTGCTAAACAAGCCTTCTTTAACGGGCTGGAATCCAAATACAGCCTTATTAACAGCTCCGAGCAACGCTTCATAGCACCGTATTTAAAGAACTCGGGCAACGATGGAGAGGAGTTGCTTACGGCTTTTGTAGACAGTACCAAGCAGCGGGTTCGTATTACCGGTCAAATGGCGGATGTAGGAACCATAAAGATGAATGAAATCATCGAGGATATCCGCCCGAAAATTGATAGCATTTTTAATCCAGAGGAGTATAAGGTTACCCTTACCGGTACTAGCGTGGTGTTTTTTAAAGGAACCAGCTATTTGGTTAAAAATCTGTTTGTATCGCTGTGCATAGCCGTGCTCATTATTGCGTGCATTATGGCCATGCTTTTCCGCTCTTGGCGTATGGTGCTTATTTCCTTTGTACCCAACCTCATTCCGTTGCTCATCACGGCTTCTATTATGGGGTATTTCGGAATTGCCATTAAACCCTCTACCATACTAGTATTTAGTATTGCTTTTGGTATTAGTGTGGATGATACCATCCATTACCTAGCTAAGTACCGGCAGGAGTTAAAAGCCTATCATTGGAATATTGGCAATTCGGTAATTCGTGCCGTGCGCGAAACTGGGGTGAGTATGATTTACACCTCCATCATTCTCTTCTTTGGTTTTGGTGTGTTTACCGCATCGGAGTTTGGCGGTACCCAAGCATTGGGCGTTTTGGTATCGGTAACTTTATTGGTTGCCATGCTTACCAATTTGGTATTGCTGCCCTCGCTGTTGATGTCTTTAGACAAGTATCTCACTACCAAGGCTTTTGAAGAGCCTTTGATGGAAATAATCGATGAGGAGGTGGATATAGACCTGGATGAACTTCAGGTGCAGCGGGTGGAGGAAAAACCCCAAAAAGAGGAAGAAACAGACTTAAAATAAACCCTACAAAATCCCAATAGCATGAAAGGTATTATTCTGGCTGGAGGATCGGGAACGCGCCTGCATCCCTTAACCTACTCGGTAAGTAAGCAGCTGATGCCGGTGTACGATAAACCCATGATTTACTACCCGCTTAGTACACTTATCGGCAGCGGCATTCGTGAGATTCTCATTATTACCACTCCGCGTGATCAGGAGGCTTTCCAGAATTTGCTGGGCGATGGTTCGCACATTGGTCTCGAGATCCAATACGCGGTGCAACCCGAGCCTAAAGGTCTGGCACAAGCTTTCACTATTGGCGAATCCTTCATTGGGAACGACAGCGTAGCGCTTATCCTAGGCGATAATATCTTTTATGGAACTGGATTGGACAATACCTTAGCTGCAAACACCAATCCAACGGGAGGTGTGGTATTTGCCTACCACGTTTCCGATCCAGAGCGCTACGGTGTGGTAGAGTTTAATAAAGAAGGAAAAGCTATTTCTATTGAAGAAAAACCAGAGCAACCCAAATCCAACTACGCGGTTCCCGGTTTATATTTTTACGACAATAGGGTTATTGATATCGCCAAGAATTTGGAGCCCAGCCCAAGAGGCGAGCTAGAAATTACCGATGTCAACAAGAAATACTTAGAGTGGGGCGAGCTGCAGGTAGCCATCATGGATAGAGGTACGGCCTGGTTGGATACGGGAACGTTTAACTCCCTTATGCAAGCAGCACAGTTTGTGCAGGTGATTCAAGCGCGCCAGGCACTCAATGTTGGGTGTATTGAAGAAGCGGCATACCGCAGAGGGTTTATTACTGCGGAGCAGGTGCTGGAATTGGCTCGACCGTTGGTTAAAAGCGGTTACGGAGACTACCTTAAATCACTAGTTAAATAAGAAACGCATGGCCTCATTAAAAGACCTGAAAGGCTTTATTAACGAAGAAATTGAGAGCATTCCTTTGCCTGATAGTCCCCAGAAGCTGTACGAGCCTTTTCGCTACATTATGGAGTTGGGAGGAAAGCGTCTGCGGCCAGCCATGCTGATGTTGGCAGGAAAGGCCTACCACGGAACCCAATCTGAGCTCAGAGATGCAGGCATTGCCGTAGAGATTTTCCATAATTTCTCACTGGTTCATGATGATATTATGGACGATGCGCCCAAGCGTAGAGGCCAGGCTACTGTGCATGAGAAATGGGATCCAAACACCGCTATTTTAGTAGGAGATGTCATGCTTATTGAATCCTACCGATACTTAGGGCGCCTGAGCGATAGGGCTTTTAAACCTTGCTTTGAGGTGTTCACCAAAGCAGCACGCGAAGTTTGCGAGGGCCAGGTTTTGGATATGGATTTTGAAGAACGCCAGGATGTATCGGTAGAAGAATACCTGGAAATGATACGGATGAAGACAGCCGTATTGGTTGGCGCTAGCTTGCACATGGGTGCGGTTATTGGCGGTGCCGATAAGGTAGAAGCCGAGAAAATAGCCCAATTTGGTGTTAACCTGGGTATCTCCTTTCAACTCAAGGACGATTTCCTGGATACTTTTCCGGAAGGTGCCAATTTTGGCAAGCAAGTGGGCGGAGACATTTTGGGTAATAAAAAAACCTATTTGTACCTCAAGGCCTTAGAAAAGGCTTCTAGCGAAGATAAGGCACAGCTACAGCAGTGGTACGCTAGCAAGGATACCAGCAAATCGCAGGAGAAAATAGATGCGGTAACCGCCATTTTTGAGCGCAGTGGTGCCAAAAAAGCAACCCACGAAAAAATGCTACACTACTATCACCTGGCACTTGATGCGCTTTCGGAAACCACCATGCAAGAAGAGTTTAAAACGCAGTTTGAGGATCTTGCAGGCTTTTTGGTAGATAGGGTGCAGTAATCCCATCGAGTTTTTCTGAATTCTTTGTTTCGTTTTGCTAGCGACACATGTAGACCCAGGGTGGCCTGTGCTTGATGTATTAAACTGCTGTTGCTATACAGCACTTTAATTGGGTAGCATAATGTAGGTCAAGGTTAGGTACGCTTATCATTTTGCCAAATCGGCCAGGGCTTCTTTTGCTGTGGGATATTGAAAGGAGAACCCCGTCTCGGTTATCTTTTTTGTAGAAAACTGGGCTCCATTTAAGAACAGCTTGGCTCTTTGGTTTAGAACTAATTTCATTAGAAATGCAGGTGCTAAGGGTGGAAGCAGCCAACGGTTCATTTGCTTTGCCAGCAATTTTAAGAAGCTCTTGTGACGTATTTGTTCGGGTGCCACGGCATTGTAAGCTCCGGTTAGTTTGTGCTCCATAAGGTGCAGATACAGATCTACCAAATCATCATTGTGGATCCACGGGAAATACTGCTGGCCGTTTCCCAAGGGCATCAGTACACCCCACTGGCACAGGCTTTTAAGTATTTTAAATGCGCCACCACGATTGGACAATACGGTGCCTGTGCGCGCTACGCTACAAGGCATGCTATCTTGGTAGGAAAAGGTAGCTTCCTCCCAAAGTTTGCATACTTCGCCCAGAAAAAACTCGGTGTTTACCGGTGCATCTTCTGCAAACGTTTTCTCTGTGTTCTCTTGGCCAAAGTAGTAGTTGGTACCCGAAGCTGCGATGAGTTGGGCACATCGTTCTCCGTGGCGCTCCATAAAGAAGTGAAGCGATTTAACGCGGCTGTCTATTATTTCTTGCTTATACGCGCTACTCCAGGCCTGCTCAATCACCGAGGCTCCGGCTAAATGAAAAAATGCAAAGTCCTCCTTGGGCAAAAAGCGGTGGTCTAGCTCATTGTAGGCTACATTCCAGTGTGCGTACGTAAGCTTTTGGTCTATGCGTATCGATTTTCCCCGTGTGAGGATGGTTACGGCATACCCCTTTTCTAAAAGTCTATTGCATAGCAAACGGCCTACTGTTCCTGTGCCACCACTTATAACTACGTGTTGCATACGCACTTAAAACAATTTCTTAGGAGTGGGGTTCGTGTTAATCCTCTTCATCAGGAGCCAACTCCACTACCAGACCATCTAAGTCCTCGGTAATGTGTATCTGGCAGCCCAAGCGACTGTTGTCTTTTACGTACAGGGCTTGGTCTAGCATGTCCAATTCATCGTCAGATTGCTCGGGGAGTTCTGTTTCGGATACCAGGTAGCATTGGCATGAAGCACACAACGCCATTCCACCACAAGTGCCTTTTACTGGCAGTTCATTGGCTTTACATAGCTCCATCAAGTTTAAGTCCATATCGGTAGGAGCTTCAAACTCGTGTTGGGTACCTTGGCGGTCTATTACGGTAATTTTTACCAGGCTCATGTGCTAGGGGGAATGTGAGGTGAATTAAAATCCTTTTACACCATTAACCGTGGTGTATTTCAAAACTAGGTTTTTATCGGGGTAAATGCGTTTAAAAGCACTTTGAACCATCAACGTAGCCTCGTGGAAACCGCATAAAATTAGTTTCAGTTTGCCGGGATAGGTGTTGATATCTCCAATAGCGTAAATTCCGTCTACGTTGGTGCTGTAGTCAAACGTATCTACTTCTATAGAGTTTTTGCTAATGTTTAGCCCCCATTCGGCCAATGGTCCCAGTTTGGGAGACAAACCAAATAGAGGCACAAAGTGGTCGGCTTTCTTTACAATTTCTCCGTGGTCTTGCTTGTTAATGGTCACCTCTTCCAGCTTGTCATTACCCGCCAACCCGGTAACTTCTGCATTGGTAATGAGGTTTATTTTGCCGCTTTCCGACATGTCCATTACCTTCTGGACCGAGTCTAAGTGTCCTCGGAATGAGCTTCTTCGGTGCACCAAAGAAACCTCGCTGGCCACGTTGGCTAAATAGATGGTCCAATCTAAAGCAGAATCGCCTCCACCGGCAATAACCACCCGCTTACCGCGATAAAAATCGGGGTCTTTGATAATGTACTCTACACCTTTATCCTCGTAGTCTGTAATGTTGTCGATAGGTGGTTTTCTGGGCTCAAAACAGCCCAATCCACCCGCAATAGCAATTACTGGTGCTTTGTGTTGGGTACCTTTATTCGTTGTTAAGATAAACTTACCGTCTTCGGTTTTCTCCACTTTTTCGGCACGCTCCCCAAGGGTAAACCCAGGTTTAAAAGGGCGTGCTTGTTCCATAAGCTCTTCTACGAGTTCACCCGCCAGCACTGAAGGAAAACCGGGTATGTCGTAGATAGGCTTTTTGGGATAAATCTCGGTGAGCTGACCGCCAGGCTGGGCCAGGGAGTCCACCAAATGGCATTTTAACTTAAGGAGTCCAGCTTCAAAAACAGTAAAAAGGCCGCAAGGACCAGCTCCAACAATTAAAATATCGGTTTCAATCATGTGAGATGATGCTAAAAAGTCTAGTTAATGGATTCAATCTCGTTGTTTACCGCAACAACCGCTTTTATTTCGGGTACCGCCTTTTTAATCGATTCTTCGATACCTGCTTTCATGGTCATGGAGCTCATGGAGCAGCTACTGCACGCACCATGCAGTTTTACTTTGGCCACACCGTCTTGGGTTACTTCCTCTAAAGTAACGTCACCACCATCGGCTTCTAAAAACGGGCGTATCTGCACGAGGGCCTCGTTGATACGGTCTGTTATGGATGTTTCTGTACTCATTACCCTTTATGACTGACTTCAACCTTCTGAGTCGGTTGAAGTTCGTTATTTCTTTTGTCTATGCTATTGAGGGTGTTTACCACCAGTTTCTCAAAAGCTTGTGCACTTACGGTGCCTTCTTGCAACACAGCGGGTCGGCCTACATCGCCTGCCTCACGTACGCTTTGCACCAATGGTATTTGCGCCAACAAATCAACGTTGAGTTGCTGTGCTAAGTGTTTGGCACCCTCTTTTCCAAAAATGTAATACTTGTTGTCTGGAAGTTCTTCGGGTGTAAACCAAGCCATGTTCTCTACAATACCCAATACAGGCACGTTAATTTGCGGAAGCTTAAACATTTCCACACCCTTGCGGGCATCGGCCAGTGCTACTTCTTGCGGAGTAGAAACTACTACAGCACCGGTAACAGGAACTGCTTGCACCAATGATAGGTGTATGTCTCCGGTTCCAGGTGGAAGATCTACAATAACTACATCTAAAGGTCCCCAATGGGCATCGCTAAACATTTGGTTGAGGGCACGGGTCGCCATGGGGCCTCTCCAAACCACAGCTTGGTTGGCCTCTGCAAAAAAGCCAATGGAAAGTATTTTTACCCCGTACTGCTCGAGGGGCTTTATCTTAGACTGACCGTCTATTTCCATAGCCGTGGGCTTGGCATCGCGTAAGTCGAACATGACCGGAGCCGATGGACCGTAAATATCCGCATCTACAAATCCTACCGAATACCCCAATTTTGCCAATCCACAAGCCAAATTAACGGCAACCGTAGATTTTCCAACACCACCTTTACCCGAGGCTACAGCAATAATGTTTTTAACTCCGGGTAGAATTTTGCGCAGTTCTGGGTCGGTGGTGTCCTTTAGCGGAACAATGTCCACGCTTACCTCCAACTCTTTGCTGCAATGCTGTTCTATGTTAAAACGGCAAGCTTCCTGCATTCTGCGTTTGTTGTGCATGGCAGGATTGTGCACGGCTAGCTGAAAATGTACTTTGTTTCCTTCTAAGGAAAGGTATTTCACCAAGCCTAAAGAAACAATGTCTTTGTTGAGGTCTGGCTCGCGTACATGGCTTAGCGCCTTTTCAATATCGGTCTTGGTAATAGATGTGCTCATAAATTGGAGTGCAAAGGTACAATTTGTAACGGTTGGTTTGTCAGGCGTTTGTAGGTCGCCAGCGCAGCGTTTCAAAGTCGGTTACGCAGTCGTTTTCAACCTTAACCCCTTCTGCCTCAAGTTGTTCTTGCATAGCGGTTGGGGTAGCAAAATGATGTTTACCCGAAAGCATGCCGTTGCGGTTTACCACGCGGTGTGCCGGAACCGGGTTTTTGGCCCCATGTGATGCATTCATGGCCCATCCTACCATACGGGCGCCTCCTTTGGTGCCCATGCTTTCTGCAATGTCTCCATAAGTACACACGCGCCCGTGGGGTATTTGGCGTACTACAGCGTAGATTTTCTCGTAGGTTTCGTTGGTGGGCATGGCTTACAAGCTAAAGCATAGGTAATTGATACGAAAGCCTTTAGACTTAAACAACTGTTCGTAGTAGGTTTCTATTTCCAATAGGGGTTTGGTTTCATCGGGTATGCTATCCCACTGACCATAAATGTCGTAGGAGTGGAAATGAAGGGTAGCCTGGTGTTTTTTTACTTGTTGCAGGGTGGAATTGAACAGCAAGCGGTTGTCTGTTTTTAGGTGGATGAGTCCGCCTGGTTTTAAAAACTCCTTGTAATACGCTAAGTAACGGTCGGAACTTAAGCGCTTGCTGGGTTTCTTGGGCTGGGGATCGGAAAAAGTGAGCCAGATTTCCGAGACCTCGTGGGGGGCAAAAAAGCGGTCTACAAAATCGACACGCGAGCGCAAAAAGCCAACATTTTTTAATCCTTCTTCATGTACCGTTTTTGCACCACGCCAAATGCGGTTGCCCTTAATGTCGATGCCCAAGAAGTTTTTGTTGGGATAGGCCCTACCCAATCCTACTGCGTATTCTCCTTTACCACAACCCAGTTCCAACACCAAGGGCTGGTTTTTATCAAAAAACTGGGTGCCCCATTTCCCGTAGAGTTTGTGCTTCTTATCCAGAATATCCTGGTATGCGGGTTCTATAACGTGCGGAAAAGTTTTGTTTTCTGCGAACTGCGCTTGTTTTCGCTTACCCATTCCAATATTTTGCGCAAAACTACAGGAAAGCCGGTAATGGAGGGAAAACGCAGGGTGTTGTTTGCTGTTTTAAATTGGGGCTTGGGCCATGCAACGCGTTGTGTTCCATTGATACAGCAGTGTATGTTGGATGGTATGGACGTTTCCATAGCCTCCGATGGGCATGCGTTAAGGTACCTACAGGGTCTTTTTCCTCAAGCCCAATTTTTAGACTTGCCAAGTTACAATATCGATTATGCCAAGGGTCGCATGCTGGTACCGCGTTTATTGCAGCATTTTACAGAAAACTCGGGTTTGCTGCAGCAGGAGCAGAAAGTAATAGCGGAGTATGTTCAACAAAATGAGGTCTCGCTCATTATTTCAGACAGTCGTCTGGGGTGTTACCATCCTGGGTTGAAATCGGTTTTGCTTACTCACCAACTCAATCCCTTTACCCGCTGGCAGCATTTTTTTGGAGGACGGTGGTATCAGCGCAGGTTAAAAAACTTCCAGGAAATTTGGGTGCCCGATGATGAAGCCTTGTCCCTTAGCGGGCGATTGGGAATAAACCGCTTTGGGGATAAAGTAAAGTACATAGGCCACCTGAGTCAATATCAAAAACTAGAGGGGGTAGCGGACAATTTGGTGCTGGGCATTGCTAGTGGCCCGCCATCGCACAGTAAGCGCATGACGCAAATGCTCTACGAAGCTTTTTCTGCAGGTTTGGACGACTGGATTATCGTGCACACCGAGCCCACAGAGATAGATGACTCTCGCCTGATTCAACTGCCCACTTGGGTGGAAATGAATACGCTAATGAACCGTGCGGGTTGTGTAGTAAGCAACTGTGGGTACAGCACCCTCATGGATTTAAAGGTTTTGGAGAAGCCCGCTATTTTATTTCCGACACCGGGGCAGCAAGAACAGCGATTTCTAGCGAAACAACATGGGAATGACACCAGGTGGCGGGTTATAGAAGATAACACGTTTACGCAGCAAAAGGCTCAACTTTACGAGGCCTTACGTGTTTTGTAGGATGTTATAGCCAGGTTACACGCAAAAACAAAACGCTTCCAGGAGGCTACGCGGTCGCGCTTTAGAACAAAACTTACGCGGTAATTCTGAAATAACAGGCTGTATTTGTATCGCCTATCGGGAAGCATTTCTTCTACAATGCCAGAGATATCGTGAAAAGCAACACTACCCCAGTAGGTTTTGGTACGCCAGTTGGCACGAAAAACCAACCCGTGTTTCAGGCGCTGAAAGATAAATGGGATGCTTTCTGAGCTATTTTGCAGTCCCGCCTTGCACAGCGGAGGCCAATTGGTATTTAAAAACTGCAAGGGAGGCGAGCCGGTGCCGCCCATTTTTAGGTTTTCCCAAAAAGAATATTTGCCACCCAACTCAGTTATCCATTCGTTGGGAATATCATCGCGTTCTATTACGGTTTCTCTAAATCTCACACACAGAAAACGCGGTGAGCAGGGCTATTGTTTATCCTACCTTTTTAAGCGGGAAAAGGAAGGTGGTGCCAATGCCTTTGGTAGAGCGCACATCCATGGTGTAGCCGTGTGCATTGATAATGTGCTTGCAAATGGATAGTCCCAAACCACTACCACCGGTGTGGCGCGAGCGGTGCTTATCCACCCTAAAAAAGCGCTCAAATATTCGGGGAATATCTTGCCGGTCGATACCAATTCCGTTATCAGCTACTTCTACCAGAACGTCTTCGTCAATGTCAAAAAAGCGAATCTCAGTCTCACCTTCCTCGGTTTTAGCGTAGTTAATGGAGTTCACCAAAAGGTTGCTAATAACCTGGCTTATACGGTTGGGGTCGGCATGTACAATAATGGGCTTATCGTACTTCTTGTTGAATTTTAGGGTAACGTTGTGTTCCTTAGCGCGCATTTCTAACGCATCCATAATGTCTTGCGAAAGGGCTACGATATCAAAGTCTTCCATGTGGAGTTGGAGCTGACCCGATTCCAACTGTGAAATGGAATCCAGGTCTTCTATCATGGCCGTCATACGATCTACGGAGCGCGAAGCTTTATCCAGGAATTTTTTATTGATACGGGGGTCGTTCATACCGCCCTCCAGTAGCGTAAGGATATACCCTTGAATGGCGAATATGGGCGTTTTGATTTCGTGGGCTAGGTTACCAATAAACTCGCGTCTAAAATTTTCTTTTTCCTTGAGTACCTCTATTTCCTTGCGTTTGTCATCGGCCCAGTCGATAACCTCTCGGTTTACCGTTTTTAATAGGTCCTTGGAAAAACTTACGTTGAGGTCGTTGCTCTCTTTCTTTAGGCTGCGAATGGTTTTATAAATGAGCCGGATTTTGGCCATTATAAACTGCTGAATGAAAAAGATAACAATGGCAAACGTGGCCCCAAACACTATAATGGGAACCAGCAGTAAACTCCAATGAAACTGAGCACCCGATAGCCAAAGTATGGGCGTGCCCAGTAGCAACAAAAACGCGGTTACGAGTAGCGCGCATTTGCTGGCAACAGACCTGGGGCTGCTGTCGTACGATATTAGTTTAGGCTTCAATTTTGTATCCTACCCCTTTTACGGTTTTGATGTATTCATCACCAATTTTCTCCCGCAATTTACGAATGTGTACGTCTATGGTGCGGTCTCCCACCACCACTTCGTTACCCCAAACGCGGTTTAGGATGATTTCTCGGGTAAAAACACGGCCTGGCTTAGAGGATAAAAGGGCTAGTAATTCAAATTCTTTTTTGGGAAGCGACAGCTCGGTGCCGGCTTTGGTTACCAAGTATTTTTCTTGGTCTATTTCCAGATCTCCAACGGTAGTTGTGCCGGCTTTTTCTTCTTTTCCACCCGATCTACGCAACAAGGCTTTAACACGGCTAATTAAAACGCGTGGTTTAATGGGCTTGGAGATATAGTCGTCAGCCCCGGCATCAAAACCAGCAATTTGCGAGTAGTCTTCGCTACGGGCTGTAAGGAAAGCGATAAGCGTGTCCGAAACTTCTGGCGTATTGCGCAAAACAGAGCAGGTTTCAATGCCGTCCATCTCGGGCATCATCACATCCAGGAGAATAACATCGGGCTTAAATTTCTTGGCTTCTTCGATACCATCTTTGCCATTGGTGGCGTACGCTACCTTAAAATCTTCTTTCTCTAAGTTGTATTTTATGATGTCTATGATGTCTTGTTCATCATCTACTAGCAATACTTTTTGTGCGTTGTCTTCCATAGCAAAGGCCGATTTAACCGCTACAAAACTAGATGTTGCTGCAATCGATTAATCGGCCTTGTTTTAAGGATGTGTTAAATACGGGTCTCGGAATTTTTAACCGCACAGAAATCTCCACGCTAATGTTATCCCAGCGTAAACAAATGGCTTAGTGTTTTTTGGTTTGTACCACATCTCCCTGAGCATTGTACATGGCCCATTGTCCCGTAGGTTTACCGTTATGGTACTCGTAGCGGTAGCGCAGTACTCCGTTATCATCCCAAATGCGCCATACACCATGGCGTTTGCCTTGGGTAAACTGCACCTCTGCAGTTTTTTTACCTTCTTGATTATATTGGCGCCAGTTGGAGTGGCGTTTGTTGTTTACCATCCAGCCTTCTTCTACAAGCTTGTCTTCTTTGTATTTTTTTACTGGACCGTATAGTTTTTTGTTGTACTTCTTATAAGCATAGGTGGCGTCTTCAGTGGGCACATACGCGTAAGATACGTTACTGTCAAATGACGATGCACTGGTTTGTGCAACGGATGCAGCACAGAACACAGCAAGTATTAGGGTGGTTAGATATTTCATAGCTTAATATATGGGAAATGTAAAGTTAACAATTTGGTAACATTAGAAACGTGTGTATAGTACTTCTGGTTTCGGGTTACCTGTTTTTTGTGTTTTTTTATTATGAGTATTGACTTAGTTCCCAGTGAGTTACGTGGGGTGCAACTGCAAGATTTGCAGCTTTTACAAGATCAGCTAAATAAGGATTTGGCGGCTATACGATACGATGAACTGCTTCAAGCCATCGATGTAGCAACGCTTTGTGAGCAGTGTTTGCATTGGGTGGATAGGGCTCTAGAGGCTAATCCTGGGGGTTTAATGAATGCCCTGTACCGCGTAGATATCCCCGATCATATCATTCAAAAAACCTTAGCGGGTTCGCAAGTTGCGCAAACTATAACCCAGCTCGTAGTGCTACGTTGTTGGCAAAAGGTAAACTTGAGAAAGCAGTACAGCTAGCTATTGGATGGGAAAGGCTACAGGGTTGCGCTGGTTGTATTTGCGCAAAAAATAATACACCATTTTGCGTTGCTTGCGCCTAGACTTTTCATCCAACATTTCTGCAATTACTGGATCCTGCCGTATTATGGGAAGTACTTTGCGTGGATCCAGTGCCAGGATTTGGTTGGCTTCTAGGTAATACACCACTTGTAGCAGATTTTTGGTGGAGGTAGTGTAGGTGCCAAAATTATTGAAGTAGGGGTCTGCCGGATTCGCAACGGTATTCACGGTGGTTACTACTGCAGCAAATTGCCACAAAGAGCCTGGGTTTACACTGCGTCCAAAGTATATTTCGTTTTGGTATTCAATCTTTTTATAAAAAGTGCCTTCAATACTGTAGCCAAAAATCTGAGCATTGTACAAGGGTACTTGCACACCTAGGGAGTCCCTGTAGTAAGAAAATTCTTGCGGTTCAAAATTTTCTGGAGCCACTTTATTTCCGGTGCGATCGGTTATTGCGGTAAAAGGCAAATCGGGGCGGTTGAGCAAAAAGCTGTTTTGGGAATAATAAACCCCATTGCGCAATCCGAAATTGGCTGCATTGGTGCGAATGCTGTCTTGAGCGTTCGCTGCAACAGCGAATAAAAACACAAATAGTACCAAGCCAAACCTCATAGAAACCGATTTAAATATCCCAGGACGGTTTCAGAAAATGCCTTTGGTTTCTCGGCATGTAACCAATGCCCTGCATTTTTTAAAGTTACTAAATGGCTAGTAAGAAACTGGTCTTTTATGGCCGGCCAATCCTCGTTTGAGATATAATTGGATGCTCCTCCCCGTATAAAAAGGGTTTCTGTATGAATAGGGTTAGATGGCAAGCGGTCTGTAACCTTAGATATTTCTCGTTTTAGTACGGGCAAATTCATGCGCCACGCCAATTGGCCTTTATCCTTCCAATACAGATTTTTTAGTAGGAAAAGCGCCACGCCTTCGTTTTCAACCACTGACTTTACCTGTCGTTGCGCTTCCCCACGCGTTTTGGTGTTTGCTAAATCCACCGATTCAAAAGCGGCTATAATTTCATCGTGGTGGGGTGGGTAGGATTTGGGCCCTATATCGGCCACTATCATGGCCTTTATCCGCTCGGGGTGATCCAGTGCAAATTGCATCACGGTTTTTCCACCCATAGAGTGCCCCAACAAAAACACCGATTCAAGCTTTAAGTGATCTAACAAGCGTAGTAGATCTTGGGCCATGAGGGCATAAGAAAATGCATCGCTGTGGAAGCTGCGGCCATGGTTTCGGGCATCCGCTAAAATTACAGTGTAGTGCTCGGCCCACTGGTTAGCAAGCGTTTGCCAATTATCTAAAGAGCCAAACAAACCGTGCAAGATCACCAGAGGCGGCCCACTTCCTACTACTTTATGGTGCACTATTTCCTCAGACATCGCTGGTACATTTGTATGGTGTTTTCCAGGCCATAGTAAAGCGCATCAGAAATAAGTGCGTGGCCAATAGATACTTCTTCAATCTCGGGAATTTCCTGAATAAGGTAACTCAGGTTTTCCAGGTTTAAATCGTGTCCGGCATTCAAACCGAGGCCAGCCGCCCGGGCTCTTTTTGCGGCGCTAACAAATGGGGCAACGGCCAGGTTTTTGTCGTTTTCATAACCGCTAGCATAGGCTTCTGTATACAGTTCTACACGATCGGCCCCCAATTCTTTAGCCAAGTGAAACTCCTGGGAGGAAGCTTCCATAAATAGGCTAACGCGGGCAGGTATTTTTTTTATCCGTTCCATGGCGCTGCGCAGTAAAACATCGTTTTCTTTAATATTCCACCCCGCATTCGAAGTGAGTACATGGGGTGGATCGGGTACCAGGGTTACCTGTGCGGGCTTGGCTTGCTCCACCAACTCCAAAAAAGCATCGTTGGGATAGCCCTCTATGTTAAACTCTGTCGTTAAATTTTGCGAAAGTTCGCGAACGTCTTGGTATTTAATATGCCGTTCATCGGGGCGTGGGTGCACCGTAATGCCGTCAGCGCCAAAGCGTTCGCAATCTAAAGCCACTTGCAATACGTTAGGAATAGTACCTCCCCGCGCATTTCGCAACGTAGCTACTTTATTAATATTTACACTCAGTTTGGTCATGTGCCGTTTTAGTAACAATTTCGGGTCCGCTTCAAAAGTAACAAGAAAGAAAGGGGATTGTGGTCGCTTATGCTAGTATCTGTTTTAATTAACCCAGACATTTTAGAGTTGTATCCAACCGACACGGTGCAGGAAGCACTAGAGTCCATGGATCGATTTAGGGTCAATCACCTACCGGTGGTAGACCAAGGATCCTTGTTGGGGGTGCTAAGCCGTAGCGATTTGGAAAACCACAGTCCCGAGAAGACGGTAGATAAACTCAGCCCTTCTTTCGTAGAAGCGCGCTTGCTGGCGCAGATGCATTATTTTGAGTGCATAAAGCTCTTTGGAAAAAGCGAGTTGAGCTGCATTCCCATTGTAGATCCAGATGGCCTCTTTATTGGAGTAGTAACTCACAAGGATGTAACGACCTTCCTGGCACGCCATACCGCAATGGCCGATCAAGGAGCCATTATTGTGTTAACCATGGAGCCTAAAGACTACAGCCTGTTGCAATTGGCACAGATGGTAGAGGGCAACGATGCCCACATCATGTATTGCTCTGCCCGACCTATGGAGGGGAAAAATGAGCTGGAGGTGACTTTAAAGGTAAACACCACCCGCATCGGGGGTATCTTGCAAACCATACACCGCTATGGTTACTCGGTGCTTACCACCTTTGGCGAAAGCAACGATACCGATTACTTAAACGACCGGTATGAGGCGCTATTGAAGTATCTTAATATGTAAACCCATTGCGCCACCTCGTATGCATAGTTGTTTTCCTTACAGCTTGGAATGCCTTGCAATCCCAAGGCTGTTATCAGCTACGCGATATTGCCATAGAGGGAAACAAAGTAACACGCGATTTTATTGTCCTTCGAGAGGTAGAGCTCAAGCTAGACTCCTCGTACTGTGAAGACGATATTGAGAGACTAGCGCAAAACTCGGCCGATAATCTCATGCGAACGCGGCTCTTTAATTTTGCTGAGCTGGTGCCAACCTACCAAGACAGTACGGTATCCATAACCATTAAAGTTACCGAGCGTTGGTACATATTTCCGTTGCCCGTTTTTGAGCTGGCCGATCCCAACTTTAATATTTGGTGGGAAACGCGCGATTTTAATCGGGTCAATGTGGGTCTTAACGTGGACCACAACAACTTTTTAGGATTGGCCGATAAGCTTTCACTACGGTTTAAGTGGGGCTATAACCGCGAGCTGGGCTTTGCTTACAACAAGCCCTACATCAATAAGGAACGTACGGTGGGCGCATCGGTCTCGGTGAAATACCAGCAGCGCTACGAGGTCATTTATGCTACGGCTGGAAATGAGCGCAGTCAGTTTGCGCGCTTGGGCGAATCTATTCGAGAGGAGTGGCACAACAAGCTCGATGTATATTACCGACCGGGCAACCGGTTTACCAGCTACTTTACCTTATGGCAGCGCAGTACGCAAGTTAGTGATTCGGTGCGTTTACTGGCGCCTCGCTATTATGGAGATCGCACGCGACTCGATTATTTGGGCTTTTCCTTTTATTTTGTTTACGACAGTCGCGATTTACCCAGTTACCCGCTTAACGGATGGTTTGGTTCGTTGGAGTTGGCGCATCCGGGCATTAATCCAGCCAAAAACTACGATTTTGGTATTTACAGTACCAAGTTGGTGGTAAACCATTTTCGGCCTATTAGCAAGCGTTTGTTTTGGGCCGGAGGCGTTAATGCGGGCGTGTTAAGCGCACGGCAGTTGCCCTACTTTTTTCAATTTGGTTTTGGTATCTCGGGCAATGTGCGCGGACACGAGTTTACCTTTATCGATGCCCAGCGCTATGCTGTGATAAAAAACAATGTGAAGCTTGCCCTGTTGCGCGGCAAGGAGATAAACCTACCGCTCATTAAAAACCCCAGTTTTGGTCGGGTTCCTATAGATATCTTTTTAGGAACACACGTAGATTTGGCTTACACCGAAGACGATTTGTATTCCTTTCGCAATCCGCTAGACAGGCAATGGCTTGTTGGCTATGGGCTAGGGTTAGATTTTGTTACGTACTATGATAAAGTCTTCCGTGTAGAGTATTCCTGGAACCGATTTGGACAATCGGGCTTATATTTACATTTCAAAAAGGCGATTTAACCATGCGCATAGCGGTTTACGGAAAAAATTTTGCGGACAACTTTGGTCCAGCCATACAGTTCCTGTTTAGCAAGCTGGTAGATCGCAATGCGCAACTCAGCATTTACAATCCCTTTTGCAAGTTTCTGTACGAGAAAATAGACATGCCCGCTTCGTACCGTAAATTTCACGACCATGAAGGGCTAAAGGAAGAAAATCCCGATTTGCTCCTCAGCATCGGTGGCGATGGTACCATCTTGGATGCCATTACTCTGGTGCGCAACTTGCCCATACCTATTTTAGGAATCAATACGGGTCGCCTGGGCTTTTTGTCTAGCGTAGCGCGCGAGGAAATTTCTACCACGGTAAAGCATGTTATTAATAAAGAGTACGAGGTGGAGGAACGCAGCGTATTGCAAATTGTAAAACCCACCAGCCTTTTTCCAGACTACAACTTTGCATTGAATGAGCTCAGTGTGCTGAAGAAAGAATCTTCATCAATGATTACGGTGCACGCGTTTGTGAACGAGCAGTATCTTAATTCGTATTGGGCGGATGGATTAATTGTAGCGACCCCTACGGGTTCTACGGCTTATTCCTTAAGCTGCGGTGGGCCTATTTTGGTGCCCGATGCGGGTAACTTTGTGCTTACGCCCATTTCTCCGCACAACCTAAACGTGCGTCCCATAGTTATTGGCGATAGCAACCGTATAAAGCTTCGTGTAGAGGGCCGCGATGAAAACTTTTTAGTGGCCATGGATAGCCGCACTGCCAATTTAAGCTCCAATGAAGTGGTAGAAGTACAAAAGGCCGATTTCAATATCAAATTGGCCAAACTGCCTTTTCAGAATTTTTACCATACTCTGCGCAATAAACTCATGTGGGGATTGGACCGAAGAAATTAGTCTAGCCTTACAATAAATGCCAACTTTGCCCCTTATTAGCTGTGCATGATAAAACGTTGCGCTTTACTTATAAGTATCACCTTGGTATCGCTTTGCGGTTGGGCTCAAGACTCTAGGAATCAACGCTCCAAAGAATTTGGGGTCGGTGTAGGGAGTTTTTACTATCTAGGAGAGCTAAACCAAAAGCAGTTTAACGCCATTACGCCAGGCCCGTTGTTAAGTTTTAGAGCCAACATTAACCGCAGAATAGGCTTTAACTTTTCTTTTGCTAGTGGGAAAATAGAGGGAGCAGACAGCCTAAGCTCGGAAGGCTTTAAGCGCAATCGCAATTTGCATTTCCAGAGTTCTATCCAGGAGCTTTCTGTGGTGTTTGAGATTAACTATTTCGATTACCAGGTGGGCAACAAAAAATACCCCTTTTCTCCCTACCTGTATTTTGGTTTTAGTGCCTTTCGCTTCAACCCTAAAGCGTTAGACAATAACAACGAGTTTCAAGAACTGCAACCCATTGGCACCGAGGGTCAAAATCTAGATGATGGCACCCCTTATAATTTATTTAACTTTGCCGTCCCTTTTGGGATAGGTATACGTTTTAATGTGGTAGGAAACTTAGGCATAGCCATACATACAGGCATGCGAAGGACCTATACCGATTACCTGGACGATGTGAGTACAACCTACGCGGATCCACAACAATTTGAAGTGGAAGATCGCCAGTTTGTAGATCGCAGCATAGCACCTGCGCGGCCCGATGGAAGTAACACGGGGTTGCAGCGCGGCCAACCGTCCAACAAAGATTGGTTTAACCACACGGGCATTACCCTAACCTTTAAGGTACAGAAGAAGCGAAATTTTTGTCCAGCCTGGTACAATAATTAAATAGGAGTTGGAAACAGCCAAGCAACACATAGACCCCAAGCGTGTTCCCCAACATGTAGCCATTATTATGGATGGCAATGGGCGCTGGGCTAAAAACCAGGGCAAAGACCGGGTATACGGCCATGCCAACGGGGTACAATCGGTAAAGGATACCGTAGTTGCGGCTACCGAGTTGGGTATATCCTACCTTACTTTATATGCATTTTCAAGTGAAAACTGGAATAGACCCAAAGAAGAGGTAGATGCACTGATGGATCTGCTGGTGCAAACTATTGTACGCGAAATTGCAGAGCTGCACGAAAACGAAGTGCGTTTGGAGGCTATTGGCGATTTAGACCGAATACCAGAGTCCTGCAGAAATGCCTTGCTTAAAGGTATTGAGGATACCAAGGATAACAAAAGGCTTACTCTTTCTCTGGCGTTAAGTTATGGTTCGCGCAAGGAAATTGCGGATGCCACCAGAGAGCTGGCGGCTGAGCATGCTGCAGGGAAACTGGCGCTGGAAGACATTACGCCCGAGCGTATAGCACAACATTTGTACACCAAAAACCACCCCGATCCCGATTTACTCATTCGTACTTCGGGGGAAACGCGCATTAGCAACTTTTTGCTGTACCAGGCGGCCTACTCCGAGTTGTATTTTACTCCGGTACTTTGGCCCGATTTTAACAAAGAAGAATTCTACAAAGCAATACTAGATTACCAGCAGCGCGAGCGCAGATTTGGTAAAACTAGCGAACAAATTACCACCTAATTCATGGTTCAAAGAATACTATTTGTAATACTCGTAGGCCTTAGTTGTGCGCTTCCGATGGGGAAAACAGCGCAGGCACAGGTATTGCTGGGTGCTAAAAACGAGATCAATCTCGATGTGGTGCAAACCTACACCATTGCAGGGATTACGGTTACGGGCTCCGATGAGTTTGACCCCGAGGCGGTGATCCTTTTTTCGGGATTATCGGTGGGCGACCGAATAGAGATACCGGGCGAGGCGCTGGGTAAAGCCATTAAAAACCTTTGGGAGCAAGATTTATTTAACAATGTACAAATCCGATTGGGGGAGTTTCGCGAACCCGATCGTATTTACCTGAACATTCACCTTGGCGAGCGCCCCAGGCTGTTGAAGTACCGTTTTACAGGCGTTAAGAAATCAGAAGCCGACAATCTGCGCGATGACAAGCTAAACCTTCGCTTGGGAACCATTATCAATGAAAACGTAATACAGAACACCAAAAATGCGGTGAAAAGCTATTACGTGCAAAAGGGCTATCTACAAACTCAGGTAGAGATTGAGGAAAGCAGCAGCCCCAATGTACCCAACAGCTTAATTCTAAATATTAAGGTGGATAAGGGCAAAAAGGTGAAAATTGGTAGCATTACCTTTAACGGAAATAGCGAGCTTCCGGATAAGAAGCTGAAAAAAGCCATGAAGGACACCAAGGAGAAAGCCTTCTGGCGCATTTTTTCGCGGTCTAAATTTATTGAATCGCAGTACCGCACTGATAAGCTGGCAATTATTGGTAAGTACAACCAAAAGGGGTTCCGAAACGCCAAGATTTTAAACGATACTACGTATTACGATCCTGAGGAAAATCTCGTTCATATCGAAATTGACCTCAAAGAGGGGAGCAAATTCTACTTCCGTAACATTCGCTGGGTGGGGAACACCAAGTACAAAAGCGATTTCTTGAGTAAGGTACTGGGTATTAAAAAAGGCGATGTTTATAACCAGGAGGTTATGCAATCGCGCCTGTTTGGTAGCGGCCAGGGTAACGATGTTAGTTCGTTGTATCTTGATGATGGTTACCTCTCTTTTAACGCCATGCCCACCGAGGTGGCCGTAGAAAACGACTCCATAGACTTTGAAATTCGCGTATATGAGGGCAAGCAGTATAACATAAACCGTATCCTGCTAAAAGGAAATGATAAAACCAATGACCGCGTGGTTCGTAGAGAAATTAAAACGCGCCCGGGAGACCTCTTTAGCCGCTCCGAAATTGTGCGTACGCAACGCGACTTGGCTGCGCTGAACTACTTTAACCCCGAAACCATGGGGATAAACCCCAAGCAGAGTCCACAAGACGGTACGGTAGATATTGAATACACCGTAGAGGAAAAGCCCAGTGACCAAATAGAGCTTTCGGGTGGATTTGGAGCCGGTAGAATCGTAGGTACCTTAGGCTTGTCACTTACCAATTTCTCGGCACGAAACATGTTCAAAAAAGGCGGCTGGGATCCCATACCTGCTGGAGACGGGCAACGCTTATCCATCCGAGCACAATCCAACGGTATTTTCTTCCAGTCGTACAACCTGTCGTTTACAGAGCCTTGGTTGGGAGGACGCAGACCCAACGCCTTTAGTGTTTCTCTGAGTCACTCGGTACAAACCAATGGCCAGCCCAAATTTATTAATGTAGAAGGACAGGAAGTTGAAAATCCATCGCGTCAAAGCTTAAAGATCTCAGGTTTCTCGCTCGGTTTAGGAAAGCCGCTACAGTGGCCCGATAACAACTTCTATTTTTACCAAACAGCAGCATACCAATACTACGATCTGAGCAACTTTGGTAGCATCTTTACCTTTGATAACGGTTACAGTAACAACATCTCCTACACAGCCCAGTTAACGCGTTCATCGGTAAATGCACCCATTTTCCCGCGAAGCGGTTCTAAAGTAAGTTTAACCTTAAAAGCAACGCCACCCTATTCATTGGTAAGTGGTAAAGACTTTACAGGGGCTACCGATCAAGAGAAGTTTGAATTTGTAGAATACCACAAATGGAAATTTACCGCGGAGTGGTATACCGAAATGGCCAAAAACCTGGTGCTGTATACTAAGGTAGGTATGGGCTTTTTGGGTCAGTATAACCAACAGATAGGCCCATCGCCTTTTGAGCGTTTCTATTTGGGAGGATCGGCTTTAACAGGGTTTGCACTGGATGGTCGCGAAATTATTGCACTGCGTGGATACGATGACCTTTCCCTGTCACCACAGGAAGGAGCGTTGTACATTTCTAAATTTACCATGGAATTGCGCTACCCACTGTCTTTAAACCCCAGTGCTACCATTTACCCCTTAGCCTTTTTAGAAGCGGGAAATACATGGATAGACTTTAAGAACTACGACCCCTTCGATAACTTCCGTTCTGGTGGTATTGGATTGCGCTTATTCTTACCTATGTTTGGCTTGCTGGGCTTAGATTACGGTTGGCGCTTTGATGACGTGCCCGGTAATCCAACCATGCCTCGAGGACAGCTCCATTTTACAATTGGCGCGAATCTTGGAGAGTTGTAGAAAAAATATACAAGCCTTATGAAAAAGATCTTTGTTTTAACCGCCTTTTGCCTCGCAGCTATAGCAGGTATGGCGCAAAAGTTTGCTTATGTAGACTCGGACTACATCATGAAGCAAATACCAGAGTTTGAAGAAGCGCAAAAGCAGTTGGATAACTTATCCACCCAATGGCAAAATGAAATTGAAAAGCGCTACCAGGAAATTGATGAAATGTACAAGGCTTACCAAGCCGAGTCGGTACTCCTTACCGATGATATGAAACGCGAGCGCGAAAATGCGATTGTGCAGAAAGAGCAAGAAGTGCAGGCGTTTCAAAAAGAAAAATTTGGGGTGAACGGTGCCTTGTTTCAAAAACGCCAGGAATTGGTACAGCCCATTCAAGACCGCGTATATGAAGCGCTTAAGGAAGTGTCAGAATCCAGCGGTTACGACTTTATTTTTGACAAGTCGGCACAGTCTGGCATCTTGTTTGCAGACGATAATTACGACAAAAGCGATCTGGTACTCCGTAAGATGGGCATCAAGATTGGTATCAATTAATATTAAAGGCTAGTTTTGCACCTCGAAAAGAGAAATAGATTTATGAAGAATATTGCATTAGTGTTGGTTGCCATTGTAGGCATCTCGTTTTCTGCTTTCGCACAACCCAAACTGGGTCACGTTAACGCGCAAGAGATTTTGGTAAAAATGCCAGACTTTAAAACTGCGCAACAAAAAGCCGATAAGTTTGGTAAAGAGCTGCAAGCCAGCTTAGAGAACATGACGGTCGAGTACCAAAATAAACTGGGGAGCTTGCAGGAGCGCGAAGGTAGCATGACAAATACCGAGCGTGAAACAGCCATTGCAGACATACAGCAGTTGGAGCAGCGCATTCAACAGTTTCAGGTTTCTGCACAGGAGCGTATGGCCAAGCAAGAGCAAGAACTCATTACACCGATTCGCGAAAAGGTACTTAGCGCTATCAAATCGGTAGGCGAAACCAATGGATTTACATACATCTTTGATGTTTCTGCTGGTTCTACAGTATACCAAAATGGTACCGATGTTACCCCGCTGGTAAAGAAAGAGCTAGGGTTACAGTGAACAATAAAAAAAGCTAAATTTTAAGGGGCCCCGTTGCCCCTTTTTTTGTGTATGAACAATGCTCCCATAGGTGTTTTAGACTCGGGTATTGGTGGCCTTACGGTGGCCCATGCCATACGCACCTTGTTGCCCAATGAGAGCATTTTTTACTTTGGCGATACGGCCCACTTGCCCTATGGCGATAAGTCGGCAGCATCGGTAAAGCACTACACGGCCACCATAGCCAAGTATTTGGTTTCGCGAGGATGCAAAGTGGTGGTTATTGCTTGCAATACCGCCTCCTCTTATGCGGCAAAGGCTGCGCGCGAAGCAGTGCCCGAAGTTAAAGTGGTGGATGTGGTAAGTCCCGTAGTGGAGTACGCCCAGCAACACCTTACCCAGAAAACCATTGGGGTTATTGGAACTAAAGGAACCATAGGAAGCCGTATTTATCCCCGAAAGCTCAACCAAGCCTTGCCCGATGCTAAGGTGAAATCTATGGCCACACCCTTGTTGGCCAGTATGGTAGAAGAGGGCTTTTTTAACAACAACATTTCTGCGGCCGTTATCAACGCGTACTTATCCAGCCACTTCATTAGTGAGATCGATGCCCTCATTCTAGCTTGTACGCATTATCCCCTCATAAAAAAAGAAATAGAGGGCTACTACAAGGCCCATGCTGCCCATGTTGAGGTATTGGATAACGCACACCTAACCGCGCTCGCTGTGCAGGCGTATTTGGAAAAAACGAAGGCGCTAACAACAGCTACAGCACCCCAAGACCACTTTATGGTAAGCGACTTTACCGAGAGCTTTCAAAAATCCACCCAAATCTTCTTTGGCACTAAAATCTCCTTGGAAGAAGTGCGGATTTGGGATTAGAGGCTCAAGTACGTGGAAGATATTAATGCTCTGCAAGAAGTATAGCAAAATGGAGATAAAATAGCAGGGGCATCCGGTGAAGTGTATACCAAAAAATAAAATTTATCTACTTGATGATGGAACTGGTTTTAGCTAAAACCATTTATGGTTAGGAATACCATATTTTTATAAAATATGGTTAAAACCTACTAGTCTGGTAGTTTATTTCATGAATGGCGTTAGGTTAGGGCTTTTTACTACTGGATACATGTATATGGACAAAATTATATTTACAAAATACGCAGAAGGTGCCAAAAAGAAATGAGGGTGGAGTACTCGTTGGTATACAATAATGATGTGGATAAAAAATAGATATTAGTACAGTAAAAATGTAATATGGGGGTCTGATCTTAATGTACTCCCTCATGATTAAAATTGTCCCTCAAGAAACTTCAGTAATCCGAGAAGTAATTTTTTTTCGAAGTAACCCACTTCTCCTTTTGTTTGCCTTATTTGTCCACGTCATACCTGTTGTAGGGCAACAATCATCATGTTCAAGTCTAGTAGCTGATGCAGGAGCAGATATTTCTTTATGTATGGGTACACCACATGCCTTAGGCGGTGCCCCAACTGCAAGTGGCGGTAGCGGTGGCTACTTTTACTCTTGGTCACCCAACGTAAATATTTCTTGTCGAAATTGTCCAAATCCTGTTTTTACTGGTTTACAATCTCAATTGTACACCGTAAATGTTACCGATAACAACGGATGTAGTACCCAAGATATAATTAGGGTCAATGTATTACCCGATAGTAATTTGGTTAACAATGCTTCTTTCGAGCGTGGTGAGGTTCCAGTTGCGCGTGGTGAAATAGGGAAAGCAGAGAACTGGTTTGCCGCATCGGGTACCCCAGATTTATTTGATAGTCGGGTAGCCTGTGTTGTGCCGTGTAATAATTTGGTACCCGAGGTTTTGTGTGTCGGAGTACCTTGCAATCAGGTGGGTTTCGAACCAGAGCGCTCGGGTCTGGGCCGTTACATCGGTCTTCGTGCTACAGGAGGTATAGATGCTTTGACATATGCAGATTTGGCAGGGAACAAGGTAGCAGAAGATCTTCATTTTACAGTAGAGGCCGCGGAAACACACCTGCGGAAACCATTAGTGCCTGGAGAAACATATGATCTCCAATTCTATGGAAGTTTGGCGGATCAAGGAGATGTATATATGGACTCTTTACGGTTAGATTCCATCAGAGTGCGAATCAAGCTAAGTCAAGGGGTGCAGACAAGTGATCTGTATCAACCTGTCAATGGAATAGTAATATTCTCTGACTGGATCACGTCTGCTTCTGGTTGGAAGGAGTTCTTTCACCGATTTACCCCCAATCAGGCCTACGATTATTTAACTATTGAAGTGGAGTTGAACAAGGCGGGAGTAAGGGCAGCGTTAAGAGCGTATTTGGCAACTACCCCTCCCGATTATGCGGTGGATTATTATACGCAAGAAGGTCTTTGGCTAAGTTCCTACGCCTATGTAGATGATATTAGTGTAAGGAAACGCTGCAAAGTGCCGGCACCAATAGCAAGTGCTGGGGCTGATAAAAACATTTGTATCAACAGTACCGTTACGCTCGGAGATAATCCAACTGCTATGTCAGGGGCAGCTCCATATCAATACAGTTGGTCTCCTGCTAATGGTTTAATGCCTTCTGCTAACGTCTCAAACCCTCAAGTAAGTCCTGCAAGTACAACAACCTATACCGTAACAGTTACAGATCAAAACGGAGCTCAGTCTTCAGATCAAGTTACGGTATCTGTTTCGGCACCAACTTTTGATGTGGTAGATCAAGACCTTTGTTTGGGGGATAATGTATCTGTTGGGAATTCCGGTGCAATTAATGGTGTTGCTCCGTATTCATACGTTTGGACTGGACAGACGCAATATTTGTCGTGTATCAATTGTCCAAATCCTACTTTCAATGCTTCAGTTACAGGCAATTTTCGATTAAATGTCTCTGTTACCGATGCTCTAGGATGTCGATATTCAGAGTCTATTCTTATACGGGTAAATAGTCCTACGGCAAATGCAAATATTGGCCGTAGGGTTTGTGCCAACAGAGCTTTTACGCTAGGAGGGTATCCCGCAGGAACTGGTGGTTTTAAACCACTTACGTATCAGTGGACTCCCATATCTGCATTTTCGTCTGTCGCTGAGAGTCAAAAAGCAAATCCCAGCGTATCTATTTCTAATGATATGGTATTTACACTGACGGTGACTGATGCTAAAGGATGTAGCGATTCAGACCAGGTTAGCTACACCGTGACTGGTTGTTCCGGAGGTTCTGGTGGCCCAGGAGGCGGCCCAGGAGGCGGCTCCACATGTACATATATGCCACCCGTAGGTAAGGAGGATACGGTGTGCTTGGGTAGCAGCATTACAATAGGAGGAGACGCTGCGAGTTGTTCAGGATGGAGCTACAGCTGGTCTCCGACTACTGCACTTTCCTGTAGTACTTGTGCAACAACAACGGCAAGCCCTTCAAAAACAACTACCTACACATTATTGGTATCCTTTAACGGTAACCCTGTATCAAAATCTGTTTATACAATTTATGTGGTAAATCCACCGAATCTAAATTTACAGGACCCAGCTCCAATCTGTGAGGGCAAGTCGGTTAAAATTGGACCAAACCCAGAATCAGAAAGAACCTACCAGTGGCGGCCCACTACAGGTTTATCATGTGAGTTTTGTGCCCAGCCTCAAGCCTCACCCAACACTACCACCACGTATTCTTTAAATGTCGATGGTTTGGGATTCTGTAATAATGCGAATCAAGTCACGGTTACGGTTAATCCAAAGCCTCGGGCCGATGCTGGACCCGATGTATTGCTATGTGGTGATGAGTGTGCTACGTTGGGGGGCTCTGCAGTTCAGGGATCTGCACCATTGACCTTTAAGTGGACTCCAACCATAGGTATGAAATCAAGCGATGTGAACAAGCAGCAACCCGATTTGTGCTGGAAAGGTATTTCCTTATCTGGCAACTTTCCATTTGTGCAAGAAGTTACTGATAGCAAAGGATGTGTGGGTAGAGATACCGCTGTGGTAACAGCAAGATCTAATTTTGAATATGTGCCATATGGAAATTTAGATCCAGGTCCAGTCCCGCAATTTCAGGGCGGAATTGAAGATGCCTCTGGATGGATACGTGCAACAGGTACACCTGATCTTTTTGACCCTCGTACCGGTTCATGCGCACTTGGTTGTCCTGAATCCGTGCTAGATATTAACTGCGTGGGGGTACCATGTAACCATATGGGACATGAGTCGCACCAAATTGGCTTAGGGAATCAGCAGCGCTATGGTGGTATTTGGTCAATAATCGGGTTTCAGCAAGCCCTGCTAAAGATTCCAGCTCTTAATCTAGATACTAAAGTAGTATCAATCAGTACCGAAGGATCAAACGGAGGTACGGTTAAATTGGGGCTTCCCGTAGGGCGACAGCTTACAGATATTCCAACGGAAAATGAGGTGAGCACGGCCATGAGCTTTCTGGTAGAAGGTGCAGAAATAGCACTAAATCGTCCCTTGGCGGTAGGTGTTGAATACAACGTTAGTTTTTGGGTTTCTCGGGCTGAAAAAGGTCAGGTGGATGGTTATATAGACCTTGATTCAGCAGCATTTCAGGTTAAGTTTAGTGAAGGTGTTGCCACAAATACACTTTATCGTCCGGTGCCAGCGACTTCAACGTATATAGGCGCTGTTAAGGATACCGCAGGTTGGACTTTGGTGAATTATCAATTTATCGCAGATAGACCTTACAATTATGTGACCATCGAGTCCTTAATTACTGAGAATATGTTAGTTCGTGCGATAAGAAATCTGGCGGTTACTTCCGGTGGTGTTAAGGAGGTTGTGGATCGCACCACATCATTGTCTTTTAGTGATTTAACAGATGAGGATTTAAGGTATTTGACGGAGGATTTTGGTTTAGAATCTTACATGTATTTTGATGGTTTGAGCGTAAAGGCATTTTGCCCAAAAGTGCCCTCGGTTACAATATCCGATAATGACACAATCTGTAAAGGAGGCTGCACAACGGTATCTGTTTCGGCACCGCAAGGTTCTTCTTATACTTGGCGTCCTACTACCGGGGTAGCCAACCCAAATGGGTCATCTACAGCAGTTTGCCCTGGGGAGACAACCACTTATGAAGTTACGGTGGAGGGCCCGAATGGAAATATTTTCCAGAAACAGGTTACGATATTCGTTCATCCTACTCCACGGGTTGATGCTGGACGAGATTTTACCCTGTGTTCGGGAGACTGCGGTACCTTGGGGGCTAGCACAGTTGTTAGTGGAGGAACACCTCCATATCAATTTTCTTGGAGCCCGTCAGGTGCAACCGTTGCAAATCCACAGATTTGTAGTGGCAGCGCAGGTATACACACGGTGCAGGTCACCGATAAAAATGGTTGTACTGCTTCTGACCATGTGAACGTGGACAACCAAGGAAACACAGACATATTAGTAAACGGGGATTTTGAGAATGGAGTTGTGCCACAAGAGCGTGCGGCCATTACAGATGCGCAAGGATGGACAGCGAGTAAAGGAACACCAGACTTGTTTGATCGTAGTACGAATTCCTGTGACGATATAGTTTGTGGAACTACACCAGACCCTCTAGATTATAACTGTGTTGGAGTCCCTTGTAATAACTTTGGTGTAGCTAACCACGTGGGATCTGGTGATAGATATGCAGGTCTTTGGAGTTTATCGGAAATTCCTGATCTAGCTATTGGTGGTTTGGATGCCGTGGAACTCGATAGGTTAGACGCTTCGCAACCGGCTGGTGCAGCGGGATTAACAGAGTTTACTGAAGGAGTTCAAAAACCGTTTACACAACCTCTAAAACAGCATGAACAATATAGAGTTCGGTTTTTAGTGTCTCAGGCTGAGAAAGGGGAACTGGGCCCTGATCGACAGCATAAGTCTGCCAAGTTTGTGGTTAAACTTAGTATGGTCCCCGTATCTTCTGTGAATACGGTAAGAGGAGCTAATTCGGGAGATGTAATTTATTCAGGTTCTACAACAAACCATACAGGCTGGGACTTGGTAGATTTTACATTTGAGGCCTGTAGAGATTACCGTTATTTAATCGTTGAGTCCGTAGCACAGCCAGTGAATAACTCTGCAAGTATTGATGTTAACCCTCCAATAGGCGCTAGAGCGGAGGTCGCTCAAGTAGAATCTTTTATGTATCTAGATCAGATTCGGGTGACAAAAGATTGTTTCAGTAGTGCTTCTAGTTGTTCGAGTCCCATAGTGCACGAAACATCGGAAGTCATGATGCGAGTGTTACAAGATTTTGATGCTTTCGGAAAAAGGGATGCTGAATATGTAGACAGCGTTTTAAATAAGGAAATTACAACAATAGAACCTGAAAAAACACCAGGCTACACCCTTAAAGTATACCCAAATCCTGCGTCTGATAAAATCTATGTGAATCTCGAAAATCAACCGCTACAAAAAGAATTGCAGATACAGATTATTGATGCACGTGGTAGGGTAGTTTACGATAAAAGTAAATCAGGAAGCGAGAATCTGCATACTTTAGACATTAAGCATCTGGCAAGTGGTTTATATCAAATTTGGGTTAAAGATGATACAGACGTAATTATATCCAAAGAGAAGGTTGTGATCAGTAAATAATAGAAAAAGGGCTACCTCGATTGGTAGCCCTTTTTTAAGGAATATATTGCACCTAGTGCTGTAGGGATATCCCTTTCTCATCCACAGCAAAACGACCGCTGGGTTCGCTGGTACCAGTAAGCTCCGTCCATTGGCATCCTTTTATTGCTGTGAGTGCTACCGAATAGGGTTCGCTAGGCGTTAGGGTAAATGCAAAGGCATCTCCGGATAAGTGCAGCTTTGTTTCATCGTGGAAAACCCCAGTATTGGTGATGTACTGCGTATTCCCTTGCGAAAAAGATACTGCCGTTTCCTTCCAATCGCAGCCAGACTTGCATAGCATCTTGAGCATGTCCTCTTCGGTGATCTCAAAAGCCAGTTGAAACGGTACAACCTTCTCGGTGGAGCCTTGGGCTTCAACTTCTACATGCTGGTCATGCTCGGTCTGTGTAGACTGGGTAACACATGAGGCCATAACTGTGGCTAGGGCGGCATAAACTAGAGTTTTCATGGTGGGAGAATTTCTTCAAAAAAAGGAATCCCTGATGAAAAATCAAATACCAAGCGTATAGTATATAGTTTGCTTGAAGTTCTATTTGTTGATGTATTAAGTAATTATTGTTGTTCTAGGGTAGAAAAATGGAAGAAATAAGTTGTGGCATAATCCTTGGTTGGTGTTATGAAAACCCCATGCTATGCTTAAATTTTGTTCCCTGTGGCTTTGTGTTTCTTTACTCTTTACGCAGTGTGCGCCACGTTTTTTGAACCAAACGTATCAACCACCCACAGAGTACGAGGCGTTTAAACAACGCGCATGCTTAGAGCGGCCGCAGCAAGTATATGTTTTTCACGCTGGCGAACCCTTAGATTTTAGATACGAGCGTCTGGGCAAAATACACTACGATGGCGTTAGCGCTTACAATGGCATTAAAGCCGAGCATTTTGTGCGGTATAAGGCCCACCAGCAATGTGCCAATGGCGTTATTATTACCAATCACGATATTCGAGAAGTACCGTTGGAATACGATACGCTGGGTAATGGCATCGATTTTCAAACCCATGCCTTTATTACCGCCATTGCCATCAACATTGACACGGACTCGAACTTTATTGCTAAAAATGGTTACGATTCGCATGCGGCACTATTTCGCACCATAGAGAACCAAACAGAGCGCATACGCAATCCGGAGCCCGATCCCGGCAGAGACTTTCTAAATTTTATGGTTGGTGTGGGCCTGCTGACTTTGCTTATTATCCCGGCAATGGAAGCAGAAGAAGTGGATTAGTTTAGAGGCCCATCATTCAAATTTTTCCAAGGATTCCAACCAGTGCTTAACGCTAGGTTCTCGTTGAGACAACGCCCTCTTTCATAAACAAAAAAGGTATTTATGGTTTAGATAAGACTTCAATACTGACTACAATGTAGAAATAGTGATAGTGGATTCATTTTTATTTTAGTGAATAATCCTACCTCTAAATGAAAACAAACATTCCCTCTCTAGCGCTGCTTAGTGTCTGTGGAGTGTTACTACAAACGCGTACGGTTGCCCAAAACTATTTTTGGAACGGCAAACAAAAAGCCAACATCGTAGCCAACTCCTTACAGGCTTACGTGATGCATTGGGAACCATTGGAGTTGGATATCCACCAATTAAACCGGGGTACCTTCATATTGCGCATGCAGTGTGGCGATTCCGATGTAAATGTTGATAACAGAAACTTTATAAAGCTTTAGGATATGATACGTTTTTTATTCGCGCTTGCTTTTATTGTGGCAACAAACGGTATGCTGTTTTGCCAGGACTTAGACGAAAACTTTGCCAACAATGGAATACTGAAAATCCAGTCCAACGAAGGCAGTTCGTATCCAGCTGATATGGCTATCGATTTTCAGAATCAATGCATGTACCTACAGACCAGGACCTGTGTAGGTAGAAGTCCTATTGATTGTGATTCGGTAATTACAGTGCGAAAGCTACTTAGAGACGGAGAAATCGATTCTAATTTTGGAGATGATGGAGCAGTTCGCGTTCCGATGCAGGGAGATGAGCGAGGAGGTAAGGTGCGCAGTTTGGCAAACGGAGGCTTTTTGGTCATTACCCGTGCTGGTCAGTTTTTTGGAGTGTCTAGAACTACCATATTTCGTTTACTAAAATTTACCCAAGACGGTACTTTGGATCCTCAGTTTGGAGAATCGGGGATATTAGACTTAAAGGACCTATACCCAGACTACGATATTCGCAGTATAGCCGAAGGCGCCAACAGTGGGTTTTACCTGGTAGCCATGGATGAGGGCTCCGACCAGCGCTTCTTGTTGCGTTACAATTCCTCGGGGCAGCCCGATAATAGCTTTGGTACGGAGGGTGTGAAAGCGCTACCCGATTCCCCTTTGGACGGTTTCTACATGGTGTATGATGCGGTTAATGCAGATATCTTCTTAGCTGCAACGGATAATGAACTCAGAGGTGCGGGTGGTTCATGGAATTACTATCAGATTGAAAAGTTCAACGAGACAGGAGAACCGGATAGGTCCTTTGGCAATGCCGGGCTTTTTGTTACCCCATTCAATTTGGTGGGGTATATTAATATAGAACTTAACGACCCGCCTTTACTGGCGTCATTTGGCGAAAGCGTGGTTATATACGGTGCAACTAACAATACAAAACCCGATGGCACGGAAGCCTCCAGATGCCTCATCGCGGTAGATAAATCCTCAGGGGTCATGGATAGCAGTTTTGGTGGCGATGGCTTAATCTATGATCACAAAGGCCTTGATTATCCTTTAGTGCTAAATTCAGAGCAATTTGTAACTACGGGAGGCGAGTCCATTGGTAGCAATTTTGTACTCAATTTATTTCAAGCCAATGGCAGCCTGGATTCTTCCTTTGCCGATAATGGCAGCTTGCGCACCACAATATTTGAAATGGATACCGTGTTTAATGCTTCGGGTTTGTTAGGCCCTGGTCTTCTGGATTGGGATGGCAAAATTGTTGTTCCGGGTATTGTTTATACTCCAAACAATACCTATCAAACGATAATAGTAAGGTATGGTCAGAATATAACAAGCATAACGGAATCGGTGGTAGGAACGGAGCAATTACTGTTTCCCAACCCCGCACAAAATACCCTTCACCTTCCTCAGGAGCTATCCACCCAAAACCTAAAACTCTACAACAGCCAAGGGCAACAGTTTGAGGTGGTGCAGCCTGGTATTGGAAAATTGGATGTTAGCTTTTTAGCCCCGGGTATGTATGTACTGCAAGCTGGCGAAAGCATGTGGCGGTTTGTGAAGGAGTAAGCTGATGCAACAACAGGGAATGGCAATAAAAAAGCGCTCTTTACGGGAGCGCATTTTTAATACATGCCTTAAAGAGGCTCATTACTTACCGTGGCACTGCTTGTATTTTTTGCCGCTACCGCAAGGGCAGGGGTCGTTTCTTCCAATCTTTTCTTCGGCAACTGCGGGCTCTTGCTTACGCTTGGGTTGCGAGTTGGCGATGGCCTCGGCATAGCCATTGCTGCCCTGGCTCACAGGAGCTCCCGAGGATGCCAATTCCGCCTTTTGGGCTACCGTTTTGGGCTCGTTGCGCTTTACAGGAGCATTGCTGGCGGTAGCTTCCTGGTTTACCGGAATACGAGCGCGGGTTAAGAAAGAAACTACCTCGGTATTGATGCGATCTACCATGTTTTTAAACAGCTCAAAGGACTCCAGCTTGTAAATCAACAAAGGATCTTTTTGCTCGTATACCGCACCGCGCACCGATTGGCGTAGTTCGTCCAATTCGCGCAAGTGTTCTTTCCACTCATCGTCTATTACAGACAGCGTAATGCGTTTTTCCAGGGTGTCTACTACCTCTTTGCCTTCGGTTTCGTACGAAGCCTTTAGCGGGCATGGCAGTTGCACGCCTTTTCTTCCATCGGTAAAGGGCACCATAATGTTGGTGTAGCGTTCGCCTTGTTGCTCGTATACGTTTTTAATTACCGGGAAGGTCATTTCGGCCACCTGTTTGGCGGTAGCTTGGTAGCGTTTGTACACGTGCTCAAAAAGCTTTTGAGCGAGTTCGGGTGCTGGTGTTTTGTTGAGCTCTTCTTGCGTAAGGTTGCATTCGGTAGCAAAAACGCGCAATACTTCCAGGTTTAATCCCTCTAGGTCTTTGGTGTCGTAAAAGCTGTTTACCAGATTCTCGGCAGTTTCAAAGAACATGTTGGCGATGTCTAGCTTTAAGCGGTCGCCAAACAGGGCGTGCTTTCTGCGCTTGTAAATAACATCGCGCTGTGCGTTGAGGACGTCATCGTATTCCAGGGCATTTTTACGAATACCAAAGTTGTTTTCCTCTACTTTCTTTTGCGCGCGCTCAATAGAGCGGGTAATCATAGAGTGTTGGATTACCTCGCCTTCCTCCAAGCCCAGGCGGTCCATAATCTTGGCTACGCGGTCGGAGTTAAACAGGCGCATCAAGTCGTCTTCTAACGAGAGGTAAAACTGCGAGGAACCGGGATCTCCCTGACGACCCGAACGTCCACGCAACTGGCGGTCTACTCGTCTGGAGTCGTGCTTCTCAGAACCTATAATAGCCAATCCACCCGCTTCTTTTACTTCGGGAGTTAGTTTGATATCGGTACCCCTACCGGCCATGTTGGTGGCAATGGTAACGGTGCCTGCTTTACCGGCTTCGGCTACAATGTCGGCCTCTTTTTGGTGCAGTTTGGCATTCAGTACGTTGTGCTGAATCTTGCGTATGGTCAACATCTTGCCCAGCAATTCCGATACCTCTACCGAGGTGGTACCCACCAATACGGGGCGGCCTTGCTCGCGCAGCTGCACAATCTCATCAATAATGGCGTTGTACTTCTCGCGCTTGGTTTTATACACCTTGTCTTCGTGGTCTTTGCGCGCTATGGGTTTGTTGGTTGGAATAATGTTTACATCCAACTTGTAAATGTCCCACAATTCACCGGCTTCGGTTTCTGCGGTACCCGTCATCCCCGCCAACTTGTGGTACATGCGGAAATAGTTTTGCAGGGTGATGGTAGCGTAGGTTTGCGTAGCGGCTTCTACCTTAACGCTTTCCTTGGCCTCAATGGCTTGGTGCAAACCATCGGAGTAGCGCCTGCCTTCCATAATACGGCCGGTTTGCTCATCTACAATCTTCACCTTGCCATCCATCACTACATACTCCACATCCTTTTCAAAAAGCGTAAAGGCTTTTAGGAGTTGGTTTACCGTGTGGATGCGCTCTGATTTCACTCCGTAGTCCTGGATGAGGGCATCTTTCTGCTGGTGCTTATCCTCGTCCGATAATTCGGTATTGTTTTCTATTTCCGTAAGCATAGAGCCTACATCGGGCATGATAAAGAAGTTGGGGTCTTCTTTCCCCGAAAGCAGGTCGATTCCTTTTTCGGTAAGCTCTATGGCGTTGTTTTTTTCGTCTATGGTAAAGTACAGCTCCTTGTCTACCTCGGGCATGTTTTTGCCTTGCTCTTGCAGGTAATAGTTTTCGGTTTTTTGCATGGCTGCTTTCACGCCCTGCTCCGAGAGAAACTTAATGAGTGCTTTGTTCTTAGGCAATCCCCGGTAAGCGCGAAACAGTAAGAAGCTACCCTCTTTGATCTCGTCTTTTTTAGCCTCGTCCGTACCTAGTTTTTCGAGTTTTTTCTTGGCTTCGGCTAATATTTGGGTCACCAGTTTGCGCTGGCTTTCTACCAGGAGCCTAATTTTTGGTTTTAGCTCTTCAAACTGCTGCTGGTCGCCTTTGGGTGTGGGTCCCGAGATTATTAAAGGCGTACGGGCATCATCAATTAAAACCGAATCCACCTCATCCACAATTGCGTAGTGGTGCTTGCGCTGTACGAGCGAGTCGGGATCCTGCGCCATGTTGTCGCGCAGATAGTCAAAACCAAACTCGTTGTTGGTACCATAGCAAATGTCGTGCTGGTAGGCTTGTCTGCGTTCTTCGGAATTGGGCTGGAATTTATCGATACAGGTAACGCGCAGCCCGTGGAACTCAAACAGCGGTGCCATCCACTCAGAATCTCGCTTGGCGAGGTAGTCGTTTACCGTAACCACGTGTACGCCTTTTCCCGCCAGTGCATTGAGGTACACCGGTAGGGTAGCCACTAAGGTTTTACCTTCACCGGTTTGCATCTCGGCTACTTTACCCTGGTGCAGTGCAATACCTCCAATAAGCTGTACATCGTAGTGCAGCATATCCCAGGTAATTTCGTTGCCTGCGGCATCCCAGTGGTTGTGCCATACGGCTTGGTCGCCCTCAATAACCACGTGGGCTTTTTGCGCGGCAAAGTTGCGGTCTTGTTCCGAGGCGGTTACGCTCAGCGTTTCGTTTTCTTTAAACCTGCGGGCCGTTTCCTTAACCACGGCAAAGGCGCGAGGAAGTATGTTTTCTAATACTTCCTCTAGTTTTTTATCCACATCGGCAATAAGGGCATCCACGCGGTCGAAGATTTCTTCTTTTTCCTGGATGTTTTCCGGTGGAAGTGCCGCTGCTTCTTCTTTCAGCTTGGTTATTTGAGCTTCCTCCTCTTGGGTGTGGTTTTTAATTTCTTCTTTGAGCTGCGCAGTTTGCTCGCGCAATTGGTCGTTACTAAGGCTGGCAAACTCGGCATAGATGCGGTTAATTTCATCGATGAGGGGTTGCGCGGCTTTAAGTTCTTTTTGGGATTTATCGCCAAAAACTTTCTTGAGTAACTGATTAACTATGGACATACAATGTATTCTAATGTTCTAGGTTCCAACAGCGGCTGTTGGGTATGGGGCGCAAAAATACGGTTTTATAGTGCCTTACCGAAATGAAAAAAGCTGCCTCCCGAAATGGGAAACAGCTTTTAACAGTAAAACGTATGGTGAGGTAGTTTTAATACTCGTCTTCGTTAAAGAAGAAGTCTTCTTTAGAAGGATAATCGGGCCAGATGTCTTCAATGCTCTCGTGCTGCTCCTGGTCGTCTTCTATTTCTTGCAAGTTCTCTACCACTTCTAATGGCGCCCCGGTACGAATGGCGAAATCGATAAGCTCGTCTTTAGTAGCCGGCCATGGTGCATCTTCCAAGTAGGATGCAAGTTCCAGAGTCCAATACATAGCTTTTTGGTTTGTTTTTAATATTTGGCAAAAGTAATTTTTTTGCCATCGCGTGCAACCGCTTTACGATTTCGTAAAAAACGATGGCTATTGGTAGGTACGCAAGCAAGGCTTTTTGGTTGCTCGTAGCCGCGTTTTTAAAAGATGGGTTGGGAGGATGTTTCGATGTGCGTAGTGGTTACATCGTTGGATTAATTCCTGTAGTGTTGGTTGGACGTGCTCAGACTGTATCCTACTAAAGTTTATTTTGGTGCTTAAGCAAAGCAAAAACAGACACCCGTTGCTTTTCTAAATCCACCTTGTAAAAAATACGGTATCCTTTAAAAGTCATTTCCCGAATGTTTGGATCTGTAAAAACGGGTGATCTTTTAAAACGGTAAGGTTGTTCTGGGAGTGATGCCAACTCCTCCAAGAGTTTGTTCTTGAATTTTCGGGCTGCAGCAGGTTTGTCTCGTGCTATAAAGGCTACTTGGTCATCCAAGGCCGCTACAAAGCTGTCGAGAAACTCAACCTTCACTTTTATGAATGGTCTGGTCTAGCTGGTCGTTAAGCTCTTTAATCGTGTAGGTTTTACCCTTACCCGATTCTAAGCGCTGCAAAGATTCTTGCAGGTACTGTGTTTCGCTATCGGAAACATTCGGATACTCGGTTTTCGAGGCTTCATCAATAATCTGCATTTCCTCGGATCCAAATTGACCTATGTAATTAACCAGGTCGTTCAACAGCTTTTCTTGGACTTTGATTTTTATGATGGGCATATACCAAAGATAACGATTGCGGAAGCAATAGGTTGGAATTAGCTGCTTATTGGAAACCGATGGGATTTTGAAACCCTGCTAAAATATCTGGAAGGGTTGTAACCCAAGACGCCAAACTTACATCTTCGGTTCCCAGGCCACCTCATCTACCTGGAGCGCCTTAGCAAAGTAGCGTCCCAAAACAAAAAAGTAATCGGACAGGCGGTTGATATATGAGAGGATGATGGGGTTGATCATCTCATCGTGCGTTAGCGTTACCGCTGCGCGCTCGCTTCTGCGGCAAACGGTGCGGCACACGTGGCAGTAAGAGAGGGTAACGTGTCCTCCCGGTAAAACAAAGCTTTTTAATGGAGGTAACTCTTGCTCCATTTCGTCTATCCATTGCTCTAGGGCATTCACATCGTCTTGGGTTACGGGTGGAAGTTTCATTTTCGAATCTTCCTTATCCATAGCCATGTGTGAGCCTATGGTAAAAATGCGGTCTTGTATGCTAATGAGCTTTTCGTTGATCTCCGGAATTTCAGAATGGTCGCGCAGCAAGCCTACAAAAGCGTTGAGTTCGTCTAGCGTGCCATAGGCATCTATGCGCAGGTGACTCTTGCTTACTCTACGTCCACCCAACAGGGCGGTTTCTCCCGCATCTCCTTTTTTTGTGTAAACCTTCATATTACGCTAACACTCCTGCTTTAGTAGGGTTTTCGTTAATGGTATCCGACTCTATTAAACCATCGCGTAGGCGCACAATGCGGTGGGCGTGGTTGGCGATATCTTCTTCGTGGGTAACCAGTATGATGGTGTTTCCTTTGGCGTGGATTTCCTCAAAAAGGCCCATAATCTCGTGCGAGGTTTTGGTATCGAGGTTACCCGTAGGCTCATCGGCCAAAATAATAGAGGGTTTGTTTACCAACGCACGTGCTACGGCAACGCGTTGGCGCTGCCCACCCGAGAGCTCGTTGGGTTTGTGGTCCATGCGGTTGGCTAAGTCTACTTGGGTAAGTACCTCGGTACCTCGTGCATCGCGATCTTCTTTTTTAAGTCCGGCATAGATTAGCGGAAGCGAAACGTTTTCCAAAGCCGTGTAGCGCGGCATCAGGTTAAAGGTTTGGAAGACAAAACCAATTTCCTTGTTGCGTATCGTGGCTAAGTCGTTGTCTTCTAGTTTGCTAACATCGTTGTTGTTTAGCGAATAGTAACCGTCAGTGGGCGTATCCAGGCAACCTAAAATATTCATTAGGGTGGATTTACCAGAACCCGATGGCCCCATTAAAGCCACGTACTCGTTTTTAAAAATTTGCAAGGAAATAGAACGCAGTGCGTGCACGGTTTGCGTTCCTACCTGGTACACTTTGGATATGTCTTCAATGTCAATGATTGCTTCTCGCTCCATGCTGCTAAAGTAAAACTAATACCAGAGGTAAAAATGCTGTTTTTGTATCATCGGTTTAAAGCTGAGTACGCCAAACTTGAAAAAATCCATGCTAATGCCCACGCTAGGGTGCAATCGTATCTCATTCCAAGCTTTTTGCATTCCCGCACTCCAATAAATATCGTCTAAAACAAAGATACTTTCCTCGCGGGTGTATGGCAGTAATTGGTGGAAATATTCCAGCGTGGCTTCGTATGAATGATCGCCATCCAAATACAAAAACGGGATGAACGGTAACTGAGGTAACTCCTGGCTTATAAATTCTTGAAAGCTGGTATTGTAAATGGTGCCATTCTCAAGGGCTAAGCGCTCCAGGTTTTCTTTCGCCAGGTTGGCAAATTGGGCGTTGCCTTCTACAGAGAGCACTGGGATATCGGTAGCTGCTAAATAGGCGGTGGAGATGCCGATGCAGCTTCCCAACTCTACAATAAAATCGGGTTGGAAGTGTGCCGCCAGGCGGTACAAGAGTTGCCCGTATTTTTTAGGCACGGAAACAGTTTTCGCTATTTGCGCAAGCGTGCCCTCGCCTGTAAAGGTGCCGCTGTTGGTGCCAAAGTTGTTGGTTACAGGAGTTTTGCTGCGCCCTAGTTCTTTTTTAAGTCGGTGTATTTCGCGCAGCTTCTTAGGCAAGGGCTTTTTAAGGCCGTGCCGCACCAAATCGAACACAAAGGGGCTATGAATGCCGTGGGGTCCTTGTGCGCGCAAGGCGTATTTTAAGAACGATCCTATCAAAGGTTAAGGCGTAAAGTCTTGCGAGCTGTAATGGTTTACGCTGGGAGCTTGAATTTTTATCATGCCCTTTTTGCTGGTGAGGTGGCAACCGTTGCAGCCATTAATCAAATTCTGGAAATGGGTAGGGTAGGAGGCCAAACCTTCTTCAGCTATTCGGCTTTCATAGGTTTCCAGACTTTTAAGGCCAAACTGCAGCATATTGTACGAGATGTTTACCCCATCCTCGGTAATGCCTGCTTCTTGCACGTGCTCCATAGTTTCCTCCATTTCGTGGATGTAAAAGTTGTGCAGCGCCTCGTTGTTGCTTTTGGCAGACCAATAGGCTTTTTCCATGTAGCGTTGCAAGCGTGCCATGTATATGGCAAGCTCCACCTGCTCATGCTCTTCCTGTTCCGTATGGGTTTGTTGGGAAACTTGGGTTTGGGGATTATCTGTTTTGTTTTGGTTGCAAGCGGCAATTACCATAAGCGCAAATACGCCCCAAAAGGTCCACTTTATCATTGTGCCAGCATTTTTTTTGCAAAGGTATAAACCGATTTGCTACTGGGCTTGGTTGGGGTGTAAATAACTGCGCGCAAGGCACCGGTGGGGTCTACCCAATATTTTTGAAAGTTCCACTCTACCTCCGAGTCAAGCACACCATTCTTTTCTTTTTGGCATAACCAAGTGAACAGCGGGTGCTGGTTTTCGCCTTTTACATCCAGCTTTTCAGAAAGCAAAAAATCTACGCCATAATTCATTTCGCAGTAGCTAGAAATTTCGTCTCCTTCTCGGGGTTCCTGGTTTTTAAACTGGTTACATGGAAAGCCTATCACTTTTACCTTTCCTTCAAAATCTTTGGCAAATTGCTGCAGGCCTTTTAATTGCGGTGTAAATCCACATTCAGTAGCGGTATTAACCAGAAGAAAATGGTGGTTGGGAAAATCGCTTAGGCGCACTGTTTTTCCTTGTAGCGTTTTGAATGGGATGTCCATACCGTTTACAGGAGCATCAATGCGTGGCAATTCGGTAATGGGTAAAATTCCTTTGAGTAGCGATTTAACAACGGCCATGGTAGTTATTTTTCGAGTAACGCAAGCGTGCGTTTCTCTATATCTACCCAAAGGTGCATTTTGTTCTTGGCAATAACCAATTTATCGCGCGTTTCTTGGTTTAACCACATGGGAGCATCTTGAAATAGGGATACAAACTCTTCTTGCTTTTGTGGTAACAGGAAACAGAGCGCTTGCTGGGCTTTGGCATGCACCACGCTGTCTTGCCAGGTTTGGCTGCAAGGGTACAGCGTGTACTCTAGTTCTTGCTTAAAGATGATGGGTTCATAAAAATCCATGCGTTTCCAGGTCCAATAGGGTCCGTTGTGGATAGAGTCTAGCTGATCTGAGATTTTGCTGTGGCGCTGTATACTTTGTTTGAGCAGGGTTTTGAGGTTGGCAACGGTTGCCTCATTCTGGGCCACGATGCTATTGCGAGCTGCTTGCGCGGCTGCTGCGGCATCTTCGTCTTCTTCAGATTGCAAATAGTGCAATCCAGCTAAAATAATAGCGGCAAGAAGTAAGATATCGAAAAGGCGAGCTCCTAAACTCTTTCTCTTTTCCTTTCGGTAGTACATGCTAGGGCGGTTTGAGGATGCCGAAAGGTAGGGAAATCGTTAAAAGAAGTGAATAATTTCAGGCGTTTTTCGGCACTTTTTTCCCTAAAAGAAGACCGTTTTGATAACCTTATTCCAGTAGGTGCTACAAAGACAACATATATCCAGGAATGATTCCTACCTCTTGGCAGGTGCTTACTGAATTTCCAAGTAGAGCATATTGACAAACACTTCCCTGTTGTAAGTAATCTTTAGCATCGCTTACCCACAGGCTATTGGTATTCGTATCGTAGTGCAGTTCATAAAACAAACGTCCATTGTTTGCTATTAGGGGTTGGCTGGGTATGCGGGTGGAATCGGTATGAAGTGCAAATACACCACCGGCCAATTCGGCATCGGCAGGATGGCTGTTGGCTATAAAAATCAATTGGTTGGATGGGGCGTGGTATACTAAGCTTGAGGCACTTGCTGCAGGGTTTTTAAAGGAAATTCGCTGCATGATTTCCATACTTTCTGGATTTACCTGCACCAAGCAGGCACGGGATGTAGCACTTCCCTGGCAAAGAACCCAAAGTGTACCTTGTTGGTCTACGGCAAGGTCTACCGGCTGCGCCCCCACCACTACCGATGATACTAAGCTGAATGTGTTGAGGTCTATTTTATGCAATGTGCTGTCTTGCGACCAAGCGCTGGTATACAGCGCATTCTGTACGCGAACAAGCGGCTCGCTCGAAGTTCCCAGCGCAATGGTGCCTACTACGCTGTAGTTGGCGGTATGTACCAAAGTTAGCGCAGTGTTGTATAAATCGCTAACCGCAGCTAGGGTGTCGTTTATAGGCTGTACGTACCGGGGCGAAGTTAGTCCCGTAATTTCTGCCTCTTGCTGTAGCGTGTTGGCGTTACAAACCGCAATTTTCCCTGAGTTATTTACTACCAACCATAGCTTGTTCTTGATACGAGCAGCCGACTGCAACACATCACCCAGGGGAAGACAATTGGCTTGGGCGTAAATTTCATTGGTAACCGTACCATTATTCGAAACAAAGGAAACCGAGGCGTTTCCAAACGTAAAATTGCCCTCGTTACAAACTAAGATTCCGTTGCTCGGATTAAACGGTTTTCCAGTACAGCCTTCCTCAGCGATTTCTTTGGGGCTGCATCCAAAACAGCATGCTGCAACCATTAGGGCTATTATTTTTCTCATAAAACCAGGCTAAAGCTTAGGTTAACGTTGCTACCGGGCATAGCTCGCCACAACACGTTTTGGTACGGGGTATTGGCCATGTTGTTCCAGCGTGCGCTTAGGTGGTATTCCAATTTTTCCGTAATCCAGCCGTACTCCAAATAGCTGTGAAATAACTGGTATGCAGGCAATTGGTTAAAACGCAAGGTAGTTTCTTGGGTCTGCGTATTGCGGGTATCCACATACTGCCATCCCAGTCCCATTTTTAAGGTCTTCCACTGCAAGCTTAGCCATTGGTTACCTGTGGTAGCGGGCGTGTACATCAATTGGGTTCGGTTGGGGTTGGATGCATCGTAGGTTTGGTTCCAACCGCCTTTGGTGGTAGATAGGATAGTGAGCCCAGAGTGCCATTGCCATTGCAGCTCCAAGTCCAATTCTAGCCCGTAACTATAGACTTCTGCTACATTTTGTGGGCGCCAGTATCCAAACTCGCTGGGTTTCCAGAGAATATAGTTGGATACGCTACGGCCGTAAACCATCGGTGCTATTGTCCATTGAAAAGGGCTTTTGCGTGTTTCCCATTGCAGGCTGTAGTTAGCGCCCAGTGCTTGTTCGGGTAGCAAGTTGGGGTTGCCCCCAGGAAACCAATACAAATCGTTTAACGTGGGAATGCGCACATTGCGTTCTACCGTGAGCGCGTGCGTGGCGGCACCCGGCCCCATTTTTCTGCTGTGCTTTACCTGTGCTTGAATAGCAGTGTATCCTTTGTTGAAATTTAGAAGTAGGACTTGTGTTTTAACCGAAGCGGCCCAGGTCTCATTGGCAAAACCAACTTGGGCGCTGGGTTTGTAAATGCTGCGATTCCAGCTTTGGTTTTGCTCAGAAATTTGCTCGCTAAAACCGCCCGTTTCATGCTGCAATTCCTGCTCCAAGGCATATTTAAAATCCTTTGTCTGGATCTGATAGGCCGTAACAAGGCGGTTTTGAAACACTGCGTTTTGCGATTTCACAAAAGCGCGGTAATCTTCCTGTACCTTATTTTCTAAGACGTAGCGATTGTTGAGCAAGGCTGCATTCCACTGCAGTTTCCATTGGCTTTTTTTGCCGTAGTGCTGCCATTGCAGTTGCCAGCGGGTGTCGTTGTCTTCTTGTGTTTCTTGCCGTCCTGCACCTTGGTAAGACATTATGGTAGGCAGATTGCGATCGTATTCTTGTTTCCAAATCCACCAGCGCAACTGGCTGCGGCCTAGCAAGTGCTGCATACTGGCGTAGATACCTTGCTGTTGATACTGTCCGTTTTGCTGTGTTTGTTCTGGAAAACCAGCGCGTGCAGTATTGGTAAAGCGAAAATCGTTATCTGCTTTTTCTCGGTACACCGCAATGTGCCCGCGATTAAGCCCATTTTTGAATTTTATTTGAGCACGGGTAGCGCTTTTGCCAAAACTGCCCAGTTCTTGGGTAATTTGGGTGCGATGCGCCCGTGTTGCGTGCCACGGCAAAGCTTGTGAACTGAAGTTGACATTGCCGCCAAAGGAGCCATCCATATTTCCTGCCTGGCTTACTGCAGCATTTTCTATTAGGAAGCCGGGCAACAGACTGAGATCGCTTTGCCCGCTTAACGGATTGTTCAGTACGGCTCCATTCCAAATTATCTGGGTTTGTCCAGCTGAGGCTCCGCGTAGGCTTATGGTACTCAAGGTTCCTGGGCCGTAATCTTTAATGTACACGGCAGCATGTTGGGCCAACAGCGCAGCAGCTCCCTGGCCTGTGGGCGCTTCTATGGGAGTAAGGGTTTCTTGAGCTATTCGTTTTTGTAGGGCAATGACGGCTACTTCGCGCAAGTCTAAAGTGTCCTCTTGGGCCCAAACTAAACTCACGTAAAGCAAGCAAACAAAGGTGATTAATGTCCTCATTCCACCTGCACTTTAATCCACTGCACACTGGTGGCCGATTGCACCTTAAGAAAGTAGCTACCAGACTGTTGTGGAGCGCTTACCTTGCTTCCTCCCGTACTTAATATTTTGCCACTGGCCGATACCCACTGGTGGTGGGTAAGGGGCTCATTCCACAAGAGCTGCACCTTTTGTTGGGGCGCTACTGGGTTGGGAGCAACGCGGGCCATATTATCTACGGTTTGGGTAGATGCGTGGATAACGCCAACGGCCATTAAGTCAAATCCACCCGAATGAAATGCGGTAGGATAGGGGTCGTTAATGGGGGTGCCACGGGTGTCTGAGTTTTTGGGGGCGTTTATATCTCCACAAACATCTACCAGGCGCACGTGGGTAATTCGGTTGATGTTAATGGCAGTGCAGTCTTGCAATAGGCTAAGGTCGAAGCCCGTACCGTAAGGATGGGGAAAACAACCCGCCAGGTTTTCTAAGTTTTCGGGTGCTATGCCCTCAAAACTAGCCACTTGTTCTGTGGTTTGGGTATAGCTGTTGGCGGGAAAGAAGACAAAACGTTGGCCATCGCTGCTTACAGCCACATGGGCCAATTCTAAAAAGTATTTTCCTTCGCCTGGGGCATTAAATCCATTTTCAAAAACGGCAAAATCGCTTCCCGTGCTGTTGCCAATTGGGGGATTAAATTGGAGCGTGGCTTGGCCAAAATCGCCCAGACTCACCACGTTTTGCGTCAATCCTACCGCGTTTTTTGGTTGGCCCGCAAATGCACGATTGCTGGTGGTGCTGTCTTGGGTAAAGGTAGCGTTGGTATCGCGGTGGTTAATGTAGCCGCGCTCTATTGCTACAGAAGCAGCTCCGTACGAAATACTAGCGTCATCCCACGGTATAGATTCGTTGACATGCGCATCCCAGGGAGTTTGGGCTACCATAGCTACCAGACTGAACAGCCCGATACATACAAGGAAATACTGTTTCATCATACGTGCTTTACACACGCATTTTGACACGCACTGCAGGCGCTCACCCCAGTTGTTCACCGCAACGGAGATCTCAAAATGCATTGGCAGGTCTTCTGACTCTTTCCCATACGTGCCGCCTTCCCGATAGCATCAGTGGCTTTTAGGCAAGTATGTATTGGAAATTACAGCAGCGGGAACTGTTACCGACTTGCACGGTATTCCCTTTTAAGCTGGCGCACCAATGCCGCAAAGGTAGTGAACCCCAGTAAACAAAAAACCCCCGCCTAAGCGAGGGTTTAGTTTTGTACAATGGGATTGCTTTAAATAATCAACATGGCATCTCCGTAAGTGAAGAAGCGGTACTTTTCTTTAATAGCTTCTTGGTAAGCTTCCATGGCTAAGTCGTATCCAGCAAAAGCAGCTACCTGCATTAATAGGGTGCTTTCTGGCATGTGGAAATTGGTTACCATGCAGTCCGCTATGCTAAACTCGTAAGGAGGAAAAATGAACTTGTTGGTCCAGTCGTTAGCGGCATTCAATTTTCCGCTAGAGCTTACCGAAGATTCTATGGCACGCATTACGGTGGTTCCTACCGCCACTACTTTACGCTTGTTTTCTTTAGCGTTGTTTACCATTTCGGCTGTCTCGGCTGGAATAATGTATTGCTCACTATCCATTTTGTGCTTGGTTAAATCTTCAACCTCTACCGGTCTAAAGGTACCCAAGCCCACGTGTAGGGTAATCTCTGCAAAGTTGATGCCCTTAATCTCCAAGCGCTTCAAAAGGTTTTTGGAGAAGTGCAGTCCTGCGGTTGGAGCAGCTACGGCACCTTCGTGCTTGGCATATACAGTTTGAAAACGCTCTGCGTCTTCCGGCTCTACCTCGCGGTCTATGTATTTGGGTATGGGCGTTTCACCCAAAGACATAATGGTCTTTTTAAAATCTTCGTGCGAGCCATCGTATAAGAAACGCAAGGTTCTTCCACGCGATGTGGTGTTGTCGATAACCTCCGCAACCAATGCATCATCTTCACCAAAATACAGCTTGTTACCAATGCGTATTTTTCTGGCTGGATCTACCAACACGTCCCAAAGTAGGGATTCGCGATTGAGCTCGCGCAGCAAAAACACCTCAATTTTAGCACCCGTTTTTTCCTTGTTACCGTACATACGAGCAGGAAAAACCTTGGTGTTGTTTAGGATAAATACATCCTGATCATCAAAATAATCGATGATGTCTCTAAACACTTTGTGCTCTATGGATCCATCCTTGCGATTTACCACCATTAAGCGGCTATCCTCGCGGTCTGGAGTAGGATGTTTTGCAATAAGATCTTTGGGAAGTTCTAATTTAAACTGAGAAAGCTTCATAAATAGTGTGGCCTATTGTGCCCTTAAAAAGGGGTGCAAACTTAATTAAAATTCTCATTTAGAGGCATTAACCCCCGTTCACTGGTATCAGTTTTTGGTTGAGGTGCTGGCTAATTTCGGTCATAGAAACGGCATCGGCTACCTTAAAATTGCCAATGTGGGTTCTGCGTAATGCGGTAAGCACGGCTGCAGAGCCGTACGCAATGCCTATATCGTGTGCCAAACTGCGTATGTAGGTGCCTTTGCTACAACTAGTTTGGAAATCTACGTTGGGCCAGCGGTTTGCTTGGGCCTCCAATTGCAAAATATGCACCTCCTGGCTCTTGAGGGGGGCAATGTTTCCGGCTCTTGCCGCTTCATATGCACGTTTTCCTTTTACTCTTTTGGCAGAGAAAGCCGGTGGCCGTTGGTTTACTATACCCCGAAATTGCTCCAGTGTTTCCTGCCATTGGGTTTCATTAAACTGCGGTGTGCAGCCTACCGGTATGACACGTTTTTCCAAATCGTAAGAAGGACTCCACAAGCCCATGCGCAAACTGGCTGCGTAGCTTTTGTCTTGCCCGGTAAGCGTAGCAATGTTTTTGGTTTGCTTGCCCACGCATAGAATCAAAAGTCCTGTGGCTAAGGGGTCCAAAGTGCCAGCATGGCCCACTTTCACTTTTTTCTTCCCCGTTTTTCGCTTGATAAGCCAGCGCACTTTATTTACCACTTGGAAGGAAGTCCAGCCATAGGGTTTATCAATAAGTAGCACAAAACCATCTTCGGGCACGGTGTATTTCATAAGCAGTGTGGGTGGAGGGTTTAGTGCAATACCGGGTTGGCGCGTTTTCTTGGGTCTTGATTAAATACCTTACACAGGGCTTCAAATAACTGGGGCTCTTGAGCGCGTAGTTCTAGAGGTTGCTCAAAAAAGACCTCAGCACTTACAGCAAACATTTCCAACATACTTTTTCCAGCATATTTGCGAAATAGGGTACGCTCACCCTTATTGATGCGTTTCATTTTTTCTGAAGCATGATGCCACCAACGATCCATGCCCTCGGTGTCTATAAAATTTCCTACAAACAACGATGTTTTTTGGTTCTCGAAGATGAGACAGTGTGCAAACTCGTGTAGTGCCAGATTCATGCCGTCATCGGGTATCTCAAACCCTTTTTTTACAAAGGGCCATGTAAGGGTAACTCTGTGGTTGTGTGGGTTTACATCGCCCTTAAACGTGCCATCGATATGCGGGTAAGAGTAGGGTTTGGGTGATAGGTGTACGTGGTTAAAAACATTCAGCACATCTTTGCGAAAGCCCAGAGTGAGCTGCACAAATCCACCCGAGATGATAATTTTCATTTCGGGTGTTACCTTGAGGTTTTTATCGCCTGTAAAGCGGGTACTGCCCTTAAAGTGCAAGGTGCGTATTTGAAATGCGCGTTTCTTTTTTTCGGACAATCCACGATAGTATGGATTCCATTTTACCAACACCTTATGGCATGTGCGCAAGGTGTGCTCTTTGTGGAAAAGGCCTAAGATGCGGTATTTAAATCTCACTTTTTGAGTGCGTTGAATCCCGTGGTTTTTTTCAGGAGAATTTAGAGCAAAGTATACGCTATACAGCCTACTCCTGCCAATACGCAGTAAATGGCAAAATAACGCAAGCGCTGGGCTTGCACCAAGCGTATCATAAAGGTACATGCTGCAATACCCGATATAAATGCCGCTACAAATCCAGTAGTGATGGCTACAGCACTTAGGTTTTCGAGTGGAGGCGCATCCAACAAATCCTTAGCCATTTTCCCAAAAATAAGGGGGATGACCATGAGGAAAGAAAATTCTGCCGCCTTCTTTTTGTCGGTCTTGGCAATAATTCCGGTGGCAATGGTAGCGCCCGAGCGGCTGATTCCAGGCAATATCGCTACGGCCTGGGCCAAGCCCATGAGCAAGGCTCTTTTCCAGCCTATTTGTGTAACAGAGCCGTTGTATTTATCGGCCAGGCGCAGCAACACCGCGGTAACGAGCAATGCGCATCCTACCAATAATAAATTGCCGGTGAACAACTGGCTTATTGCATCCTCAAAAAACAAGCCTACCAAAGCAGCGGGTATCATAGAGAGGATGATCATTAGTGAAAAATTCCACTCGGTTTTGTCGCCCGAGAAGAGGCCCAAAAAGATATCGGCAATACGCCTGCGGTATACCACTACCGTACTCAGTGCTGTGGCAAAATGCACAAACACCGTAAACCACAAGCTTTCTTGCGGTAGCGCGTTACTGCCCAAAATTACGGCAGCTATCTCTAGGTGTCCACTGCTGCTTACGGGTAAATATTCGGTTAAACCTTGTACGAGCCCCAGAATGAGGGCTTCCCACCAACTCATGGTTTATTCGTTGGTTTTCTTCATTATGGCCCAGACGATCAAGCCATATCCAGCCAAACAAACCAGCGGGGCCAGAGTAATTCTGCGGAAACTAAAGATGGCATCTGCATTAAATTCATTGGGATTATCGCTTCCACCACCACTCATAAGGAGGTAACCTACTACAATGGTTACTACGCCAATAATCATTAGTTTGTAGTTGCTTTTGGTAAGCGGAAATTCTTTTTTCGTTGGTTCCATAGCTAGTAAACGTCTTCGCTCTTTAATTTAATATAGCGCCTAACGGCAAAGCGGGTAGACAACCAGGAAATAACAATGCCCATGGTTGTAATGCCCACGAAAAGGATGCCAAAAGAGATTAAATCTTGCAGCCCAAAAAATTCGGGCAGCTCGTCTTTCAGCGATAAAATGAGTCCGATAATAAGGGATATGGCTATCAAGCTGGCAATGAGTCCTTGCGCAATACCACTCCACACAAAAGGCCGCCTTATGAAGGCAGGTGTGGCACCTACCAGTTTCATGGTTTTTATAATAAACCGCTTGGAGAATATGGCCAGGCGTATGGTGTTGTTAATCAGTGCAATAGAGACCAGAAGTAAAAGTGCAGCAAAGGCCAGAAACACCACCGTAATGCGTTGTATGTTTTCGTTAACCGCGTTTAATAAATCGGGACTGTAGACCACCTCTTGTACAAAGCTGTTTTTTGCCAATTGTTGTTCTATCCACTGCAGGCTATCGGCCGAGGCATAGCTAGCTTGCAGGTATACATCTATGGAAGGAAGTATGGGGTTGTAGCCCAGGTAGGATATAAAATCTTCGCCCATTTCTTCCTGCAGGTTTTTTGCTGCTTTGGCTTGCGAAATAAAGGTGGCTTTTTTGACGTAGGGCTCGGCCTCTATGATCTTCTTTACCTTAAAAACGTCTTTTTCATCGGTTTTCTCTTTGAGGAAAACCTGGATCTGAATGTTCTCTTTTACGTGTTGCGAAAGCCGATTGGCGTTGATAAGGATAAAACCCAAACAGCCCAGCATAAAAAGCACCAGCGAAATACCGATAACCGTAGAAATGTACGAGCTTCGCGCGTTGAAACGTGTTATTTTATCAGGACTTGCTGCCATGGACTATCAAACGGCAGCTAAATTAGTAATATTATCTACCCTGCATGGCCGGCTTGTACTTCCATATTCCCTTTTGTAGAAAAGCCTGCCACTACTGCGATTTTCATTTTTCTACGCAACTCAAAAATGTAGATTCCATGGTAGAAGCCATGGTACTGGAAATGGCGTACTGGAGCGAGTCCTGGCAAGACACCACCTTTAGCACCCTTTATTTTGGGGGCGGCACGCCATCGTTACTCACAAAGGAGCACCTGGATACATTGTTGAAAGCTGCCCATAAGCATTTCAAAGTAGGGGCGGTGACAGAGTTTACGCTAGAAGTAAACCCCGAGGACGTTACCGTGCAAAAATTAAGCGATTGGAAAAGTGTGGGAGTAAACCGTCTGAGTATGGGGCTGCAATGTTTCCAAGACCCTTTGCTGCAATGGATGAATCGGGCTCACGATGCAGCAACCGGGATAAAAGCGGTACAGCAGTCCTACCAAGAGGGGATAGAAAATATATCGGTAGACCTTATTTACGGCATACCGGGTTTATCGCAAGAGCAGTGGCTTTCCAATATTAAGCAGGTGCTGCAGTTGCCGGTAAACCATGTGAGTTGCTATGGACTTACCGTAGAGGAAAAGACGGCTTTATTTCGCATGGTACAGCAACAAAAAGTGCAAATACCTGAAGATGAAGTTTTTATTGAACAGTTCGATAGCCTGATTGATGAGTTTGGCAAGGCTGGATTTGAATGGTATGAAATAAGCAATTTAGCCAAGGATCAGGCCTATGCCCAGCACAATAGTTCCTATTGGGCAGGAAAGCCCTATTTGGGCATAGGGCCTTCTGCACATTCCATTAAGGATCAAAAACGTTGGTTTAATCGCAAGTCTAACCCTTTGTATATGAAGCAAGTGCACAGCGGCACTGCATTTTTTGAATCCGAAGCGCTGAGCAACACCGATGTTTTTAACGAAAGAGTGATGACGGGTTTAAGAACCAAGTGGGGTGTTCCGGTAAGTCTCTGGGGAAAGGAATTTGAGAATCCGATAAATATTTTGCAGATTCCTGAAATAGAAAAATTAAATAGCGAGGAATTGATATATTTGGACGGTCGAAACCTCAAGCTCACTGCCAAAGGAAAGCATGTAGCCGATGGGGTTGCAGCCAGACTTTTTAGGTAATGATAGAAGTTTTAGTAAAGACCGACCAGGAGCAATTTACCGTAGACCTTGAAAACGCCATTGATATTTCCATTGGTGTCTCTAGGCAGGGTGTACGGGCATGGTACGTTCCTCAGCCGGAAATCGCTCCCGTGAAGGGCGATGGTTTTGTGGGTGAAGTTGCCCAAGGTGGCTCGGTGAATTTCTTTGATATTCAGTTTAATCCACATGGCCACGGTACGCATACAGAGTGTATTGGGCACATTAGTGTGGGGCATGAAACCATTGACAAGCTCAGCGTATATCACCATGCAGCAGTTTTAGTTAGCATTACCCCAGAAGTGGTTGAAAAACCCAAAATGAAATCGAGCCAAAAAGGAGATACTTGGATTACGGCTCGCCAGTTGCAAACTGCCCTGGGTGGAGCAACACCTAAAGCTGTTATTGTACGCACACTGCCCAATACAGATGACAAAAAGAAACTGAATTACTCCAATACCAATCCAACCTACTTTGAACCCGAAGCCCTAGAATGGCTTTTTGACATTGGAGTAGACCATGTGTTGGTGGATTTGCCATCGGTAGACCGCGAAAACGATGATGGAAAACTATTGGCACACCGAGCTTTTTGGAAAAAACCTACCGATGAAAAAGGAGGCTACAGAACCATCACCGAGTTGGTTTACGTACCCGATGCGGTGCAGGATGGCTGGTATTGGCTAAACCTGATGATTAGTGCTTTTGAAAACGATGCGGTGCCCTCAAGGCCCATTATATACCCCATAAAAACCAGAAATACCCATGGATAAGAATCAGAACTTGGATAAAACAGACCTTAAGATTCTTAAGAGGCTGCAGGAAGAAGGAAAAATATCCAACCTAAACCTATCAAAGGCTATTGGGCTCTCTCCCGCGCCCACCTTAGAGCGTGTAAAAAAGCTAGAGCAAACGGGCATTATTCAAAGCTACCACGCCAAATTGAATGAGAAGGAGCTGGGTTTAAACCTAAAAACGCTTATCCAAGTTACCTTGGTGCGCCAAGTACAAGACGCGGCAGCTAAGTTTTTAGCCAAGGTAGATGCCGTGCCCGAGGTAGTAGAAATTTATCAGGTAACTGGAAATTTTGATTATCAACTTACCGTGTACACGCAAAGTATTGAAGATTTTGAGCGTTTGATTCGCGAGAAGCTGGCCAAAATAGAAGAGATTGGTCACATGCAAACCATGGTAGTGCTCAATAAAATTAAGGACGCACACGTACTTCCGCTCGATTACTAAGAATGAATCCCGAAGTACTGCATAGCTATTGTATGGATAAACCTGGGGTTACCCAGGACATGCCCTTTGATAGCAGCACAGTAGCCTACCGGGTAGGCGGCAAGATTTACGCCCTTACCAGCTATGATGTGTACGATTTTATCAACCTAAAGTGCGACCCCGAGCGTGCGGTGGAATTGCGAGAGCTGCACGAAGGCATCCGGCCAGGATATCATATGAGCAAAAAGCACTGGAATTCGGTATACTTGGATGGAGCTGTGAACGACAGGCTGATTAAAGAATTGATAGATCACAGTTACGAATTGGTATTTCATTCTTTAAGCAAGAAATTGCAGGCAGAAATAACCGCTACGCAACCATGAAATCGGGCTTCAAAAACATAGTAGAGATTATTGCAGGATATTTTTTTAGAGGTATCCTTATCACGGTACCCTTGGTGCTTACGGTGTATATTTTAGTAAGTGCCTTTGAGTATATCGATGGCCTGTTTGGTTTTGATGAGAAAGGCTTGGGCATACTAACTTTTGTGGTGGTATTAACCGCTTTGGGTTTTGCAGGAAGCACGTTTATTGCCCAGCCCATAATGCGCTACTTCAGCTCCTTGCTCGATCGCATTCCACTCATTAAAACCATTTATTCATCCATCAAAGATTTGCTTTCGGCCTTTGTGGGTCAAAAAAAAGGATTCTCTAAACCTGTTTTAGTTCGGGTTACTGAGGATCACGAGGTGGAGCGTATTGGGTTTATTACCGATGAGGAAGCGGGAAAACTGGGTGCCACAGAAGGGAAAGTAGCGGTGTATATGCCCCACTCGTACGCATTTTCTGGTAACGTGTATGTGGTTCCGCGCAAAAACTTAACGGCCATTCCTGCCAAATCTGCCGATGTGATGAAGTACATTGTTTCGGGAGGAATATCCAGTTTCGATACCCTCCAAACGGGTCAACAACCTACTAAAGAATGAGAGGCGAGCTAAAAAGCTACCTGCTGCTGCATTTTATTGTGCTGCTGTTTGGTTTTACGGGCGTTTTAGGGAAACTAATAACGCTGCCTTCTCCAGCCATTGTTTGGTATCGCATGCTTATCGCAGCCATTGCCTTGGGTGTTTTTTTGTTGGTTTATGCCAAACCTAAAATTCCTACCCAAAAGTTTACCAGTGTGCTGGGAACAGGAGCAGTCGTAGCAGTGCACTGGATTTGTTTTTTTGAAGCCGTAAAGCAAAGTAACGTGTCTGTTGCTTTGGTGGGAGTTACTACGGCTACGCTGTTTACGGCATTGCTGTCGCCTTTCTTTTACAAGAAAAAAATTGTGGCCTACGAGGTAATTTTAGGGATAGCCGTTTTGGTAGGGATAGCGGTAATTTTTCAGGCCAATACACAGTATCGCGTAGGGCTTATTTTAAGTTTGGCTGCAGCATTGCTGGCCTCCATCTTTACGTTAATGAACGAGCGTTTCATTAAAGATTTAGCTCCAAGTAGGGTAAGCTTTTGGGAAATGTTTGGAGGCTGGGCGGTGGTTACCCTACATTTTCTGCTTTCTGGGAAGTTTACTGTGGAGTTTTTCCAAGTAAGTACTTCCGATTGGCTTTGGCTTTTGTTCCTAGGTGTTTTGTGCACGGCATTTGCTTTTGTTGCCAGTATCCGCGTTATGGAACACCTTCCTGCTTTTACGGTAAGTATCTCCATTAATCTAGAGCCTATTTATGCCATATTGCTGGCTTTTGTGTTGTTTAACGAATACGAAATGTGGAATACCACCTTTATTATTGGAACACTCATAATTTTGTGCTCCATTATTCTGAATACGTATTTCAAAAAACGCAGTAAAAAAGCCGCGATAAAACCGCATCCATAAATATTCCATTATGTCGCAATTGGTATTACCCAACTACTGTTCCTCACTACACCAATACAAACGCTTGCCAACCCGTGAGGTAAAAGTAGGTTCGGTTGGAATTGGTGGAAACAACCCCATTCGCGTGCAGAGCATGACCACCACCGATACTATGGATACCGAGGCTACGGTGGCCCAATCGATACGCATGATAGAGGCAGGATGCGAGCTGGTTCGCATCACCGCACCCAGCAAAAAAGAGGCCGAAAACTTACAGAATATCAAAGACCAGTTGCGCAGCAAAGGATATGAAACACCTTTGGTGGCAGACATTCACTTTACGCCTAACGCAGCCGAAATAGCTGCAAGAATTGTAGAAAAGGTGCGCATTAATCCGGGCAATTTTGTAGATAAAAAGAAGTTTGAGCACATCGAGTATACCGATGCAAGCTACCTGCAAGAATTAGAGCGCATAGAAAGCAAGTTTACCCCGCTCGTAGAGATATGCAAAAAGCACGGTACGGCCATGCGCATAGGAACCAACCACGGTTCACTGAGCGATAGAATTTTAAGTCGATACGGAGATACGCCCGAGGGCATGGTGGCCTCTGCCATGGAGTTTTTGCGCATAGCCAACAAGCTCAATTACCACAACATTGTACTTTCTATGAAGGCCAGTAACACCCTGGTTATGGTGCAAGCCTATCGTTTGTTGGTGCAAACCATGCATGCCGAGGATATGCATTATCCACTGCACCTAGGAGTTACTGAGGCAGGCGATGGGGAAGATGGTCGCATCAAATCAGCCGTGGGAATTGGCGCTTTGTTGGAAGATGGCATTGGCGATACCATTCGCGTTTCCCTTACCGAGGCGCCGGAAGCCGAAATTCCGGTGGCACAAAAGCTGGTTGCACCCTACGAAAAACAACAGCAAAAAACGCAGATACCCGACATATCCGAGGTGTATCGGGTAGATCCTTTTGCGTACAATAGGATAGATACCCAAGATTTGGGTTGGATCGGTGGACAACAAGCTCCCGTGGTGCTTATCGATTTATCAAATCGCGAAAAAATTACACCTGCAAGCTTTTTCCCCTTGGGGCACCAATACTCCCAACCCTTAGACAAATGGAATGCCATGGGCATGGCTGCCGATGTTATTGACATAGGCCACAACACTATAGATTTCGAAATTCCTGGAGCCCTCCACGTTTTACAGGAAATAGAGGTATGGCAGGAAAGTCAAAAAATAGCGCGGGTTTTACCTCAGGTGCAGTGGTCTAAGTTCGAAGCGTATGACCTTAAAGAGACTCCGGTTTGCATAGAAATCAGCGATCAAGAGGTTTTTGCAAACGCAGATGCCTTGGGGAGTTTACCCGCCTTGGGCTTTGTGCGTTTGCGCAGTGTAGAAAATGAAGGACAAGCCCTTCGAGCCGCATACTTGATGTTGCGAGCAAAGACGCAGCTCCCCATAATCCTCGATTTTAAATTAGACCATAAACTGGCCGAGGATGTGCAACTGCGCGCCTCCTCTCTGGGTGGTTTGCTGTTGTTGGATGGAATGGGTGAGGGCATTTCCATTACGGCTTCGGCATTGAGCCCAGCGGTTCAAATGCAAACGGCCTTTGGAATATTGCAGGCCACCCGTACGCGTATTTCTAAAACCGAGTACATCTCTTGTCCGTCTTGCGGTAGAACCCTGTTCGATTTGGAGCAAACCACCGCAAAAATTCGCAAGGTAACATCCCACCTAAAAGGGCTTAAGATTGGCATTATGGGCTGCATTGTAAACGGCCCAGGAGAAATGGCTGATGCGGACTACGGATATGTAGGTACAGGCCCAGGGAAAATAACCTTGTACAAGGAAAAAGAGGTGGTGCAGCGCAATATTCCCGAAGATGAAGCCGTGCAAGCCCTTATAGATCTTATAAAATCGCATGGCGATTGGAAAGAGGTGGAAGCCTAACCTAAATTATTTTGTGCCAATGCACAATAATTCTAAAAATGTGCAGTTTTTGTAAGCACACGTGGGAAAAACAGCTGCGATTATGATTACAAAATTCTTGGGTTTATTCGCTATGGCAGGCGCTTTGGGCGTTATATCATGGCATCCAAGTTTTGATAGTCAAAAGTGCTGCCCACCCGCTGCTCCACAAGATGTTATTCAGTTTTACAAGTTGGAGGAGGGTGACGCCAATGGCCAATCTTGGTTAAAAGTGCTTACCCACGAGGAATCATCCATACGCGCTTACGCTTCAGGTTCGGTTGTTCAAGTTACTGAAACGGCTGAACTAGGTATTGTGGTTGTGCTCGAGCATCCCACCGGAAAGCGGTCGGTGTATCGCCACCTAAATCAGGTGCAAGTGACTCCAGGCCAAACCGTAGCTCAAGGCCAATCTCTGGGAACACCCAAAGTAGATACAAGCTATCTCACTGCGCGCTTCGATTTCTCTGTGCTGCCCAACTCACGGGACCTAGACGCCATCGTTGAAATCTAAACCAGTTCATTATCAAGGTGTTATAAATTTCTTTTAACACTTTCGCTTGCTTGTAATGCCTACCTTTTTGCAAAAAGGATATGAGCTACAAAGAACGAACAGTGGTAGATACCATTAACACCTGGGTAGCAAAAGGCTACACCGACAATTTTAGTATTAAGGATGGAAAAATTGCATCTGCAGAGCACACCTACACCGTAGAAGATGTAGAAGTAGATCACATGGAGCGCTTTGATGGTATGACAAACCCAGAAGACGATTGTGTCGTAATTGCTTTACGTACGCATTCTGGAGCGAAAGGCACGTTGGTGGTGCCCTATGGAGCCAAAACGGGTACACCAGAAATCATTAAAGATTTATAAGTCAAATTGCTAGTTAAGGCTTTCGTTTGTAGATTGCTTATCCAATACCACTACCATGAACAAAATTACCTCTGCCCTTCTGTTGCTGGGTCTTACATCAAGTTCTGCCGTGTTCGCGCAATTCAAAATTCCGGGAATGGAAGCAACCACCAAAGCGGTGGGTGAAGAGCGTATACCTGTTTATCAAGTGATGCTACCCATGAGCGAGGATGTCGGTGAAATGTGGTCTGATTTTGTGAAGGACGAGGCCGATGTAAAGGTATCTGACCGCAAAGGGGTATGGAAAAGTAATGCGTTTCCAGTGCCGGGTTCCGATAAGGAAGGGGTCTTGCAATCTTGGTTTGTTCAAAAAAACGATTCCACCCAAATGCAGGTCAACATGGCGTTGGGGACCAACATCTACACCAATCAAGTGGGTTTTGAAAAAGAGAACGAGTACTTAATGAATTTGCTCGCAGATTTCGATTACGAAGTGCGAAAGGAATATTTTGAGAAGCGCATCAAGGAAATTAAGAAAAAGCGCAAAGAGATGAAGCGTGCTGCCCGTAAATTATCGGGGTATGTAAAGGATAACGATAAGGCGATTAAAGAGGCCAAAAAAGAGGCAGAAGATAACCCAGCTCAAAAAAACCAGTTGTTGGGAAAGGCTAAGGATTTGGAGAACAAAAACGAGGGTCTCCGCCAGGAGATTGAGGTAAAAAAAAAGCAGATTAAATCCTTAGCTAACGAGGAAAAAGAAGCGGAAGCACAGCTAAAAAAACTGGAAGCGGAAAACGAGAAATAGCCAAATCATGAAAAGAGTAGCCGTTTTATTATCGGGAAGTGGAGTGTATGATGGAAGCGAAATCCACGAGGCGGTATTTACCTTACTGGCTTTGGATAAAGCAGGTATATCCTATCAGTGTTTTGCGCCGGACAAAAAGCAATTCCATGTGATAAACCATACCAATGGCAACCCCATGGAGGAGGAGCGCAATGTGTTGGTAGAAGCTGCTCGCATAGCTAGGGGCGATATCCAACCACTGACCAACTTAAAGGTGCAAGAATTTGACGGCCTTGCGATACCGGGGGGCTTTGGAGCTGCAAAAAACTTAAATCAGTGGGCTATTAGTGGCCCAGATGGTGCCATCGATTCCGAGGTGAAAAGCACCATTCAAAGCTTTGTCGAGGGAAAAAAAGCGGTAATGGCTTTATGCATGGGGCCTACAGTAGTAGCCAAAGCTTTGGAAGGAACGAACCACCAAGCCACGCTTACTGTGGGTAGCGATGTGGAATCTAGTCCCTATGAAATTGAAGCTATATCTGCAGGAATGGAGTCTATAGGTGCTTCGCCAACCATGAAAACCATCCGCGAAGTTGCAGTGGACGAGTCTTTGAAAATCGTGAGTGCACCCTGCTACATGATGGATGCTAGCATTACAGAAGTTCACGATAATGTGAGCATGGCCGTAGAAGCCTTCCAGAAGCTGCTGTAAAGCGTTACTTTTGCAGCCCGTATGAAAAAGCTGCTAGCCATAGGTTATATCGTTTTGCTGCTACTTCCAGTAACTATAAACGCGTATACCTTTGGTTCCTTTTTTATCAACCAAGAGGAAATCATTGCGCTGTTTTGCGAAAACAAGGATAAGCCAGCCATGCAGTGCAACGGCCAATGTCATTTAGCAAAAACACTGCAGGAACAGCAACCCAATGCTGCCGATGAGAAAATGGCAAGCCGGGTGGAATCTTTGCCCTACCTCGCATTTCAATACGTTGTTTTAGTAGAAGAAAAATGGGTGGCCCTCCAAAATAAGGCAAAGAGCAGACCTCCTTTTTGGCGGGCCTCACGCAATGCTGACGTCAAATTACCACCTCCTAAAGGTATACAGGTATAGATTCTGTAACCTTTAATTTCCTAAACATTGAAAAAACTTTTGATCCTCTGGGCCTTAGTAATGGTCGCAGAGGCTAATGCCTGTGATGTCTGCAATTGCGGTCCAGGCGCTTCTTTGATGGGTTTTACACCCATTAAAGCCAAATGGACGGTGCTCAATACAACGCGCTGGCAACGCTTTCGGCCCATATCCGCGGAGGGTAGTAGCCTGGAAAGCAATTTTATTCAGAACAACCTTGGTGTGTTATACCGAGAGCGCTGGGGCTCGGTGCAGCTAAATTTGCCCTATCGGGTAAGTAATACCGAACAAACGGTGGCTACACAGTCGGGTTTTGGAGACGTGATGTTGGGTGCCGGAAAGAATTGGCAGCTGGGCTCCGCTATTTCTATGAATACCGGTTTAGGCATCCAGTTTCCTACAGGGAAATCTAGCAATCTGAACTGGTATCAACAACCCGGTATGGGGAATTACCGCTTGCTATTTTCTGTAAACGCTTCCTACCAAGCAACGGAAAAGTCGGGCTGGATAGCCAACTATAGTTACGATCCGTTTTTGGCCAGTACCAACGATTTACGGGTAGGAGCAAGTCACAACTTGGGCGTTGGGTTTTGGCAAACGATGCCTGTGCAACAATCTTCGCTTACGTTAATGATGGGCTGTAGTGCCTACCGCAAACAGGAAGACATTATCCGCAATTTTCGTCAGCAATTTTCGGGTGGAAGGGCATTGCAGCTCGATGCGCAGGTTGTAGTATCCAACCGAAAAATTTCTTTGGGCTTAGGAGGGAGTCTTCCTCTAGCACACAATATCAATAGAAAAACGGTTCAACCCTTGCCTACGGTTCAATTGCAGCTAGGCTATTATTTGATGTAGTTATGAGAAGAAGAATTTTTTATATCTCCCTTTTGTTTGGAATTTTAGGTGCCTGCAGATCCAAAACCAATGACGAAATCAAAGAAGCCAAGGAGCAGCAGCCCAGTATTGCGGTGGCCACACCTGCAGCGTTCACTTCCTATGGTTTAGGGGATACGGTGGCGATCCAGGGTTCTTTTTCCGATCCCGTGGAAATACATAGTTACTCGATACAAATTTGGGATCAACGAGGGGTAAACCTTATTGAAGAAATTATAGCAGGCCATGAGCACAATGACATGGTAGCCTTTGATAGCTTTTGGCGTGTGCGTAAAACATCCTTTGATACCGTAATGGTGGTTTTTCGAGTTGACAACCACAACCGAATCCAAGCGGAGAAACGCATTCCAATACAAGTTATCGATTAGAGCAACATCCAAAAAGTAAAAAACCCGGGTGGTTTGCCCGGGTTTTTTCATGATCATTTTACAGGATTAATCCGTAACCAAAACAATACCATGTTCTTCCAGCTCTTGCCCAGTAAAACGCAGCACGGCTTTTAGACGGTAGGTATATCCTCCCGAGCGAACCACCTTGCCACGGTATTTTCCATCCCAGCCTACGTTAAGGTCATCGGTGTAGAATACACGCTCGCCCCAACGGTTGTACACAAAGAGCTCATAGCTTGAAAGGTCTTCCTTATTAATGGTTGCTGTAGGTTTAAATACATCGTTTACACCATCCGCATTCGGAGTAAATGAGTTGGGAATGTAGAAGGTGAGATCTGCCGCTATAGTCAGCGGTTTGGTGATGCTATCTACACAACCAAATTGCGATGTAGCGATTAGCTGAATCGGGTAGGTTATGTCGGGTGTTGTGGGGAATTCAAATACCGGATTCCTATTGCTGCTGCTATCTAACCCGCCAAAGTCCCAAGCAAAGATATCGGCATCCACAGAGCGGTTATCAAAACTCACAATGTTTAGCACGTTGGTTGGTTCCACGGGGTCATACATAAAGTCTACCGCAGGTATCGGGCGTACGTTTACCGCGTCTTCGACTATGGTGTCTGATGCACAGCCTTGTTCGGTGGTGGCACTTACGCGCATGTCGTAGGCTCCTGGAACATCAAAAGGCAAATCAAAAGGAGTATTACAGTTGTTAGTCACCGCTTGTCCGTCTTCAAAAGTCCAAACACAGGTGCTGTTGGGTGGCGTGCTTACGTTGGGAGTTACTCGCAACAGTAAGGGCGTACAGGCGTCATCCGTGCCGTTAAAAGAGAAGCCTATGCCCGGTCTGTCAAATTGGGTGGAAGTTACTCTTGCTGTGTTACCTGCGTTGCTACATCCTCTGTCATCTACTACATCACCCAAGGTAAATTCTTGTGATGTATTACTCGTAGCAGGAGGCAACAGTAATGTGGTATCTCCAGCCAATAGATTGGTGTACTCATTAGATTCATTGATGGTTTGGTTAATAATTACCAAACTGTAGTTCGTGGCTGTTCCCGAAATATTTACTCTAACAGGGATGGGCTCACCAGTACAAACTTCACTAGCGCTAAGAAGGCGCGCTGTGGGCAGCGGTGTTACTTCGTAGGTGATATCATTGTTTCCAGTACCGGTACAGGCTTGGTTTGGAGAAGCGTCGCTTATAGAAACGGCATTGTAGGTTTGCACTCCGGGGTTTTTCGTTGGCAGTGCTATAACATCATTACGGCTGAGATTGCTATATGTGCTGTCAAAACCATTTGGACCGGTTATGTTCAACGTAAAAGGAGCGATGCCGCCAGTCACCGTTACATCGGCCAACATTACACCATCCTCACAAACGCTTTGATTTTGAGGTGTTACGGTAACCGAGGGGTTGGGTGTTATAAACACTCTTTTAGATCCAAATGAAGGTCCCTCACACTGTGGCGGGATTCCATTTTTAAGGTTTCTACCTACAATTAATAGCTCACTGGGGTCGTCTTCATCTGTTCGAACAAAGACTGTTTTTCTGGCATCACTGCTCTGCGTTCTACCTACCTGATTGCCTGTTATATCATCAAACAGGTCTACTCCCCAGGATCCAGGCGCATCAACATCAAGAATAATTTCTACACGTTCTCCCGCACAGATCGTAGTATCGTTCGTGTTTACAATATTGAGTTCCGGGGCCTGAAACGTGTTTAGATCAAGTTGTTCCGTAAGGGTAAGCTCACACCCATTGGCGTCTACGATACGGGTAAAAACTAAGTCTACGTCATCGGTAGGAGCCACCGTAAAAAATATAGAATCGTTGGTGATCTCTAGATCCTCCATAGACAATTCTGGGCCACTGTTTTCAGTATAAAAGATGCTAAATGGACCATTTCCAGAACCCTCATAGGGTATCACAAAGTCCGTTCCCGCACATTGGTTGTATTCAAAATCGTCATCACCCGCGTAAACGAAGTTTGGCGTTCCATTAAAGCGCAGTTCTACTGCGGGTGTGATACTTAAACAGGGGTCATTAAAATCGATTCCACCCGAACCATCTCGGTTCCCCATAGCCATACTCGCATAGTACAATACATCAGGTTGCAGTGGCGCTCTGATGTCTAGAGTGATGGGGCCATTTGGGTCTGTGATGGGCTCTTCTAAAAGCAAGGAACCAATAGGGTCATTGGGGTCATTGTAAACGATGAGCAGGGAGTCATCATTAGCATCAAAGAAAGAGCTTTGAGGGGTTTGAGTGAACTCAGCAGTTTCGTATTCGCAAACAAAAACTTCAGATTCTTGCAGTGTTCCAGCATCGGTTAAACAAGGACATTCAAACTCATCTGCGATAACTAAGTCACCACAATCGTATTGGTCTGAGAAGGTGAATGAATACCCGCTCTTATTGGCGATAGGGTTGGAAGTAAATACTCCGGTTGTAGGATCGATGGAGCCTGCTGTAGAAGGGCTAACTTCCATTGTAGCTGCATCGCCAGAGAGCTCAAAGGTAACAACATAGAACTCCGCGTCACGGGTGCACTCATAGCTTATGGTGCCGGGTACGGTATCAGGTGATTGTCGTACGGTAAAGGATACGGTTTCATTAGGATCTACACGTACGCTACAGTATTTATCGAATACGCTATCAATACGAATTTCATCATCGTTACTCAGGGTAAAGTTTAGCGCATCAGTGGCCGAAAGGCCATTGTTTTTAAAACGCACACCCGCATTGTCGCTACCCGATACTGCAAAGGGTGCAGCTCCCGTAATGTTAAGGTCTACAACCGCGTCTTCATTAAAGCAAGGGTCAGGGTTGGGCGTGCTGGTATTCACTGTGGGTTCGGCATAGAAGCGGATGGGGGCTCCTTGTCCTACCGATACACAACCTAGTGGATCGTAGTCTATACTTCCCGAGGGGAGTGGTTCGCCCGCTACCGGAGATAGAAAGTAGGTTTTACCATAGGTAAGGCCAGGAATAAACGGCACATCAGGAGTAGCAAAGCTGTCTATAGGGTTTACAATGGTACGGGCATTCCCTTCGTGCAAGACAAAGTAGAGTGTGTCACTGGGTGTGTCTGTACGTTGAACCAGTGTGGAATCGTTATTAAAGGTAGGCGAAGCGATATCGGTTTCGCAAACTTCTGTCAGCTGCAACAGCATGGTTCCTGCGTTGGTAAAACAACCGCAGTTTTTAACCCCCTGGATTTCAACAGGCCCGCATCCATTGGCGTCATCAAAGGTGATGTTGTAGGATGTTTTTGTGGCGTAATCTGCTGTTGAGGTAAAATTTCGGCCAGAAAAGGTACCATCTGGGGAGGAGAATGTTGAAGGGTCGCCTCCAGTGGCGGTGAAGGTTACTTTGTAATCCTCTAATTGCTCGCTACACTCTTCTTGCAGGTTCTCCACTTTTGGAGGCTCATTAAAGTCTACGGTAGCAATTGCGGTTAACTGTTCGCAATTGGGGTTGCTACTAATGGTGTATTCGAAGCGGTATTCTCCATCGGTAACTCCGGTAGAAGGGTCAAATTGACCATTCACTAATGCGCCAGAAAGATTAAGGTCGCGCCAGGTACCACCAGCATCCGGAGATCCCTCTAATACGGTAATTAAATCCACAGGGTCGCTTCCAGCACAGATGCTCGTCATGCCATCTTCACCAGGATTGGGGTTTTCCTGGACCACTATTTCTACTTGGTCTGTGGCATCAGACGGGCATGTGGGATCATCTGCATACCTCAGATTAGTAAGACGCAGGATCGTGCTTTGCGGGATGGCTATGGTAACCACATGCGGGTTACTTGTAGTGCCCGTTATGCTTTCTACAAGACTATCGTTACTTGCTTTAACCAGATCAAAAGAAACGGGCAGTCCTGGGCCGTCAATATTAACCTCAAAAACTGCTTCTTCACCTTCGCATACATTTACGGATGCATTTTCAAATTCTGCTCCTAAATCAGGACGTACATTAACCGGAATGGGAGCAATATCGAAGGCCCCACAGACATTGGCGTCATTTGGTGAAAAGTTGCTGATTGATACGTTAAATCCAGTAGGTCTTGCTGTATTAAAAGGAACGGTAATTGTGCCACTTCCAGGGAAGTTAGCCTCACGAACCGTGATGTTACCGTTACTCAATGTAATGTCGTAAGAATCGGCATTTCCACCCGTAATGGTTACATTAACAATTACATCATTTCCATTGCACACGGTGTATTCGTCATCTGCAATGTAAGCACTGTCTTTGGGGATAACCACTATTTCAACGTCATCGGTCTGTTTGCAGCCTTCTTCATCTTCTACTTGTACCGTATATATTTCTGTATTTGCAGGTTGTGCGGTAGGATTCGGGTTGGTATTGCTCGAGAGGTTATTGTTAGGAGTCCATGAGTAGGTTAGGTTGCCATTACCCCCTGTTCCTGTGGGCGTACCGCCAAGCACCACGTTTTCACCAAAACAAATTTCCTGGTCTGGACCCGCGTTTGCATCTGGACCAGGAAGAATAGTGAGCTTCTTAGTTATAGATATAGGACATGGTCCTGGGTTTGGGTTATCATTGGTCACAGTTAGTGTTACATCGAAGGTTCCTGCAGAGTCGTAAACATGGGTAGGGTTGGTTGAAGTTGTAAAGGTTTCGGAAGTACCATCACCGTAATCCCAGGTCCAGTCAACAATTTTGGTGTCGCCATCTGGATCATTATCTTCAGACAAGTCGGTGAAGGTTATCGGGTTCCCTATGCACTCTTCTTCTGGGCTAATCTCAAATTCAGCGATAGGGCAAATGGGGCAGGCAGGCACTTCGATAATTGGGCCATCGCCACCATTTTGTATATAGGATTCCGCATTACCATTGGCCAAAGTGTAAATACCAAAAGGTTGTCCCGTTCTGGAATAAATGCGCAACGTATTGATACTGAGATTCGCAGGAACACGCTTAAAAAAGTAATCGGTGTTGCCGATTTGTATCCATGGACTTGCGCCAGCAATATTGTTCACGTTTCGAATACCTGCAACGCCATTGTCAAACTCAAAATTATCAATAGGCGCTGGGTCTCCAACGTTTTCAACAACAATGGTAAATTCTGCACTAGCTGTAGTAACGGTTCGCAGAATAGCGAAGATGTAGGATGTTTTCCACATGTTTGTGGGGTACACAGCAATATTCTCAGGGTCATTAGACTGTACGTTGTCTGTTTGCCAGCCCTTGGGGTGCTGCGTGATTTGTATGGGCTGATCACTCGTAATAACGGTATTTGCGAAACCAAAGTCTTGAGCTCCTAGTCCTGTTTCCGGAGCAACATCAAAAAAGTGGTATCCGTAACCGTAGTTGGCACCATTATCGTATGGGGGGGCTTCCAGGGTAACCGTACGCGTGCCTGTACGGTCTGTTATGGTAACGTTAGCTCCAACTGGACCTACAACGTCAATAAAATCTCCGGACACGGGTCTTCCGGGAAGGCAGTTACCTAAATTCGGGTTAAACCGTTCGGTAATCTGGGCGGTAACAAATTCTGTACCCCACGACTCCAAAGGCAGGTTGGTAATCATAGTATTGTCACAAGCTCCACACTCAAAACCTCCGCTGCAATCTAAGCTTCCAATAACAGCTACTGGTTTACTGGCGGAAACTACAGAACCGTTGGCGGTAATGCATCCGGCATACCAATTGTCACCATCGGGCTGATCATCGTTACAATTAGCACGGGTTAGCCCCCATTGGTAGGTTTGTCCTCTGTTAAGGGTTTCGTTGTAAATTATGGGGTTGCCAGCGTTATCCCAAGTTTTTACTTCAATATCCGTATTATCCTCGGTAGCAACAACCGTGTTCCTTAAGGGTGGTTGAACCGTAGTACCGCGGTTAGCAATCACGTATTCTTCCCCCAACATGCTAACGGGTAGGATAATTTCCCCATCCACCGATAAGGCTTCGTATGTCGCCACGTACAACAACACGGGAAAATCGGCTTTTAGGTGTATGGCCTTATCTTCTATTCTGCCGGGTCTGTTATGCCACACAGGAAGTCCATTGATGTTGGTTGGAATGGTAATCTGAGTAAATTGACCGCGATCTACTGTAAATTCCTGTCTAAAGTCAAGCCCTGGAATTTCAACAAATGCATCTTCAATGCAGAAATCGGAAACAACGTACAATTGAAGACCCTCGCCCGGGGCCGTTGGGGCCAACGGAGGCAAGGTAAACCAGAATTCCTGCCCTGCTATTTTCTGTGCCTTGAGTGAACTAGCTCCCAAAAGTAAACAGGCCGTAAGAATGAAATGAAAAAGAATACTGAATTGTAAATTTCTCTGGAACATGGTTATTGTTGTCTTAAAGGGGGTGCAAATATGACGGTTTATATTATTATTAGTTGCCAGACTAGTATTCGGTCATTTGTGCATCTAAAAATTAGACTAAAAAGGGTTTTATAAACATTTAAAGTTTAGATATTGGCTATATCTCGTGACTAAAGACAACGCGATTACCGATGGAGAGGTTGCGTAGGCTTCGTAGCCGTTGGCATTCTTTAAGTCTTTTGGTCTGTACCGCTGCTCCATTCGCATGGTAGATATTTGTATTTTTGGACAAATTTTAAATCCTAACATGGATTCGTTCTCTTTTCTAAGCAATGCCGAACCAGAGGCACTCGAAAATTTATATAAGCAATATCAAAATAACCCCGAGGATGTAGAACCGTCCTGGCAAGCCTTTTTCAAGGGCTTCGAATTGGCACAAACCCAATTTGGCGAAGACGCAGGTGGCAAGGATGTACCCAAAGAGTTTAGGGTTTTAAACCTCATTAACGACTACCGCAGCAGAGGGCACCTCTTTACCCAAACCAACCCCGTTCGCGAGCGCAGGAAGTACGAGCCCAATCTCGATATATCGCATTATGGATTAACGGAGGCAGACTTGGATACGGTTTTCCAGGCCGGTGATGAAATTGGATTGGGCCCTACCAAGCTTAAAGACATTATAAAGCACCTTGATACGGTGTACTGCCAAAGCATCGGGGCCGAGTTCATGTATATGCGTCATCCAGACCAAGTAAAGTGGATGATAGAAACGCTACACGTGAACTCTAATACGCCCAACTACACGGTAGACGAGAAAAAATACATTCTGAAGAAACTTACCCAAAGTCATTCTTTTGAAGCCTTTTTGCACAATCGTTTTCCAGGTCAAAAGCGCTTCTCTATAGAAGGTGCCGAGACCCTCATTCCTGCACTAGATATGGTGGTAGAGTATGGAGCCGACCTAGGCGCAAGAAAGTATGTTGTGGGCATGGCGCACCGCGGTAGGTTAAACGTATTGGCCAACATTTTTAACAAACCCTACCGCAACATTTTTTCGGAGTTCTATGGTAAAGAGTACACCGAGGATGGATTTGACGGAGACGTAAAATACCACTTGGGTTACGATAAAACCTTGGTTACCGAGAAAGAACACGAAATAGAGCTTATTCTTTGTCCAAATCCATCGCACCTAGAGGCGGTAGACCCCGTAGCAGAAGGTCTTGCACGTTCTTTGGAAGATCACGTTTACGACAACGATGAAACCAAGGTAGTTCCCATCCTTATCCACGGAGATGCGGCTATAGCCGGCCAGGGCGTGGTGTATGAGGTAGCACAAATGTCGCAGTTGGACGGGTATCGCACTGGGGGAACGGTGCATATTATCATTAACAACCAGGTCGGATTTACTACGAACTACTTGGATGGAAGATCGAGTACCTACTGTACCGATGTGGCCAAGGTGACGCTTTCTCCAGTTTTCCATGTGAACGGAGATGATGTGGAGGCGGTGATTCACACCGTGAAAATCGCAATGGCCTTCCGTCAAAAATTCCATCAAGATGTTTACATCGATTTGCTCTGCTACAGAAAGTACGGGCACAACGAAGGCGATGAGCCTAAGTTTACCCAGCCCATTCTTTACAAAGCCATTGCCAAGCACCAAAGCGCTAAAGATATTTACGCACAAAAGCTATTGGAAGAAGGCTCGGTAGATAAGGCCTTCATAAAAAAGCTCGAAGAAGAATTCAGAGCAGAGTTGGAATCGGATTTTGAGCAGGCCAAGGAAATAGAGCTGCACGAAATCGAGCCCTTTATCGACTCCGCAGGGAATGCAGCGCCCGTGCTCGGGGGAGAAACCAGCGAAAAAGATTATCCTACTGCATACAATAAAAAGGAGCTAATAAAGATTGCCGAATCCATAACTCGAATTCCAGGCGACAAAAAATTCTTTAGAAAGCTGAAGAAGATTTTTGAAGACCGTAAGAAGATGATTGAGGAAGATCGTTTGGATTGGGGTATGGCCGAGTTGTTGGCATACGGCTCCTTGCTTAAAGAAGGTGTGCCCGTGCGCATGTCGGGTCAAGACTGTGAGCGCGGTACCTTCTCGCATCGCCATGCGGTGGTCAAGATTGAAGATTCAGAAGAAGAATATGTTCCACTCAATGAAATAAGCGAGGACCAGGCCAAGCTCAGCATATACAACTCTCTATTGTCGGAGTACGGTGTGCTAGGATTTGAATGGGGCTACAGCTTAGCGGCACCGCATGGATTGACCATTTGGGAAGCCCAATTTGGAGATTTCTTTAACGGAGCACAGATTATTATAGACCAGTTCCTGTCTACCTCAGAGGACAAGTGGAAGGTAACCAGCGGTTTGGTATTACTGTTGCCACACGGTTACGAGGGTATGGGAGCCGAGCACAGTTCGGCTCGCGTTGAGCGCTTCTTAACGTTGTGTGCAGAAGACAACATGCAAATTGTAAACTGCACTACGCCAGCAAACTTCTTCCATGCGTTGCGCAGACAGGTAAAACGCGATTACCGCAAGCCCTTGGTAGTATTGTCGCCCAAGAGCCTATTGCGCCACCCAAAATGCGTGTCCAAAATAGAAGACCTAGCCAACGGCTCATTCCAAGAGGTAATTGATGATCCAGCAGCCAACGCTAAGGATATTAAAGAGGTGATATTCTGTACTGGTAAGTTGTACTACGAGTTGGTAGCTAAGGCCGAGGAAATGGAAGTGAAAGACATGGCCTTTGTGCGCATAGAGCAAATGTACCCCGTGCCTTACGAGCAAATTGATACGGTCTACAAGAAATACAATAAGGCCACGCGTTTTGTTTGGGCTCAGGAGGAACCCGAAAATATGGGGGCACTCAGCTTTTTCTTGCGTAAGTTGCGCGATTACGATTTAGAGTGGATTGCACGAAAAACAAGTGCGAGCCCAGCATCGGGTTCGCCCAAACGCGATGCCAAGCGCCAAAAGGCGATGATAGATACTGTATTTAAAAACCATTTAGAAACTGTAAAAGCATAATTCCCCATGGCATTTGAATTAAAAGTACCCAGTCCCGGAGAGTCTATTTCCGAAGTAGAAATAGCCCAGTGGTTGGTGTCGGATGGCGATTACGTGGAGAAAGACCAGGTAATCTGCGAAGTAGACTCAGATAAGGCAACGTTAGAACTAACTGCCGAGGTAGCGGGTGCTATCAAATTAATTGCAGAGGAAGGGCAAACCGTGGAGGTAGGTGAGGTAGTCTGTGAAATAGATACCGATGCCAAAGCACCCGAAGGTAGCAGTGCCCCTAAGGAGGAGCAAGCTCCTAAAGAAGAGAAAAAAGAGGAGTCCGAGCCCGACCCCATGCCCGCCAAGAAAGAAGAGCCAGCAAAAGCATCTTCCTCGGGTGGAAGTGATAAGAACTATGCTACAGGTCATCCATCGGTAGCCGCAAAAAAGCTCATGGATGAAAACGGCTTGGCATCCAACCAAATCGATGGAAGTGGCAAAAACGGCCGCATTACCAAGCAAGATGTGGTAGCTGCTATGGCCGCAGGAATTAGCAGTGCACCCGTTCAAGGTTGGGGTGGAACTCGCGATGAGCGCAGAGAAAAAATGAGCATGCTACGCAGAAAAGTAGCAGAGCGTTTGGTTGCCGTGAAAAACGAAACGGCCATGTTAACCACGTTTAACGAGATTGACATGACCAACGTAATGGAATTGCGCAAGCAGTACAAGGACCAATTCCGGGAGTTTCATGAGGTGAACTTAGGCTTTATGTCCTTCTTTACCAAGGCCGTTACCGAAGCCTTAAACCATTTTCCAGCCGTAAACGCGCAAATAGATGGCAAGGAGATCATCTTCCACGAGTATGCCGATGTGGGTATCGCGGTTTCTTCGCCCAAGGGACTTATGGTGCCGGTTTTACGTAATGCCGAGCAAATGTCGCTAGCCGATATTGAAAAAGAAATAAAGCGCCTGGCCATTAAAGCACGCGATGGAAAACTCTCGGTAGACGAAATGACGGGTGGCACCTTTACCATTACCAATGGTGGTGTGTTTGGCTCTATGATGAGTACGCCTATCATTAATCCACCGCAAGTGGCTATTTTAGGAATGCACAACATAGTAGAGCGCCCCGTTGCCATTAACGGTAAGGTGGAAATTCGCCCCATTATGTACGTAGCTTTATCGTACGATCACCGCATTATTGATGGTAAGGAATCGGTTGGATTCTTGGTGAAGATTAAAGAGATGATAGAGAATCCTACCAAGATTATTTTTGGAGGAAAATCTCCAGAAGAAATACTGCTTAACCTATAGGAACATTGGTTTAATAAGACAAAAAACCCGGCTGTTGCAGTCGGGTTTTTTTGTGTTTGTTCTTGGAAGATTTATTGGGGTGGATGAGCCAAAACTTGCGTAAGCGCAGTGTAAATCTGTGCTATCAATTTACTGCTAATAATGTCATTTTTCACTTCCAACTCCATCCCAGCATAACCTACAGGAAGTTCTTTTCTTAAGTGTGTGGTAAGCCCATCGGCTGTGCCTAAATAGGGGTAATTTGAGCGAACCCGTAGCGCGGGGTCTCCTGCTTTTAGCGCCCTTTTGAACCTAAAGGTCCATTGCTTTTCTTGGGGGCTTTTGGGATCGTATAGTAAGCCAATATCCGCATTTCGCACCTCGCCCGCTAATACCGGAGTAAAACTGTGTATGGAAAGGTGAAATACGGTTCCAATCTGTTTAATTACGGTTTTGCAATGCGCAGCAACCTGGTTTCTGTAGGGTAAGTAGTATCGCTGCAGCAGTACACCTTTTTCTTCTAGCGATAGCGTTTTGGTAAATTCCGAGAACAGCTTAGGGTGATGTTGCGAGCGATTGGGCTCAATAAGCAATCTAGAGTAAGGGTAATGTAGCGAATGCCGTGCCAGAGGTTGCAAAGCATGGTACAACGGTTCTGCGCCCAAGTCGTAGGCCCGGTGGCTATGGGCCACTTCGGGCTGCGAAATAAAAAGATTGCTATGTTCCTGCGGCAGCGCATTGCTGTAGTGTTCGCAGGTTAAAACGAGGTTCATGTTTAGAACAAATCGTTGTCTTGTAGGCAGGTTATCATTTTACGATTTATTGCGCTTATACCGTCTTGGTTTGGGTTTTCAGTAAAAACATGTTCCATTCGGGTAGCTAAGCTTCCGTTTTCTAGGATGTAGTGTATAGTTTTTCTTTCTTCTTCTGGCAATGCGTTGCCGTGTTGTGCAAATAGCTGTTTCCAGAGGCTTTGAGCGCTTTGGGGGCTGGTGCTAACTCCCAAGAGTGCTAGGTAGTTGGAGTCGTCAATTTGAGCGAGTTCTGCATGTTTCACCACATTTAGAAAATGGTTTGCCAGCATATCGGTATCGGCCAGTTGCATACGCTGTTGGTCACTTGCAGTGCGGCTGCAAAACGCCTTGAGTACTGCAACAATGAGATTTAGGATAGCAATATCGGCTTTGGGGCACTCTTGGTTGTCAATAACGCGTATTTCTATAGCACCTCGGTCAAAACGGGCAATGGCACCCCTGGAGTTCAGAAATAAATGATTGAGAATACCATCGGTATCGTAGGGTTTAATGGTGGCAATAATGGGTTTAAATATAAGCTCGTGGTAAGCGGCTTTGGTGTATACCGCTTCTGGAATAACTTTTCCGGCAATCACCGGCAGCTTTTTTTGGTTGTGGCGATAGTGCTCTAAGCGAGCATCTTTAAACCCGGTATGCCGGCCGTCTAAAATAGGCGTGCTGGCCGATAGCGCAGGGATAATGGGTAGTAGCAAGCGGATGGCCGCATGCAGTTTGGCAAATTGGGCATCTCCTTTAAACGGTAAATTAATATGGGTGCTTTGCAGGTTGCTCCAGCCATGGCCCTGGCAGTTAAATATGCGGTTATACAATTCGTAAATTTCGTTGTACTCGTGGGGCCAAATTTGGGTTTCTGTTAATGGATCTACGGTAGGATGTGCACCCCCGGGCATTAGTACAGCATGGTGCTTTTCTAATAGGCCATTTACCGCTTTTACATTCTTGTGAAATGCCGCCACCATCTCGCTCATGTTAGATACGGGACCGTTGGTTTTTAGCTCAATTACATGGCTTACCAGCTCGTTACTCCAGGCGATTTTTCCATTCTCATAATCTGATGTGAAACTGCCCGTACATTCTTTAAACAGGAGGTCTGCAATAGGGCGAATGCGGTGGGTGTCTCTATCCACTATCATGTACTCGAACTCAATGCCGAATACTTCAAAAAGTTGGTAGCTCATGGGGCCAATTGGCTTTGAATTTTTCTCTTTATGCTGCGAATGATTTGGGTGTACAGATCAAATCCAACCAGGCCGTCTTCAATTCCAGCATCTATATTGGGGTTGTCGTTGACCTCGATCACCACTACTTTGTCGCCTGTTTCTTTTATATCTACCCCGTACAAACCGCTGCCTATGGGCGTTGTAGCTTTTAAGGCAATTTTCCTTACCGCGGTAGGAACTTGGGTTACCGGAACACACTCAAAATTTCCCTCTACCTCTTCTTTATTGGCGCTGCTCCAATTGTAAATTTGCCAGTGTCCCTTGGCCATAAAGTACTTACAAGCGTATATAATTTCGTTTTCCAGCACACCAATGCGCCAATCGAAATCGCTGGGTAAGTATTCTTGTGCAATTACCAAGTCTGATTTCGCTAATAAGGCGGATATTTTTTCCTGATATTCTTCCGCAGTCTTGGCTTTGGAGACACCTTGCGAAAAAGAGGAGTCTGGCGATTTAAGCACGCAGGGCAATTCCAATTGCTGCAGTGCCTCGTGTCTGTTTTCTTGGTGCACCACAATGGTTTTTGGCGTGGGTATTTTGTGCAGCTTCAGCAACTCTGCTAAGTACACTTTGTTGGCACACTTCAGGATAGATTCCGGGTCGTCTATAACGGCCATGCCCTCTTGCTGTGCTCTACGTGCAAAGCGGTAGGTATAGTGATCTACTGCCGTGGTTTCGCGAATAAACAGGGCATCAAACTCCAACAGGCGGGCATAGTCGTTCTTTGTAATTAGACTAACGTTTAGGCCCAGTTTTTCTCCTGCCTCTGTAAATTTTTGCAATGCTTTTTTGTTGGATGGAGGTGCTTTTTCGTCTGGATTTACCAAAATGGCCAAATCGAACTGAAAAGGCGTTGCCTTGGGAGCATCGTAGCGCGATTTTCCAAAATAGGCTTGTGCAGCCTCCCAAACAAAAGCCTTGTGGTTTTCGGGTATTTCTTTGAATGGAATGGTTTTTAAGCTTTGGAGGATCCATTTTTTACCGTTGTGCACAAACTTGGCACGCATAAAGGGGGAGCGAAATAAGCGGTGAAGCTCCTGCGCAACCTTGTCGTATTGCTTGGCTAAATTCCTCCCGAAATAAATACTCAGAACAAATTCCTTGGATTTGAGGCTTTTCAGGCTCTTTTGGAATTGTGCATCCA
>CAZVJF010000001.1:0-493589 GCA_964627445.1 uncultured Flavobacteriales bacterium | reverse complement strand
AGAACAAATTCCTTGGATTTGAGGCTTTTCAGGCTCTTTTGGAATTGTGCATCCAGGTTTTCCGATACAATACGTATCATGCCCGAGGTGTTGAAGTCTTGGATGTTTTTAATGTTGGGAATGGGCCGGTGACCTCGCGCTTCTGCCATAAGTGAAACGTAATACCCTTTTGACTGATACCGGTATTCGATAGACATGTTGAATACCCGGGCGTTTTTTACCAATGCCCATTCGGGATTGGTCAGGTATTCTCTCGAAGAGATAATGTCACATTGTTCCAGTTGCAGCGGCCACTGAGAGGGATTTCCTACGACTAGTATTTTTCTCACAGAAAAACTTCTTTGTAGGAAAGGTACAACGAAGAAAAATCCTTTTTACAAGGAACCAAAAATATTCTTTAGCGTGCTTGCCTATAACGGTCTTGAGCCTAAGGTACTGTCGTATCCCTTTTGTTATCAGCCAATTATCGGTTCAATGGCGTGCCTGCGTTTTAAGATTTCTATAGTTTTTTCTTCGGTGGGATTTTTAGACCACGCTTTAAGTAACTCTGGATGACCTCGAAGCAGATATTTCATAAACGACTTTGACAATGGGTAGGAACGTCCGCTTTTACCGTACCATAAATAAAGCTTTAGGTCTGCATTTTTTTTAATCTTCTCTTCGGGCCCTTCAACCACAACAGTCTCATAACCTGTGTTTAGTGGCTGAATAACTACCCCATACTCTCCTATGTAGCCTCTAGCCTGCATTAAAGACTTTGAAATATCCTTGTAAAGCCCATAACTTTCATTAAAGGAAATTAATCGCACAAGGTGGTTTGAGTTTTTGTAAAAACTACGGCCGTTTACATAGAAATTTTCTTTGTACTTGTAAATGAAACAACTATCGGTTTTACTATTAAATGAGACCGTGGTCATGGCGTAACGCTCTGCGTTTAGCCATGCAGTTTCAACAGGTAAGATTAAACCAACTTCTTTCATAGCCTCTGATTTGTCTACAGAGTCTGCGTTCAAATACCCCGTAATTGTGTCCAAATAGAAGTTCTGAATGGTGTCCCAGGACCATTGTTTCTTATGGGTTACTGTATAGGTGAAATCGGGGATAACAAATACTTGGGAAAAACCTGGTGCCAAAAAACCTAATAAAATGCCCATGGTAAGCATCCATTGCTTCATTTTCCCATGAGTGCGTATAAGTGCGAGTGTTTTTCTTGGAGCAGGGGTTTCCTGCTTCATGATGTAGCACTCAAAAATGGAGTCGTTGTTGCTCCTCAGTCTGTTGTATTTCATAAACCATTAAAATGAGTTATAACTCGGGTTTGCATCTACCCAATTACAGGTTCTATAGCATGTTTGCGCTTTAGAATTTCTATGGTTTTTTCTTCGGTGGGATGGGCGCGCCATTCTTCTAGCAAGTCATCATAACCTCGGAGTAGACTTTTCATTAGAGGATCTGTAATGGGGTAAAAGGAATTGGAGCCAAACAACCAAATGTAAACGGTGTACGGAGCATCCTTTCCTGGCCCAGGAAAGGGAGCACCGAATAGGATAGCAATAAAGTCACCTACGGATAGTGAATCACGGTTAGTTTCCGCTCCTCCATTTTGCTCGGTAGCTTCCGAAACATCACGGATAAAGGCATAGGTTTCGTTCAAGTGCTCCAGTTCAATAAGGTAATTGTCCGTTTCGCGGTACAATCGACAGGAGATGAATAGTTTTTCATCCCACTCAAAGATATTGAGCCACTTTACTTTTTTCTTCTTGTAATGGTGCTCCAGCGTGTAGCGGTCCACGCTTGTCCATTTGTAAGGAGCCTTCACTATGCTCGCTTTTAAACGGACACCATTTCCAGCCTGAAATGCTTCTAGGTTGGTGCAGGCGGTGAGGGAGTCTGGGTATTGACTACAGGCTTTAGTGCCCTTACTAAAAGTGAGACCCAAAAGAAGGAGCAGGGAAATACAAAACTTCATAGCTCAAATATATAAACTTGAGCTATGAAGGAAGTGTGATTAATCCTGAGAAAAACGCTACATAAGGAGCATTCTAAATCGATATGCGCCAGCATGGTTTTTTACGATAAACTTACTGCCGCATAGTATGGGTTAAAGCTTCGCTAATAAATGCTTCATGTTCACTTTTGCATCCACAATCTGGGGTAGTTTATCAATGCTTACGCGCTCTTGCTGCATGCTGTCGCGCTCGCGTAGGGTAACGGCGTTATCCTCCAAACTATCGTGGTCTATAGTAATACAGTAGGGGGTTCCAATGGCGTCTTGCCTGCGGTAGCGTTTGCCTATGGCGTCTTTTTCATCGTATTGCAGGGCAAAGTCTAGCTTCAGCAAATCAAAGATTTCGCGGGCTTTTTCGGGCAATCTATCCTTTTTCACCAAAGGTAAAATGGCCACTTTTACGGGTGCCAATGCGGGTGGAAGTTTTAGCACCACGCGTTCGCTGCCATCGTCTAATTTCTCGTTTTGGAATGCCGAGGATAGCACGGCCAAAAACATACGGTCTAGACCAATAGAGGTCTCTACCACGTAAGGAACGTGCGACTCGTTGTCTTCGTTATCAAAGTAGCGCAGCTTTTTACCACTGTGTTCCTCGTGTTGCTTTAAATCGAAATCGGTACGCGAGTGGATGCCCTCCAACTCTTTAAAGCCCATCGGGAAGTTAAACTCTATATCGGCTGCCGCATTCGCATAATGCGCTAGTTTTAAGTGGTCGTGGAAGCGGTAGTTTTCTTCGCCCAAGCCCAGCGATTTATGCCAGGCAATGCGCTGGGATTTCCAGTGCTCGTACCATTCCATTTCGGTGCCAGGTTTTACAAAAAACTGCATCTCCATTTGCTCAAACTCGCGCATGCGGAAAATAAACTGACGGGCTACAATCTCGTTGCGAAAGGCTTTTCCAATTTGGGCAATACCGAAGGGGATTTTCATCCGCCCAGTTTTGTATACATTAAGGAAGTTTACAAAGATGCCTTGGGCCGTCTCGGGTCTTAAATAGATCTTAGCCGCCTCGCCCGAGACCGAGCCGAGCTCGGTATTAAACATCAGGTTAAACTGGCGCACATCGGTCCAGTTTTTAGAACCCGATATGGGGCAGACAATGCCTTCCTCTTCAATGAGCGCTTTGATGTCGGCTAGGTTTTCGTCTTCCAGGCCTTTTTTCATGCGCGCTTCTATCGTGTCAATTTTCTCTTGACGCTCTATAATTCTACCGTTGGTGGTGCGAAACTGGTGTTCGTCAAAGCTATCGCCAAAGCGCTTTTTGGCTTTGTCTACGTCTTTTTGAATTTTCTGCCGAATCTTCTCTACGTGATCTTCAATTAGCACATCGGCACGGTAGCGTTTTTTGCTGTCTTTGTTGTCTATGAGGGGATCGTTAAACGCGTCTACGTGCCCAGAAGCTTTCCACGTGGTTGGGTGCATAAATATAGCCGAATCGATACCCACAATGTTTTCATTGAGGCGCACCATGGCATCCCACCAATATTTCTTGATGTTGTTTTTTAGCTCGGAGCCGTATTGGCCGTAGTCGTACGTGGCACTGAGTCCGTCATAAATTTCACTGGAAGGAAAAATGTAGCCGTACTCTTTGGCGTGTGATATAATGTTTTTCAGTAGATCCTCTTGCATGCCGCAAAAGTAGCATAGTCCATTAAAGTTTCTGGTTTTTGGTGGTGGGAATCTAAACTAGAGTTGTTACTAAAATATCGGAGCTTAGGTTATTCAGCTCGGCTACTCTTTACACAAAAAATGGGTGTCTGGACGGACTGTATTAAAATATAAAAAGGTAAAAGGTGTATTTTAGCCAAGATTGCGTTGGGGTAACGCATTCAAAGTGCACTAAAAAAAAGAGGATGAAACGTATTTCGATTTTTGTTACAATGGCTTTTGCCTGTGTCCTAGGCCACGCACAAAGCTTTACAGGCAATTTTTTCACTACCGGGCATGCGGCTAATAAAGCAGGAACTCAAGTCACTGAGCTGAGTCATTTTTTTAATGCCAGCTATTCTAAAGACAAAGAGCTTACCGATTTGATGTTGGCCTTCTCGGAAGGCAATGGCGAGGTAACTTCGCTGGCTTCCAAACCCATCTTTTTTGGGGTCAACTTTCGCTATGCGCCAACGGCCTTTAAGCTGAGTGATAAATTGCAGGGGGGCTTTACCCTAGGATATGGTGTGTTAACACAAGTAGAGGAGTTTTACGGCTTCCGGGCCACGGATGAACTGGACGTGGAGACTCTGGAAGCACGTCAGTTTATTCTGCGTGATTACTTGATGCTCGGTACACATTGGGATTATGTTGGCGTTTCCTTAACCCGATGGAACCTGGGTTTCCAGGGCGGGGCTTTATACAACATCAATATGAACGCTACCGCTTCGCTCACTGCTAAGTATAGCTCTTCTAATGGTAACGAGGATATCCATATCGACAATGAAGAAGTCTCGGTAGCAAGGCGTTCCTTTTTACAAGCGCAAACGGGGGTGTTTTCAGAATACCTCGTAAGCCCGCATTTTTCGCTTCGAGGAGAGATGGCATTGAATGCGATGCTGTTTAACGATGGCGTATATAGCTCCAAGGAGGTGTTTTCACCTTGGGTGGGGTTGTCAATCGTATTTAAATAAATCTTATGAAGAATCTAATTTTAGGGATACTATTTATTCTGCCAGGGATGATGTTAGCTCAGACTGTCGAGATAACCGTTCAAGCTAATCAAAATTATGAACCGCTATCCTCTTCCCAGTTGGTGAGTCCTGAACATGCTTGGGCGTTCTTTGAAGAATTGGTGCCTAGTTTTGGGTTTAGTTTTCCCTCCTACTCCAGCGCTAACTTTACTCAAGTGGGATGTACTGAAAGTCAAATTGATTTATTATCAGATAATTTTGATACCGACCTTACGCTAAGACCATTTTTACCGAGAGGCTATCAAATATTGGATAGAAATTATGATGAATCAAAACCAGTCGCGGAAAACATGGAGTTGACAGCCTCAAGCCAAGTGAGATTTGGTGTAGATACGATACTGGAAGTTGAAGTCCTTATTGTGGAATGGAACAATGTTAAGCACTCTCAAGGAAGCAATACCGATAGCATAAGCTATCAGGTATGGTGTTATTCTTCAGGAGTAATTGAGTACCGGTACGGGCCATGGGGCATTGAAGATTCGGATAGATTTACCGCAATTGAGGTTAGTTTTTTTGAAGAAGGAGTTAATGGTAAGGCCTATCATTATGCATTGCAGGGAGATCCTCAATCTCCAACTTTAGTTGCAAATCCCGGCCAAAATGATGTGCTCATCGGAGTACCACAAACTGGTACTGTGTACCGGTTTGTGGATCCAACGGTGGGAATACAAACTGAATTTGAGCTGGAAACAGAGCCAATGCTGTCCTCTTCAAATCCTACTGCTACTGGAATCTTCCAGCTGCATGATAGATTTAAAGGGAAAATCTGGAAAGTATTTGACCTTGCTGGTCAAGAAATTTTGCAGGGAATTGAATCCACCATTGATCTCTCAAATCAACCTGAAGGAATGTATCTTCTGAAAATGGGTGTTCGTAGCGTAAAACTTATTCGGTATTAAGGGGCATTTGCGTCACAGCTTGTGGGTTTGATATTTTTGGTAGATTCTCTGGCATTTGGAAAAAGTACTGTAGTCCATTATAGGTTTAGGGTTTTAACGCGTGCGTTCTCGAGCAAAGATTGCCTGGATGCAGCGCTATTTCCTTCAAGCCCACTACCTTTGCCCCATGTTATTACTGGGCGAGCACGTAATTAGCGAGGAAATTTTTGACGAGCAGTTTATCTGCGATATAAAAGCATGCAAAGGCGCATGCTGCGTACAAGGTGATTCGGGTGCGCCCTTGGAAGAGGATGAGCTGGACAAATTGGACGAAAACCTGGAGGCGGTATTGCCTTACCTCCCCAAAAAAGGACAGGAAGCCCTGCGCAGGCAAGGTGCCTTTGTGGTGGATGTTGATGGCGACTATACCACACCATTGGTGGCAGAAAAAAAGGAATGCGCGTATACCGTTTTTGCAAAAGACGGTACTGCAAAGTGCGGTATTGAGTTGGCCTGGCAAGAAGGAAAAAGCAACTTCCAAAAACCCATATCCTGCCATTTGTATCCCATACGGGTGGCCAAACTAAAAGAGGGCAGCTACGCCTTAAACTACCACAAATGGCAAATATGCAAAGCCGCTTGTGCCTTGGGCAAGAAAGAGCAAGTTTCGGTTTTTGATTTTCTGAAAGAACCCTTAACGAAGCGCTTTGGAGAAGATTTTGTGAACGAGCTGGAAGAAGCCCAAAAGGCCTACTTGGAGTATAGCCAGAAGAAGTAGGATACCGAATAAAACTGGAAGAAGCTCATTCTCAGAGCACACCAGAAATGCAGCATATTTTACCAACAACTGTTAATAAAAAAGGCTTGGATTTTTCGGGTTTTTAAGCCGCAAAAATGGTGCCTTTTCTATCCAGAAAATTATTCACGATGCTAAAGCGTTAGTAGTATTAGGGAAAAGCATTTTTTGCTCCACTACCTGTGCATAACTACGACATCAAAAATGCGTTTTCTCGGTTTGGTTTTCTGAATTTTGTAAGGAGCGATCACCCCTCTTCACTTCTAAACCAAGTAAGAGGTAACGAAAAGAAATGGCGGAAAACCGCACTTTTTGTTACACGCTTCGTTGTCTTAATACACAAACAACAACAATATTATGAGTAACGTAGAAGAACCCATTTTAAAAGAGAATAACAACCGCTTTGTGTTATTCCCCATTCAGCACGATGACATTTGGGCCTTTTACAAAAAGGCAGAAGCCAGCTTCTGGACGGCCGAAGAAATAGATCTGGAGCCCGACCTAATAGACTGGGAAAATAAGCTGAATGATGACGAACGCCACTTCATTAAACATGTACTTGCGTTCTTCGCAGCCAGCGATGGTATTGTAAACGAGAATTTGGCCGAGAACTTTGTGGCTGAGGTGCAGTACACCGAGGCTAAGTTTTTCTACGGTTTCCAAATTGCTATGGAGAACATCCACTCGGAAACCTACTCGCTGCTTATTGATACCTACATTAAAGACAAAACCGAGAAAAACAACCTGTTTAACGCAATAGAAACACTAGACTGCGTTAAGAAAAAAGCAGACTGGGCGTTGCGTTGGATAGACAACGGAAACTTTGCCGAGCGCCTTATTGCTTTTGCTGCGGTGGAAGGAATCTTCTTCTCGGGCTCGTTCTGTTCTATTTTCTGGCTTAAAAAGCGTGGCTTAATGCCAGGACTATCGTTCTCTAACGAGCTTATTTCTCGCGATGAAGGCATGCACTGCGATTTTGCCTGCTTGTTGTACAACGACCACGTGAAAAACAAACTGCCAAAATCTCAAATACAAGAGATTATTACCGATGCAGTGGAAATAGAAAAAGAATTTGTTACCGATGCACTTCCTGTGAAGTTGATTGGAATGAATAGCGATTTAATGACCCAGTATATTGAATTTGTTGCCGACCGTTTATTGGTGGAACTCGGAAACGAAAAAATATACAACGTAGAGAACCCATTTGACTTTATGGAAATGATTTCGCTACAGGGTAAAACCAACTTCTTTGAAAAACGGGTGGGCGATTACCAAAAGGCCGGTGTGATGTCGGATGCCGGGAAGTCCATTTCTTTCGATGAAGACTTTTAGCATAACTCCCTCCACCTTAACCTAATTATTTTTTAGCCCATGTACGTAATAAAAAGAGACGGTCGCAAAGAGGCGGTGAAGTTTGATAAAATCACCGCGCGCATTAAAAAGTTGTGTTATGGATTGGATCCCGCAGTAGATCCTACCAAAATTGCCATGAAGGTAATTGAGGGGGTGTACGAAGGGGTTAGTACAGAGGAATTGGACAACCTGGCTGCCGAGGTAGCTGCTACCAATACCATAACCCACCCCGATTATGCGTTGTTGGCCTCGCGTATTGCCGTTTCCAACCTGCATAAGAATACCGATAAGTCGTTCTCGCGCACCATGAAGGCTTTGTACGAATACAAAGACCCCAAAACCGGAGAGCGTGCTGCATTGCTAGCCGATGATGTCCACGAAATCATCCAGAAGAACGCAGAGCAGTTGGATTCTAGCATTATTTACGACCGCGATTTTAACTACGACTTCTTTGGCTTTAAAACCCTGGAGCGCTCGTACTTATTAAAGCTTAACGGCAAAATTACCGAGCGCCCACAGCAAATGCTAATGCGGGTTTCTATTGGTATCCATAAGGAGGATTTGGACGCTGCGATAGAAACCTACAACGCCATGTCGCAAGGCTGGTTTACGCACGCAACACCTACTTTGTTTAACGCAGGTACGCCTAAACCGCAAATGTCTTCTTGCTTCTTGCTTACGGCAAAAGAGGATAGCATCACCGGTATTTACGACACCTTAAAGCAGTGTGCCAAAATATCGCAATCTGCGGGTGGAATTGGGCTAAGCATCCATGATGTGCGTGCAAAAGGAAGCTACATCAAAGGCACCAACGGTACCTCTAACGGTATTGTGCCCATGCTTAAAGTGTTTAACGATACCGCGCGCTACGTAGACCAGGGCGGTGGAAAACGCAAAGGTTCTTTTGCTATTTACTTAGAACCATGGCATGCCGATGTATTTGACTTCCTAGACCTGAAGAAAAACCACGGTAAAGAAGAGATGCGTGCCCGCGACTTGTTCTACGCTTTGTGGATTCCAGATTTATTTATGAAGCGCGTGGAAGAAGATGGCATGTGGACCTTAATGTGTCCTAACGAGTGCCCAGGTCTTGCAGATACGCACGGAGAGGAATTCGAAAAGCTGTATACACGCTACGAAAGCGAAGGCAAAGGCCGCAAGCAGGTAAAAGCGCAAGACCTTTGGTATAAGATTGTAGAATCGCAAATAGAGACAGGTACACCGTACATGCTGTACAAGGATGCTTGCAATGGTAAATCCAACCAAAAGAACTTGGGTACCATTAAGTCCTCCAACCTATGTACCGAAATTGTGGAGTACACTGCTCCCGATGAAGTTGCGGTATGTAATCTGGCGTCTATTGCACTGCCTAAGTTTGTTACCGATGGTACTTTTGACCACGACAAGCTCTTTAAAATTGCATATCAGGTTACAAAGAACCTAAACCGTATTATCGATCATAACTACTACCCCGTGCCCGAGGCGCGCAATAGCAACATGCGTCACCGCCCTATTGGTATTGGAGTACAAGGTTTGGCGGATGCGTTTATTAAAATGCGTTTCCCTTTTGATTCTGAGGAAGCCCAGCAGCTTAACAAGGAAATCTTCGAAACCATTTATTACGCTGCGGTAACGGCATCTAAGGACCTGGCTAAGGTAGAAGGGCCTTATGAAACCTATGCTGGTTCGCCCATTTCGCAAGGCCAGTTCCAGTTTGATATGTGGGGCGTAACGCCAAGCAATCGTTGGGAGTGGGATGTGCTGCGCGAGGAAGTACGCGAGCACGGTGTGCGCAACTCCTTGTTGCTAGCGCCTATGCCTACAGCTTCTACAGCACAAATCTTAGGTAACAACGAGTGTTTTGAGCCATATACATCCAACATCTACACGCGTAGAGTATTGTCGGGCGAGTTTGTGGTAGTAAACAAGCACTTGCTTAAAGATTTGGTGAAGCTTGGAATTTGGAATGATGATCTTAAAACCAAGCTCATCGCAGCCAACGGTTCGGTACAAAACATCCCCGAAATTCCAGATAACCTAAAGGTATTGTACCGCACGGCCTGGGAGATTTCTCAGAAATCGATACTGCAAATGGCAGCAGACCGCGGAGCGTACATCTGCCAGTCGCAGTCTACCAACGTGTTTATGGAGAGCCCCACTTTTGGTAAGCTTACCTCTATGCACTTCTTTGGTTGGAAGGCAGGATTAAAAACCGGTATGTACTACCTACGCTCACAAGCAGCAACACAGGCGATACAGTTTACCGTGGATAAGTCGAAGTTGGTACAGCCCAAACCCGAGGCCGTACAACAGCACGAGCAAGAGCAAAACGAAGCCGCTATTGCTTGCTCACTAGACGATCCGGACAACTGTGAAATGTGTGGTGCGTAAGCATCACGCATTCGCGAAAGTCAAATGTGTGGTGCGTAAGTCTCCGCAGCTTACCGTAGTTCGCAAAGCGGGTCATTGAGCGGAGTCGAAATGACAATCACATGGAAGAAATAATGAAACGCAGCCTTTACGGGCTGCGTTTTTTGTTTTCCGTAGTCCAGTATACTATAGATTGTGATAAACTACATGTAAATGCTATGAATACGGTAACACACAAAGACTTTCTCAAAAACATAAAGGCATACTTGAATGGTATAACTAGAAACAGAAAACCGCTTTTTATATCGCTTCCCAGCCACCAAGATGTGGTTGTTATGAGCCGCACAGAGTACAATAGCATGCAAGAAACATTGCATCTCATCAAAAGTCCTAGCAATGCAGCACGCTTATTGAAAGCAGTAGCCGAGGATAAGGCCCACCTCGGAACAAAGCAGCAATTGGAAGATTAGCTCCGGGTCGCAAACTGGGCACTCAATAACCCTTTCTAGGGTTTTCCATTTCAATAACCCTACTAACTTAGGGGCATGCTCAAACGGCTAGTGAAATGGGGTGTTGTTTGCATGGTGGCCATGGCGCTTACCATCTGGGGTTGCGACTATTGGGTTCGCAGCGCTACACGCCATTTGGTGTATGATACAGCGCAGCACATTCCGCACAACAAAGTGGGCTTGGTGCTGGGCACCAGCAAATACTTAAGCTCTGGCGAAGACAATTTATATTACACAAACCGCATGCGCGCGGCCTGGAAACTGTTTGCTTCGGGAAAAATAGACTACGTTTTGGTCAGTGGCGATAACGCCCACAAAAGCTACAACGAACCGCAAACCATGCGCAATGATTTGGTAGAACTGGGTATTCCCAAAGACCGTATTTATCTGGATTTCGCGGGCTTTCGCACCCTGGATTCTGTGGTGCGCTGCAAGGCCATTTTTGGTCAGGACAGCATCACCGTGATTTCCCAGCAATTCCACAACCAACGCGCCATATACCTGGCGCAAAACCACGGTATAGCTGCGGTAGGGTTCAATGCCAAAGATGTTAACGTATATGCGGGTTTCAAAACGCAAGTACGCGAGAAGCTGGCGCGGGTAAAAATGGTGTTGGATTTATTGATAGGAAAAGAGCCCAAATTCTACGGAGAGCCCATAAAGATTGGGTAAGCGCTAAAAATTTTTGAATGCCAATAACCTCTTTTCTTCAGGACACCTTACAACACCTCATCACCGATTTTGATGTGCAAGGCTTACAGCACATCCAAGATTTATGGAAGGGCTATGGGCAGGTGTATCGCTATGAAAATGAGGCGAATCACAGGGTAATAAAACACTACCACTGGAGTCAACTTCCACGAGCCAAAACACCAGCCGAAGCTTTTGCCATAGAGCGAAAAATTACCTCCTTTAAGAACGAAGTTGCCTGGTATGCAGAAAAGCCGCTGGGCGCTTCATTCCAAGCTTTTCCCGCCACTTATGGCCACGCGGTAGGAAAAGATGAAATAGTGCTTGTAATGCAGGATATTGGCTCTTTGGGCTATGATTGCCATCGTTCAACAATCCCTCCAACCGAAATAAGCAACACCTTAAAGCTATTGGCGCAACTACATGCGGCAGGCTTACAAGCCCCACTGCCCCAACAATGGGGAGGTTACTGGCATCTGGCAACGCGTCCGTACGAATGGGAAAACATGCCATCGGGTCCCATAAAACGCCATGCAAAACCACTGCAGCAGACGCTACAAAACTGCCCGTATATTACCGTGCTTCATGGCGATGCTAAGCCTGCCAACTACGGGGTTCACCAGACAACGGGTGCCGTTGTAGCCTACGATTTTCAATATTGGGGCCGTGGGGTAGGAAGCCAAGATGTAGCCTGCTACCTTTTTGGGGTAGCTAGCAATGCAGAATCCTGGAATTATTATACCGCTCGGTATTTTGAGTTTTTGGATAACGCTTTGGAAGCACATCCCCAAAAAGAGCAAGTTATTACTGCATGGAGGGCGCTAATGCCTATTTGCCGCTTAGATTATTACCGCTTTCTGTTGGGTTGGAATCCACAGCATAAGAAATTAGCCAATTACCATTGGGAGTGGGATAAACACGTTCTGGATTAAGGGTTACTTTTTCTTTTTCCCCTTATCATCTTTTTTGCTACTGTTTTTTTCTGAATTCTCTTCTGCATCTCCTTCATCCGAACCTTCGTCTTCAGAGTCTGCGTTGTCGCTATCCCCGTTTTGCTGGTTTTCCAGTTCTTCCTTCTCCTTGATGAACTTTTGGTTTTTACCGCGTTCTGCCCGTTTGGCATCGCGCTCGGCTTTTTTCTGCGCCTTAAGGCGTTCTTTTTCTTCCTTGGCTTTGTCTTTACGTATTTCCTTTACCTCATCTAAGGTTTCTACGTTGTAGTATTCATCTACGTAAACGCCTCCTCGCGTATAGAAAAAATTGCGATTGGGTGCTAGCACGTTTAGGTACAAACGCATTTGTCCGTAGCCCCATTGCGGGTCGGCATCCTCGGCATTTTTGGTGTAGGCACCGTACACTTTTTCGCCCGAGAGGAAATAATCTTTCGCCTTCTTTTTATTCTCGGGGTTCATAATGGTATCCGATAAGGCTATAATTCCTTTTACGTAGTAAAAACGAGGGTTCAACTGGTCGTTTTTAAACGCCTGTCGCAATAAATCTTCCATGCGAAAAGTGTAGCGATTGGCGCGTTCATCGGGGTTTATTTCAATGCGTTTCCAAAGGATGAGTGCTTCTAAGAGCATCACTTCGGGGTTGTCTTTATCCAAAAGAATTGCGGGCTTTAGCGCTGTTTGTGCCTGGTCTAATGCCTGGTCTTTGTTGCTATCGTCAAAGGTGTACTCTGCTTTTTTTAGGTATCCGTACGCTAGCCAATAGTGCGATCTCCAATCGCGGCCAAACTCTTTGCTGATGTCCTCATACTCGGAAATAATAGCATCTATCTGTTGTGCACTGGTGCAGGAGTCGATACGAGTAAGCATGGTGCTTACTTGTTTGGCGAGGTCTGGTCCGCAAAACGCTAAGGCAGGGAACAGTACAAAAAGGAGGAAGGCAATTTTGCGCATGCGATAATTTTCTCGCAAATATATTAGACTGTAGCCACCTTGAACATCTGGACTTGCTAAAGAAGCTGCGGGTCTTGCAATCCAAGTAGGGAGGGTTGCCAAAGTGCTACCGAATCTGCAAACAAAGGCATCTGATATTGGGGTAGGGGTGCTGCAGGACTAAATTTCTCTCGCAAGTGGTTTACCTGCCGTCCGTTTTTCCACAACCGAAAACACACGTGGGGTCCGGTGGCCAAGCCAGTAGCACCTACGTATCCGATCACATCTCCTTGCTGCACTTTGGCACCTACACGCGTTTTTTTAGCAAATCCGCTCATGTGTAAGTATTGGGAGGTATAGGTGTTATTATGGCGAATTTTAACGTAGTTGCCGTTATAGCGACCACGTTCGGCTTTAATGATAGTTCCATTTCCTACCGCTAAAATGGGTGTGCCACGCGGTGCCGCATAATCGGTTCCCAAGTGCGCTTTGTAGCGTTTTTGTACTGGGTGGAAGCGTCTGCGGGTAAAACCAGATGTTATGCGGCCGAACTCCAGGGGTGATTTTAGCATGCTCCGTTGCAGATTTTCTCCAGCATGCGAAAAGTACTGGTACGCATCCAGACTGTCGTGGTAAAAGCGGTAGGCCTGCAAGGTATCATCACCATTAATGTAGCAAGCGGCAATTACATCTCCAGTGCCTACTACATCACCGTTTACATATCGGTTTTCGTACAGGCAATAGAACTTATCGTTCTTTTCTAAGCGGTAAAAATCTACCGTCCACGCGTAGATGTCGGCCAATTTTAATGCCAGGGTTATGGGCAAATCGGCTTCTGCAAAGGCCTCGTATAAGCTGCTGGTTATGGTTATATCTGTTTGGTGGCGCTTAAGGGCTACCGGTAACGATACTTTAGCTACGGTAAGGCTGTCGCGCAGCGAAATTTTAACGTGGTCTACCGCATCTATTTGGTATACAAAGTAGGCTGGATTGGGCAGGCTGTCAATGGGGTTTAGGTATACCGAGTAGCTATTGCCTGCACGAATTTTGGTAAGGTCGTACACCGCTTTGCTCTCTTTAACCAGGGTAAGAATATCTTCCCAGGCTACATTGTAATCGGCTAGAATGTCGCCAATCACTTCACCGCGGTGCACCACGCCTTCTTCAATACGGTAGTTTTCTACGGGTATGCCTAGATAATATGTTGGTTCTTTTGCGGTGGTACTCGTATCGGGCTTGGTTATAAAAGGGGCGGGTTCTGATTTTTTCTTTGTGCTACGCAGCCAGGAGCTAGCATAGGCAAAGAGTAAAAACAGAATGCCGGCCAAGATTAAATACCGAACAAAGAGTTTTACCGACATAGCTTACTCTATCCGTAACGCGCTTTCCACCCAATTCTTACCCCACTCTTGCTTTTCTTCTTCGCTCCATAGCATAGGGAAGAAAATGCGCTTTTGGAAATGGGGTGGCAAGTAAGACTGCCAATTGGTTCCTCCTGTAGCAGGAACATTTTTCTGCTTTAGATAGCGTACGGCCGATTTGTAGTGCACCAAAGGCCAGTCTACATTAACCAACAGATCCAAGGTGCGCAGTTGATTGCGAATTTCCTTGTTGTTGGTATCCAAATATCCCTCCTGGCATAAATGGTGAAGGTTGTTAAAGCGCAGATCTTTAATGAGTTTTAAGAGCTCCTTATCGTATTTCTCCTCAAACATTTTGAGGGTGAGGGTTTTTTCCCCGTCTTCCTGGCTGGCACCAAACTTCCAGTAAATGTTGTTGTAGAGGGTTTTTATGTAATTCTCATCTGAGGTTTTAGCCGCAAGATCTCTTTTGCTGTGGTGCACCAAATTCTCTATGGCAGTGCAATACATCTCAATTTTGCGATACTGCGCAGATTGGAATCCTGAGGCCGGAAGCAACGCCATACGAAACTTCATAAACTGCTCTTTGTCCATGCCATCGATCATGATACCAAAGGAATGTACCAAAGCACGGAAGTAGTTGTTGATGCGCTTTAACTTGACCACCGCCAAATCGGTAGACCACTCAGCAGTTTTAGAGGTACCGGTTATGCATTGCAATTCCTGCAGGGTAAGCTTAAAATACAGCTCGGTAATTTGGTGGTACATGATAAAGATGTTCTCATCTCCATATACCGTCCGCGGAGTTTGTAGCGATAGAAGGGTATCCAGGTGGATATAATCCCAGTAGGTTAGAAACTCGCTGTGCAGTAAACCGTCTAGATAAGAGCCTAAATCTTGCCCGCGTTTCTTAAATTTTTCATCCAGGGCAACGAGTTTCTCTTTTAGCGAGTCGTTAATATCCAAAGTGCTCAATGTGTTTATTTCAATTTAGCTACGGGGTTGGCCAAGCCATCAAAGTCGGTGAGTTCCATCTTAATAGATCCCACTAGAACACTAGCTTTAGCCAACACCGGAATACGGTTTTTATCGTCTGTAATCCAGACGCTTAAATCTTCTTCGTCTTTAAATATGCGTCCTTCTTGCACTACGGGTACAAAGCGCATGCAGCGGTATTTTCCACTTCGTACGCCTATAGTTTCTTTACCCACGTATTTGATACGCAAAGGCCATACTTCGTTGTCTACAAAGGAGGGAATGACAAAGATATCGCCAATTTTAGCCGTATCGAAGTTTATGGTGCGGCCATAATAAAAGGCAGAGAGCATATCTTGTACGTATTCTGGTGTAGGGTATTCCTCGCCTTTGCCATTATCTACCTTTTTTTGGTGCTGGAAAAACTTGTAATCCTGGTTGATAATAAAGCCACCCTCGTTCACCCTACGTACAAATACCCAAGGGAAAATGCCTTCTTGGTCAATGTAAGTTTCGTAGCGGTCGCGCACCTTAAAAAACCAGTTGAAGGCACCCACAGAGCGTCCGGTTCCTACAATGTGTAGCAAATCTCTACCGTAAATTTTGTGCTCAGACTCTTTTACGGTTAGCGTGGCTACGCCTGCATTTACAATACCGTAGTGCAGCACATAATCTAAGCGCTCACCCGGCTGAAATGCGTTGAGGTTGATTTGGCGCAAGGTGTCAGGAATGCCTTCTTCATCGCCTTGCGGCTGTAGTTTTGCCCAAATGGGATTCGAAACTACAAGTAAGCTGAGGATGTAAATTAGCGTCTTCATATTCCAAGCAGTTTCAAAATGCGTGCCATTACACCACAACGTTAACTATTTTCTTAGGTACTACGATTACCTTTTTAGGTTTTTTGTCGGCCAAATATTTGGCAGAATTGGGGTTTTGCAGTACTTCTTGCTCAATAGCATCTTTGCTCAAGTTTAACGGTAACTCTAGCTTAAACCTCATTTTCCCGTTAAAAGACACGGGGTATTCAAAGGAATCTTCTACAAGATATTCTTCGTTCGCTTGCGGATAAGCAGCAAAGGAAATACTGTTGCTGTGTCCGAGAAGGGTCCAAAGCTCCTCTGCCATATGAGGCGCATAGGGTGACAACAAAATAGCCAGCGGCTCTAAGATTTCTTTTTTAGCACAGTTCAGCTGCTGCAATTCGTTTACACAAATCATCAGCTTGCTTACCACGGTATTAAACGAGTAGCGTGCAATGTCTTCGTTAATACCTTTTATGGCGGTATGTAGTACTTTCAACTCCTTTTTATCCGCTGCATCCGTGCTTATAGCTCCACTCTCGGGGTGGTACAGGCGCCACATTTTCTTTAAGAAGTTGTACACGCCAATAATGCCTTGCGTATCCCAGGGTTTGTGTTGCTCCAGGGGGCCTAAAAACATTTCGTAGCAACGCAAGGTGTCGGCTCCGTATTGAGCAACCAGATCATCCGGGTTTTGTACGTTCAGTTTGGATTTGGACATCTTCTCTACCTCGGCACCGCACTTAAAGCGGGTACTTCCTTCGGGGTAGAATTGGGCGTCTTTATACTCAGGAAGCATGTTGCGGAATTGCTCCAAATCCAACTGGTCATTTTCCACGATGTTAATATCCACGTGGAGCTTCTGAAAGCGTTGGCCAATATTCGAGTATTCCTCAGAAGGGAATTTTTCGCAGTATTCCTTCCACAGCTTTTTAGGCACAAAGGTGTTGCTGTAGTTTTTGTCTTTATCTCGAAAAACAAAGTTGCTACGCCCCAAAATCATTCCCTGGTTAATGAGCTTTTTAAAGGGCTCGCTGTAGGGGAGGTGACCCATATCGTGTAGGAACTTAGTCCAGAAACGGGCATACAAAAGGTGCCCGGTGGCGTGCTCTGCCCCACCTATGTAAAGGTCTACATTTTGCCAGTACTCCAGCTTGTCTTTATCAGCAAAGGCGGTTTCGTTGTGGGGATCGCAGTAACGCGCAAAGTACCACGAGGAACCCGCCCAACCGGGCATGGTATTCAGTTCCATCTGGTCGGCATCTACCTGCACATTCCATGCATCTTTAGCGGCACGGCCCAGAGGCGGTTGGCCATCTTTGGTAGGAAGATATTCGTCAATTTCGGGAAGCGTTACCGGCAATTGGTCATCGGCCAGGGTATGCGGTACCCCGTTTTTGTAATATACCGGGAAAGGCTCGCCCCAGTAGCGTTGGCGGGAGAAAACCGCATCGCGCAAGCGGAAGTTGGTTTTTCCTTTTCCAAGGCCTTGCTTTTCTATCTCTGCAATGGCTTTTGTAATGCCCTCATGCCCGGTTAGTCCGTTGAGGAAATCGGAGTTTATGATCTTGTGGTCTTTGGTAGGATTGGCTTCTTCCGAAATATCTACTCCCTCAAATACCGGAAGAATAGGCAGGTTGAAATGCTTGGCGAAGTTGTAATCGCGCTGATCTCCTGCCGGAACGGCCATTACGGCACCCGTACCGTATCCTGCCAAAACGTAATCTGCAATGAATACGGGCACTTTGTTTCCTGTAAATGGGTGGATGGCGAAGGCTCCCGTGTTGCACCCCGTAATGGTTTCGCTCTCGGCCTGGCGGTCGCGCTCGCTTTTTAATCCTGCAGCTTTAACGTAGGCGTCTACGGCCTCGCGTTGTTCTTCGGTGGTAATTTGTGCTACCAACTCATGCTCGGGCGCCAATACCATGAAACTTACACCAAAAATGGTGTCGGGTCGGGTGGTAAAAACCGAAATGGTAGCATCGTGGCCGGCTACTGCAAAGTTTACCGATGCTCCTTTGGATTTTCCAATCCAGTTGCGCTGAATTTCCTTGAGGGCATCGCTCCACTCCAGCGTGTCTAAATCGGAGAGCAGCCGATCGGCATACGCGCTAATACGCATCATCCACTGCTTCATGCGTTTTTGCACTACGGGAAATCCGCCACGCTCTGATTTTCCATCTTTTACTTCATCGTTAGCCAAAACGGTACCCAGTTCTTCGCACCAGTTTACCATGGTGTCTGCCAGGTAGGTGAGGCGATATTCTTGGAGGATGTTTTCTTTTTCAGCATCCGAAAAGGCTTTCCATTCTGCAGCGGAGAATTGGGTATCGCAGCTCGTTGCCGCGTGTACCTCGGCATTTCCTTTGGTTTCAAAATGGGTCACAAGAGTTTCAATACTCTCGGCTTTGTTGGTGTTTTGATTAAACCAAGCGTCAAATAATTGCTTGAATATCCATTGTGTCCAGCGGTAGTATTTGGGGTCGCTGGTGCGTACCTCGCGACTCCAATCGAAGGAGAAGCCAATGTTGTCGAGCTGTTGGCGATAGCGTGCAATGTTGTTTTCTGTGGTAATGGCTGGATGTTGCCCGGTTTGTATGGCGTACTGCTCGGCTGGCAATCCAAACGAGTCGTAGCCCATAGGGTGTAGCACGTTGTAGCCTTGGTGGCGTTTGTAGCGCGCAATTACGTCTCCAGCAATATATCCTAGCGGGTGACCTACGTGTAGCCCTGCCCCAGAAGGGTAAGGAAACATGTCCAGTACATAATACTTGGGTTTGTCGCTGTGGTCTTCGGCTTTAAACGTTTGGTTTTCCGCCCAGTACTTTTTCCACTTGTTTTCTATTTCAACGTGCTTGTAATCGCTCATGCTACCTAAAATCTGGCGCGAATTTAGGCAATCCATTTGGGCTAACGCAGGAGATAGGGTGCTCTGGGTATACTATGGGCTTTTATGCAACCAGTTCAAAACCCTTACCGTGGATATTCTCGATTTTTACCTTAGGATCTGCCTTTAAATAACCGCGAATGCGAGAGATAACCACATCCAAATTGCGGCTGTTTTGATAGCTATCTATGCCCCATACCAAATTGAGCAAATCTTGGCGCTGCACCGCCTTATTTTTGTGTTGGCATAATATGTACAGCACCTGACTCTCTCTACCCGATAAGTTTTGTGGCTCTCCTTTTGCGTTTTTAAGTTGCTGTCGCGATGGATCGAACTGCAGCGATCCTACCTCGTACATTGCTGCTTCGGGTGCATTGCGGTGTTTGGATGCCAGGCGCAATTCGAGTTCCTCCCATTCAAAGGGTTTTACCACGTAATCGTCTGCGCCCAACTCAAAGGCTTGTTTTTTATCTACGATCTCTGATTTTGCCGTAAGTACAATGACAGGAATTTCTGCATTTACCTTTCGGATGGCTTCCAATACTTCGAAGCCATTTTTTTCAGGCATCATGATGTCTAGTAAAATGCAGGTAAAAGCCTGGCTACTAAAAAGTTGCAGTGCTTCTGTGCCGTTTTTAGCCCAACGTACTTTGTATTGGGCGCCCTTAATAAGGTCAAACAATAGGCTGCCTATGCTTACATCATCTTCAACAAGGAGTATGGTGCCTTTCATGTGTAAACGGTTGGAAGGGTTATGGTAAAATGTACCCCAGAAGTGCTGGGCTGCAGGGCTATTTGTCCACCCATATTTTTTAAGGCTTGTTTGCAAATGTACAGGCCCAGACCAAAGCCTTTTCTGGGCTCGTTGGTTTGCATGTCGTTGCCGGAGTGGAATTTTTCAAAAATCTGTTTGCTAAACTTTTCGGGGATGCCTCTACCCGTGTCGCGGTAGTGTATTATTGCTCTGCGGCCAGTAAGCTCCACGTTTATCGCTAAGGAAACCGGTTCTGGGTTGTGCACTAGGCTGTTGTCGTAAAGGTTATCGAGTACCGTAGTCAGAAGATCGGGCACTCCGAGTACGGTTATATTCTCATGGCCACTAAGGTGCACCGATCGTTCTTTGGTTTCTGCCCACTGGCTAATAAAAGCGTGTAGGTTTATCTTTTGGGTAGGCGATTGATTTTGGCCGTTTTCTGTTTTCGAGGCCCACAATACCTGGTTTATGATGTGCTTAAGCTGTAGCGCTTCTTTCTTAATAATGCCAATGTATCGCTCGCTATTGCTGGGGCTGTTTTCCAGGGCTTTAACTCCCAGTACCAGTGCGCTAACCGGTGTTTTAAGTTGGTGGGTTACATTGTTAATGAAGTCGTATTTAACAGTGTGGAGCCGTTTTTCTTTGAGTACGATCCACAGGGTGTATCCAAAAAACAGTAGGAGTATGCCTAGAAGAATGGAAGACAACCTGAGGATGACAGGGAGGTTCAACCACGCGTTAGGTAGGCTAGGAAAATACACACCAAAGTAGTGTCCATCCGTTTTCCAGTCTATTTTTTGGATGAAATCGGTTTGCTTTTTAGTGCGGGATGGATTCACCTGGGAGGCAAACACCGTAGAGTCGGTAAAGCAATCGTAAATGGCATACTCAAAGGGCAACTCCAGGTTGTACTCAGAAAAATTCTTGGTTAACAGGTTTTCTAATAAGTAGGGATGCAGGGTGTCGTTTACCTGCACCCGATAGGCTCCCTGGCTTATTTTACGGACGGAGTTGGCTATTTTTCCAGCCTCTGGATTAATTTGGTACAAATCATCCACTACCTGGTAGAGGGAAGCTACAATCTGGTCTTCTTGTCGTTGCTGCGTAAGCTCGGAGTAATTGAGAAAAAGGTAGCCCTGGTAGCTTATAACCCCCAACAAGGACACAATTCCCAATAACAATACTTTGCGATACGCCGTTGCGGACATGCCCTAAAAGTACGGCACGCTGGGGTAACCCCGCGGAGTTTTAAGCATTTCTTTAGAAAAGGAAAAAGGATCCTGAAACAAGTTCAGGATGACCGTTAGCGTTGTTGCAGTGCTGGTAGTGGTCTTGAAGTCCTTCCGAAATTATTTCGGAATCCAAAAAAGCAAACGGCAATAAAAAAGCCGCTCCCGGTAAGGAGCGGCTTCCGCTGTAGGGTTAGCACATTACTACCAAATGGTAGCAATTTTGTCTTCGGGCTGGCGCATGGGGTCGCCTGGCTCCACGTTAAATGCTTCAAAAAACTCGGGCATGTTGGCCAAAGTACCGTTAACACGGAATTCGGTAGGAGAGTGCGGGTCGGTTTGTACTTGGGTTCTTAAGAACTCATCGCGGGCATTGCCTTTCCAAATTTGGCCAAAGGCAATAAAGAAGCGCTGCTCTGGAGTGTAACCGTTAATTTTTTCGCCTTCTTTCCCTTGTTGCGCTTTTTGGAAAGCCTCAAACGCTACCGTAAGTCCACCAAAGTCGGCAATATTCTCACCTAATGTAAGCTCACCGTTCACACGCACTTCATCGTTGCCTTTAATAGGCTTAAATTGGTTGTATTGGTCAATTAAGATAGCCGTTTGTGTAGTAAACTGCTCTAAATCTTTTGGAGTCCACCAGTTGTTAAAGGATCCTTTAGAATCAAAACGCGAACCTTGATCATCAAAGCCGTGGATCATTTCGTGGCCGATAACGGCACCGATGCGCGCGTAGTTTACGGCATCTTCAGCATTGGGGTCAAAGAAAGGGGGCTGCATAATTCCAGCTGGGAAAACAATCTCGTTCTGCAAAGGATTGTAGTATGCGTTTACCATGTGTGCCGGCATGCCCCATTCGGTTTTGTCTACGGGCTGACCATATTTACTGAGCATGTCTTCGAAATTCCAGGCATTTACCGCCATGCGGTTAGCTGCGTACGATTCGCGGCTAATGTCCATGCCACTAATGTCTTTCCACTCATCGGGGTAGCCCAGTTTGCGCGTAAAGGAGGCCATTTTGGCTTTGGCTTCTATTTTGGTGCTGTCTGACATCCAGCTTAGGTTGTCCAAACGCTCGCCCAAAGCTTTTTGCAGGTTATCCACCAAAACGTTAATCTTTTCTTTGGCCTCAGGAGAGAATGCTTCATCCACAAAAGCTTTACCCATGGCATCGCCCACTGTAGAGGTCATGGCATCAATAGCGCGTTTCCAATCGGGTTTCATCTCTTTGGCGCCGCGCAAGTACTTGCTGTAGAAAGCAAAGTTTTGTTCCTCCATTTTGGGGCTAAGGACGGTAGCTGTGGCATTAAGCAGTTCCCATTGGAAATACAGTTTCCAATCGGCCATAGACATGGTTTTTAATGCTGTATTGAATTTATCGAGGTACTTAGGCTGCATTACGATAACCGTATCAAAACCAGTAATGCCAACAGCAGCGAAGTATGCGTCCCAATCAAAATTGCTCCACTTGCTTTTGATATCGCTGTAGGCCATTTTGTTGTATAGCGCGGCAATGTTGCGTTGCTCCACGCGGTTCATCATGTCTTGCGCCAGGCTGGTTTCTGTTGCTAGGATTTTTTCTCCCGCATTGGCAACATCCAATCCAGCCAACTCAAACATTTTGTTGATGTGCTTTACGTACTCCTGGCGGGTTTCAACCGATTTGTCGTCTGCCTTAAAGTAGTACTCTTTATCGGGCAGTCCCAGGCCATGTTGCCCCAGGTACACTCCGTATTCTTCGTTGTCCTTTAAATCTTCGAAAATGGAAAAGCTAAAGGGAGTTCCGCCTATTTCTTTATGGAAATCTGCCAGGAACAATGGGAGTTCTTCTTGCTTTAGGTTATTAATCTTATCCAGCCAAGGTTGGATTGGGCTAACGCCATCTGCCGCGCGCTTTGCCTCGCCCATAATGCAATGGTAGTAGTCTCCAACTATTTGTGTGGCGCTTCCTTTTTCGGCATCGGTAGTGGCTGCAGCGTCCTTTAGGATATCTTTAATGATCTCGTTATTGCGCTCTTTTACTTCATTAAAACTACCCCAGCGCGACTCGCTTTCGGGTACTGGATTGTTTTTTATCCAGTTGCCATTGGCAAAGCGATAAAAATCTTCTTGGGGGGCTACGGTAGTATCCATGCCGTCCCAGTTTACCGAAGTCATTTGTTTTTCTTCGGTCTTATTCCCACCGCAAGAGGCCAATAGCACAGCCGATGCAGCAGCAAAAGCGAAATATCTTTTCATTTTTTACTCCTTGGAATTAATAGCGCCACAAATGTAAACGAATGTTAAGGCCAGCCTAAGCAAAGTTGTTGCAATGGCTGTATTCCTATTTGGGTGGATGGATTACAAGAAGAACACTGCAACAGCAAGCAGTGAGAGCACTGCAAGGCCTGCAATGCTTAAGGCTTTGGTGGTGCTCCAAGGGGCATGATGCCATACCAAACGGTAATTAAAGAATGCAATAATGGGAGCCAGGATAAAAGAAACGGTGGTAACAAAGTCTACCAAACTACGAAGGGATTGCCCATAAAAGTAGACTATTATCCAAGCACCCGTAGCGGTAAAGAGTAAAAATAGCCTGCGCAGTTTTTTGTTCCCGGTTTTTTGGTTCCGCAGCTCCTGTATGCTGCGTACCACAGACAGAGGGTATGCATCCAAGCATGTAAGTAGGGTGCTTAGCATGGTTGCCAGAGCAGCAAAAGCAACCAGCGGTAAACTCCAAGATCCCAAACTTTCTGCATACATAGTCAAAAACTGCTGGGTGAAGCCTACGGCACCCTCGGCAAGTTGGGTATTTGCACCCTGAAATACCACAGCGCCCAACAAAACAAAGAGGATGGCCATTACTGCCGTTCCCCAATAGCCGACATTAAAATCTTGGTTTTGCTGACGCGGACTCTGCTTTTGGCTCTGGCTTTCCGCAATCCAACAAGATTGCCAAACGGTAATGTCCATAGGGGCGGGCATCCAACCCAGAAAAGCTACTAAAAAGGCAAAGTCTTTGGCTCGGTTCCATTGAAAAGATCCCCAGGATGCGTTTGCTACAAGATTCCAAATGTCGGACGCACGGAGAAAAACACACAATATAGTGGCAAGACTCAAACTCAGCACCACCCATTTGAGCCAGGCAGAGAGGCGAGAAGCATTGCTAAACCACAAAACGCAAGTGGCCAGCACCAAGAGCATGGCGGCCAGTGCCCAAATGGGCACAGAAACACCTAATAGATTGGCCAACAACCCAGCGCTTACCAGCGTAATGGCGGCAATAACGATGTGGGCGGTAAGCACCGTCATCAGTAGAAAAATTGTTAAAGCAATGGGCGATAATTGTCGGTAGCCGTGCACCAGGTCGCTGCCGTGTAATTGCGGATACTTGGCAGCTGCTTTAAAAAAACCATATTTCAGTAAGTGGATCAGTACAATGGCCAGGATTAATCCAACACCGTACAATGCCCCAGCCCGCGTGCTCTGCACGAGGTGAGATACCCCAATAGCCGCGCCAGCATAAAGCAAACCCGGTCCTAAGCGATTCAAAAAGGCCATCATGGGATGCAAAAAAGGGTTAAATACCCCGTGTTTCCTAACAATTTAGAACCTTTCTGTATTAGTTTTTGAAGACAAGATTCTGACAAAAGCAGCGGCTTGCTTTATGATCTTTGCAAACGCTACGATTTTCAAATTTGTTAATACTCGCAATATCACATAAGGAGGTTAAGGTGGATGAGGTGGGCCAATTCCATATTGCCCCAGATCTGCAAAAGGACACCTTGTCCAGGCTGAAGTCGCTGTTCCAAATCGGAGAGCTGGCTTTTCTTTCTACCTGCAATAGGGTAGAGTGGATGTTGGAAGATATTCCGGCCAACTTTAACCATGCGGCCTTCTTGGCACGCGTTTATCCCAATGTATCTATTGATTTGTTGCAGCAGTTCCAGCGCTTTGAAGGCGATACCGCGGTGCTGCACGCCATGAAGGTAGCCTGTAGCCTGGAGTCTATGGTTGTGGGCGAGCGGGAAATTCTTACCCAATGGCGTGGAGCCATGGATTTTGCCGATGCAGAGGGATTTTCGGGTGAGAAATTTAGGTTGCTAAACCGCGAGGTGGTGTTGAATGCCAAACGCATTTTTTCGGAAACCGATATTGCCACACGTCCTGTGTCGGTGGTTTCTATTGCCTTTAAGGAGTTTCAAGAGTGGAATCAATATCCTGCCGATGCCAATGTGGTCGTGGTGGGTGCCGGGCAAACCAATACCAATTTTTTGCGCTTTCTTAAAAAGAACCATCCTGGCTTTCGCTACCACATTTTCAACCGTACGCCCGAGAGTGCCGAGGAATTGGCCAACATGGTTTCTGGAAAGTGGTATGGCTTGCCAGAACTAGAGCAGTTCGCGGAAGACATCGATATCTTGGTGGCCTGTACCGGTGCAGAAACGCCTACCATAGACGCCCATGTGTATGCACATTGGGGCAAGAAAAACATGCGCTTCCCGAAGGTTATTGTAGACTTGGGCTTACCAGCTGATGTAGATCCTGAGGTAGCAGACGATACCGATGCACATCTTATTTCCATGCAGCGTCTCCAGCCCATATCCAAGGCAAATATGGCATCCAGGCATGAGGCTATAAACCACTGCAAGGAAATTATCGATGCTTCTATGCAAGACTATTTCCAGAATTTGCGGAACCGGTACTTAGAATTGGCGCTGAAAGACATTCCAACCGAAATGCGCAAATACCGCAAACGTGCCGAAGAAGAGATTTTTGCGGGCGATTTAGAAAAACTGGATGGCCAAAGCCGAGAAGCGGTAAAGAAAATGTTGGACTACCTGGAGAAAAAATACATTGGTATTCCCTACAAAATAACCAAGCAGGTTTTTCAGGAAGAAAACACCAAAAAAGTACTATGAAACCCCTTATTATTGGAACCCGAGGTAGCGATTTAGCGCTTTGGCAAGCTCACTTTTTGCAAGACGAACTCAAAAAGCTGGGATGCGATACCGAGCTAAAAATTATTAAAACCCAGGGCGACCGCATCCAAGATTTACCTTTTGATAAAATGGAGGGTAAGGGGTTTTTTACCAAAGAGATTGAAGCGGCTCTCATCCAAAAGGAAATTGATATTGCGGTGCACTCGCACAAAGATCTCGAAACCACCAGTCCTCCCGGTTTAAAAATTGCTGCAGTAAGCGCACGCGAAAATCCCAAAGATCTATTGCTTATTCGCAAAGAGGCTTATAACCCCACAGCCAACCTATGGCTGAAGCCTGGAGCCATTGTGGGTACCTCTGCGGCCCGAAGAAAAGCGCAGCTGCAGCGCTATATCGATGCCGAGCAAATAACCATGTTGCGCGGCAATGTGCCCACGCGGGTGCAAAAACTACGCGATGGCAAATACGATGCTATTGTAATTGCTGCTGCGGGCATACAGCGCTTGAAGGTGGATTTAAGCGATTTTGAAGTAAAGGAGCTAGATCCAGATATTTTTGTTCCTGCACCTGCGCAGGGCGTTTTGGGGTTTCAATGTCGTGAGGAGGATGTGGAAACCGCAAAGTGGCTCAGCCACCTCAATAACCCTGAAACGGCAGAGCGTATAGCGCTGGAGCGTGGCGTTTTAAAAGAGCTTTCAGGGGGATGTCAAGTGCCGTTGGGTGTGTACACCATTAAGAATAAGGACCAATTTGATGTTTGGCTTGCCCACGCCCATGGAACAGAGGCGGCCGATCAAACCTTTTTTCAAACCCCCTCCGTTAAAGAAGGCATTGCCCACGCAATGGGTTGGATACGCAGCGAAAAAAAAAAGGTCTAAGCACTTTTTTACCACAAGATAAGGGTTCCCTGCATCGGGCTGTGTCTCAGCTTGGAGTAGATTTAATGTTGCGTTCTGCTATTTATTTGGAACCAGAATTTCAACCCTGGCCCAAGGCCGACTGGGTGTTTTTCCAGTCTCCTAAAGCAGCCAAACTCCTGGCTACCTGGCCCGACTACAAACGCTTTTTGCGTTCATATAAAGTGGCAGCTTTGGCTCCAGCTACGGCAGCGGCCTTGGAAGAATTGGGGGTACAGGTGTCATTTACGGGAAGCGGAACGGAGACCAGTATCACGGCAAAAGCTTTTTTAGATCATCTAAAAAAAGATGAGAATATACTAATGCTAACCGGAGATAAAACGGTAGGCTCGGTTGCTAAATTTTTACCGGCCGAGCGCTGCTTAACACACCTGTGGTATAAAAGTAAACTACATGTGTACGACAGCAACCTTAAAGTATTATTTTTGCACGCCACAAGCCCAAGTCAGGTGGAAGGGGTGAAAGTATTTTTAAATAAAAACAAGGAAAGCCAATTTATAGCGATGGGCACAACAACCCAGAAACGGCTAGAAATGGAAGAAATAAAACCTATTTTACCGAACGATTTCTCGGAAGCTGCGTTGCTCCAGGCTATTAAACGAACACTGCCAACCCAATGAATTTTATACTGAAGACGCTTGCCTTAGTTGTTATTTCTTGTTTAGCCGCAGCCATTTATCAAGTTTCAGAGCATAGTACTTACGCCTTCTCTAGCGGGTCTCCCGGAAACTACACGGGATCGCCTGGCGACAATGGACGTACGTGCAGGAGTTGCCATTCTGGACCAACGGCCATCAGCATAGACGATGCTATACAACCCAGCATACCAGTAGAAGGATACACTCCGGGTGAGGTGTACAATATTACAGCAACTATTGCGGAATCGGGCAGAAGCATGTTTGGTTTTGAGCTTACCGCAGAAGATGCAGACCAGAACAAGCAAGGCCAGTTTACTGTGGTCAACAGCAACGAAAACCGCCTAATTGGTGGCGGAACATCGGTTACGCACACCACAGGTGGTAGAAACGGTAATGGCACCAAGGAGTGGACGGTACAATGGCAAGCACCAGAAACGAATGTAGGCGCCATAACCTTTTATGCGGCATTGATGGCGGCCAACAGTTCAGGTGGTAATAGCGGTGACAACGTGTATGTAAGCCAAACCGAAGTGCAGGCCAAGCCTGTGAGTATTAAGGAAAAGGTTACTAAGGAGAAACTAGATATTGCGATATACCCCAACCCAGCGGTGCATGAAATTCGCCTAGATCTGCCAGAGCAGCTAGAGGAAGATTTTGGAATTTACATTCTAGATGCGGGTGGAGTGGTTAGAGCGTACTATGACAGAGACCAACTGCATGCAGCAGGTACGCTTTCGTTAAACGTAAGTAGCTTGGCCTCTGGAAGCTACTTTGTAAAGCTATTTAGCGGCAAATACACGGCAACCAGTCCTTTTATTAAGTCCTAGGCTGATTTAGATCACTCCCATAGTTTACCGCGAACTCAGCTACAGAAACTGACGTACATTACATTTGACGTTAATTATTCCGTGGCATGCGCGTACTGTTTACACTTCTTCTTTGTTTCGCATTGGGCCCTAAATTGTGGTCTCAAACCAATGAGGTTTGTCCACCATCGGCTCCCGTACCCTTTAGTACCACGGAGAGCCACCTCACTATTTGGGATGGCGACCAGTACGTTCCATTTTTTGTAAAGGGAATGAATTTGGGTGTGGCCCTACCCGGGACCAGCCCTTCTGAACTAGCCGCTACTACGGAAGATTACTACCGCTGGTTTACCGATATAAAGGAAGCTGGTTTTAACTGCATTCGTGTATATACTTTGCATTACCCTCGGTTTTACGCAGCGTTAGACTCCTTTAATACGGCCAATCCTTCCGAGCCTTTATTTCTTATGTTGGGTATTTGGTTGGAGGAGGAATTAGCCGGCTACAACCAAGACCTTTACTTTTTAGAAGACACCTTTCAGCACAATGCAGAAATTGCAGTGGATGTCATTCATGGCGATGCACAAATTCCACCTAGACTAGGCAAAGCTTTTGGAACCTACACCACGGATGTTTCAAAATGGGTAATGGCGTACGTTCTGGGTCGCGAGGTGTATCCTAACGAAATTCTAAACACCAATAGAAATCATCCCAACGACCGGTCTTACAGCGGTCAATATTTATCCGTGGCCGATGCAGAACCCGCTACGCGATGGGTGGCCAAACAAATGGATTACGTGTTGCAATACGAAATGGATACGTATGGAAACTCCAGACCGATTAGTTTCTCGAGTTGGCCAACGCTCGATCCCATCGATCATCCGTACATTTTCGGGGTATCCTACCCCGAAGAGGATACGGCTCAAATTGATTTGGCTCAAATAGATCACAGTAAAGCCCCGGGTGGACTTTTTGCCACCTTCCACGCGTATCCCTATTACCCCCCATTTGTCTCGGCTGAAGAAAAGTATAGACAAGAGTCCGATGAGTATGGCCCCAACTCGTACATTGGTTACTTAAAAGAGCTGCGCGATGAGCACCCCGGAATGCCCGTGGTGATAGGCGAGTTTGGCACGCCCACCTCTTGGGGAAATGCGAGTTATGCCCATAGTGGGATGCACCATGGAGGCATGTCACCGGACCAGGCGGGCCAATACGGTTTGCGCATGTTTAAGAACATGCTGCGGAATAATTTGGCGGGAGGATGTTATTTCTCTTGGATAGACGAGTGGTTTAAGCGCACTTGGATTACCGATGAGTATGATTTTCCATTAGATGCGCGCCTTCGCTGGCATAACATTATGGCTCCCGAACAAAATTTTGGCTTATTGGGCTATAAACAAACGGGCTTACAATTCGAGCCTTTTGATTTCTACGGCATTACGGCTCCCGTGAGCGATGTTGCTATGCAGAGCTCTTACGATTTCCTCAGTGTCAAAGCCTATTTAAACCAACCCATTGGTAATAACGATACCCTTTGGTTGGCTTTGGATACCTATGATGCCAACTTGGGAGAATCGGTATTGCCAACAGGACAAGCAACATCCAACCGGGCCGAGTTTGTTTTGTCCATCACTCAAAATAATGCTACCATGTACGTTACGCAAGCGTATGATGCGTATGGGATTTATTTTGGGGTGGATAATAAAGCCATTTACGAAGAAGGACAACGCTATCGATCTATCGCTAGCGATGGGGCACCCTGGAAACTCATGCGCTGGCGCAATGAGGAGTTAAATAGCAATGCGATTCAAGTAGTTGGAGATTTAAAGGTAAACCAGCCTGGAGAAATTCTAAATGTGGTGACGTTAACCGAAGACAGCGTGCTACTAGAAATACCTTGGAACCTAATCAACTTTACTGATCCATCGCTGCGTACCGTGTTGCATGATGACATTGATACGCGTGGAGTACGAGAAACCCGAACTTCTGACGGCATCGCGCTGACTTGGATTTTTAATGGGGAAACTCTTGGCAGCAGTAAGCGCTATGTGTGGGATACTTGGACCCGAGTGTCGGGGGACTATGCAGAAGTTAAAAAGTCCTCTTATTATATCCTTCGCGATTCCTTGAGAAACATTGATAACCCCGTAATTGGCCAATGTGATGCGTATGAGTTGGCAAAAAATTCCAGTAAAACCGTTGCAAGAAGCGCGGGAGTATTAGCGAACGATTTCACCTTGGACAACCACACACTACAAGCGAGCTTGGTGCAAGCTCCCACTTTTGGCCAGGTTGCTTTGGGCTTTGATGGATCTTTTACGTACACGCCCAACCCAGATTTTGAAGGAATAGACAATTTCTCGTACGCGCTCAATACCGATGGAACTGCTCCCAGTACGCCCATCAATGTATTGCTTTCGGTAGGTTTAGAAAACGCGGATTCTGCACTGGTTAGCAAAAAACTACGAGTATATCCCAACCCGTCTGGAGATTTAATAACCCTGGAGGCCGAAGGCATTATTTCTCGGTACGAGCTCATAGATACTCAAGGCCGTCTGGTGTTCGATGGCGAAGCCAACAACCCCGTTGTAACCTTAGATGTAAGCGCTGTTCGCGAAGGTCTGTATTTGGTTACCGCTTATTCGGGTCAGGCCATAATAACACGGAGGATACAGATAGCGCGATAAGCGGATCGCAGCTGCTTATCCTTTAAAATCTACCTTGCTATGCGTTCCATCACAGAAGGGCTTATTGTTAGAAGCGCCGCATCGGCACAGGGCTAAGGGGCCTTTTTTTACTTCTTCGTTGCCTTCAGCATCGCATAAAGTTATTTCCTCCTGGATTAAAATAGGGCCATTTTTTGCTAAACTCACTTTCATAGGGCTTGTGCTTTTTTGTTGTTCATTATCGTCCGGAAGCGATAGCGCGCCGGATGGACAGGAACGAACTTGTTTACGTATAGTTTCAGCTTCTGCCTGGCTCAGGTCAATCCACGGTTTTCTTTTGGCATCAAAAACTTGGGGAAGTCCGTTCCAGCATTTTTCGCTGTGCATGCATTTTTTGGGTTCCCAACGTACGGTGAGATCTCCTTCTGTATAATGTTTTACTACGGCCATTATTTAAAAGCTTGGATACCGGTTATATCTGCACCGGTGATGAGTAAGTGAATGTCATGTGTTCCTTCATAGGTAATTACGGACTCTAGATTCATCATGTGCCGCATAATCGAATACTCATTGGTAATACCCATTGCTCCCAATACTTGCCTTGATTCCCGAGCAATTTGCAATGCCATGTTTACATTATTGCGCTTGGCCATGCTTATTTGTGCAGAGCTAGCTTTGCCCTCGTTACGCAGGGTACCTACACGCCACGCCAATAACTGTGCTTTGGTAATTTCGGTAATCATTTCGGCCAGCTTTTTTTGCTGCAGTTGGAAACCGGCAATGGGTTTTCCAAACTGTGTACGCTCTTTAGCGTAGCGCAAGGCCGTATCGTAGCAGTCCATAGCGGCACCAATGGCACCCCATGCTATTCCGTATCGGGCCGAGTCTAGACAGCCCAACGGAGCACCCAAACCATCTTTATTCGGAAGGATGTTTTCTTTTGGAATTTTTACATCGCTAAAGACTAACTCTCCGGTGGCCGATGCGCGCAGGCTCCATTTACCATGGGTTTCGGGTGTTGTAAACCCTTCCATTCCACGCTCTACGATAACCCCTTTAATACGGTCGTCATCATTTTTAGCCCAAACTACTGCTACATCGCAAAAGGGCGAGTTGGAAATCCAGAGTTTTGCTCCATTTAAAATGTAGTGGTCCCCTGCATCTTTAATGCGAGTTACCATACCGCCAGGATTCGAGCCGTGGTCGGGTTCGGTTAATCCAAAAGAGCCGATAAATTCACCAGTAGCTAATTTGGGTAGAAATTTTTTACGCTGCGCTTCGGAGCCATATTTCCAAATGGGGTACATCACCAAAGAGGTTTGCACCGAAGCGGTGGAGCGTATTCCAGAATCGCCACGTTCCAATTCCTGCATTACCAGGCCGTAGGAGATTTGGTCTAGACCCATCCCGCCATACTCAGTAGGAATATAGCTACCAAAGCCACCTATTTCGGCCAACCCGGGTACTACTTGTTTGGGAAATTTGGCCGCTTCGTAGGACTCTTCGATAATAGGAGAGATGTTTGCTTTAACCCAATCTCTGGCCGTATTTCTGATGAGGCGCTGTTCTTCGGTGAGCAGCTCATCTACTTGGTAATAATCACATCCTTCAAATAAATCGGTCTTCATATCGTGTGGCCTCTTGGCTATATTTTAAATTTGCTGTCTCGGTTCTTCAATTTTAAAAGAAAAAACTTGGAATTCGCCATAAAGCTCGCAGCAAATTCTTTTCAACTTTGGCACTTTTACTTTCTGCTTATCCAGCTAAGCGTATTTGCTGTGCTAAAGTTCACTCAAGGTTTTTCTTGGATGCAGCTGGTGCGTTTTTTTTTGCGGGCGGGAAATGAAGAAGAAAGCCGTAAGGGAATAGCTGCTTTAGACCTCTTTACCTTTCTGGGTGTTGTAAATATTGCCTTTGGTATTGTTATGATAGCTACCCAACGCGGGGCTACTCCTTTTGAGCTTAATCCGTATGTTGCTTTGGGGGTTGTACTATTGTACACCCTTATTTGGGTTGTGGCTTACGTGTTTCTCTACAATTTGTCGGCTTGGCTCACCTATCAGCCTGCGCTATTTGATCGGGTAAGTACCAGTTTGCTCCAAGTTTTTCGCTTGTGTAGTTTATTGGGTCTGCTCTTTAATGTTGTATTAATTTTTTGTCCAGTAAGCTGGCATAGCACCGTGCATGTTTTAGCTATTGGACTGATGCTCTTGTTGTTACTCCGTAGGTTGGTGCAGCTTAGTGTTATGAGCCTGCAAGCAGGTGTTTCGGCATGGTATTTAATTTTGTACCTTTGCGCGCTCGAAATTGTACCCTTGCTGTGTGTTAGCAAGCTAGCATTGCAGTAAGGAAACAATAGGTGCTAACCAAAACTGGTGTTTTGAAAATTAAAAGCATTCTTATTTCGCAACCTGCGCCAAGTAACGGAAAATCTCCGTACAACGAAATCTCAGAAAAACACAAGATTAAAATTGACTTCCGGTCATTTATTCATGTTGAGGGCGTCAACGCGAGAGAATTCCGCAAGGAAAAAATCAACATTTTAGATCATACTGCGGTAATACTTACCAGTAGAAACGCAGTAGATCATTTCTTTAGACTCTGTGAAGAAATGCGCATTACGGTGCCAGATACCATGAAGTATTTCTGCATCTCAGAGTCTACCGCTTTTTATTTACAGAACTACATTGTGTACCGAAAGCGCAAAGTGTTTGTGGGTAACCTGCGCTTCCAAGAGCTCATGGATACCATAAAAAAGCACAAGAACGAGCGCTACTTGCTTCCGTGCTCTGATATTCAGAAATCTGAAATACCGGACCTGTTAGACGAAGCAAAAATCAACTACACCAAAGCGGTAATGTACCGTACGGTGGCCTCAGACCTATCGGACTTAAAGGACATTAAGTACGATATGCTGGTATTTTTCAGCCCATCTGGAATCGAGTCTTTGTTTAAGAATTTCCCTGATTTTAGCCAAGATGACACGCGCATTGCGGCATTTGGTCCAACAACAGCTAAAGCCGTTAAGGACCACGGTTTGCGTTTAGACTTGAATGCACCGCTACCCAATGCGCCATCTATGAGTATGGCCATAGATCAATTTTTAAAGAAATAGTATTTCTCGGCAGCGTAAGCAGTGCTTTTTACAGCATTGCTTACTTTGGCTGTTGGGTATCCCAGAGCTGCATCTGGCGATGTTTCCACACACGGCAGTTATGGCATTTACCTTCCCAAAATCAGAACGACTCACCGCCAGGAAATCTATCCAGGCACTATTCAAGTCGGGGAAGCGGACCACGGCATTTCCCATTAGCTGCATCTATATTGTACAGCCGCAACAACCCGGGGTGCAAGTGGGCTTTAGTGTTTCCAAGAGAAATATTAAAAGCGCGGTGAAACGCAACCGCATGAAGCGGATCATGCGCGAAGCCTATCGTTTGCAAAAGCAGGATTTAAGAGATTTTTGTGAGACCCATAATGTGGGTTTGCACGTTTTCTTTATTTACTTGGGAAAGGATTTGGCTCCTTACGCTTTGGTTAGCGATAAAATACACCACCTATTACTGCGTTTAGAAGAAGTTGTTAAAGAGAATTATGCAAAAGCTTAAGCGATTCAAGTTACCCGTTATCATCCTAGTGCTGGCCGCATCCATAGGGTGGGCATTTAAACCCAACAACCGGGAAAACCTCTTTGAGATTGCCAAGAACATAGAAATCTTTACCTCCATGTACAGGGAACTGAACCTCTGGTATGTAGATGAGACCCAACCTGGAGATTTAATGCGCACGGCCATTGATGCCATGCTCAACAGCCTCGATCCGTATACCGTATACATTTCGGAGGCGCAAATAGAGGATTATCGAATTATGACCAACCGCGTGTACGGAGGTATAGGGGCCACCATACGCGAGGTAGATGGTGCCATGTACATCACAGAACCCTATGCGGGTTTTCCAGCCAATAAAGAGAATTTAAAAGCGGGCGACAAAATTATTGCGGTAGATGACGAACCTGTAGAAGGCAAGTCTACCGATGAAATCAGCGAGCGTCTAAAAGGACAAGCGGGAACGCAAGTAAAGCTCACGATCCAGCCCTTGGGCTCTGATGAGACGCGCGATGTAAAACTAGAGCGCGAAAACATTAAGATGAAAGATGTTTCCTACCACGAAATGATTAATGATACGGTAGGATACGTGAAACTGGATGCCTTTACCCAAACGGCAGCGTCTGAGGTGCGCACTGCTTTAGAAGATTTTAAAGCGAAAGAAGCGAAAGGTGTCATCCTTGATTTACGTGGAAACGGGGGTGGGCTCATGCGTGAGGCCATAGCTATTGTAAACATGTTCGTACCCAAAGGTTCTTTGGTGGTTACCACCAAAAGCCGCATCGAGGAGCAAAACCAAAAGCATTACGCAGTAAGCGAACCCATAGACACCCTTATTCCGCTTACCGTTTTGGTAGACAACATGTCGGCTTCGGCATCTGAGATTGTATCTGGCGCCTTGCAAGATTTAGACCGAGCAGTGGTGGTAGGACGTACTACCTTTGGAAAAGGCCTGGTGCAAAACACGGTAGATTTAAGCTACAATTCTAAACTTAAACTCACCATTGCTAAGTATTACATTCCATCGGGGCGTTGCATCCAAAAGCTAGATTACAGCAACCGCGATGAATTTGGAGTGGTTAATGAGGTGCCCGATTCTTTATTGAAGAAGTTTAAAACAAAAGGCGGTCGAACCGTGATGGACGGTCGGGGAATTCATCCTGATATCGAAGTAGAAGACGAAGAGTCTGGCAGAATTTTGGCTGGATTATTTGCGAAAGGTTTGGTCTTTAAATTTGCGAACAAGTACGTACAACAACATCCAGAGATAGCAAGCCCAGAAGCGTTTTCGCTAAACGATGCGGACTATGCTGCCTTCACGGAAATGGTGAAAGCGGCCAACATTACTTACTCTACCCAGAGCTCTAAGTTTCTTGAAAAGCTGGAGACTGTGGCCAAGCGCGAGATGTATTACGAGGATTCTAACGAAGAGTTTAAAGCGCTTTCCGAAAAACTTGCCCCCAACGTAGACCGCGATTTGCGCAAGTTTAAACACCAGATTAGTATGGTGTTGTCCAATGAAATTATATCGCGGTATTATTACCAGGAAGGTAGAATCCGCCATGCCTTGGTAGATGATCCCTTTTTGGATCTAGGAATTACCTATCTCAACACCACCAAGCAGCAAAAGGTACTGCAGCCCAATGGCTAATGCATCTTGGTATCGCAATAGAGTAACACCCGAAGGCGTATTTAACACTTGCCTATACGGTATTGCCTTGGGCATGCCATTGAGCAAGGCTTTGGTATCGGTAGGAAGCATATTTCTTTCCGTAGCCTTTTTGTGGATGTTTTTTAAAGGGCGTATTCCACCCATTACCAAAACCCACCGCATAGCGCTGGTCCTTTTTTTATTGTGTTTTTTAGTGCACGTGCTAAGCTTACTGAGGCCCGGAGCGGATATGGCTAGCGCACTGCGCGATGTGAAAATAAAGCTGCCTTTACTGTATTTCCCAGTAGTGTTTGCCTATAGCGTAATTCCTAAGCGCGTGCAAACGCGTTTTATCAGTCTGTTTATTGCCGCGTGCACCATTTCGGCCACGATAACCGTGGGCATGGCGGCTGCACATTATCTAGGCTGGAAACAAAACGACTTTAGGGCCTTTTCTCCCTTTATTTCGCATATCCGATTGAGTCTTCATTTACTCATTGCCATGCTACTGGTATCCTCGCATAAACTGGCCCTGCCCGAGTCTTGGGCTAAGCCAGCTAAGATTTTGGTCTTGACACTTACCGTAGCGGCCTTGGTAGTCCTGCAATCGCTCACTGGCTTGGGTATTCTGGTTATTCTCGTGCTGCTTTTTTTTCGGTTTTTTTGGAAGTCTCTCTGGGGTAAAGCCCTTTGGTTGGGAACGGTGGCATTTATAGGCTACGCTATATTTTTTGTGGCTAACTATTTTATAATGCGCGATCCGGTACTTGCAGATCAACGCAACTATGTTACCGAAAGCGGACACTTTGTGTACCGAGACATGGACAATGCAGCCATGCGCAAGGCGTGGAATGCGCAGAGTGCTATTCCCTTTGATTCTACGAATAGCAAGGGCTATGTACTACATGGTGCTCTCGTCCGCTACCTAAGCTCAAAAGACTTGCCGAGAAATGCTACCGGTATCCAACAACTCACAGAAGAAGACCGCAAGCGCATTATCGATGGCCAAACCCATTTTGAGGCGCACACTTGGTGGCCGTTGCGTAGTAGGCTAGAGGCACTGCGCTTTCAACTAGAAATTTTGGCTAGCAACGACAGTCCCAACAGCAATTCGGTAGGAATGCGCTGGGTGTACTGGAACTTGGCTACCCAAATTTGGCAAGACCATTTCTGGTGGGGTGTGTCCATGCAAAATTTAAGACCCAGCTACAAGGCGGCATACGAAGTGTACCCCATGAAAATTGATCCAGAATTTCAGAAGCGAGCGCACAACCAGTGGCTTACTTTCTTAGCGGCATTTGGGGTTTTGGGTGGATTGGTGTGCATTGTAGCCTGGATAGTCCCTGTACTGCTCCGAGCGCCTCAAGTGGGGCAACTCGGCTGGATGGCGGTGGTAAGCATTTGGGCTTCATTTTTCTTTGAGGATACCGTTGAAACCCAAATGGGCGCAACATTTGCCGCATTTTGGTTTGCGTGGTTTGTGTTGCGCAGAAAACCAGATTAACGCGCTTGCTGAAGTTGGTATAAGCGGCTATACTTTTGGTACTTGGCCCGTGCAGCGATAGTAGCAATAGGCCAACCGTAGTGCAAATCCATCCAGCCTCCCTTGATTAGAAAACATTTTACAAACGCAGCCAAGGGCTTATAGACCATTTTTGCCCAGCTTCCTTTTTTGCCCTCGGAATGCAATGCTTGTGCGGCTATTTGGGCAAAACGCATGGATTGCTTTTTATGGTCTTCTAGGTTTTCAAAAGAATAGTGCAGCAAGTCGCCAGCAACCCAAACGGGTTTTTGGGCTTCGTTGAGTATGTATTTATCGTGTGGATTGGTACCACCCCATTGCCCAGAGTTTTTTGCGAACAACCGGGTCTTTTTATCGGGATACCAGCCCGAATGTTTAATCCATGTAGAGCCTATATTGGTAAGCCGATTAAACTCGTAGGCGGCAGCCTTTAAATTGGGTTTTAGCTGGCTAAGGTTTTGCTGCAGTTGTTCCGACAGCGCTTCATCGGCATCTAAGGACAGTACATAATCGGATTGGCATTGGTCTTTAGCAAAATTCTTTTGTTCCACATACCCTAAAAAATCCTGCAATACCACGCGGGCGCCCATATCCTGAGCTAGAGCTACGGTATTGTCGGTGGAATGGGAGTCTACTACCACCACTTCATCGGCAATGGGCAGCACCGATTGAATACAGCGCGTAATATTGCGCGACTCGTTTTTGGTAATTATAGCTACGGAAAGCGTTGGCATTGTTCAAAAGTAACCAAAACCCGTTTGGATGACTTGGCAATCTAGTGGTAATTTTAGGGTATGGAAAAACGGTGGAAGCCAGCGGAGGAAGCCCCTATAGCCCAGGTGCGCGAAGTGATGCAGTCTTTGGGAATTTCACCCATTTTGGCGCGCATCCTCGCCCAGCGTGGTATTGCCAATTTTGATGCGGCCAAACAATACTTTAGACCCGATCCATCGGCGCTGCATGACCCATTTTTAATGCATGAAATGCAGCATGCGGTACACCTGCTCGGGACTGCCTTAGAACAAGGGCAAAAAATAAGGGTATACGGAGATTACGATGTAGATGGCACCTCGGCTGTGGCACTGGTGTATGGCTTTTTAAAAAAATACGAAGCCCGTGTAGATTTCTACATTCCCGACCGATATACCGAGGGCTATGGAGTGAGTAATCAGGGGATAGATGCGGCCATTGCAGATGGGGTGCAGCTACTGATAACCCTAGACTGCGGCATACGGGCTACTGATACCTTAGAACGTGCCAAAGCAGCAGGTATACAAGTTATAGTGTGCGACCACCACTTGCCCGGAGACACCCTTCCTGAGGTCGATGCCATTTTAGATCCCAAAAAAGCCCAATGTGCATACCCCTTTAAGGAATTGTGTGGCTGCGGTATTGGTTTTAAGCTGTTGCAAGCTTTGGTACAACAGTATAGTTTGGAACCCGAAATCCTTTGGGCACAGGTAGATTTAGTGGCCATAGCAACAGCAGCCGATATCGTTTCTATGACCGGGGAAAACAGGGTGCTTACAGCGCTGGGCTTACAGCAACTCAACGCCGCTTCAAGACCTGGAATACAGGCCATGCTGGATGCAGCAGGATCAAACAAAGCGTTGCAGGTAAGCGATTTGGTTTTTCTTATTGCCCCGCGTATTAATGCGGCAGGACGTATACACCACGGGGCAACAGCTGTAAAGTTGCTAGCAGGCGAGCTCAGCGAGGAAGCTGCAAAGCTGGCCAAGGAATTGCAGAATCTAAATACAGAACGCAGAAATTTAGATAAAGAAATTGCAGCAGAGGCCCTTGCAGAAATAGCAATGGGTAATACGCACAAACACAGTACGGTGGTGTACCAGGCCAATTGGCACAAGGGGGTAGTGGGTATCGTAGCTTCGCGGCTTATTGAAAAACACCACAAGCCCACCGTGGTGCTATGCAAGTCGGAGGATAAAGTAACCGGCTCTGTGCGCTCCATTCCCGGGTTTAATGTGCATGATGCTTTGGTATCCTGCCAAGAGTATTTAGAGCAGTTTGGAGGACATGCCAGCGCTGCGGGGCTTACCATGAAAGAAGAGCACGTTCCTGCCTTTGCCAAAAAATTCGAGGAAGTGGTTTCCAGCCAACTTACGGAAACAGACTTGGTGCCAGAGTTGGTATATGATGCCGAGATTGCGCTTCACCAAATCACCCCGAAGTTTTACCGTATTTTAAAGCAAATGGAGCCTTTTGGCCCCGATAATTTACGCCCCGTATTTTTAATCAAGGATGTCTTGGATACGGGTTGGGCTAAAGTGGTGGGTGAGGACCACTTAAAACTGCGCTTAAAGCAAGCAGATAGTGAAGCTATTAGCATGAACGCTATTGCTTTTAAGCAGGCCGAACACTTGCCTTTAGTACAAAGCAAAAAACCGTTCCAAGTGCTTGCTTCTATCGAAGAAAACCACTGGAACGGTCAAGTAAGTCTACAGCTGGTAGTGCAGGATATTAAGCCATAACCCGCATATTTTTATTTTGGAAAGCAATGGTTTCCTGGATTCCTGTCCATAAGCGCATACGAGCCTGGAAGGCCTCTTTAGCAGCAGCCATCGCTTCGTCCCATTTCTTTTCATTTTTGCCGCAAAGTTGGCTCACCATTGCCAACGACATGGGGCCGTGTTCTTCTCCATCGATCTCAATGTGGCGCTCCATGTAGTAAATAAGACCATCGAGTTTGTTGCCTTCGCCTTGGTTTATTTTTTTTACCAGGGTTAAGAACATATCAGGGATTAGGTCTTCTCTTCCAAAGGTAAATGCCGCTGCAATTTTGTGTGCCTTGCCTTCTTGCAACAGTCCAAACGTGAAATCTAAGAATGGGATGACTTTGCCAGGCAAGAAATTTTGCTTCAAAAAAGTTACCACATCCTTTTTACCGTTTACCGATTTGATAAAATCTAACGCCTTACTGGGGTCAGCTCCACTCTGCTCCATGGCGTCTACATACATTTGGAAGTGGCTTTTGATTTCGCCATGGCGGTCCGTGTCCGTTTCTTCGGCCAGCACTATTTCGTTGATAAAGCGCTGGGTTTGGCCGTTAGCCTTAGAGGCTACCCAGGGCACCTCGGTACAGGTAAGTTTGCGTTGCAACCATTTTACCATGCTCATAAAATCCCACACAGCATAAATGTGTTGCTCCATAAAAATGTTGATGTGCTCTAAGCTTTCAAGGTCGTTATATAACGAGTGATTGAGCAATTCTTCGCGCAAGGGCGCTATTTCCTGTTTTATGTGTTCTACTGTCATGCTGCTATAAACGCTGTAAATAGCGATTCTGTTTTTTACTATTCCGAAATTGTTACTGCATTTTTCAAATGTAAATCTCTTTGAGGAAATGGAATTGTAATATTTTTATCTCTAAAGGCTGCATCTATGCTATATCTGAGCTCACTTCGGGTACGTTCTATCTCCCACTGTTTACTGGTCCAGAAAAAAAGTTGAAAAATGAGGGCGGAGTCTCCAAAGTCTTCAAATTTTACCCAAATGGGTTCTTGTTTAGATATATTGGGATGTTTTTCGGCACAATTTTTTAAAATTTTGCTCACCAGTTGCGTATCGGAGCCGTAAGCTACACCCACAGTAATGGAAAAACGGGTTTCCTTTTTGTTCAAACTCCAGTTAATGAGTTTTTCATTAACCAATTTAGAGTTGGGTAGGATCACGTAAATGCCATCGCGCGTTTCAATTTTGGAGGTACGGAGGTCTATTTGCCGCACTTGTCCTACCATGCCCTCAATTTCAATAACATCGCCCACTTGGAAAACGCCTTCCATGAGTAGCACAATTCCAGAGAATACATCTTTAAATACTTCCTGCAGACCCAAACCAACACCCACCAACAATGCAGCAGAGGCTCCCAGGACTATGGTAAGGTCGAAGCCCATGGTTTCGATACACATTACCACCGCTATTACATAAGCGATATAACGGATAAACTGGTATAAGCGAGACACCCGTGCGGTTTGCGTTTCGTTATCGCGAAAAAGCGTGCGGTTTAAAAGTTCTTTTACAGCTTTCAGTCCAAAATGAAAACCTAAAATTATTACCGCCAGGGCCACGATGGTGCCAACCGTAATTTCTACCTCTTTAAAAGAGAGGATGGTAAGATCTAGCAGTTCTTGCAACTGTTTCATGCTATCGAATTATTACACGAGAGAGTTCTTCAGACAATTTCATCTTGGCTCTATCGTATTCTTTTTGTGAGGTGAGAAGGGAAATTAATTCTTCTTCCTCCAGGTTGGATTTCAACTTATTCTGGATGGATTCAATCTCCATTTCCACCCGAAATAACAAGTAGGTATACAGTACCTTTTTTACGGCAACATCCAGTTTATCGCCCTCCGATTCGGTGTAAATAAAATGTTTTTTACTCCAGTTGGGGCTTAGCTCGTAGGGCTCGTACACCAAGTCGGCATAGAGTTCGGTAAGCAGGGGTTCGGTGGGTTGGGTAATAGCTTCTTGCTGCGGTTGTTGCTGCTGGATATACTCCAACATGCTTTGGTGTGGAGGGTGGTGAAAGGTTATTTCATCGGCCTCTAGGGTGTCTAAAATAAAATCGGCAACGCCTACCTGGGCTTCTACTATTTCGCCATCCTCGCTTTCTTCTTTGTAAATAAACTGTTGGTGGCCGTAATTGATTAAGATGCGCAGCAGCTCTTTTTCGTGGGCAATGGGGTTAAGTCCTTGGGATACCTCTTGCGGTTTGGGTAACTCTGGGACGGGATCGGGCATTACCTCGCGCGCATCACTTACTCCAGCTTGTTTTTTAAGGATGTCGCGGTTCTTTTGGCGAACGTGACGGTTGATTTCTTTTAGGAGTAGTTCTTCTTCTACCCCAATTAAATTGGCAGTAGTTTTGCAATACACGCTACGGCTTAGGGCATCGGAAATTTGGCCTATGGTTTCTGCCAACTCTTTGAGCACCGCTACTTTTTTTAAGGGGTCATCTAAGTTGGCTTCACCTACCAGTATTTGCGCTTTAAAAGAAACAAAGTCTTTGCTGTGCTCCTGGATAAAAGCCAGGGTTTCCTCTTGACCTTTTTCGTTGGCAAAGGAATCGGGGTCTTCGCCATCGGGGAATAGACAAGCTTGTACTTGCAAACCCTCCTGGAGGAAAAGACTAATACCGCGAAAGGAAGCTTTAATACCCGCGGTGTCTCCATCAAATAGAATGGTAACGTTGGATGTGTAACGTTTAATGAGCTTTACCTGATCCGTGGTAAGCGAAGTCCCAGAAGATGCTACCACGTTTTTTATGCCCGCTTGGTGTAAGGAAATGACATCGGTATAGCCTTCTACCAAAAAGCAGCAGTCTTCCTTGGTAATGGTGTTTTTGGCCTGGTACAGTCCGTAGAGGGTTTTGCTCTTGTTGTAGAGCGCATTCTCTGGACTGTTGAGGTACTTGGGTATTTTTTTGTCGCTCTTCAGCGTGCGGGCGCCAAAGCCTACCACTTGGCCCGATACCTGGTGTATGGGAAAAATAACCCGACCGCGGAGAAAATCGTAAAGCCCGTGGCGGCCTTCTTTAGAGAGGCCCGCAGCTAATAAATACTTTTCGTTGTATTGCTTATCAAGCGCAGTTTTGGTAATGCCTTTTTCTTGTTCTGGGTTGTATCCCAGTTGAAAGGTCTCAATGGTTTGCGGTATAAAACCCCGCTCTTTAAAATAGCTGAGTCCTATAGACTTGCCTTCTTCGCTTTCGTGCAGTGTTTTTTCGAAGAACTCGGTAGCAAAGCGGTTCAGAGCGGCAATGGATTCCCGCTCAGAGCGTGCCATTACCTCTTCGGGGCTTTCTTCTTTTTCCTCTAAAGGAATGTTATACTTCTTGGCTAAATACCGCAGTGCCTCAGGGTAGGTCCACTTTTCGTGTTCCATTAAAAAGGTTACTGCACTACCTCCTTTTCCAGATGAAAAGCACTTGAATATTTGTTTGGAAGGAGACACCATAAACGAGGGTGTTTTCTCCTCGGTAAATGGGCTAAGTGCCTTGTAATTTGCACCCGACTTTTTTAGGTGTACAAAATCTCCGATAACCTCTTCAATAGAGGTTACATCCATAATTTGCTGTATGGTAGATTGCGGTATCACTCAGTGGCCGGAGCATCGTAGTTTTTAGTGGCTATTTGCGTACCGGTAGAATCGAATGAGGTCCATGTTCCCGAAGGAGCCCCCATGTCATAGTATCCCAATACTTGCACTTGCCCGTTTTTGTGCCAAATGCGGTATTCTCCGTTTTTCTTACCGTTTATGTAGTAGGCCTCGCTTTTTTGCTCGCCCGTTTTAAACCAAGAGCTCCAGACACCTACGCGCAAGTCTCCTTCTTTAAAACCGTTGAGCTTTAATTCGCCCGTGGGGTAGAATTCGGTATACGGCTTGCGTTCTGCACGTTGCGAAACTTCGTTTTTTTGGCTGGAAGTTTCCTTGCTCTTCTCTTGAGGTTGGGAGTTGCAAGCCACGGCTAAAAACCCAACCGACAGGCTAAAAACCAATGCTTTCATGGGTGTTTATTTGGTTCTTTCTATGGTGTACAAAAGTAAGTCAGTTAGTGCCACTTTTGCATCGGAGTCGGGTATTTCGTTAAGGTACTTTAACGCTTCTTCTTTGTAGTGCAGCATTTTTTGTTGGGCGTATTCCAGTCCGCCCTTTTCCTTAACAAAGGCAATAATTTTATCGATGTTTTTCTGCTTGTTTCGGTGGTTCTTCAGCAAGAAAATCATGCGTTTTTGCTCGGCCCAGGAGCAGTTGTTTAGGGCATACAGCAGGGGAAGGGTTACCTTTTTTTCTTTGATGTCTATAGCTACGGGTTTACCAATGTCGCCATCGCCATAGTCAAAGAGGTCGTCTTTTATTTGGAAGGCCATTCCTGCCTGAATCCCGAAATTCCACAGGTTTTGTTGTACTTCCTCACTGGCCTTTACAGAGCTGGCACCGGCCAGGCAGCATGCGCCTATTAGGCTGGCGGTTTTGTGTTCTATAATTTCCAGGTACACCTCTTCCTTAAGGTTTACGCCACGCGATTTTTCCAATTGCAGCAGCTCGCCTTCGCTCATTTTCTTTACCGATTCGGTAATGATGCGCATGAGCTCAAACTCGTCTTTTTCAATAGATAGGATGAGGCCTCGTGAAAAGAGAAAATCGCCAACCAGCACGGCAATTTTGTTTTTCCAGATGGCATTGAGCGAGAAAAAACCGCGCCTTTCCATGGCATCGTCTACCACGTCATCGTGCACTAAAGTAGCGGTGTGCAACAACTCCATAATAGAAGCTGCGGTATAGGTACTATCGGTAATGGCTCCGCTGGCTTTGGCACTTAAAAACACAAACATGGGCCGCATTTGCTTGCCCTTGCGCTTGATAATAAAGTGCGTGATTTTATTTAAAAGCGGCACCTGCGATTTCATGGAAGACCGGAAGCGGTCTTCAAAGGCGTTTAGTTCTTCTATGATTGGAGCTTTAATCCGATCTACGCGACCCATGAAATCAGGCGAAATTTGCGGCTAATATATAGCTTACACCGCTTGTGCCGCTTTATTTTTATTGGCGAGTTGGCCACAGGCAGCGTCTATGTCTTTTCCGCGGCTTCTACGCACGTTAACAATCAGGTTTTTGTTCTCTAAATACTGGGCAAAAGCGTCAACTTTTTTAGGGTCGGCTTGTTCAAACTGCCCGTCTCCAATAGGGTTGTACTCTATGATGTTGATTTTGCAGGGAATGTGCTGGCAGAAATCGGCCAATTCTTTGGCGTCTTGCAAGGTATCGTTAAAGTCTTTAAAAATGATGTACTCGTAGGTAACCCGAGTCTTGGTTTTGGCATAAAAATACTTGAGCGCATCGGCCAAAGCCTCCAGGTTATTCTGCTCGTTAATGGGCATTATTTGGTCGCGCTTTTCATCGTTGGCTGCGTGCAGCGACAGCGCCAGGTTAAATTTTACACCATCATCGCCCAGTTGCCGTATTAGTTTGGCCACACCTGCGGTAGACACCGTGATGCGTTTGGGCGACATACCTAGGGCATCTGTGCCGGTAATGTGTTGGACCGAGGTAAGTGTGTTTTTGTAATTCAACAGCGGCTCGCCCATGCCCATATACACAATGTTGCTAAGGTTTTGCCCGTAGTGCTCTTGCGCCAGGTTTTTAACGGTAACTACTTGGTCGTAAATCTCATCGGGCAAGAGGTTGCGCACGCGTTTTAGTTTTCCCGTAGCGCAAAAGGCACAGGTTAAACTGCATCCTACTTGGCTAGAGATGCAGGCCGTCATTCGGTTGTTGGCCGGTATAAGTACGCCTTCCACCACGTTGCCATCGTGCAGTTTAAAGGCGGCCTTTAACGTTCCATCGCCACTTTTCTGTAAGTCCGATATTTCCAGTCGCGTAAACGAAAACTCGGCTTCCAACCGCTGCCGCAAATCTTTGGAGAGGTTGGTCATTTCGGCAAAGGAGGTATACGATTTGGCCCAAATCCACTCGAAAATTTGTTTGGCTCTAAAGGGCTTTTCTCCCCACGAAACCAAGGTGTCGCGAAGTTCTTCGAAGCTCAGGGAACGGATGTTGGGTTTATTAGTACGCATACACTATTTCGACAGCACCCATTGGGCATATTCCAAATCTTGGGGGCGCGTTATTTTTATATTCTCACTATTTCCATTGCAAAGGTACACGGGAAATCCGGCTTGTTCTACTACGCTGGCATCATCGGTAAAATGACCTTGATACTCTTGTTGAAACGCTTGAGTGAGAATACTTGTTTTAAAGCACTGTGGAGTTTGCACGGTAACCATGTTATTGCGGTCTACAATGGTGCTTCCGGTTTCGGTTTTTCTTCGCAGGGATTCATTAATGGGGAGAACCGGTATGGCCGCTTGGTGCTTTGCAGCCGCATGTAGGCATTGCACAATGGTGTTGGTACTTACCAAGGGCCGCACGGCATCGTGAATGGCAATAATATCTGCCTTGCACTGGGCCACGCCATTTTGTACCGAGTGGAAACGCTCTTTTCCACCCAAAACCCAATGAATATGAAGTTCTGGAAGGTGTTTGCTAGCCAACTCTTGGGCAAAGTCTAGCATTTCGGGGGCAACAACCATCACAACAGCAATTCCAGGAACCGCCTTTTTAAATTGACGTATGCTATGCACAAATACCGGTTTGCCATCTAGCATAAGGTATTGCTTGGGGGTAGTGGTGCCCATGCGTTTGCCCACGCCACCCGCTACCAAAATCAATGCATATGTCAGATCGGTATCCGTTGTATTCATGTTTTGGCAGGATTACCTGTATACGTTAGAACCCTCAATATACTCCCAAACTTTAGGAGGTACGGCATATTTTACACTTTTTCCTTCTTGTAATTGTTTCCGAATAAAGGAGGATGAAATTTGAATTTTGGGTGCATCGCAACGGATAAGATCGGCCTTTTCTAAGAAAGCCAGCGCTTTTTCGTTTTTCTTTTGGTAGATGCGCGGGTAGTATATCACGGGATGATTTTGGATAATCAGGTCGGCTTTATCCCACTTGTGCAGGGTATACAGATTGTCTTCGCCTATGGTGAGGTAAAACTCTTTGTCGGGATATTTTTCTTTTAGGTAGGCCAGTGTGGTGGCTGTGTAGGAGGGCTTGGGTAAGTTAAATTCAATGTCGCTAACCCGCATATTGGGGTCGTCTTCCACGGCTAGGTTTAGCATTTCTAACCTGGAATAATCATCCAATAAATTCGCCTGTTTTTTGTGTGGGTTCTGCGGTGTTAGCACAAACCAAAGCTCATCGACTACGGTGTTTTGGCGCACGTAATCGGCAATAATGAGGTGGCCAATATGTACGGGGTTAAAGCTTCCGAAAAACAGCGCTACTTTCATGATAAAAATGCTCCTACCTTAGTTTCTGCCTCTTGTAACGCACGTTCTAGCTCATCGTTTAACAGTACCACATCAAAGTTTTTACTGTAGGCCATTTCTTCTGAAGCTTTATCGAGGCGCATTTGAATTTTCTCGGGCGTTTCAGTGCCCCGTTTTTCCAGGCGATGGCGCAACGCAGCTTCATTGGGGGGCATTACAAAAACAGAGAGGGCTTTGTCGCCAAAGTATTTTTTAAGGTTCATACCACCTTGGACGTCTACATCAAAAATTACGCAATTGCCTTCTTTCCAAATGCGCTCAATTTCAGATTTCAATGTTCCGTATGCAGTGCCTTTATACACCTCTTCCCATTCTATAAAAGCGTCTTCGGCTACTTTTTGCATAAACTCGGGGTGCGATAGGAAGTAGTAGTCGTGCCCATCTTTTTCCTCGCCCCGCGGTGGTCTGCTAGTCGCTGAAATGGAGAAGGACATGCAATCGCCAAAACGTCCTAGTAAGTAGCGTACTATGGTAGTTTTTCCCGCTCCCGAAGGCGCGCAAAATATGATGCATTTTTGCTCCAAAACCCTACAATACGTTTAAAACTTGTTCCTTTATTTTCTCTAGCTCGTCTTTCATCAATACCACCTGCTTTTGAATGTCGGCATCGTTGGCTTTGCTCCCCATGGTATTGATTTCGCGCCCAATTTCTTGCGCTATAAAGCCCAACTTACGGCCGCATTGCTCGCTGGTATTCATGGTTTCCTCAAAGTAGTTGAGGTGGTTGGTTAAGCGCACTTCTTCCTCGCTGATATCCAGCTTTTCGAGGTAATAAATGAGCTCTTGCTCGAAGCGATTTTCGTCTGCGAGTTCGCTTTTTAGGTTCTTTAAACTCTCCAGCAAACGCTGTCTTACGTTTTCTTTTCGTTGGGGTAAGCGCTGCTGCACCTCGGCAAGGCGTGCGCGAATCTCTTCCAGGCGATGTTTAAAATCGTTGTAGAGCGATTCGCCTTCTTGCTCTCTAAAATTGTTGATGGCCGTGCAGGCATCGGCAATAATAGCTTGTACGGCACTCCATTCATCGGCTTGCAACTCCTGCTGCTTGCTCTGGAATACGTCTGGTAGGCTTAAAATATGCGGCAAAAGTGCGGTAGGAGCATCGTTGAGCTCTTGGGCGGTGCTTTGCAGTTGCTCGAAGTAATTTTTTACCACGGCTTTGTTGAGCAAAACGCGGGCTTCTCCGCTGTCTAAATCTTCAATGTATACAGAGAAATCTACCTTGCCCCGCTTAAGTGCTTGGGTGAGGGTACCCCGAACTTCGAGCTCCTTTTCTTTGTACAAGCTAGGGAGCTTTAAGTTGGCGTCTAGGTTTTTGCTATTGAGTGAGCGTATTTCTACGCGAATGTTTTTGCTTCCAAAGGAGCCTTGCGCCCGGCCAAAACCGGTCATTGAATGCAGCATAAACAAGGGTTTGGCCAAAGGTAGGGTTTAGTTTGGAAGGTTTTGGTCTTTAGAGCCTGAGGGTGGCGTTTTTAGACACCCGAATGCACTAGAAGGATTGGTACAGGCTCAGTGCGAGCCAATAGCGGTGTTGTGCAGGGCTATTAAGCCAATTGCTACAGCGGTAGTCTAGCCCCAATTCTAGCTTTTGTTTCCTGGATAAAGTGTAACCCACAAAAGCGCCCAGGCGAAGCTCGGGTGTAAAGGTGGGGCTTTGCCATATCGCCAGGTACTCGTTTTGTGCTTTTAGGAATAACTCTTTGGGGTCTAGTTCCAAACCTTGAAGCGCAAACTCCCCAGCAAGGCGATAGCGCAATCGGTAAACCGTATTTTCTTGGGTGCTAAAATTTTGGTCGGCTCCAAAGCGGTGGGCCAGCCGGTAACCTGTATATCCATTTACCAAGGTTACTTGCTGGAAAATTCGGTGCAAGGGTGCAGCACTTCGCAGACGTGCCAAATACCCGAAGGCTAGATTGCTTTGCAGGCCTGTTCTTTTTGCAGCAGCTAGTGACACATCGCTGAGTTGATACTGGGAGTTAAACCCCTCTCGATATACCACCTGGCGCGACTCCCCTTTCACATTTAGCGACCAATCTTTAGGCAACTTTTTGTTGAGGTTGATGCTGGGTAACACCCCGAGTTGTCCTGGGTTTTGGCACCACAAAATACAGGTGCTCAAGCATAAAAGCCACGCCAGCACAGCATTTTTTGTCGTTTGCATCCTAGTATTCTAAGTTGTCACTTATGTGGCGCACAATACGCGTTTTTTGAAGTACTGCGCCTTGGTCGCTAAACAAGTACTCATACTGGCGGTAGCTGCCGTCCTCTTTTACGGCTACGACCACCTCATAGGCTTTTTTCAAGGCTGTATCCACGTGCCCGCGATCGAGGTAGCTTTTTAATGCTGAAATGGATCCCTTCAATTGCAGTTGGATGCGTTTCATCTGGTATTTCTGGAAGCTATTGGCGCATTCTTCGCTTATGGCCTTTGCCGTTTCTGGGGGCAAATCCTTTTTGCTGATGCGTATTTCCAAATCTTCGAATGCGCCTTGGCTGGAGAACTCAATACTTAGATATTGCTTGTGGTGTTTGGTTTTGGCCTCAATGGAAGTGTCTCTTAGCCCAATTTCCTGGTACCAAGTGGGCTTGTTTTCTATACCGAGTTCCGCTAGGAAGTGCACCGCGGTTTGAGGTACTTCAGTTTTTGTAATGCGCAGCTCTTTTTCATATTTCGGTTGTGCAAATCCGTAGCAACTAACGAACAAAAGAATGAGTATTCCAATGCACTTCAGTAAACCGTTACCATGTGCCATGTTCATGCCTACAGGTCGGGTTTTTGAGGAGGCGCCTGCTGGAGTTCGCGTATTACAGCGGGGTCGCGCTGGTAAATATCACTTCTAAATTGCACTTCGCCTTTCTGGTCTACCCAAGCCGTCCAGTAGAGGATATGCACATTGGGTTTTTCTGCGAGGGTTATGGTTTGTGTTTTTTCGGTTTTAATTAACGTGTTTATAGAATTCAGGGACCACTTCAGGGAGTCGTTTAGTAGATAAGCAGCCAAACTCAGCGGATCTTCCACACGAACACAACCCGAGCTTAAGGCCCGTTCCGACTTATTAAATAATTCCTTGGATGGGGTATCGTGGATGTAAACCGAAAAGCTATTGGGAAACATAAATTTTACCGCTCCCAGTGCATTGTCTGGCCCTGGGGGCTGGCGGTAGGTATAGGTTTTTGCCAAGCTGCTGGAAAAATCTACCGTGGCCGGATCTAAAACATTGCCTTGCGTATCTAAAATGCTCAGCTTTTTTTTAGAAAGGTAGTTAGGGTCTTTCTGTACGCCTGGAATTACATCCGCTTTTAGGATAGTGGGGGGTACTGTCCACGTTGGGTTAAACACCAAATACTGCATGGTAGCGCTAAAAACCGGGGTGGTGCGCAAGGGTTTTCCTGTAATTACCCGATGGGTACGGACCACCTTACCTTGCCGTACCACCTCCAATTGATAATTGGTAATGTTTACCTTAATGTAGTACGGTCCAAATTCTTGAGCCAGCCAACGCCAACGCTCCAAGTTGGCTTTGATTTGAAGAATACGCTGGCCCACGGTAACATTTAGGGCTTCTAGGGTTTTTGGGCCCATATTGCCATCAGGCTCTAATCCGTGCCGTTGCTGGAAGTGTTGAACGGCAGTTACCAAAGCACTGTCGTACACGCTCGGGGTAGGACTTAATGAGTCTGCCAAGTCTCCAAAAACAGCTAAGCGTTTTCTTACCGTTGGTATGCGCGCATCCGCTGCTCCGGGCTTTATGGTTGGGGTGGTAGCTATGGGTGGCCAGGTTTCTTGGGGTAGTGCCTGGTACGTTTCTAAAGCAGTCTTTAGTCCCTTGTAAATGCTGTGTTTTGGGGCAATTTCTAACAGCGTCTCTTGTACGGTACTTGTTGCCAGAGCTTGCTCCAACAGGGCAATTGGATTGCCTTCTCTAGGTACAACAAACCATTGTGCATCTATGGTGGTGGGGTTTACCTTGCCCGATAGCATGTGGCTAGCGTACAGCAGAAAGGCGTCACTGAGTAAAAGGTCTAATTCGCCCGAGGTGGGAGCATCAGGGGATGCCTTTTGCAGAGCGTTAACCAATGTGGGGTAATGGTAGTCAGCTGGGTTTAATCCTTCTTTATCTGCGTGTTTGAGCACGTGCAATAAGGCCTCGGCACTTTGCGGATTCCACGCGTTGGTAAAACCTCGGTTTACATAGAAGTTACTCAAGCTTTTTCGGCATTGGAGCGCTTCTCCCAGGGCCAATGCTCCAGTTGCTTTGGCCTGCTCTGTTTTTAAGCGAATGACTTCGTTGGGTTGGGCTGCAATACAGCAAGAAAAAAGGGTAAAAACTATGGCGAGTATGCGATGCATGCTAGTGAAGGAGTTGCGATTGTTGTAAGTATTTCTCTTTGGGATAATATATAAACAAGCAGGTTTTATTGGCAATGAGGCCTATTATTTTTTTGTGTTTAGCCAGGGGCAAGGCGGGGCAACCAAAGCTGCGGCCCAAACGGCCATGCTTTTTTATAAAATCAAAGCTCACGTACTTCGCCCCGTGCATTACAATGCTTCGGTCTAGCGCATTGTCGTTAATGCCCTCTTCAACCCCGTGGAGGTATAAGGACAATCCGTGTTTTCCATAATAGGTTTTCCCGGTAACATAAAAACCCAAACTAGATTGGTACGACTCGGGGTCATTGGAGAAATTTTGAGCGTATTCGGCTCCTGTATTTTTACCGTGCGCCACCAAAGCATGTTCAATAACGGTGTTGCTGTCTAAGTCAATGATCCATAAACGCCTTTTGGTTGAGGACAGACTGAAATCAATTACGGTCAGTCGTTCTTTATCTCCCAGTTTGCCCTGTGCTTTCAGCGTTTGGTAGCCTGTGTACGCCTTGGCAAATACACTCGGGTTGGGTTTGGGAAAGCTGCTTTCCAAACTTAGAAAAACTGCCTGAGCCGATTTATGGCTGGACTGAGCTTGCAACGGAGTAATGCCAAAACAAGCCCAACTCATTAGGGTGGCGTTTAAGGCGAATAAAAGTTGGCGAATAGCGCCAGCATTCATGGGATGTAGGTTATCGGGGTTACTGCCTAATATTACGGCACTTTTGGTTGCTTTGTTATAGGCGTCTGGCTGGGTTTCGTTAAAAATAGTTGTGTAATAAAGAAGCCTAAAGTTCACTTGACTAAAGCTTCAGGACCGGGCTAGTGGGTCTCTTGGATAAAGCGATCCACGTCTTCCTTAAACTTCTTTAGCGATGGCTCGTGGGTATACATCATGTGTCCGGCCTCGTAGTATTCCATTATGATATTGTCCTTTAAGCTTTCGGGCAAATCCATGTGGTTAATGGAGTGTTCTACTCCATAAAACACAGTAGCCAAGTCAAAGTATCCATTTAGTATGAGCACTTTTAGGTTGGGGTCGCGTTTCATGGCGGCGCTTAAATCGGGTAGGGTGCTCACCGCCACTTGTGCATTCCAGGCAATGTTTCCCTGGTGCTTCCAATCCCACTTAAAATCTTTGCGGTAGCCTGCGCTGGTCATGTAGCTCAGGTCTTTCCGCGCACCTAAATCCTCGTATAGATAGTCTTTAAAAGCGGCAATGTAGGGCCCGGAGATGGCGTCACTTTGTGGATCGGTAAAAGCGGTTTGCGCCAGCGGATCTTCGTTTACCCCGGTAAAGCGGCTATCCAAGCGGCCCACCGTTTTTTCTTCATCGCGGAGCAGTTCTTGGAAAAATTCGCGGTTGGTTACCCTAAGGTTTGCTTTTTCCCAATAACTGGGTTTGGTGCCCGTGTATTGGGCTAATTGCAGTGCTACCTTCTGCTTTTCGGTTTCGCTGAGTCGGTCGCCCTTAAGCAGGGCTGGGGCGTAGGTGTCTTCGGTAAAAGTGCGCACTTCATCCACAAAGCTTTCAAAAGCTCTTCCTTTTTTATCGAGCTTGTTGTGGTACCAAGCCGTGGTGGCATAGGTGGGAAAGTGGATAAGGTAGGAGAGGTCATCGCCAGGCCCAAAGAGCAGATGCTGCAGCTCAAACACAGCCGATACCATAATGACACCATTCATAGCAATGCCCCGGTCTTGTAAGTATTTTACTAACCCTGCATTTCTAAAGGTGCCATAGCTTTCGCCCAGCAAGTACTTGGGACTGTTGAATTTTCCAGTGCGGATTAAGAACTGCTCAATAAACAAGCCAATGCTGCGGATATCCTGGTCTACACCCCAAAAGTCCTTCCATTCGGCATTTCCAATAGGTTTACTAAAGCCTACACCCACGGGATCTATCATTACCAAATCGGCTTGGTCTAGGATGGAGTATTCGTTGTTTACCACTGGGTAGGGGGCCGGGGCGGTATAGTCGGGATCGTTAATCACAATGCGTTTGGGTCCTAAAATTCCCATGTGTAGCCAAAAAGAGGCCGACAACGGTCCTCCGTTAAAGGCAAAAACTATGGGTCGATCGGCATCGCTAGTTTTCTTTTTGGGCAAATGGTAATGGGTAAAACCAAATAGCGCAATGGCTGAGTCGTTTTCATCGCGCAGCTTTAGGGTACCGGTTTCTGTTTTTAGGCTTAGGGTTTTCCCTTTTATGCTTACCGTTTGGGTGGATGTAAATACTTCTGCTTCTGGCGTCTTGGTGTGTCCACCAGCGTTGGGGCTGTTTTGGGCAAAGGTTGAGGTGGCAAGTACAAAACATAAAAGAGCGGTACAAAGTATGCGCATAGGGGGTGGTTTTAGATGCTACAAGATGCAGATTTTTTAAGATCTGCACGCTAGCAAGGTTTATCTGTGGTTTGGCTCAGTAATTACTCCAGGCTATCGAGGTCAAAATGAATGATTTTTTGAAGTTCGGTAATGCGGTGTTCCGAGTAGTCCGAAAAGGCAGCATTGGCCGTATCGTTGGCCTCTAAATAGCGTTGGTAATAGCGCAATGCTGTTTTCTTGTTTTTGTAGTAGGCATCGTAGTTTCGAGCCAGGTGGTACAAGAGTATTTGGTCTTTGGTACTCTTGTAAGCTGCCTGGAAGGCACGGATGGCTTCGCCATGGTTGCCTTGCTGCTCTAAAACAATAGCTTGATTGGTGTAATACGTTCCCAAATGTTCGCTCACGCCACGGTTTATGGCTTGTTCAAAATGGTGTAAACTTTGCTTAAAATCATTTTGTGCCTGGTAACACAAACCCAGGTAGTAGTGTATAATTTCAGAATCTTGCTTCTTGGCAACTACCTGCTGCAAAATCGGGATGGCCAGTTCGGGTTTTTCCAAGTGGAAATAGGAGACACCAAGCAACTTCAGCAGGTAGGCACTGCTATCAGACTGCAAAGCGAAAATGTGATCTATACTGCTTTGCACCGCATTGTATTTTTTTTGTTTGTAAGCCGAAACCACCTGATACTGCAATAGCTTCAAGTTCTCTGGCTCCATAGCCAAACCATTTCGAATGAGGCTATCGGCTTTGGGGTATAGTTGCAGTTCTTGGTATATCCGCACCAACTGGGTGAGCACGTCCATATCGGCCGGGTTGTAGTGTCGTGCAGTTTCATACAAACTAAGCGCTGTGGGGATGTCGGCCAACTGCACGGCTATTTTTCCCATGTTCTTAAAGTAAAAACTGTTGCTGCTATCCTGTGCTACTAAACGTGCATACTGCTGCAGTGCTTTTTTGTACTGTGCGGTTTTTTGGTAGAGCCGGGCCAGTTGGTTTAAGGCTACAACTGAGGTGCTATCGTACTGCAAAACTCGTTGGTAGCTTTCCTCTGCATTGCGCCACTGGCCCAATTGGGTTTGGCACTGGGCGATTTTTAAGAGTACGGTAGGACTGGAATTGGAGCTGTCCTGGCATTGTAAATATGCAGCCAGCGCTTGTTCGTATTGAAACAGCCCCAGGAAACGATTTCCTTTCTGGCAGAGCGTATCCTCGTTTGCTAGCTGGCCAAAAAGCGGCACCGCGAAAAGCAAACCAATCAAAATTAAAATCCGCGTCATAGATAGCCTTAAAGGTAAAAATCAGATTGGCAGTCCACAGTGGAGCAGGCTTTCTATTTTTTTGTGGATGTTGGGGTACCTGAGCTGACCTGTTTACCCGTATATTCCGGTCGGTGGATGCTTTCGCTTTACAAGCCAACTAAAAACAAGAATCAACATGAAGTTTTTCTTAGGGATAGCGCTCCTATTGAGCACTTTATTTTCGTTTAGCCAGGAAGTTGCTTTTACAATAGCTATCGATAATTTAGAAAGCGAAGCGGGCAGTGTTATCGTGTCTGTTTTTAAAGACCAGCAAACCTTTGCCGATGAAACGCCCGCCCATGTTTTTCATCTGGATAAGCAGAAATACATGACGCCCCAAGGGTTCCGAGCTACCCTTACTCTTCCTGCTGGGGTGTATGGCATAGCCCTGGTAGACGATGCCGATAGTGATAGAGAAATGGATTTTAGTTGGATGGGCTTGCCGCAAGAAGGCTATGGTTTTTCCAACTACTACCACACCGGCATTTCCAGACCTAGCTTCGAAGATTTTGCTTTTACCCTAAACAGCAATACCGGTACGCTATCCATGAAAATGAAGTACCTCTAACGACCTGGTTACGGCAGGATTTTAGGGAAATTCTAGGAAGTAAAACAGAACCATCGTAATATTGCAATAAAATAAACCGCATGGGCGTTACTCGCTCCGACTTATTCTCTGACGCACAAAACGACATTGCCACGGCTGCAAAAGCCTTGGGGCATCCTGCGCGAGTAGCTATTTTGCAGTATTTGCTGAAAGCCAATGCATGCATCAATGGCGATTTGGTGCAAGAACTGGGCTTGGCACAGGCCACTATAAGTCAGCACCTGCGCGAGTTAAAAGACGTGGGTATCATTCAAGGAACTATAGAAGGTGCTCGGGTAAGCTATTGTATTAACCCCGCTCGTTGGGAGGAAGTAAAAGGCCAATTCAATCAAATGTTTAATCAACTGCAAGCGCCTAAAGCAGACGACTGCTGCTAAAATTTTTTACACCGAATCATCGTAATATTGCAATAAGTAAATAAACCAAATCATGAGAAGCTTTATCCAAACCGTATCGCTGTTATTGTTTTTAGTTGTAGGAATGCAAGTCCAGGCGCAGCAACTGCAAATAAAAATTAACCCGGCTTTAGCGCAGCGCACCGAGCAACTGGTACAGCAATTTGATGCCATATCCGAAGAGCGCAAAACAGCCTTGCGCGAAATAGCTGACTTCCTTCTGGAAAAACGAGGCAGCGCAAGCCCTTACGGTGTGTTGTTTGTGTGTACCCACAACTCCAGACGCAGCCATTTATCGGACTTATGGTTTAAATATGGCACCCTGTTTTTTGGTATTGAGGGTTTTGCCTCTTACTCTGGAGGTATGGAAGCTACCGCGTTCAACCCCAACGCTATTGCCGCTGTAGAGCGGGCTGGTTTTAACGCGGCTTTTTCTAGGGCAGTTAAAAATCCGGTGGTATCGGTAACTCCTGGAAACTACCCAGTATGGCAGATGCAGTCGAAGAAGTTTACGCATGAGATGAATCCCAAAGACAACTTTGTAGCCGTTATGGTATGCTCCGATGCCGACCGCTCTTGTCCATTAGTGCCTGGAGCAGATACACGATTTGCCATACCGTACAACGATCCCAGACACTACGACCAAACGCCTGCGCAAAATTTAAAGTACGATGAAGCCCTAAACACCATTGGTAGGGAAATGCTGTATCTAACAGACTACTTGAAAAAGCAACTGATTTTATATGCGGCCAGGGCCAGTAAATAACCCAGTTTAAGGCAAACGTTCCAGATAAAACTCTAGGCGCTCTGCGGCCTCGGCAAAATTAGTGTCAAAGCTAATGAGGCCGCCATAGTGGCCACCCATTACCAAAATTTTCTGTTGCGGTAATGCTGGGCCGCGCCACAACCTAAATATCTCTCGTGCCATCTCTGGAGTACCATAAGGTACACTGTCTTTGGTGGTGGGAAGTAAATCTTTGTAGTGTTCCCACATGGCATTGTGGTGTACGTGAATAACCGCCTTTATCCGTGCGTCCAACTCGTAAATGGCGGCATGGGTAAGGCTTTCGCTACTGGCTTTCACGGGGCCTTTGCAGTGCACGCTGTTGTTGGCAATGTGGTATTGGGTTACCCAAGAAAAGTGAGCGGGGGTGGCCTTTTCGTGGTGCCCGGTTTGTGTGCCCGAAACCACAAATTGGGTGTTTTCGGTACGGTGCGATATGTTTCCAAAGCCTACATCGTGTACCGTGTCATGACCTATCATGTTTAGTACAAACATGCGATCTCGGTATTGGATGATTTCATCATCTGCGGCTACCACAGGTTGGGGGTCTTCCTCCCAATGCAAATGAAACTTAATATAGCCTTCGTCTATCATACTGCAGAGGTGCCTGCCAGATGGGTAATTTCTTCTTCGTTGGCCGCAATGATGCCGCGCTCGGTTATCAACCCCGAAATATACTGTGCTGGAGTAATATCAAATCCGGGGTTGTATGCTGGAGATTCGGCAGGACATATCAGTACTTTTTCGGTGCCCTCTTTGCCTTTTCCTTGCACGTATTTTACTTCTTTTTCCGATCGGTTTTCTATGGGAATGTGTCCTCCTGTGGGAGTTTCTACATCTACCGTACTGCTGGGTACAGCCACGTAAAACGGAATGTGGTTATCGTGGGCGGCCAGTGCTTTAAGGTAGGTGCCTATTTTGTTGGCCACATCGCCATTGCGGGCTACGCGATCGGCTCCTACAATCACCATATCTACCAATCCTTGCTGCATCAGCAATCCACCCGCATTGTCGGTAATTACGTGGTGGGGCACTCCGTGTTGGTGTAATTCGAAAGCGGTTAGCTGTGCCCCTTGGTTGCGCGGACGGGTTTCATCTACCCAAACATGTATGGGTAATTTTTTATCGTGCGCCATGTAAATAGGGGCTGTGGCCGTACCCCAATCAATACAGGCTAGCCAGCCCGCGTTGCAGTGTGTAAGAATGTTTATGGTTTCGCCATCTTCTTTGGTTGCGGCAATTTCCTCAATAATAGATAAGCCATACGAGCCAATGGTGTTGCAAGCTTCTACATCGGCCTCCAGCATTTTTTTGGCATTTGCGAGTAGTTTTTGGGCTAGGGTATGGCTAGAACTTTCTGGACTCTCGGTAACTATGCGCTCCTGTTGGTCTAGGGCCCAAAAGAGGTTTACCGCGGTGGGGCGGGTTCTGCGCAAACGTGCTATGCGCTCTTTAATGTATGCAATCGCTTCTTCGCCTTGTGTTTCTCGGGCGGCAAGGTATACTCCAAAAGCTGCAGTAATACCAATTAGGGGTGCACCGCGCACTACCATTTTCTCTATGGCTTTGGCGGCCTTCTCCGAGTCGGTAATTTCATACACTTCCACCTGGTGCGGAAATTTGCGCTGATCGAAGGTGTATACAACATTTGGTCGATGATCATCGAACCAAATGGTACGGTAGCTTTTGCCATTGATTTTCATACCGAAGAAACTGCTAGTTTTAGGTGCAGTATAACACCTTTCCATGAAAAAACCACCATTATATGATCCACCTTATGTTGCCGTAATATTTAGCAGCAAAAAGAAGGTTTACGATCCCGAATTTAGTACCGTTGCCGATTATCTAGATGAGCTGGTTACCTCGCAGCCCGGTTACCTGGGGCACGAGACCGTGGGCGATGATCCCAGCATAACCGTCTCGTATTGGCGCGACATGGACGCGGTAAAAGCATGGCGCCAAAAGCAGGTGCACGATGCGGCCATACGCAAAAGTCAAAACGAGTGGTACGACTACTACACCGTGCGCGTGGCGGTGGTAGAAAGGGAGTACCATTGGGTGGATGGCGAATAAGCTACACCTACACCGCTTTTGTATTCTCCTGGATCTCAGTTTTCAGATAAGACCAAAAGGCCTCGTTTTTTTCTTGGGGTACCCAAACCGCTTCTAGGCCAGCTGCTTTGGAGCCGCTTACGTTTTCCTCCGTATCATCAAAAAATAGCAGGTCTTTGGGTTGGGCTGGAATATTTTCTAGAGCATACTGGTAAATGTCGGCACCGGGCTTGCGCATGTGCAGTTCGTAAGACAGGAAAAGGTCTTCAAAGATGCCTTCCAATCCATCCACCCCAAATTGCTTTTTAAGGTAATGATTGATAAACACAATGTGTTCTTCATTGGTGTTAGACAACAGATACAGCGGCTCCTTTTGAGCCCAGGCTACTAGTGTATCCAAGCGGTGTTGGGGAATATCGAGCAATAAGTCGTTCCAAAGTGTTCGAAATGCATCCAGGCTCAGCGGCTTGGCAAAAAACGGGTTGAGGTATTGCAGTAAGCTCTCAAAAGTGCACTCGCCCTTTTCGTAGCTAAACCACCAGTCTTGCACCTCGGGGCGTATGGCGGGCAGCTGTTCTTTGTTGGCTACCAGCGCCTCTAGTTGCTGTATGGTATGTTGCGGTTGGATGTTAATGATAACACCCCCCAAGTCGAAGATTTTTACTGTAGAAGCATCGAATGAATACATGGCTGCAAAAATTGGAGTTTTTTCGGCATTTCCGCGCAATTACCAAAGCTTAACGATGGCGCAACATCGCTGCTGGGCGGAACTTCGTTGGTAGGACTATGTAACCAAAAAGCCCTGTTTTGCGCCCTTCCATTTCGCTGTATTCCGCCTTAATAGCCCTGGTACTAGTATGCTGTAGTACCATTTTGATGGCACAAGATAGTACCGAAACGCGGTCTGATAAGAAGGCCAAAATCTTTCCCATTCCCATTGCTTTTTACACGCCAGAAACCGGCTTAGGCTTGGGCGCAGGTGTTACCTCGGTTATAAAAACCCCCAATGGTAATTTTACCCCAAGGCAGTCTCAAGTGACGCTAGGTTTTGCCTACACCACGTTAAAACAAACCTTGCTGTATTTGCCGTTTAGCGTTTATGCATTCGATCAGCAACTGTTCCTCACCGGAGAGCTGGGGTACTTCGATTACACCTTTCGGTACTTTGGATTTACCAATGGCGTAGCAGCCGATACTATAGAGTTTTACCGTGCTAATTTTCCGCGGGTACGGCTGAATGCCAACTACCAACTGAGCGACGGTGTTTTTGTGGGGCCACGGTTGGTGTATGACCAGTTTGAGTTTACCAATTTTGTAGAGGAAGGTCGCTTGGCTCCCCAAGAGGTACCGGGCTCGGAAGACCACATTGTAGCTACTCTAGGTATAGGAGCGGTACTAGATCAACGCAACAACGTGCTCTTTCCAACAAAAGGACATTTTATAGATGCAGCCATGGAGCAGTCGGTTAACCCCGACTATATGTACACCACGTTAACCCTAGATGCTACCCTATACCTGCCCTGGAGCGAAAAGGGAACTTTTGTCATCAACGGCTATACCCAAAACTTGTTGGGCGAGGCGCCTTTTACTGCATACCCCAAGCTGGGCGGCACCAAAAAGTTGCGCGGTTATTTTGAGGGATCCATTTTGCAAAAACACGTTACCGCATTGCAGTTTGAGGCGCGCAGGATGCTGTTTTGGCGCATCGGTCTGGCCGCATTTGTAGGGTTTGGAAATGGAGCACAAGACTATGAGCAATGGGCCTTGCGCAATACCCAGGTAGCTGGGGGTGCCGGTTTGCGGGTGCGGTTAACCGATAAGCTGAATGCCCGTTTGGATTACTCCATGGGCCTAAAAGACCGCTCCGGTTTTTACATTACGTTTGGCGAGGCATTTTAGGAAGCGTTTTGCTATTGTGAATAATCGCGGAAAAAATTACCTTTGCCGTCCTGTTTTCAGGAGGTCCTAAGCTCAGCGAAGCCAAGGGTAACTGGAAACCGGGAAACTAAACAGGTCCTATAGCTCAGCTGGTTAGAGCACTTGACTCATAATCAAGGGGTCCATGGTTCGAGCCCATGTGGGACCACAAGTGAAAAATAAAGCCTTGTAACGTAAGTTATGGGGCTTTTTTTGTGTCTGGTGTTTATCGCGTGGGCAAGATTTACCCTGAGCTTGTCGTAGGGAGTTTATACCGAGCGAGGAACGAGTGCAAGTGGTAATTTAACACGAGATAAAAACGATATTATTCAAGAAATTGAGTGGAATCAGGCGGGTAAAGTAGTAAGGGTGGTACCCGAAGATTCTTCTAAATTTGAGTTACGGTTTACCTATGATGGTATGGGAAATCGGATTGTAAAGCATGTGATATCTAGGCAACGTTCCCTCTGAAACTAAAAAAAGCTCCGTTTCTTAAGGCTCAGAATGCTGTTATTGAAAATAAGAATGCTAAAGAAATCTTTGAAAAACCGTATTCAGGACTGGAGATATTTGAATCCATTATGGAGGATGGTAATTGTGCGGAGGAATAGCATATGGGATACGGAATATTAGTTGGATTCGGAAGGTTTATGAAAAGCGTTACTAAAGGCTTAATCGGCAAACAGGCATTTATTGATAAAATAAGTGACCTCATGTATGGGATTTTGTGTATCCTGATGTTCTTCTTATTTATTCATGCGATAGATGTAATACTAAATTAAGTTTCATTTTATGGCCGATATGTCTGAAAATTAAGATATTTCAGTAGTGTTAAAGGTGTTTTGCTTTTTATTCCCTACACCATTAAATATGTTTTTGAGTCTTAAATTTGCCAGTGAAGGTTTTAGAAAAAAACAGAAAGCTGTTTTTAAGTATAGTCTTTACGGTATTCTTTTTTACGTGTGCTTTGCTCTAATTCTCAGTAGGTTTTAAGTAACCTATCACCTTCCCCAAAACTTCTATAAATCCCCGTTTCGCAGGATTTGCAAGCGAGTTTAGAAAGCCTCTGAGCAATCAGGGGCTTTTTACATTATGGATTGAATTTTTCTTTTGGCAATAAAAGCATCTATAACCGAGAAGATGTGTAGTTGGCAAAAACCACTTCTTTACCAAAATATTGATTCGTAACTTCCAAAACCCTTACCTTCCCGAGGTGCAAGAAGCCTTAAGAATGAATTCAGGATATTCACATTCGTTCGGGATGCCAATGCCTGGTCGGAATTTTCAAAGTGGAAACGGCTACCGGTATGGGTTCCAAGGGCAAGAAAAGGATGACGAAATTAAAGGGGCTGGAAACATTATAAACTTCAAATACAGAATGTATGACCCAAGGTTGGGTAGGTTCTTTGCTGTTGACCCGTTAGCTTCTAAATACCCATACAATAGTACTTATGCATTTAGTGAAAATAGGGTTATTGATGCTATTGAGTTGGAAGGGCTAGAAAAGGTATTGCTTTTTGGTGGTAATGATATGTTCTCGAATGGTGAAGTTTCATCAACTGTAATCAATATTAAGAATGATATTGAGACATATTCAGATGCAAATAATTTAGGCATACAAGTAACTACTTATAATACTAATTTGTCAGGAGATGTTATTACATCTGCATTTGATTATGTGAAAGAAAATTATAAGGAAGGAGAGACGATAGCAATATATGGATATAGCTTGGGTGGTGTTGCTGCAAATCAGGTTAGTAAACTGCTGAAAAAAGAAGGGATAAAAGTAAAGCTATTATTAACTGTAGACCCTGCTTTAGAGCCTGCTTCGAAGCCACTAGAGATTCCTGATAATGTTGATGAGAATTTTAATATTTATCAAACAGAGAGGTCTAAAGTTGGTTCTCGAGGATATCCTACAGAAGCTGCTGAAGGGAATGATAACACTCAGATAATAAATTATAATTACGACTCAGAAAAATCAAAGCAAGGGTTAGATGCACATGGAGGAGTAGATGAAGATACGCAGGACTTCTCTAAAGAATTACTCAAAGAGCAGTTTAAGCCAGATGATTCTCAAAATACCGAAAAATCAGGTGGATGATTTTTAGAAACATTATACACGCCTTAGTTAGTGTATCATTTCTGTTGTTTGTAGTTATGTTTATGGATAGCGTTTTTGGTACACAGATTTATGATAAATATCTGTATTATAAGCCTATACATAATCATTTAGTTATTATGTTGTTGGTGTTATTTATCTTGTTGCCTGTTTACGGGTTTGTTCGGTTGTTTTTTAAACATGATACAACTAATCCGTTTAATTATTTGGCAATTCTGGGTAGTCTTTTGTACTTGTACCCGATTTATCTCGAGTTAATAGGAAAAAATATGTGACCAGTAAAAATGCTTGGTTACATAAAGCCTCTGAGTAATCAGGGGCTTTTTACATCATGGATTGAATTTTTCTTTTGGCGATAAAGGCATCGATAACCGAGAAGATGTGTAGCCAGGCAATTAACCACTTCTTTACCAAAATCCGATTCGGAACTTTGAAAACCCTTACCTTCCCGAGGTGCCAGAAGCCTCAATAATAGATCCAAGATATTCGCATTCGTTCGGTATGCCAATGCCAGGAAGACAATTTCAGTCTGGAAACGGCTCCAAAGGATTTAACCTGAACTGCAAATCAAAATCCCAACGATAGCATGACTGGGTTTGATGGGGGTACGTACGCTTTAAGCTACATTTAACCCATAAAAATGGTCAGACCCGGTTTAACATATTTGTGCTGGATACTCTTTGGAGGGCTGTTGCTCTTCCTAAGCATGAACCGACATAGCCGAAGCGGGAGGTTTAATTACCACAGCGAAATTTGGGGTGATAAAGCAGGCTATTATGTGTATCTCCCTACGGCCTTTATTTACGATTTTAACGCAAGGACATTTCCAGACTCCATTGCAGAAAAAACAGGCAATGGTTTCCAGCTAGATACTGCTACTGGCGTGGTGAGCACAAAATACCCTATGGGTACCGCTGTGATGCAGCTACCGTTTTTTTTGGCTGCGCATGCCACCACCATAATATCTGGCATACCGCCCGATGGATTTACAGTAGGGTACCACAAGGCCATAAACGTAGCGGCTGTGGTTTATTTAATGCTGGGTCTTTGGCTTTTATCGCGAATCTTGGTTCAGCACGGGTTATCGGAGCGGTTGAGTGCATCCTTGCTGCTTGTAGTTCTGGTAGGAACCAATTTGTACTACTATGCAATCTGGGAAACGGGCATGTCGCATGTGTACTCCTTTTTCCTCTTTTCTTGCTGGCTGTACTCTTTGTTTTGGCTCAAACGAAAAAAAGTATGGACATGGCCTATGGCCATTACGCTGGGTAGCATTGTGGGTTTGTGCGTAATGGTGCGTCCTACCAACCTGCTGGGGCTACTCATTGGCGTTTTTGTTGTTTTCTCTGGGGTCAGTATAAAAACGTTAGGGTCCACCTGGAGGCGCCCGATATGGGCTAAATTGCTGTACTTAGCTACCATTGCCACGGTGCTGTTGCCGCAACTGGTGTGGTGGCACTGGCAAAGCGGACAGTGGTTGTACTACGCATACGGAGATGAGGGTTTTAATTGGTTTACTCCGGCCTTAGGTTCTACCTGGTTTTCTCCAAACAACGGACTGTTTTTGTACAACCCGTTGTGGCTGGTGCTGCTAGTGCTTTTGTTTATCAATGGCAAATCGAGGCAAGCCAGATATGCATTGCTGGGTTTTTTTACAACCTCCTATGTTTTTGCGTGCTGGTGGGACTGGGGTTTTGGGTGTTCGTACGGAGCACGGAGTTTTGTAGAGTATTTGCCCATTATTTCCTTGCCGGCATTGTTGTCATTTCCTAAATGGTGGCCCAAGTTGGCGAGTCTGAAATGGGTTTTCATGCAAGTGGTATTCCTTTGTGTACTATATAATTTAAAAATGGCACACTCCTTCGATCAGTGCTTCTATGGCGATCGATATTGGGACTGGGAAGCCTGGTGGGCCTGGGTAGCCTCACCCATAAAGTAACATGGTTTTGAAGCGCGGTACGCTACACCGAAGCTTTCATCCCTTCTATGCCCTGCTTAATTAAAAAGGCGATAAAGCCCTCATCGCGGTTCAGTACCCCCAAACGGTTGTTGGTCATGTGGATAAAGCTGCCGTAAATGGCCCACAATGTTTTCTGTTTTTCGCTAAGCTCATTGCTGTTGGGTAGGTAGTTTAACCAACCGGGATTTTCTAGTTTTCCTTGGTCAAAAGCAGCTTCTAGCTGTCGCACCGTTTCGCGGCTTTTTTGGTAAAAGGTGTAGACGGGCGTTTCCAGTACCTCAGCCATATCGGCTTCGGGCGTTTGCCACATGGTGGTAATAAAGGGTTGCAGCGCTTCTCGTTGCTTATCCCACTGTTGTTGAAACAGTTTTAAGATTTCGTTTTGCTTTTGCACCCGCTCCTCGGCCGTTAGGCTGTTGGTTTCGTCTACGGCTCGTGGGAACCAGCTTAGAAATACGAAGTGAAACAACTGCAGGAGTTCTTCTGGACTGAGGTTGGCTGCACGTGCAAATAGCAAATGCATTTGTAGTGCAGCAGTAAGCCCGTGTGTGTAACTCCAAGATGCTTCTTGGTGCAGCATCTGCAAAACGGCACTGCTGCTGTCGTTAAAGTGCGCCTCGCACAACGGTAAACCGTGGATACCTCCATAGCGTTGGATTTCGGGCTCATACTGTACCCAGTGCAAGCTGTTGTTGGGGCGCCATGCTTCGTTGATCTCCACTAGATCTTCGGGAGAAAAACCGTAGTAATCGTAGTTGGCTGGTTGTTTTTGGCAGTAGCCGTGGTAGGCTGTTTCAAGGCGTTGGCGCACGATGTTTGCCGTAGCAGGGCCACAGAAAAATCGGAAACGAATGTGAGGACCTTGCTCCCAATAGCGAATAAAGAAATAAGGTACCCCTGCTGATACCAGGTTTTCTTGAATCCACCCGTATAGAAACTGGCCTAAAAATGGGTGCCAGGGTTCTGCGTAATAAAGGTAGGCTGCGTGCCAGCTGGGTTTACTCATACCACTGTATCATTAGTTCGGATACATACTGCCCATGGTTGGTTTCTACCATCTGTTGGGTATTGGGCAGCATTTCGCTAAGGTGCAACGCTTTGGGCACTTTAGCCAGTAATTTCTTAAATAGGTTGCAAACCAGGGGGATATGCTCAAAATCGATATACTGCGGCTTGTAAGCATCACGCCCTATTTTTTGCGCTACATCAGGTTCCAGCTCTTGCAACTCGTGCTGGTGTACGGCTTTTACAAAAACCTGTTGCGGTAGGTTGTATTTCTTGGCCCATGCCACAATGGTTTCATAGACCTGCGCATCGGTAAAGTGTTGCGGTAATTCGGGTAAATTTTCTTTGGCGATATCCCACGTTTGGCGTTGTATGCACAGGGTGTCATCCAACCAAATTTGGGGTTTGGCGGTATTGGGATATTGCTTTTGGTGCGCTGTGTTTGCCCATTGGATTACGCTACTAAGCATTACCATTTCGGCATGGGTAAAACGGCACAGCAGTTGGTACAATTCCGAGCGGCCTTTGTGCCCCTGGAAACCGAGATCGAACATGGACACCTCTTTTCCTGTGGGCTCGTGTATTAACTGCAAATGCGTGTCGCTTTTGGGTTGCACCACCAGTTCGGTTACTGGTATTTGTTGGTTTTTGCTTACGCTGTTATGTCCGCCAGGTGTTTTTATTTCGCGCGACATCAAGGGGGGATGCAAATTGGCGTTGAAGTAGGAGGCATCGGTGTTTTCTACGTAAATGGACTCGCCTTTGCCCGATTCATTGGCATGAACCAGCTCTTGGGTAATCTCCTCGGGAAACAGGTGTAAAAAGCGCGAAAACATTTTACCATAACCTGGAAACATGCTGTTGCAAACGCCTTTGAGTTTGCCGTTTTCGTAGTACGGTTGGAAAAAACCAGACACAGAGAGGGTTTTGCTGCCCTTATCTAGGCGCTCGTTAATGCTTTCGGTCTTTATGTGTATGGCATCTTTTGTAATGTGGCTGTTTTTCTCCAGGTATTGGTGGAGTTGATCTTTGGCCTCTTGCTGCTTTTTTTCGGTGTTGGTGGCCTTGTATTTGGGTTGGGGTGGATTGGCTTTTGGGTCTTTTTTACGCGCTTCTTTGTACTCGGCTATGGCCTTGTGCTCGGGCACTTTTACCTCTCGGTAATATGCCTCATAAAATTCCAACAGGGATATGCGTTCTTGTTCGGGAAAAAAGTCCCGATAAAATGCCACCATGCGTTCGTGTTCGGGTGTAAAACCCTCCAAGGGCTGCAGTAAAGGATAGAGCTTACGCAAGGGCGCAATAAGCTGTTCCATTTCTTGCGTATTGGCCTTTACCGATACTTGAGCCGCTACATCCTCGTACAAAAATTGCTCTTGTTTGTAATGAAAATAAGTGGGGTTGCTATGCGTAAAAGGGGTTTGCTCTTCAGCAGTTTTTTCAGTTGCTTCTTGGCTGCTTTCCTTTTGGACTGCTGCTTTTTCGGCTTCTTGTTTTTTGCGAAGTTCCTCTACGGTCAAGCGTTCCTCTTCGGGTAAGCCTGCCATAGCATGCAATTGCAATGCAGCTTCTTTAAATGGGGTAAAGGTCTGTTTTAATTGTTGCCAGCGTTGCTCGGGAGCAATAGTACCAAAGGTTTCGGCAAACTGCCGCGCAGCGCTAAGTGCCTCGGTAAGTTTTTGCACTGCGGGGTTTTCGCTTCCTACACGTTGGTGCAACAGGGCAATCAGTTTTTTATCCCAATAGGGGTCTATACCGCTTACCTCAAAATCCCATTCCAGCAGGCCATATCCGACCAAACTATCTAAAAATCCGCGGAGCTCTTCTTCGCTGGCGTCTACATACTCGCCATCGAGCAATGCTTTTATGGCGGCACCTCGCGCCAGGCCTTGCGGGTGTTCGCTACCAAAAAATTCGGTAAACAATTCAATGAGCGGGTTTTGGTCTATGCGCTGAAAAGCCTCTACATTTTGGTTGTTGGTAAGGTATAGGATTTGATTTTGCTGTTGGGTTAGGGTTGGATTGAGGCGCAGGGTTATGGCATCGGCTACGCTGGGTATTTGCTGCAGCACGGCTTTAAAATAGCTCAGCAGCATGTTGTTGAGTGTCGTGTTGCTTTGGGATGCTCCCGTAAATTGGGCTTGCCAGGCATTTCCGTTTATTTCGCCCACGGCCAACTGAGTAAAAAAACTAAAAGGCGAAGTTTTAGCACAGGTACGGGTAAGGTATTTCAGCAGGCTTTCCTCGGCTTTTAATTCCTTTTTTCGGAAGCGCCCTACGGGTCTATCAATAAACTTTGGCAGGTTGGCCAGCAAAATATGGCTGGATAGCGACATGCCGCGTTTGATGGCATCGTTTTGTATGGCTTGCTTTACCTGCTCTCGTTGAAGCTCTAACTCGGGTGTAAACACGTGTTCATAGCGCTCTAGATTTCCATGGAGCTCTTGCCATAGCTTTTGGTATGCTTGGAATAGTGCCTCGGTTTTCTCGCTTACTGGAGCTTGTACAGAAGCTGCATCTATTTGCCGACCATTAAAACAATGGCGTTTTAGGTTTAGCAGGTTTTTTTGGGCTTCTTCGTCTTGGGTGGCACCAATCTCTTCAAACAGTGCGTCCGAGAGTTCTTGCCCGGCCTTAAAAATGGCGGTGCGCAAATGGGCAATTTGGTTCGCCAGAGCGTAGGCTTGGGCTTCTTCCACCCGAATTAAATCTACGGGTGCGCCTCCGATACGGGTAAGAAAGTAAGGGAAAAGGTGAGACATACACGGGGATTAGTTTTGCGCTATGCTGCGCAGTTCGTTAAAAATGCGGTCGAAAAGGCTCAGTTCTTTGGTGAGTACCTCTCCCACGCCCAGCATTTCCTCTTTAAAAGCCAGCTCTACATTGTAGGTGGTTTTCAGTCCGTTGGGTAGCGCAATAAGTAGGCGGTACTTGTTGTTGTTGGGCAGAGCCGTTATGGCATCTATTTCGCCAATGAGCATGCCGTATTCTTTGTAGGGATAGCTCTGGAGCTTAATATTTACTTTTTGTCCTACAGCAATTTTTCCGGCTCCGGTAACGGGCACTTCGGCCCACACTTGTACACCATTTTCGGAGTTAGAGAGTACCGCAAACACAGGTTCACCGGGTTGTACCAGGTCGTTTTTGCCAAAAAAGCGGTAGTGGCTCAGCCAACCATGTGCTGGTGCTACCAAAGCGTAATTGTGGTGCCAACTGTTTAAAGCCACTTCTAGGTTCGCCAGCGATTGGTACAAATTGCTTTTGATGGTGAGAAAAGCTTCAGATAACGATTGCTCTACATCTAGCAGTAGCTTGTTGTACTCGTTAATTTGAATTTTGTTGTTAATAATGCGCAGCTCTATATCATCCAACTGGCGTTGCTTAGCCAGATAGCTTGAGGATTGTTGGTCGAATTCCGATTGGGAAATGACCTGCTCCTCAAATAAGGTCTTATTGCGCTGGTATTCTTTTTCTGCCAGTTTAACCTCTTGCTGTATGGATTTCTGTTGCTGTTTCAGTTTTTGGTTAAGATCGCCTAGCGATTGGATTTGCGCCTCCAGGTTGGTCATTTTTTGCAGGGCAAACTCATCGCGAATACGATACACAGCAGAACGGTAGTACTCTGCAAATTGCTGGTAAGCCTGCTGAGCGGAACCCAGGATTAACTGCGGTAGTAAAGGGTTGCGTAGCGAATCTAAGCGCGTGTTTCGAATACTGTCGGCCAGGGCTTGTGCACGCAGAATATCGCGGGTTTTCGCTGGATTTTCTATCACTCCTAGCAGATCTCCCTGCTGTACATTCGCATTGTTTTTAACGCGAACTTGAATGCGTCCTCCAGTGCGCGCAACCACCTTAGAGGCGGGCGAGGTACTTTGAACGACTACTTGCGCAGGTATAATCTCGGGATAGCGAATAAAATAGGAGGCTACCAACATCAATACTATGATGCTGGCAATAATGGTGCTACCCCAGCGCACCAGAACATGCGGAACGTAACTTAGTATTTCCTGTACATCCTCACTGTGTAGGTGCTGTTCTTCTTGTATGTCGTGCTCGGTATTAGGCATCGAGTTCTAGCTGATTTTTAACCAAGTTGTAGTAATAGCCTTTTTGGGCGGTTAGGGTTTTGTGGGTGCCCTGTTCTACAATTTTGCCTTTGTCCATCACCACTATCTGGTCGGCACTTTTTACGGTACTTAGGCGGTGCGCTACCACCACAGCCGTTTTTCCGGTGAAAAAGCGGTCGAGTTTTTCCATAATCACCCGCTCGTTTTTGGCATCGAGGGCGTTGGTGGCTTCATCGAAGTATATAAACTGCGGATTTTTGTAGGCTGCCCGTGCTATAAGTATGCGTTGCTTTTGTCCTTGGCTCAGTCCTACACCTTCTTGCCCCACCTTGGTGTTGTAGCCAAGGGGTAAGGTCTCAATTACATCGCGTATGTTGGCAATTTCGCTGGCTTCTTTTACGCGGTTAAAGTCCAGGTACTCATCGCTAATCGCTATGTTTTTTGCGATAGTGTCTGAGAATATAAATCCATCCTGCATTACCACACCGCAGTTTCTGCGCCACTCGCTGTTGTCTATGTTATCCAGGCGAGCATCTCCGGCCCATATTTCTCCTTTTTCGGCAGGATAAAATTTAAGCAGCAGCTTTAAGAGTGTCGTTTTTCCACTACCACTCATTCCCACAATAGCGGTGGTTTTACCGGCGGGAATGGTGAGTGTAATATCATCTAAAACCCAGGGTGCATTGCGGCCATCGTAGCGGAAATACACGTTCTGTAAGCGCAAATCGCCACGGGTATCTATTTGGGTAATTTGGTCCTCTTGGGGGCGGAGCTCTTCTTCCAAATCGTGAATTTCGCCCATGCGCTCTAGCGATATTTTTGCATCCTGTGCACTTTGAATAAAGCCGATAAACTGAGCAATGGGACCATCCAGCTGTCCTAAAATATAGGTGATGGCCAGCATCATACCCAGGGTAATTTGACCTTCTAACACCAGTGTTGCGGCCACAAAGGTGATGAGGATGTTCTTGAGCTCGTTGATAAACGAGGCTCCTGCGGTTTGGTACTGGTTTAGCGACAGGCTTTTTACCGAGAGTTTAAACAACATGGCCTGAATGTGCTCCCACTCCCAACGCTTTTGCTTTTCGCAGTTGTTCAGCTTTATCTCGGGCATGCCCACAATAAGCTGGTACAGGGAGTTCTGGTTGTTACTCAGCTCGGCAAAGCGCTTGTTGTCTAGCTCGCGCCTTTTCTTCATAAATACCAGTACCCACAAAATGTAGAGTGTGGTTCCTGCCAAAAACAACATAAATATGGTGCTGCTGTAGATAAGGAGCACTATGCCAAATACAATAAAGTTGAGGAAGGAGAACAAGATGGTAAGGCTATTGCCGGTAAGAAAGGTGGAGATGCGCTGGTGGTCGCCAATGCGCTGCATGATATCGCCTATCATCTTTTGATTAAAAAAAGAGATGGGCAACTTCATGAGCTTGATGAGGAAGTCGGACAGGATGCTGATGTTGATCCGAGTTCCCAGATGCAGCAAAATCCAACTGCGTATCACTTCTACGGAAGTACGGCTTATAAACAGCATCATTTGCGCAATGAGCACCGTGTAGATAAAGCCTATATTTTGGTTGGCAATTCCCTGGTCTACGAGGGCTTGGGTTAAAAATGGGAAGATGAGCTGGAGTATGCTTCCTACCAGCAAGCCCAAAAACACCTGGATGATAAACTTTTTGTACTGCCACAAATAGCGTAGCAAAAAGCCAAAGCCTTTATAGCTGATGCTGTCTTCTTCGGTATCGTAAAAGGTGGGCGATGGCTCCATGAGCAAAACAATACCCTCTTCCTTGTCATTGGCGCGCCAACCGCGTAAAAATTCTTCTTTGGTAAATTTTATGATGCCTTTGTCCGGATCGGCCACATGAACCTTGCCGCGCTTGTAATCAAACACCACAATAAAGTGGCTCTGTTGCCAATGCGCTATCAGGGGCATGGGAGCCTCTTCTACCATTTTATCAAAGGGGATGCGGGCCGAGAGGGTTCTAAAGCCAATAGACTCCGCGGCATCGGAAATACCCAGCAAGGAAACGCCATCACGACCGATAGAGGAGCGCTCTCTGAGTTTTTGCAGTGAAAACCGCTTGCCATAGTATTTGGCAATCATTCGGATGCACGTAGGGCCACAATCCATGGCATCCAGCTGCTTATATATGGGGAAGGATTTAATCCGCAAGGGGCGTTAATTTTTGGTGGCGGAATATAGGTAAATCGGCCAGTTTAGTACGTTTTAAAAGGGGTTTATGCGGGTTGGTGCGGTGCTATTCTGATAAAAAAAATGGGAAAGCTAAAGGTCATAAAAAAAGCAGCCGGGTAGGCTGCTTTTATGCATTGTAGGGTAGGGGAAAATCGGAGGCTTAGCACGTAAGCGTGTAAGGGATACACTCTCGAATTCCTGAAATGGGGCAGTTGGCACCTGTGTTACAGACGTTGAGCACTGTTTTTGCTCCACCGCGCACGGTATTTTGCTGGGTGCTGTCTATGGTGGTAACAAAGCTTTTAACGGCCACCGTGTTGAGGGATAGTTTCTTTTTCATAGCGCTGGTTTTAGCAAATGTTGCCGCGCTCCTGGGTTAAGCATTGAAACTCAAAACAAGAGATATAGCGCATGCAGCTGTAGTCGGTTAAAATATCGCCACCGCCTTTAATGTCGCTGGCTTCTTTGTTTTGAACATCGGTTACAAAGCTTTTAACCTCAATGTTTTTTAGGGATAGTTTCTTTTTCATGATCCGGTATTTATTACAGTGTCCTCGGTTTTCCCGCAATACACCACGTTGTTGGGGTCGTTATGGCGGGTTACCAAGCACGCTGCAGGGTTACAGGAAATATATTGGTAGCAACTAAAGTTGGTCATGTAATTGTCTGGGCACAGGCGCGATTCGCCACCGCCCTTTACCTGATGATCACTCACTTTAGTTACAAAACTCTTAACGGCTATTTCCTCGAGTTTTATTTTCTTTTTCATAGGACGCTGTGGTTATGCTAGGGTGGAAATATCATCGGTAGACACCGTGTAATCGCCATCTACTGCACATTGCACCATGTCGCAGGTTACGTATGCGTAGCAACTATACATGGTTTCAGGTAAGCCGCCTTTTCCTTTTACGTGACTTTGCTGGTCTTTTTCCAGGTTGGTCACAAAAGATTTTACTTCGATTTCTTTCAAAGAGACTTTCTTTTTCATGAGAGCTATTGTTGTGTTTGTAAATAAAAAAGGAAAGGAGCTCAGGAAAAGCAGTAGGCACGTAACTTGTTCTTTTCCTGAGCCCCGTTCGTTAGCAGCAAGCGCTGCTAATTCATTACTAGCTGGCCTCGATATCGAGGTAGCAGTTCACTACATCGCAAGTAACGTAAGCGTAGCAGCTGTAAAACGTTTCGGGCAATCCACCCTTACCTTTTATGTTGCTTTGCTGGTCTTTTTCTAGGTTGGTCACAAAAGATTTTACTTCGATTTCGTTTAAAGAGATCTTCTTCTTCATTATTGATTTTTGGTTTATGATGGTTTATGAATTTACTTCTGGAATGCAGTCGGTTGGATAGCAAGACACGTAGCGCAAACAGCTGTACATGGTTTCGGGAAGTCCTCCCTTACCTTTTATCGCATCTTTTTTGCTGCTATCGAGCTCGGTAACAAACGAGCTCACCGCAAGGCTTTGAAGCGTGATTTTCTTTTTCATTATGCTTCTACGTCTAGGTAGCAGTTTACAATATCACAGGTAATGTAGTCCAGGCAACTGTACATAGTTTCAGGAAGTCCTCCTTTACCTTTAATGTGCTTTTGCTGGTCTTTTTCCAGGTTGGTTACAAAAGATTTTACTTCGATTTGGTTTAAAGAAATCTTTTTCTTCATGGTTATGGTTTTTGGGTTAAAAAATTGCTTGGGTTTACTGGGTGCATTGGCGTGCTGTAATGCATGCATCTACTTGCGAGCAAAACACCACAGAGCATTGGTTTACCAGTGTTTTAGCTCCACCCTTAATGGGATGCGTAGCTACCTGGGTTACAAAACTCTTTACAGCAATGTCTTGGAGGGATAATTTCTTTTTCATGGCACAAGAAAAATGGGTAGCACTATGGGCTACCCATTTTCAGGTTTACTCGTAGTCGCAAACAAATTCACAGGTGCGACAGATAGAATGACCCAGGTCCGATACTTCACAACCTTTAATGGTTAGGTTGGCACCGCCTTTAATGTGCTCGCCATTCAGCTTGGTTACAAAGCTTTTTACTTCGATGTCTTTCAGTGTGATTTTCTTCTTCATGATGGGGTTTTATTTTACAGCCTAAAAAGTGAAGTGCTTTTAACAGGCTATGGGGTTACAGGATAGGTTGTGGAGACAACTAAAACCAGTTATCAATTCGTCTAAACAGTCTTTGGTGGCACCACCCTTTATTTTGTTAGCGTCTATGCGCGTCACAAAGCTTGCTACGGTTACATCGGTCAAGGTTAATTTCTTTTTCATTGGTTCTATGTTTTAAGATTGGTTTACCATGATGCTTTGCAGATGTTAGCAGTAAATGCCACAAGTTCTGCAGAAAGAGTGTCCGAGGTTAGAGAGGTAATCGCAGATTTTGTTGTCTCCGCTTAGCGGATTTCCTCCTTTGATGTGCTCGCCATCCAGCTGAGTAACAAAGCTTTTTACTTCGATTTCCTTGAGCGTGATTTTCTTTTTCATGGGATTACGGATTTAGGATTTTGGGATATGAATTGACTTATTAGATTAATAACACATTTACTTCTTATGAATTTCAACCTCACTGAGGCAGGGCATTCTTACTTGGAACTATTTTTAAAATGGAGTCCGATTTTAGCGATTATTCTTTGGCAATGAAATTTTTTAGGCTTGGATTCCAGAAAAAATTCCTGTTAAAAATTGTAATCCTGAAGGTCTAAAAATTGTACCGGTACATCGAAAATATCAACAGATATATCGAATACGGAGGTATATCGTCTAAAAAAGTGAACCGGGGCAGGCATTTTACCTAAAAAGCATGTGGAACGGGGCTTGTAGTCTAAGCGGCAACAAAAAAGGCGCAGAACCTTAGTTCTGCGCCTTTGAGTACATAGGGCTACTGGTGTTAAGCTATAGGGTCATCTATGCAGTCGGTGATATAGCAGGAGATAAAAGCCATGCAGCTCCCGCAAGTTTCTTTGCTGGGAGCAGCTCCGCCTTTTACACTGTGCTTTTGGTTTTCGGGCAGTTGCGTTACAAAAGACTGCACTGCGATGTTTTTTAACTGAATTTTCTTCTTCATGTTGATAGGGTTTGGGGGTTATAGTTCGTTACAATTGATCACTTGCTCGCCATTGCCGTAGCGCGTTGCTACACATTCCCAGGCGTTGCAAGACATATAGTGATAGCAGCTTTGATTGGTAGGCTCCAAATCACAGAGTTGGGTTGCCGCTCCGCCTTGTACCGTTTGCTTTTGGTTTTGATCGAGCTGGGTAACAAAGCTCTTTACGGTGACTTCTTTTAGAGATATTTTCTTTTTCATGGTTTGAATTTGATTTGTTGATATGGGGATTACAACTCTACGAACCTTATTTACAAGGCATATTTAAGGTAGGGTACATGCCTGTGCACAATCCTCTTGTAATTTCTGTAGCATCACAAGGCAGTCCAGATCCACCCTTTATGGCGGCACTTTTATCTGGTTCTATACTCGTAACAAAGCTCTTTACGGTAACTTCTTTAAGGGATATTTTCTTTTTCATACCGGTTGGGGTTTATCGTACTATTTCGTTACAGTTTATCTCTTCTCCAAAAGCCGTGGCCACACACTCCCAAGGGTTGCAAGAGATGTAATCGTGTTGGCAGCTTTCGTTCGTTACGCGACAAATGTCTCCACTACCTCCTTTTACGTGTTGCTCTTGGCCCACTTGGGTAACAAAGCTTTTTACCGCTACTTCTTTTAAGGTGAGTTTCTTTTTCATGGTCGGATGGGTTAGCAGATTACTCCGTTCGTGGTTAAAAACTGTATGCAGCCGTCCTCTAGAGTAGCTAAGCAAAAGTCATTGGAAAGTGGTACGCAGTTACCGCTTCCGCCTTTTACATGATGGGCTTTATCGGCTTCCAGGTTCGTTACAAAACTGGATACTTTCACGTCATTGAGTTTCATTTTCTTTTTCATAGGAGTTAAGGTCTATTTTGTGGTTTCGCAAATGTTATTGTTGGTGGTGTTGTTGGTGAAGCACCCATCCAGGGTGGGGATTTTGGGTTTTGCACCTCCTTTTAAGCGCACGGTGGCCGCGTCACTCAAACTGGTTACAAAAGAATCCACGCGGATTTCTTGTAACGACATTTTCTTCTTCATTATTCAAATAGTTTAGGGATTTACACCCAAGTTTATAAAGTTGAAAGCATACCAAGAAGCGTCCGTGTCAATATCTATAGACAGATAGGAGTAAAAAGTTGTAATCCTGAATTTGAATCCATGGCGGTGTAGCGTTTTAAAATTTTATTTCTTCGTTCTTCTCAAAACGTATTCCCACCATGACCAAGAGCCACGAAGAAAACATTGCCAATGCCTGCCATGCCATCGCTACCGAGTTATTCGATAGTGCAAACCGGGTACCCGAAGGGTATTACTGGAAAACCCTACACTCGGCAGGGCGTGGCGCTATAGACTGGCAAGAGCACGAAAGCTTGTACCATGGAGTATCGGGCATTGCCTACTTTTTAATGGAATACGGAGCGCGTTTTCAAAAACCCGAATACGAGCAACTGGCGGCCGATGCCTTGCTGGCATGCGCTAAAGCTACCGTAAACCAAGAGGGCCCGTTGAGCTATGCGTTTTTTACGGGGCGCTTGGGCTTGATCTATACCCTTAAACTGGCGCAGCACCGCAAACTGCTTACTGATGAGGTAGAGCCGTTGGTAGCGGAACTGTCGGCCGAACTTCCCAATTACAGTAAAAATCCACCTCCTGTAGATGACGTCATTAATGGAAATGCCGGTACGGTGCTGGGTTTACTAAAGCTGTATGAAATAGATAAGAGTACTTTTTGGTTGGATGCAGCCGAGGCATTAGCCCACAACTTGCTGCAAAGAGCGTACTTCTCTAAAACGGGGTTGTTTTGGGACAGAACAGCCAACACGATTCACGGATTGTGTGGTTTTTCGCATGGAGCCTGTGGCGTAGCACACACATTTTTAGAATTGTACCGTGCTACAAAAAACGAAACCTGGCGTCAGCTAGCACTTTCCGGCCTGCACCATGAGCGGCAATTTTATGTACCCAAGTGGGGTAACTGGCAAGATTTGCGCAAAAGCTTTATGGAAGACAGTGAGCGCGAGAAACTTATGGATGCCTTTTACCAGGGCAACAAAAGTCATTTTATGAATGGGGTAGATATGAGCGCTTGGTGCCATGGAGCGGCCGGAGCCATTTTACCCCGCTTGTACCACCAAAAACACCTGGCCGATTACCCGTATCTGCAAGAGGAAATAGAAAACGGGCTGTTGCAAATAGAGGCTCGCGATGTAAACGATGCCAGCCGGGTGATGCAAATATTGTGTCACGGCCATGCAGGCAACGGCAGTACACTGATAACGGCATACAATTTAGAAGGGGCGTCCAAGTACTTAAACTTGGCCCACAAGTTGGCAGAGAAAACCATTGAGGAAGCAGCGGAGCGCGGCAACTATCGCTGCGGATACGGTGCTCCAGAAACCGTATCCGATACCAGCTTATTTATGGGGGATGCAGGCGTAGGTTGGTACTTTTTGCGCTGTTTGTTTCCTCAGGAGGTAGCAGATGTTATGTGTCCAACCTATGATGGACCTGCCGTTCAGAGTCATTTTCAGTACAGTACGGCAGAAGCCTGGCAGCACATCGTATCCAAATATCCCGTATCAAAAGCTACGGTAACGGACCTACCTTTTCAGCAAAGTACTGTAGCATCTGCTTTGCCCAAGGATACAGCCGAGGTGGTGGCTTTTGATGCGAAACAGCCTTCTTTTGCATGGAACTACGCCCACCTGGTGGCGAGCAGTCAAGAAAAACTGAATGCAGAACAGCATTATATGCTGCCTGGATACGTTCGGTTTATCGATGGGGAGCGGTATCAATTGCAAATCAGCGAGGGTAGCGGCACTCGGATTTTAGATTTGCCCGACTTGGCAGGAGCCATTGTATGGGTATTGTCGCAAGGAAAACGAAGACCCAATGAAGTGGTAGCTTCGGTATTGGAGGCCTTTGAGGTAGATGCTGCCGAACGCGAACAATTGCAGCAGATGGTACAGCAGCAAATGCAAGAACTGCTCAGTGCGGGCTATGTAGTGCCCGAAAAATTTGAGCAACCGGTATCAGTGTAAATTCCAACCAGACCAGTTCATTAGGTTGCTGTGGGTTTTCTTTTCTTGATCGTAACCATAAACACACCCAAGAAAATAAGTAGTGCGTAGCCCAGTTTTTCTAAGGTGAGATCGGTGTAGTCTTCCACCCAATGCATATAAGCCGCCCCGTAGGCTATGGCTGTAGCAAAAAAAGGCTGTAAATAAATAAAGCTCCCCGTTACCGTAGGGCTTACGTGCTTTAGCGAGTACGCATTAATGAGGTAAACAATAAAGGTAGTGCCAATAACCACAAAGGTTAGCGCATACCAGTTGTTGGTAGACAGTGCAGCCCACTCAATAGCGGTAAATTGATTCCAGGCAAAAGGGATAACAAACACCAACCCAAAGGCGAACACATGGGCTATAACTTTTAGTGCTCCGTATTTGCGCATCAGCGGAGTAACCAAAACCAAGTACGTTGCATAAGAAGCTGCGTTAATAAAAACCAGCGCATCGCCCAGGCGAGAGGAAACCTGGCTGCCGCTATCCTTAGTTAGGATAAGTAGGATAGCACCAATGGCTCCAACCACAATGCCTAAAATCCGCCTAAAAATAAGGCGCTCTTTGAGTAGGATGGCCGCCAGAAAAAGTACCAAAAAGGGCCCCGAAGTCATTAAAATAGAGGCGTTGATGGGGGAGGTGAGATTGAGGCCGTTGAAGAATAGTAGTTGGTTAGCCGCCACGCCAAAGAATCCACAGAGTATGGCTCGGGGCACGTCTTTTTTCTCAATTACCCCAAGTTTCATTACGCCCACAAGCAACCAAAAAAGGAGGGTAGCTACTCCAACGCGAATTAAAATAAATCCGCTGGGGCCAATAAGGGTAGGCATCAAGCCTTTGGCAATAATAAAATTGGCTCCGTAAATAATGTTTACGAAAAACAATCCTAAGATGGCCCATTGTCTAGAGCTCATGCGCCCAGCCTTTCCTGCAATTGGGCAATATTGCTTTTGGCGTTTCCTACAAAAATATCGTTGTCTACAATGGCTACAGGGCGTTTTAGGAAAGTGTATTCTTTTAAAATCCAGTTGCGCATTTCCTGTTCACTCAAGTCTTTTTCGTGTAAGCCCAACGCACGATATTTCATGGCGCGTTTGCTAAAAATGGCCGCATAGCTTCCAGCCAATTCTGCCATGCGATCTACTTCTTCCTCGGTAAGCGGTTCGCTTTTAATTTCGCGCAGCGTAAAGCTGTTGGAAATGTTGAGTTGATTCATAATTTTGGTGCAGGTGCTGCACGTTCCCAAATAGAAAAAAATACGCATGGCGATAGAACTTTTCTGGCAGGCCAAAAGTAGTAATTTCGGCACCCAAGCGCAGCATGGATCAACAAGAAGCTCAAATACGCAAAAAGCTCAGTTTTAAACGTATCGTAATTCCCGTAGCCATTGGCTTGTTGGTGGCAGGATGGATGTTGTACGGCAGTCTTACCGAGCCTACTTTTGTTTACGATGCCACCGGAACCTACACTTGGGTAGATGGCAACGGTAATGGCTTAGTAGACAGCCACGATTTTGCGGATTTTGAGAAAACAGCTACCCCCAATACCGAGGGCAATTATCGCTTAGCGTCCAACCGAGAAATATTAGCAAACACTACCTTTAATTACCAGTCTATACTGTGGCTTTTTGTAGCGCTCATTATGGTGGTGTGCCGCGATTTTGGCTACATGTATCGCTTGCGGGTGCTGAGCCATGGCGATATAAAATGGCGCAATGCTTTCGATTCTATAATGCTTTGGGAGTTTGCTTCGGCCATAACCCCGTCTGTGGTAGGAGGGAGTGGTGTGGCCATTTATATCCTTAACCGCGAAGGCATCTCCGTGGGGCGGAGCTCCGCCATTGTTATGGTTACCGCCTTGCTCGATGAGCTCTTTTACATCATTATGGTTCCGGTTATCATCTTGCTTATTGGCGCTTCAGAATTGTTTCCGGTGGCTTTGGAAAAAGAGATTTTAGGGATGACCCTAGGTACGCGAGGTATTTTTTGGGCGGGATATATTTTCATCCTCATCTTAACCACGTCCATTCTTTTCGGAATTTTTATTGCGCCTCGCACGCTCAAATTCTGGCTGCTGCGCATTTTTAATATTCGCTTTTTGCGCAAGTGGCGCTACAAGATTATCCAGATTGGCAATGATATTATGAACACCTCGGCCATTCTTAAAGACGAAAAACCCGGGTTTTGGATCAAGGCCTTTTTTGCTACGTTTTTGTCTTGGACGGCCCGCTACTGGGTAGTTAACTTTTTGCTGTTGGCCTTTACTCCCGTGGGCAATCACCTCTTGGTGTATGGTCGCCAGTTGGTCATGTGGGTTATCATGCTTATTTCGCCTACGCCCGGTAGTAGCGGTGTGGCCGAGTTGGCTTTCTCCGGATTTTTAGAGGAGTTTACGCCCTTGGGCTTAACGGCCATCTTGGCTTTTCTGTGGCGTATTTTTACCTATTACCCCTACCTTTTTGTAGGTGCTCTTATTTTGCCGCGCTGGTTCTCGAAAACAGCGGAAACTAAAAATCGCAATTTAGCGCATGACTAATTATAAGTTCGGAACCAAAGCCATCCATGCGGGTGTTGCTCCAGACCCATCTACCGGAGCCATTATGACCCCCGTTTTCCAAACGTCTACCTATGTGCAGGAGGCTGTAGGTCAACACAAAGGTTACACGTACTCGCGAACCAAAAATCCTACGCGTAGTGCTTTAGAGCAAAGCATTGCAGCGCTGGAAAACGGTAAGTTTGGAGCCTGTTTTGGTAGCGGTTTAGCCGCTATTGACGCGCTGTTTCGCTTACTGAAGCCAGGCGATGAGGTTATTTCTACCGCAGATATTTACGGAGGATCCTACCGCATCTTCAAAACAGTATTCGAGCCCATGGGGATTCGTTTTCATTTTACCCCTATGGACCATCCGGGTGATGTGGAGGCGCTGATCAACAAAAACACCAAAATGATTTGGGTGGAAACGCCTACCAACCCATTGCTAAACTTGGTCGATATCCAAGCCATTTGCAAGGTGGCGAAACCCCATAAGGTTTGGGTTGGGGTGGATAACACCTTCGCTACGCCTTATTTGCAAAACCCATTGGATCTGGGAGCTGATGTAGTCATGCACTCTGCCACCAAATACTTGGGAGGGCACTCCGATGTAGTAATGGGGGCACTGGTAACCAGCGATGAGGCTTTGGCTAAGGAAATTTACCGCATTCAGAACGGCTGTGGCGCTATTTGCGGTCCACAAGATGCTTTTTTGGTATTGCGCGGCATAAAAACCTTGCACCTGCGCATGCGTCAGCATTGCGAAAACGGCAGGCAAATTGCTAACTTTTTAAACGAGCACCCAAAAGTGGCGCGGGTCAATTGGCCTGGATTGCTCAGCCATCCCAACCACGAAATTGCCAAGAAGCAAATGCGCGACTTTGGAGGCATGCTCTCCTTTAGTCTCCAAAGCGATACCATGGCCGATGCTCACGCCTTGCTAAAGCACTGCCAAATCTTTGCATTGGCAGAATCTTTGGGTGGCGTAGAGTCTTTAGCGGGACATCCAGCCAGCATGACGCATGGTGCCATACCCAAGGCCGAGCGCGAAAAACTGGGCATCGTAGATTCTTTGATACGACTTTCCATAGGGGTAGAAGATCCCGAGGATTTACTAGCAGATTTAGAACAAGCACTCAGCAAAATATAATATGAAACAAGGCAGACGTTTTGCAGTAATTGGCGTAGGGCGGTACGGTTCTACCATAAGCCGAAAATTGGCAGCCAAAGGCGCTGAGGTGTACGCCATTGATAGCGATAAAGAAAAGGTAGATGCCTTAAAGGACGATGTGGCCCTTGCGGTTACCCTAGATGCTACGGATATAAGGGCATTGGAGTCGCAAAACATGCAGGATGTAGATGCCGCTATTATTGCGATTGGGGAGAACTTTCAGGCAGTAATTCTGGCTGCGCTAAACCTCATTGAGCTCAAAGTACCTCGGGTTATTGCGCGTTCGGGTAGTGCCAGCCAAAAGATGATTTTGGAGAAAATTGGAATCCAGGAAATCCTTACACCCGAAGATGAGGTAGCGGCCCTGGTAACCGAGCGTCTGATTAACCCTAGCGTACTCTCTTTTTTAGAGTTGCCGGATAACTACGAAATCGCGGAGATCAAAGCACCCGAGGCTATTATTAACAAAACGGTGCAGGAAATTGGCTTGCGCAACAAGTACAGCCTTACGTTGATTACCATAAAGCGCGAAACCAAAATTCGCAAAGCTGCCGAGGAAATTACCGAGCAGCACATCATTGGTGTACCGCGCTATGAGACGGTAGTTAAAGAAAACGATACCATCGTAGTGTTTGGCACCCTGCGCGATGTACAGCGCTTTTTAGAGATTAATGATTAAAGAAAAACCCTTGATCGCCTTTCGGCAACCAAGGGGTTTTTGAATTGAGGAGGGTTAAATCCTTAAGGAAGGATTTCGTCATTAATTTTTACATCCGGGCACTCGCCAGGCACATAGGCTAACACTCCGCTATGCACTGCATGGCAAGAGTTGCCATAAGTTTTGCCATCGCAACCGCAAACGGGCTGGTAGATTTCGGGACAAGGGCCACCATATTCCTGAAAGAATTGTTGCACGGCTACCGAGCGGCAACGATCTTGAATACACGCGCCACGTGTGGTGTTTTTAAAGCCCATGGATTCGGCTTCACACTTGTTCATAAAGGTAATTACCCCACAGGCACAAACCGGGTCAATAACATCAGGGCAAATGGCTACTGGGTCTACATCGCCATCGAAGCAATCGGGGGCAAAAGGCACTTTGTCGGTTACCGCTTGTTCTGAGGGGGTCTCCGTTATTTCTTGCTGGTATTGGATGTCGTCCTCTTTGGTGCAAGCCGCGGCCAGCACCACTAAAAATAAAAATGCAATTTTCTTCATGATGATTTTTTTATTCGGTTATGGTTTATCCTCCGATACTCACGTTCTCTAAGATGGTATTGTCAGGAACGGGGTCACCGCATTCGCCAGGAACAAAAGCAACTACACCACTTGTAATGGCGGCACAAGAGTTGCTGTAGGTTTTTCCATCGCAACCGCATACAGGTTGGTATACGGTAGCACAATCGTTGGCATTTAAATCGGCCAACACATCAGGCAATACAGGCAGCACACAATTGGCTGCTAAATCACAAGGTCCAGGGGTGGTATTTACAAAGCCAGCGCGTTGTGCAAAACAATCGTTGGGAAAGGTGATTACTCCGCATGCACATACTGGGTCGTAGTCGGTTTCACAAGAACCCACAGGGTCTACCGCGGTGGGGTCGTAACACAAGGTGTTATCACCGTTCATTAATGCCTGTACCTGGGGTTCGGTAGGCATTTTTTGTTCGTGTTGCTGTGCATCTTTGGCACACGATGCTCCTACAATAAGGAGCATTAAAAAGCATAGTTTTCTCATAATAAGGGGTTTTTTATGTGACCCTGAATTTGTCGAATAGAAAACTATAGTAAAATTTAATAAGGTACTAAATTTAAAATGCTAAATAGGAGCTTACAGAAATATATTTTGAGTATAAAGGTGATGCTGTTTATTTCATGATATTTTGTCGCGATAATTCAGGGTGTAGCATATTGGGTTTGGTAAAAATTAAAAGCGTAGTTATGGCCTGTTGGAAAGGCAGTGCAAAAAATAGGGCTCCTGTGCTGTTGCGAAATAGACCCACTTTGGAGGTCTTTCTTTTTACCAAGAGGGAAATAAAAAACCCGGTAGCACGGGCTACCGGGTTTGTGTATTCTTAAAAGAAAGCGTTCCTAGTACTCGCTCTCTTCTTTTTCTTCCATGTTTTTCTCTGCGGCCATCGCTTCACCTTCCATGTTGGCTTTAAGGTGCGCAGTAAGCTCAATGTCGTCAGAAATCACTTTGTCTTTCACAGGGTGATCCCAGGCAACACCATACTTTTTACGATCAAAGGTAAGGGCAACCTCTATGGTGTGCTCTTCCATATCGTGCGAAGTAATGATGGCAGTTTCTTCGTGCGTGTTGCCACGTACGGTAAAATTACCCATTAGCAAAGAGTCTTTCTGACCTGTGATTTCGAAGGTAGCTGTGGGGTGGTTTGCTACATCAAAAAAGTCTGCAGAAGAAAGGTGACCTACCAATTTAGACTTGGGCGCATCCTCAGAGTATGACTCATCGGTAGGGGTAATTTTTGTAAGGTCGGCAACAAACTTACCGTCTACAAATTTTCCGTCCTTCGCTTCTACCCAACCTTCGGTTAATGGTACGGTACCTTCGTGCGACTTAATGCCCAACATGGTACCTTTCCAAAGCACTACGCTTTCGGCTAAGTTCATTTTATGCATGCCGTCATGACCTTTGTGGTCTGCGTGCATTTCTTTTTTGTTTTCATCCTTGGTCTCTGCAGTTTTTTCGCTACCTGCGCCACCGCAAGAAGCCAACAGCGCTACAGAAGCTACTCCGGCAATAAAATTCAATGCTTTCATCATTCAATAGGTTTGGGTTATATGCATCAAAGTTGCAGTATTTTTAGGATTTAAATCTTACTGTACAATTAAATCTTGTGAAAATGCTTAGCTGGCCCAGTTATCGCGGTCTAAAGTACGGTACTGAATGGCTTCGGCAATGTGGGCGTTTTCTATACTGGCTTTACCATCCAAATCGGCAATTGTGCGTGCTAGTTTTAGTATACGGTCGTAGGCCCTAGCGCTCAGTTGCAATTTCTCCATAGCCCGCTTTAGCAGGGTTACACTGGCTTTGTCTAATATGCAGGTTTCTCTAATTTGTTTGGAACCCATTTGTGCATTGCTGTGCAAGCCTACCTCTTGCAAGCGCTCGTGTTGAATTTTTCGGGCTTCAATAACGCGGGATCGTATATCGGAAGAATTTTCGGTGGGGGCCGTATCGCCCGTTAGTTCATCCAAGTCTACAGGTGTAACTTCTATGTGTATGTCGATGCGGTCTAGCAACGGTCCCGAAACTTTACTCAAGTAGCGCTGCACGGTTCCGGGCGGGCATACACATTCCTTGTCGGGGTGGTTGTGATAACCGCAAGGGCAGGGGTTCATGGCCGAAACCAACATAAAACTGGCTGGGTATTCTACGCTGTATTTGCTCCGCGAAATGGTGACTACGCGGTCTTCCAACGGTTGGCGCATCACCTCGAGCACTGTGCGTTTAAACTCGGGCAGCTCATCTAAAAACAGCACGCCATTGTGCGAGAGCGATATTTCTCCAGGCGCAGGAAAACTGCCTCCTCCTACCAAAGCTACATCGCTAATGGTGTGGTGCGGATTGCGAAAAGGTCGTTGGGCCAACAAGGCACTTTCTTTGCGCAATTTCCCGGCAACGGAATGGATTTTGGTGGTTTCCAATGCCTCATGCAAATTTAGGGGCGGTAGGATGGTAGGCAGGCGCTTGGCCAACATGGTTTTTCCTGCACCGGGAGGTCCTACTAAAATAATATTGTGCCCACCTGCCGCGGCTATTTCAAAAGCGCGTTTCACGTTTTCTTGTCCGCGTACATCGCTAAAATCGAGGGGGAATTCTTCCAGGTCGTGTTCAAACTGGGCTCGCGTATCCACCCAGGTTTTTTCCAATTCCAGCTCGCCCTTAAAAAAGTCTATGGCCTCGGTAATGTTTTCTATACCGTATACCGCGATGTCGTTTACTATGGCGGCCTCTTTGGCATTTTCTTTGGGTAGGATAAACCCCTTAAAGCCTTGTTTGCGGGCTTCTATGGCCATGGGCAGCACTCCTTTTAACGGGCGCAATTGGCCATCGAGGGCCAGTTCGCCCATAATCAGGTAATCGCCCACCTGGTCATCGGGTATTTGGCTGGATGCGGCCAAAATTCCTACTGCTAAGGGTAAATCGTAAGCCGAGCCTTCCTTTTTAATATCGGCAGGCGCCATGTTTATGGTAATGCCCTTACCAGGAATTTTATATCCGTTGTTGTTGAGTGCTGCATCTATGCGGTGCTGACTTTCTTTAACGGCTGAGTCGGGCAATCCCACCAAAAAGAAATTGATGCCCTTGGAGATATTTACCTCTATGGTAATGGGAATGGCCTCCAATCCCACCACTGCACACCCGTTTACTTTTACCAGCATAGCAAGCCTTTCGGATGAAAATAGTAAAATGTGGCGCTACAATGCCCTAAAAATGGAAATTAATTGCTGCGCCTCTTTGTCCCAGTGCAATTCCTGTTGGGCCTTTTTTATGGCAGGTAGGTAGCTTTCTCGCTTGGAAAGGGTAGCAGCCATTACCGCTGCAAGGCTTTCGGGTGTTCTCTTTTTCAAAACGGTACCAATATCGTGATCACCCACCAGTTTTGCCATTTCTGGTAGTTGACTACAAACGGTAGGAATGCCCGCATGGAGGTAGGAAAATATCTTGTTGGGCAAGGCCATGCGGTAGTTGTAGCCCATGTCCTCTTCTAAGCTTAGTCCCAGTTGCGCTTTGGGTGTAATTTGCTGCAGTTGAGCCGGTGTGACTCGCCCCAGAAAATGAATGCGGTGGGCATAAGCGGTTTCCTCTGCTTGTTGGACCAAGGCTTTTTTTATGTCGCCATCGCCAGCAATAACCAGGTGCAGGTGGGGCAACAGTTCCATGGCGGCTATCATTAGTTCTATGCCGCGTCCCACATTGAGCACGCCCTGGTATATCAAAAAATCTTGCGGAAGTTGAGGTAGGGGAGTAGGTTCACCAAGAAGTGGCTGGCTCATGTTGCGCACCACCTTAAAATCTACGCCAAACTCCTGGCTGTACCGCTGAGCAATGCTATGGGCCACGCTAAAAGCGGCATCGGTATGGGGTATGCATTGGCCTTCTATCCAGGCCCAAATTTTCTGTATTCGCGGACGATGCACCAGTTCGGGGACTTCAGTGAAATACTCGTGGGCGTCAAAAACCATTTGCTTTTTGTTGTCTAGCTTAAGGGCGGTAGCTGCGAGCAGGGTGTCGCTGTCGTTGGCGACTACCACATCAAATGAAGTAAAGGTGCCGTAGAATAGAAAAACGGCATTGAGGTTGAGGTAAAAGAGCGGACCCCGATTAAACCACAAGCGAAACCTGCGGGTGCTAATATCCTGCCATTCCCTTCCTAAGGGTTGGTTTTTGTGGTTTCTGCCCCATACGGTAACGGAATATCCTTCTTTTTGCAAAGTGTTGGCATGGCGCAAAACGCGGGCATCGGTAGCCAGGTCGTTGCTCACCAAAAAGAGGATATGTTTTGGAGCCCTCAAAGTGTAGCTACAGGCACGCTTTTTCTATCATTTGTATCAGGCTGTGGATGACCTTGATGTGTATTTCTTGAGCGCGGTCGGCAAATGGGCTCTCTGGAGCACGGATTTCCACATCGGCTAGGGTTGCTAGTTTTCCGCCTGTTTTTCCGGTAAGCGCTATCACTTGCATGTCTTTTATTTTAGCACATTCTGCCGCCTGCAATACGTTGGCCGAATTGCCGCTGGTGCTGATGGCGAGCAGTACATCACCCGGTTGTCCTACACTTTCTACGTAGCGCGAAAAAATGGCATCGAAACCGTAGTCGTTACCCACGCAGGTAATGTGGCTAGGGTCTGAAATGCTCAGTGCTGGCAAGGCTTTTCTATCCTCCCGAAACCTGCCGCTGAGTTCTTCGGCAAAGTGCATGGCATCGCACATGGAGCCTCCGTTACCGCAGCTAATTATTTTTTTGCCCTGTTGGATGGACTGGCTCATGAGCGCAGCTGCTTTTTCTATAGCTGCTATGTTGTTGCGGTTGGATGTAAACTGTTGTAGCACCTCTTGGGCTTCCAGTAAGTTTTCTAAGGCGATGGACATGCTGGGCTTTTAACGCAAAGTAAAGAAGATGTGGTAAAGCTATATCAAAAACTTGCTTAGGAGTCTGGAAATGTCCAGCAAACACCCAGGTGCAATGCAAAACGACTGGGGTTGGCTGCTAGGGTGCCTGCATGGTTTTCCGAATTGATATAGGCCCTATAGCGTGCTGGTTGGAAAAGGTCGGCAACGTGATGATAGCTGGGAGCGATCATAAGCTCTAGGTTGGTGCCCAGCTTGTATAAGATGGGAACCCGGAGCGAAACTTGGTAGCTGCGCAGGGTAGTTTCGGGTTGTTGGGTACTGAAGGATAATGTATCGCTATCGGCTTCACTACCCATGGCAAAACCATGGCCACTGCCTGCAGTGTAGCCCATGTAGTACGCAATATCCACCCGAGGCTGCACGGTTATTTTTTGGCTAATGCTTAGCAAGTAGTCTAACCCGGTACCCAGATAACCTCCTATATAGTCGGCTAAATAGTGCGCGTGTTTATAGCGGTAATTGGGATGATCAATTTCTAAGATGTTTAAAATATGATGAAAGCCGAAAACCAAGTGCGCGCCCAATTTCTGCTTGATGGGTTGGCGATAGTCGAATTCCAAGCCCCCACTTAGAAAACCGGTTTTGGGACGAATGTTCGCACCTGCATGGATAGTCGGCTTGGCAAAAACCGAAGGGGTAACGGCAACAGAGAGCGATGGTGCGGCTTGCTGGCCTACTACAAAGAGGGGCAGGAGTACTGTAGTAATGAGCGCGAGGCGTATCATGATGTTGTGTGGGTAGGGTTATACGAGGTAACGGATACTGGATTTTATTTCGTGTGAGCACGGGTTACTTTTCTGTAAATCGCTACAATGTTGTTCCATATGGGCTCACTCCATATTGAGTAAAAAGTAGTGTTTCCAGATGACCTGTACCCCCATCCAGCGATTAAATAGGCCTCAAAAACTACTGGATCACCCACTTCACAGACTTTATTTGATCTTTTTCTTTAATCAGTACCGTGTAAACACCTTTTTCCAAAGACAATTCTTTCCGAAACTTGATGCGGCTTGTGCTCCAACTGGAAATTTCCTTTCCAGTTACATGCAGTACAGCAATTTTAAATCTGCTACCGGAGTGTGGAAGGTCTATTTGTAATAAACCACGACTAGGGTTGGGGTATAACTTTACATGGAATAAAGCATCATTGAATGCAATACCTACCACAGAAAATGTAAAGGCCTCTGATGTGTCACTCACGCATCCATCTTCTGAAACTGCGACTACCCTAAATGTGCCATTACCCATTAAATCCAATCGACCATTATTTTCTGCTACGACTTGGTTTTCGCTATCAATCCAGTGATAAGTTAGGTCGCTATTTAAGGGTTCTGCAACTAGTGCGTTGCCCTCTTGAACAATCTCGGGAGTGCTAGGTACGGGCGCAAAGGTTAGGTTGCTATCTGCTGTCTGAGATTGACAACCATTTATATCGGTTACTTTAACGGAGTATGTACCACCTTGTGTAACAGTGATGCGCTGTGTGGTTTCGCCTGTATTCCATTGGTATGCGTTTTCTTCGCTGGATAATAACTCTACACTGTTGCCCTCGCACAAACTCCCGTTAATGGTAATACGAGGAGCGGGTGGTGGGGTGTTAAATTGTACTTCCAATTGGTTTTCACTACTGCAGCCTATTGCATTGGTCACTGTAGCGGCATAAACCCCGCTAACACTTATTTTTAAAGAGTCATTATTGGTGTTTAGAGCATCGTCCCAGATCACGGAATTTCCATCTGGGTTTTCCACGTAGATGATAATCGGTGTACCCTCACAGGCCGGGGCATTTTGGTCAATTATGGGAACTGCCGGTGCAGCGTTAAAAGTTAAAGAGAAGGGATCCGAGTTCGCTTCACATCCGTTAGCATTGGTTACCAGCACACTGTAAGTGCCACTTTCAATTATTTCCACGGTATCTGTTTCGGCACCATTGCTCCACGTAACGTCTAGGTTATTCTCGTTTTCAATGAATAAATGAATCACCTCTCCATCACAAGCAAGGGCTTCCTGCTGGTCTATAACGGGTACATCGGGGTTGGTGTTAACGGTAATGCTGTAAAAAGCAGAGGTATCGGTGCAACCTTCAGCATTTAGTTGTACCACAGCTACCTCTGTTGAGCTTTCAATTCCAGGTACCTCAAATACCGTTTTCGACAATTCTGGAGGGGTAATCGCAATGATGCTTCCATCGTTTTTTCTCTCCACGGCAAACACGCTATCTGGCGATACTCCCGATGTAAACCTAAGGTCATCCCCCAAACAAATTGAATTGTTTAGCGGACGGATAGTGGATGCATTAGGCTTTTCTAGCGCGTTTACTACGGCACTATCCATAGCACTGCATCCATTGGTATCGCTTACTTGTAGTTGAATACTATAAAACCCACTGGTGGTTGGGGTATAGCCTGGATTAGCAATGTCCAAGCTTGTAAAATGATCTTCTTTAGTGCCTGTCCAACTGTAAGACAATGGATCGGCATTGCCGGTTACTGTAGCAGATAAACCCAGGGTTGTGGCCTCGCATACACGTAGCGTGTCGCTGCTGCCACTGTTTATTATAACATCGGGGTCTGTGGTTCTATATATACTAAAGGTCAGGGTGTCGCAGGCTACCGCTTCAGTACTATCTTCTCTTGGAACCACCAGCCATTGGTAAGTGGTGCTGGTATCAAGCCCTGTTAGATGAATTTGGTTTGACGAGACAATGGAATCAACCACCGTAGTACCCGTGGAGCTATTTTTTACGAACACACGATAATCTGTAGCATCGGCAACAACATCCCAACTCAGGGTAGTATTTTGGCAGGTGCGTTCTCCATCTGCAGGTTGGTGATTTTCTGCACAGTCTGGAACGGGTGCATTAATGACCAAAACGCTGTAGTCTTCCACCTCGCCAAGCGCTTGCACGCCACAAGCAGTGGGCACTGCTAAACCGCTGCAACGCCTTATGCGCATGCGCTTAATTCCGGTTTCTACGTCCATGGGTGGAATTATTGGAATATTCGCTATCCCCTGTGCCGTTGTAATAAAGGTTTCAGTTTCTGAGAACGTTCCGTCATTATTCCAGTCTACATAGACACCAAAATTGCCTAAGGTCTGCGTTTCGGTTGTTATTTCAAGTGCAAGATTATACGTGTTCGCAGGACTAAGCGTAGCTCGTAAATGGCTGAAATCTCCGTAGCGCTCGCATCCAGAAGCGTTATTTATTTCTGTACTCCCGTCTCCTGCAAGAGCAACATTGAGGATGGAATAATCTAAACTGGTTCCATCTGCAGTACTACAGTTAGTTTCACCAGAAGCAGCACAATAGGAAGGCGGGGAGGGATTGCTAGGACTTTCTGGAACATCATCAATGGAGTCGAATAACTCAATGCTGTAATCCTCAACCTCTCCGAAGTTTTGGGGGCCACAGGCGCTGGGCACAGCGATGTAAGAAACTGCTCTTATGCGCATGCGCTTTTTTCCGGGTGTTGCATCTTGTGGGGCCACAATTAAAAACAAAGCCGGTGCGGTAGAATTGGCAAAGCCCAACAAGGTTTCTCCCGCGTCCTCAAAATCTCCGTCTTCATTCCAGTCAATAAACAATCCCATGTTATTTCCAGCTAAGCTAACTGTAGAAACCTCCACGGCATATTGCGTACCGGGGATAATGTTTGCAGTTAGGTGGGTTGCATCTACATAATCATCGCACTGCGAGTTACGGTGGATACCTGAGTTTTTTTCACCATCCAACGAAACCTGTTGAATAAACCAGGCACCGCTGCAGGTTGGGTTAGAGGAAGCGGCACAATACGTTTGCGCTTGCAAAGGGAGGAAAAAGCAAAGACCCGCAATGCTAAGCAGAACCCATAGTAGAAATAATCGCATAAAATGAATAGTTATATTGACTGTATGGAGGGAGGAACGCAAAGATACTAACTAATCTTGTTAAAAGTGTAAAGGGAAAATCAGCGCGAAAACAATCACTTTTGGTCGATCAAAAGACCAAGCGGATCAATTTATGGGAAATATGGCTTATGATACGCAATGTAGCCGGCGGGAATACTCTAGTTCTTTAAAGTCAAGAGTGGAAAAAGAATATTTTGATACTGCTCATGTTGGTCATGTTAAATCTTGTTTGTGGTGGATGAAAAGTAGGTACTTACGTGCTTTTTTTAACTTACCGCAGCGATACCCGTGTATGAGTGAAATCCAAGAGTCTAGCCCAATGCAGCAGCAATGCAAGAACTGCGGCACCTCCTTTGAGGGGAAATTTTGTCCGCAATGCGGTCAGTCCGTAAAGGAGTTTCAGCAGCCCGTGCAGGCGTTGTTCTATGATTTTGTAGGCAATATGTTCGCGTTTGACACTCGATTTTGGAAAACGCTTAGCGCTGTTTTACTAAAACCAGGGCGGTTGGCGCTGGATTTTGTTCGCGGAAAGCGCGTGGTGTACATGCCGCCCTTTCGGTTTTACTTGTTTGTGAGCTTTATATTTTTCTTGCTGCTCAACAATTACTCCACCCAGTTGGCGCGCAAAACGGTAAACAGCGAGGTCGCGGTGTCCTGGATGGAACCCTCCAACCAAGAAGAAATACAACAAGTGCTCGATAGCATACCCGAGGCTAAAGGCATGCAGTTTAATACGCAAAATTGGGAGCAAGAAGCAGAAGACCTATCCTTTCTAAAAGAGCATCCCGAGATTTTAATTAAGCAGTGGTATACCAATATCTCTTGGGGTATGTTCTTGCTAATGCCCGTCTATGCTTTGCTCTTATGGTTGTTTCATCGAAAATACCAGCGCTTTTATGTAACGCATTTTGTGCTAGCCATAAACCAGCATGCTTTTGCTTTTGTGGTATTAAGCATTATGCTGGCCTTGGCCTTGTGGTGGCCTGGTGTGGCTCGCATTACTGGGTTTTATCCCTTGCTGTTACTGCCGGTATATTGCATTGTGGGTTACCGCAGGCTGTTTCAGCAAAAATACTGGAAGAGTATCCTGAAATTTCTTCTGATTGGTTTTATCTACAGCATCCTCGTGCTGCTTTTAACAGCCGGTTCTGTGGTACTCGCCTTAGCCCAGAGTGGTTTTGGGGATTAGGTGAAGGTTGGTTTATGACGGAGGGAGATCATCTTTAAACCTAAACGGTGTTCATAGTACCCTTTGAGGGTTTCGGAGATCTCGTTCTTCAGTTTGTTTTGCAGTGCCAACCCTCAAAGGGTTTGTGGTTTTGGTTGCTTTCCAGCAGCTAGGATATACATTTCATTTTTGCATTAACCAGCATCGGTGTGTTCAGTATGTTATTTTGGTGTTTTGCGGTGCTTTCAAATCGCGCCTATGCGGTTCGTGAGTGCTCTTATAGAAGGGGGATGGCACGGATAGTGGGAATATCAGGTTTCTATCAACCCTTTAACCCTGTGGGGGATTCGGATATCTCGCGATCCCGGCGGTATTTTATGAAAAACCCTCAAAGGGTTGGGGCTTTGTTTGGGAAAAGGAAACTACGCGTAGGACTCATTTAGCCTCGCATCGGTTTGTTCAGTATGTTATTTTGGTGTTTTGCGGTGCTTTCAAATTGGGGCTCGCGTTTCCTGAGTGCCCTTGAAGCATGGGATGGCATGGATAATAGGAGTCTGGTTTCTATCAACCTTTTGAGGGTTCTGGAGATCCCGTTGTTTCGTTCGCTTTGTAGGATAAACCCCCAAAGGGTTTGGAAATTGTTTGGGAAAAGGAAACCACGCGTAGGACCGCTTTAGCCTAGCATCGGTTTGTTCTGTATGTTTTTTGATGTTTTGCGGTGCTTTCAAATCGAGGAACGAGATTCATGAATACCTATTAAAAAGTCAATATGACATGGATAATGTTCTATCTTTCATGAGAATTCGCAACTCTTTTGCTTTCTACGCCCTCATCGTCTTCGTTGTGAATAGCTTTCAATGTTCTATCTTTCATGAGAATTCGCAACCTAACACGGAGCGTTAATACCGCTCAAATGGTTGTGAATAGCTTTCAATGTTCTATCTTTCATGAGAATTCGCAACGCTTATCGATGCACAAATTGACGGGCAACTGTTGTGAATAGCTTTCAATGTTCTATCTTTCATGAGAATTCGCAACGTGGAACAAAATGTTCTTTGTGGGCCAAGCGTTGTGAATAGCTTTCAATGTTCTATCTTTCATGAGAATTCGCAACGTAATTGTAGAGCATCAAAGTGGAATACTGGTTGTGAATAGCTTTCAATGTTCTATCTTTCATGAGAATTCGCAACTGCAGAACGCGAAATAAGAGAGTTAGCTGAGTTGTGAATAGCTTTCAATGTTCTATCTTTCATGAGAATTCGCAACCATGATCTTTGAATATGCTAGGCTAAACCTGTTGTGAATAGCTTTCAATGTTCTATCTTTCATGAGAATTCGCAACCCATAGTGCAGTTAATAGTTAGTTTGTACAGTTGTGAATAGCTTTCAATGTTCTATCTTTCATGAGAATTCGCAACCGAGCAATGCACTATATATAGTGTTAGCGAGTTGTGAATAGCTTTCAATGTTCTATCTTTCATGAGAATTCGCAACTTCTAACCAGTTAGACAAATAGAACCTACGTTGTGAATAGCTTTCAATGTTCTATCTTTCATGAGAATTCGCAACATCTTCAATTACTTTGTTCGAGTAATATGGGTTGTGAATAGCTTTCAATGTTCTATCTTTCATGAGAATTCGCAACGTTTGATCTGCGTTCTCGTTCTCTTCTTGGTTGTGAATAGCTTTCAATGTTCTATCTTTCATGAGAATTCGCAACTCAGTTCCTACGAGGGATAACCAAGACCATGTTGTGAATAGCTTTCAATGTTCTATCTTTCATGAGAATTCGCAACAGTGCAGGTGAATTAAGAAAAGACCTTGTAGTTGTGAATAGCTTTCAATGTTCTATCTTTCATGAGAATTCGCAACAGAGCAAGTAAAATCATTACCGGGAGGCTGTTGTGAATAGCTTTCAATGTTCTATCTTTCATGAGAATTCGCAACGCGGTTCAAGCATTAGCAAACCAATTCGCAGTTGTGAATAGCTTTCAATGTTCTATCTTTCATGAGAATTCGCAACGCGATATGGTAATTTCTGACGGCCAAACTAGTTGTGAATAGCTTTCAATGTTCTATCTTTCATGAGAATTCGCAACTCCATTATAATGAAGAAAAACGAAATACGGGTTGTGAATAGCTTTCAATGTTCTATCTTTCATGAGAATTCGCAACATCTATTTACACCGATGAAAACGTTACTAGGTTGTGAATAGCTTTCAATGTTCTATCTTTCATGAGAATTCGCAACTAAATCAAAAGAAGACAATAAGCTATAGCAGTTGTGAATAGCTTTCAATGTTCTATCTTTCATGAGAATTCGCAACCTCTCCAGGTGGCAGCACCAATGGCGTAGTGTTGTGAATAGCTTTCAATGTTCTATCTTTCATGAGAATTCGCAACTACAATATAACAGCGCGCTTACCTATACTGGTTGTGAATAGCTTTCAATGTTCTATCTTTCATGAGAATTCGCAACATCCAAAAGCCTCGGGAAGTTCATTCCATAGTTGTGAATAGCTTTCAATGTTCTATCTTTCATGAGAATTCGCAACGGCAACAGGTATATGGCTACTCCTCCAGCGGTTGTGAATAGCTTTCAATGTTCTATCTTTCATGAGAATTCGCAACGGCCTTCCTTAACGGAAATCGCATCCGTGAGTTGTGAATAGCTTTCAATGTTCTATCTTTCATGAGAATTCGCAACAGCAGATAAGGCTGGAATTGCCTTGGGCGAGTTGTGAATAGCTTTCAATGTTCTATCTTTCATGAGAATTCGCAACTCCGGAGTATGTTGACCCCTTTAGGAAGGTGTTGTGAATAGCTTTCAATGTTCTATCTTTCATGAGAATTCGCAACCGAAAACACGAAGGAATAATGACAGCAAAGTTGTGAATAGCTTTCAATGTTCTATCTTTCATGAGAATTCGCAACCGGCATCTGCCTGTTTTAATCGTATTTCCGGTTGTGAATAGCTTTCAATGTTCTATCTTTCATGAGAATTCGCAACGCCCTTTAAATAACCCCTGCTGTCATATGCGTTGTGAATAGCTTTCAATGTTCTATCTTTCATGAGAATTCGCAACAGAGGTAGGTTTAACTGCCTCTGCTTGTGTGTTTTACGACAAAAAACAGGATGAAAAAAGAGGGGTGTTTTTAATGGCTGTTAGAGCCATGGTCAAGCGTTTATCGCACCTAGCCTTAAAAAAGTTCCAGTTGCTGGGTGGGCGTTTCGGGCTCCACTTCTTTTTGGCCGAAGAAAATTTCCATTAAACCAAACTGCCTATCGGTAATGCGTAAAATGCCCACCTTTCCTTTTTTGGGCAGCGAAGCTTTTACTCTTTTTATGTGTACTTCGGCATTTTCGCGGCTGGCACAGAAACGGGTGTAAATAGAAAACTGAAACATAGCAAAACCATCCTGCATTAAATCCTTACGGAATCGCGAGGCGATCCTACGCTCTTTTTTGGTTTCCGTAGGCAAATCAAAAAACACCATTACCCACATACTGCGGTATTGATTAAGTCTGCTAAAACGGTTTTCATGCTGCATGTTTCTTTTTTGGCGTTGTGCTTCTGCCATTCGCTATGGCTAGGCAAGTATTATACCATTATTTTGGGGTCAAGCATTTTTTGGGTTTTTCCTTGAACTTTTCCAAAGTTCCCAACTTTGGAAAAGTTTTCAGCAGGGCTCCATATCCGTGGGGTTGTCCTGTAGCTGGCATCTTTTTCCCGGAGCAGCTTAGACCACCATTTTGGGGTATAGTATTTTCCGCATCCTACCACCAAAACAATCTACTAAACTGTTGGTGGTTCTGCTCATGGCTACCATAAGCGGGCTTTTGCTTCCATCCATGGTCACATCCAGCACAGGTATTTGCAGCAAATATTTTTTTAGCTCTGGGGTCAGCTCTTCTATGTCCTCGTAGTGGTCTACTATATAGCACACGGTTTGATCTACAAAAGGGCGGTAGGGTTCCATAATATCATCGGCCAGGGCGTAGTGGTTGTATTTGTTTTTGTGGTGTATGCCCACTATAGGCAGCAAACCCGAGGCTACCAGAGCTCTGGCGCACACGGCCCGCAAAATGGCATACCCGTAATTGAGCAGGTTGTTGGGCGGATCTTCTTCCCGGCCTCTTTTAAAGGGATCTATGGCAAACAGTTGGCTCCAATAATAGGCGGCTGCGCGTGCCTCGTGGTTTTGCGCATCGCCACTTTGCACTGCCTGGGCCCAGTGTCGCATATTTTGGGTAGGGCAACCTCGGCTGTTTAGCAAAGCGGCCTGGTTGCTTATTTTACTTTGTATGGTTTGCGCCCATAAATTTTTTTTAAGCGGCAGGCTGGCTTGCAGTTGTTCCTGGATGCGTGCTGCACTTTCGCTATGGCCTTGCATGGGCATAAGGCTGGCATGCGGCATGTGTTTGTTATTGCAAAATATAACGGCCACCTGGTTTTCTATCAGTTGGTCCATTAGGGCATTGCTTAGGGTTATTTGCCGGTGTTCCAAAACCACTACGCCCAGGTCTTCAATGGGCACGCTTTTTTCGGGCTTCTCATCGTTGGGGTAGCGTATGTGTAATTGCCGGTTTTGGGTGGATAGGTAAACCGGATTTCCAAAGAACAGGGTGCGTTTTATCATGAGGGAATGGGTTTTGTGTAACGTAGGGTTGGATTAATGCTATTACTTGGGAAGGGTATATAGGGTAGGGTGTGGCTTAACTTTTCCAAAGTCCCCAACCTTGGGATAGTGAGTCCCGCTATGCAATACCAGATAGTTGCGGAGGCACATGGTGGCAGTATGTAAAGTTTTCTAAGCCCCCAAAAAGCGAGAGCACCTCCTCTCGGTTTAGTAAGGTTGTTTTCTTAGACACTATAGCAGGGAAAGAGGAAAAGGGCCATGCTTGGGGCTTTTCGCAAAGTTCGGCTTGTACGGGGTTATAATGTATGTAATGAATGAGTTTTTGGAGGTATTTTGAGGAGCTAATGCGTTTGCGTTTGTAGGGATGCATAAACAGGCTTCCTTTTCTATTATTTAATTTATTGAAGCTTTGTGTGTATGCATTAAAAAGGTGAGCAAACTGCTGTGTCAAAAACTTAGAAAGGGCTTTTTGCTGGGCTAACCCTTCAAGGGTTCCAAACCCTTGAAGGGTTTTGCTGTATTGAACCTTCCGAGTTGCGATAAAGCCTTCTATCTTTCCTTGGTTTTTCACCCGAATTACAAAATGAAAATGATTGGGCATTAAGCAATAGCACCAGGTTTCTGCAATAGGCGCGATATACTTTTGATACTGCCGCAAGAAAAAGCGGTAGTTTTCGCTGCTGTTAAACAAGCGCTCCGAGCCGTTGGCTCGGTTGTAAACGTGATACATAGCATCGGGTTCTAATATGGCTTGTTTGTTTCGCATCATCGTTGTTGTTAACCCTCAAAGGGTTTGAAACCCTTTGAGGGTTCAGCGGTAAATCATACACCTTAACTCCGAGTTTACTATTCCTACAGCCTTGCAACAAACGCTTCTGGTTTTAACGGTGCTACTTAGTGGGCGTTTGCCTTAGGGTGCGACTGGGTAGGGAGGAAATTTTTCCAAAGTGGGCAACTTTGGAAAACAAGGTAGATTTTATCACAATGGAAAAGAGCTCATTTACTCACCCACATGGACAATTTTTCCAAGGTGGTTAATTCGAACTTTTATGATTCCATACAGTGTATTTAGACTCTTAGCTGTTTTGTAAGTAACACCTTTGAGAGCCTTGTTAACGGCAACGGTGGTTTCTAAATGATGCCTAAAAACATAGTCTCTTACTGAGGTATTTCCATAATCCACTTTCGAAAGTTTTTGTACCCTAAATAAATTTGGACTTATTAAGGTATAGTTACTTTCATCGTTTAAATCGATTTTATCAGGGCTAAACCCTGTCTTATCATTGGGGAAAACAAAGTACTCATTCTGTTTCATGGAAAATACCAGCTCCAAGCCTTGGGGTGGTAAGTCCCGGAGGAAAATTTGATCGTCAATTCCTAGCGCTAGTACTTTGTCCCACAGGTCGTTGGTTTTTTTTGGTATTACAGGCAAACCGTAAGCCGACCTTTTAACAGCACTTGAAAAGCTAACCGCAAAATCAAACAACTCCCCTTTTTCATCTTCATAGATTGCCACGTGGTGGTTGTTTCCAGTACTTACAAAATCTACAGGTATGGGTTTTCCATTAGCGTCCAATATTTCGTTGCCGTTATGGTCTTTTTTGTGATGTAAGGCTTCAGCATTGCTTACCCCGGTGATAGTTACTCTTTTAATTGCCACCTCTTTCTCTTTGTTGAGCCAGATTGGGTTCTCGTCTAGATTTGAAAATGCCTTTTTAGCATCGCCATTAAAATCATCAAGCCTTTTGCGTAATACTTTTTGAGCGCCACGATCAATAACCTTGTCTATTTTTAAATCGGGGCCTATCTCCTTACGGATGGTAAACTGTCTTTCTTGCCAAACGAGCTTTACTTTATCTGGTAACCTTTCTGTCAGCTGCTCATTCAGGTAGATGGGATTTTTAGCTACCGCGTTTTTTCCACCAAATGCTTTTTTAGGATCATTTCCGTTTTCAGATAATCGTTTAAGAAGTGCTTCTCTATGGCTCTTTTTTGCTACGTTACCAATAATTTTTTCGGTGAATTTAGGCCCCACCTTTTCCATTTTGCTTTGGTAGGTTAACGAGCTGCCATAAACAGTTTCTTTGTGTAATTGTCCTCTGGGTGTTTGTGTAAGTTGCTGTTTTACGCCATTTTTAGTTTTTACAGTATTTATGTTTCGCGTAACTACTTTATTCTTAGCCTTATAAGAAACCAGAATACTTTCTAAGTGCTTTTTAGCTTCGTTTCTAAGCTCTTGAATGGGCATAGGCGGCTTTATGAGGCGCTTGCCATTATCGTTTTGGTAGGTTTCTTTTTGTTGTATGCCATAAATCTTGCTGTGCTCTTTATGACTTTCGTTCCTGCGAGCATTCAGATAGTTGAAATATTGTATGTGACTTGGTTTGGTGAAGGCGACAGTTATTGCATCCATAGCATGGTGGCGGTGGTCATTTCGTTTTGACCAATCTTTAATTTTTGGGATGTCCTTTCCCTCCTTGTTTTTTTCATAGTAGGTCAATCCCAGTTCATGATACTTATTCCAATTTAACTCTTGTAAAACTTGGATTAACTGCCAGTCTGTTCGGAGCTTATCGGTAACACTGCCTGTTGTAGTGGTTACCTTGCGACAAATGCTAAGAAGCATTGCAGTTGCCTTTTTGGAAATGTATTGTGAGTTGCGAAGATCCCTTTCAATAAAACCATCGGGGATATCTTGCTGTGTCATTAACAATTTGTTGTATTTGGCGCGATTAATCGCCTTGTTTTTGTACAGATCTGCTACTCTATCGCAATAGTCCTTGTAACCAGATGCATCTTCACCATATTTTTCTGCTACTGCATCTAGGGCAGTTTTACTGCTTTTCCATCGGTTAAACTCTCTAACGGAAAGGGTTTTGTTGGAAAATGAATCATCGAACAAAAGCGATTTTGGAATGATGTGCTCTATATCAAACTCTTTGCTAAATAGTTTTTCTAAGGGTATATAGGTGTTGGTGTAAATGGTTTTGTGTCCGTTGCTTTCTAGTTCCTTCCATAATCTATATTTGACCAGGTCGTTTTTGGTAATTCTAACCCCCTGATTAAAGGGTGGTAACTTTTCTATTTCTTTCCTGTACGTTGCATAAGCCTTTGTGGCCTTAGCGATACCGCTGGTCATGTCTGCTCGCTCTGCGGCACTATTTTTCAGTTCTCGAGCCAACTCAACACGGATTTCATCAGGTTTTCCAAATTGACCAATGATAGCATTCACAACATTTACCATTTGGTTCAATATCTTTTCCACCACGGGGTTGCGCAAGCTGTTTTTAGGCAGTAATTCTAAAGTCTCATTTAATACCCTCTTGTCATTTTCTTCAGAGGTTAGGGAGTGTGAATGACTATACCCAGCCAGTTCTGCAGCTTGGGAATATTCATGACCTTCCTTTAGATAAGGAAGAATTTTACGGATTGCTTTTGAACTCAAGCTCCCATAGTCGTCCTGGAAAGTAATACTGGCCAAAAGTTTTCCATATACTTCATCAAAACCGAACTTTTCTTTTAAGTGTTTTAGGAGTAAAACGTCACCCGTTTTCGAGTCATCATCCTCGTAGGAGTATAGCAAGTGCCATAATTGATAGGAGGCTTGCTTCTCTAAATCTTGCCCCTCCAATTCCGCATCGAAATCAAAGATGCTCGGCTCAATCCCCAGGACTGGAAAAATTTCTTGGCAACGAGCTTTTAATTGTGTGCCCGATAGTTTGTTATAATCAGTTTCATGCCCGGAAAGGGTTAAAATTTCAGCAAAGGTGGCATAGAGCTTAGCCCATGTTGTATTACCCTCAACGGTTTCAAAGTTTTTAAGCTCCCATTCTTTAGGGTTTTCTACCACATTTTTCAGCAGATCTCTTTTTCCGAGCTTACCTTTTACATTTAGCTCGTGAAATAGAGCTTTTCGAACTTCAGCATCGGAATCAAGTTCGGCAATTTCATATACCCTGCGCTCCTGAATATTTTCAAATTTGAGGTTATTGAGATTTTGCCAAATTTTGAACTCTTGGAAAAGCGGTGATGATCGCGGCACTACACGAGGACCTATCCATCGTTTTTTTGGCTTACCATCTTCTCGTACAATGGGTTGACCATTTTGTGTAAGGGTAATTTCCTTGCCCTCGAGTTCGCAGATACTAATTAATCCTTTTTGTGACTTAAGTTTCCGCTGGTAAAAGATGATAACATCGCGAATTTTATTTTTTAGCTCATTGCTGAGCACATCTTTTCTTTTCTGAGATTGAGTTTCCCAAATTCGTTCAAATTCATCCATATAATCTTGGCGGTAAAACACCTGATTTTTCAATCGGGCATGTGGATTCTTTTGAACTTGCTTGTATAAATATTGTCCAACGGTTTCTTTATTGAAGTACAGTTCCTTGCTGCGATCGCTAATGGCACCTAAATAACCGCTACTCTGATTTATTTGGTTATTTATCTCTTGGAGGGCAATGGCTAGGTGTTCTAACGATAATTTTTCTTTTAACCCTTGAACTCGTAACTGGTATGTTGTAAGCTTTTTTTCTCGAGCATTGCCTTCAAGCTTGGTTCCTTCAATACCAAAGGGTACTTCACATATTTTCCAAGTTTGACCTTTGTTTTTTTCGTGTAGTTCTTCTTTTAGTGTAGGAGTTAATATATCGGGATAAAACTCCTTTTGTTTCTCCCATATGGCATCAAACTCAGCTTGTAAATCGGAGCGATAAAAATCTGGGATACGTTTCTTTCCGTCTTCCAGTAGGGTGTATACATGTTGTCCTGGAGTTAGCTCATTGTCATATAGATGTTTGGCTAGTTCCATTGCATCATTAGCTTCTCCTTCTCCATCGTCTTTTGCTTTTCGGTTGCTCTTATACCCTCTTTTTTTATTTATAGCTAAAAGTACACGCGCAAAATCATGAAGGCCTATTTCTTCTTGAGCGGCTTTTGCTCTTAACTGCCATAGTTCATAGGTTGTCCCATTGCCCTCCTCAGTAAGAGGTTTATTCTTTGAGATTATTCGGTGCTTTTGTAGAATATCAATGAGGTTATCCCTTCTTAGTTTGTAGCGATGCAAGTTTCTGCGCATTCCTCTTTTTAGGGTTCTACCCGCATTTACTGTTATCGATTTTCCCTTCTCAAAATCCGATGCTTCATCTGTTGTAAGAGGTACGACTCTTACCCCAGTTCGTATTATTGATCCTTTTTCCGAACCGTTTTCTGCTTCGTTAACTAAAGCCCAACCAATGCTGGTTGTCCCCAAATCCAATCCTAAAATCCGTTTCATGCGGTGAGGGTATTTATTAAATTTTACTATATTGCTTTCACATTGAAGCTATTCACAATAAAGATTATTCTGTTGTGAAAACATTTAGTGCCTCGGCTATCTCCGGGGCTTTTTTATTTCCACACGTTTCCAACCTTGTATTGTAGCCGCTATCTTAATGCTTGGTGTAAAGTAGTAATTACCACCGTAATCTATTGGAGGTGGGAGGTAAATTCACACAAAAGAGTGTAGGTAGTCACGCAAAAGGGTGAAAGCCGGCCGGGATAAATGGCGCGTAGGGTTACAGATAAAACCTTCTTCGAGGGTTTATAAATCTTTAAAGGTGTTTATGAGGCGGGTGTTGGCCAGGTCGATATCAAATGGGAGGACGTCCTCATAGTGTTTGGTGAGTGGCAAACCAAACCAGCGAAGGTGTTCCTTTTCCTCGGCTGTTTTCTTGGATTTGCGCATGGTATCTATCAAATTATAAAAGCCGGGTATACCGCCACAGTCTTCAATGGGTGCAGGGAAGCCTCCGCGTATGCACTTTGGATAAAGGGGTTCTTCGTTGGGTTTTTTATTTACGCTAATTTCATGAATCCAACTGTCGCCAAAATCGTATTCGTACTCCAGCTTTTTGGACTGCCCATTGCAATAGTCTGCGAGATAGGTCTCATCGGCATTTAGACTGTCGTCAAAACCAAAATCCATTTCGTCTTCGGGTAATGATTCGGTAATGCGGGTTCCCTGGTATAAACCTCCTGCAGCAAATTGGTACAAGTGTTGGTTTTCCCAGTTCATAGCACACTGTATGGCCACATGTAGTTGATGAAAAGTAAAGCCTTCGGGCACAACTAGGGTTCTAAATACCTTGGGGTCACTATGTTTTAGGGCTACGCGCAGTTGATGGGCCATTTTGGATATGATGTTAGCGGATTTTATAGATAGCTAAGATGTTACCTTAACCGCGATTTTTGCAAATAAGGGAGCAGTGGTTTTGTTCGTAGTTGCGGTTGTTCTACTACAACCAGGAATACCACATATTTTTGACCCTTTTACAGGCTATATACGGGCTCGTTTGCAGAAAATTGGGAAACAAATTTGGCACAAGACTAGTAGGTAAGAATTTCTTGTAAATATTTTTTCAGCAAGCCTACTTCGTGTGCGCTTACGGTTCCTAGTTTTTTCTCGAGACGCTCTTTGGAAATGGACCGAATATGAACGGTGAGGACTTCGGAGGGTTTTTCTAAACCATTGGTTGCATGGGGTTGTAAAACCAGATTGCCTTTGTAGTTCTTTATTTTGGTGGTAAGTGGGCAAGCAATAACCACTTTTAAATGGCGGTTTAGCAGGTTGCCGCTCAGTATTACCATAGGCCTGTAGCCCGCTTGCTCGCTACCACGGGTAGGATTGAGATTGGCATACCAAATTTCGCCTTGTTTCATGCCAGTTTATCGAGGTTTTGCAAGTACGCTTCCATGCCCTCCTCGGCCATGTCCATGAGGTTGCTGTCTTGGGTCATCTGCTGGTACGAGGCTTTGTACTCTGCCCGGTTCAGTTGATCCAAATAAATAGCGAGTGCTTTTTCTATGAGCTTGTTTTTGGGCATGTTGAGTTGCTTGGCTTTTTCAGAAAGCGTTGCCAACAAGTCATCGGGTAAGGTACTGGTAAAAGTTGCCATAGTTTAAATATAAAACATATTTATAAAACGCAAATAAGTTCAGTGTGGATACAAAAAAACGCCCCAGCGGGGCGTTTTACAGTATCGTTTTATGTCCTACAAACTTATTGCACTACCAAACGTATGCTCTTTTGGGCGCCCGCCTCGTTGTTCAGGGTAATAAAATAGATGCCGCTGTTCAGGTTGCTGGTGTCAAAGTGCAATTCATCTTTGCTTGCATAACTGGGTGCAGCCACTACCTGTCCCAGGGTGTTGCGCAATTGGGCTTGTGCAAGGGCAGTTCCATCAGGAAGGTGCACGTGCACTTCTTCTCCTGCTGCAACGGGATTCGGAAATGCTTGCAAAGTGCTGTTGAAGAAAGCTTCGGTAACGCTAGTTACGTTATCGGCTGTATCGCCACCGCCAGCAATCCAAATGGGAGAGGAGTAGGCCAGGGTGCTGCTATCGGCACGATTTACCACACGGAGGTAGTACCAGCGCTCTTCCTCTACCACATCTACAATGTGGTTTAGGTTGGCACCTTTGGTGGTGGTAAGAATTTCGTTGCCGTTGCTTACCAACTCTATAAAAGCATCATTGCTGGTGGTAACGTTAGCCGTAAGGCGCACTTGCGAATCGGTTTTGCGTGCAATTCTGCTTCCCATAAATTCTTCTCCAGCAAAGAAATCCATGCGCAAACCAAAGTCGCGTACGGCATAGGTACTGCGGTTTTTCATTGCGGCTTGGATGCTTGCCGCATCTAGAGATTCCGAAACAATAATGGTTTTTTCGTCTTCTTCGTTGTTCCAGTTTTCTCCGTGGTGGTCTTCGCTGGCAATGGCTCCAACGTGCCACCCCGCATCCAGCGCTTCTTGGTAATAGGTGCGGCCATTGGCACCGTATTCGCGGCCATCGTTAAACACTTCTATGCCCACCATTTGCGAGTCGGCTTCGGGCACGTACTCAAAGCTATTCCAGTTAAAGCCGGGGTCGCCATCAAAAAGGTCTTTATCGCCAGGGTGGTTAAATACGGCTATGGCATCGGCTGCACCAAATCCACCCAAAACACCCTCCAAACCAAAAAGGTTAATGGGTTCTGCGGTTAACCAGTTCCAAAACAAGTCCATCACTACATAGCCCCCGTCTGTCTTGGCGTTGGTAATGTTTTGAGAGAAGTACACATTGATGTGACCAAAACGGTCTGAGGTCCACTCAAAACCACGTACAGCCAAGAAGTTGCTATCCGTGTACTCTTGTACAATGTCTCTAAACTCCAACCACTTTACCAAAGACTCTTGTAAGTTGGTAGGATTTAGGGTTACGCATTCTACGATGCGCTCGCCCAGGCACTCTTCGTTCAGGGTCATGGGGATGAGGTAGGAATCGCTGTGGTCGGCTCCAAATACAAAATCAAAACCGTTGTCTATGCCGCTTTGGAAATAATCGCGTGGTGTGGTTCCAGGCCAACCATCGGAGTAGCCGCTGTGCTGGTGCGTAGTGCCAATAAAGTGGGTCAATCCCTGGGTTTTATACCGGCTGTTTTTATACGCGGTATGTTGCACAGGAGTGTGCTCCATATCGTGCTCATCTGCAGCGTGGCAGTGGTGCTCGCAGTGTTGCGCACTGGATGTGAAATAGGTAAATGCAAGTAAACAGGTAACTAGTATTCTCATAACTCGGAAATTGAGGTGCAAATTTCCGTTAGAAAGTAAGCGCTGATGCGAAGCGAATATGAAGCATCTGTTAAGATGCTGTAAAGAAATAGCTGCTATTTCACCAGCTTATCGATACGCAAAAAGACCTCCCAGTATTTTTCTTGGGTCATTTCCGACCAATGAATTTGAAAGTAGCGGTATTGGTAGGTTTGGATTTGGCACAGCACAACCAATAAAGCTATGGCTATGATATAAGTGCGTTTTAGGGGTTTCGGTTGGAAATGCTGTAGGGGCAACGCCAGTAATATCGCAAATACAGGAAGGTACTCCACATACACTCGACTGGAGAAACTGCCCCCGTAGTACCACATCCACCAACATGAAAAAATATAGGTGAGCACTGCAAAAAAACCCATCCAGGAAAGTGCACGAAACCGATTTTGGCGATACAAGGGAACCAAGCCAAACAGCGCTAAAAAGAGCAATGGGGTGTAGAGAAACAAACCTTTTTTGTAGCTAAAGAGGATGTTGATGATGTTGGGTTCCAACCAATGGAAACCTTCCTCGCCATAGGCATACACAAAATAGTTGCCGGTAGCTATTTTGTAGTACACCAGTTGGGTGGATAGGATGGATGCCACGGCAAGGGCAGCAAACAAACTTTGGCGGTAATGATGCAGGAAGCCTTGGAGTCCCGCTTGAAAACGATCCCAGTTTCCAGCTAAAAAAGGAAGCGATAACACCACCAATGCATTGACGGGGCGTATGAGTACGATAATACCTAAAAGGACACCCAAGCGTAGGATATCCCTTGCACGCTGTTGTGAAAAATAACGCTGGCCGTAGCACAGAAACATAGCGATAAAGGCAAAGGAATAAATGTGCGACATGCCAGGCTCTACCACACTGTAGTAAAAAAGATGAGTGCCAAAGAGCAATGCCCCCAGCACAAAAGCTCGGTTGCGTGCTTGTATTTGAAATTGCGCTAAGAGGCGGTTGGTAAAAACCAGGCCCAAAAGCAAGTAAAACACTGAGGCTAGGTTAATGAGAATGGGATAGGGTTTGGAGTAGCCGTCTAGGTCGAAATCCCAAATGTGAGCAATACCATGGGCTACCAAAAAGAAGGGCAATTGGACCAGTGCTGTGCCCACGTAGTATTTGCTGATGGTTTTTCCGTTGGCACTGGCGCGGTAGTCGTAGTAAAAATTGGGGTTGTAGTATTTTTCTTTTTCAATGGCATCAAAAAAGCCAAAGTTGGGGTCCTCGTAAATAAACGCTGCGGGCAAGTAGGCGTAATAGCCTTTAGCATCGGCTTCCAGGATGCCTTTCCAGTGGTCTTTACCCCAGTTTAGGTTGGAAGATACGACCAGCATTACCCCCATAATGGCGGCCAAGGTAGCTTGAGGTGCGGAAATGCGAGGTAGGCGCATGGAGCCTCAAAGAAAAGTAATCTTCTGTTATCTCACTGGAATGGGTGTCCACAAAAAAAGCCCTCTTGGCAGTACCAAGAGGGCTTAAAGTTATTTGCGAAAAAGGCTAGGTTTAGCCTTTTTTCATATCCATTTCGGTAGAGAACTTCACGGTAACATCGTTACCCAAAGCAGCGCTTTCTTCGCCTACTCCAAAAGCTACTCTATCGATGGTAAACTCACCTTCCAAGGAAACGAAGTTGCGGTTCCAGTCGTTGTGCTGAACCTCTTCGTGGCCGATGAACTTCACAGGAATTTCGAAAGGCACGGTTTTGTCTTTTACCGTAAGCTCACCTTTGGCTACGAATCCTTCTGGAGTTTCCTCAGCAGACATTCCCTTAAAAGTAATTTTAGGGTAGTTGGCAGCATCAAAATAATCTGGATCTACCAGGTGGGCATCGCGCTTGTCGTTGCGGGTGTCGATAGAAGCCACGTCAATAGAGATATCCATTTTGGTGTTTGCAATGTTGGTAGGATCAAAAACAAACTGACCACCAATCTTATCGAAGCTACCTTTAGATTGCGCCACAAAGTGACGAATGCTAAAGTCTACGTAGGTATGCGAAGAGTCTACCAACCAAACTCCAGCAGGAACTGCAGTAAGGTCTACCGTTTTCATGGCTTCTTCTTCGATAATAACTTCTTCTTTTTGGGCGTGCTCTTCGGCACCGTGTCCACCCAAAATAGGAGCGATAACCAATCCTACCAAGCAGGTAAGCTTAATTAGGATGTTCATCGAAGGACCTGAAGTATCTTTAAATGGATCTCCAACGGTATCACCAGTAACGGCTGCTTTGTGTGCATCCGATCCTTTATAGGTCATTTCACCGTTGATTTCAACTCCAGCTTCAAAAGATTTCTTGGCGTTGTCCCAAGCACCACCAGCGTTGTTTTGGAAGATAGCCCACATAACACCCGATACACATACACCGGCCATGTAACCTCCTAATGGCTCAGCGCCAAAGAACATACCGATAATGATAGGGGTAATGATGGTAATGGCACCCGGCAACATCATTTCGCGTAGTGAAGCTTTCGTAGAAATTTCCACGCACTTGTCGTACTCAGGCTTAGCCGTTCCTTCCATAATCCCTGGAATTTCTTTGAACTGGCGTCTTACTTCCATCACCATATCCATGGCTGCTTTACCTACCGATTTCATCGCCAAAGCAGAGAATACCACAGGAATCATCCCCCCAACAAACAGGGCAGCCAAAACATCGGCTTTAAAGATGTTGATACCATCGATACCGGTAAAGGTTACGTAAGCAGCAAAAAGTGCCAATGCGGTAAGTGCAGCAGAAGCAATGGCAAAACCTTTGCCAACAGCAGCGGTAGTGTTTCCAACCGAATCTAGGATGTCGGTACGGCCACGTACTTCTTCTGGAAGTTCAGACATCTCGGCAACACCACCTGCGTTATCGGCAATGGGTCCAAAAGCATCAATAGCTAACTGCATAGCCGTGGTGGCCATCATAGCAGAAGCAGCTAGAGCTACACCGTAGAATCCAGCCAATTCGTATGAACCGTAAATGGCCGCAGCAAAAAGCAATACAGAAAGAAAGGTAGATTTCATACCTACTGCCAAACCAGCAATAATGTTGGTGGCAGCACCGGTAGAAGAGTTTTGTACGATATCCAATACAGGCTTTTTACCCAATGAGGTAAAGTGTGCGGTAACCATAGAGATGAGTGCACCTACGGCCAAACCAATAATGGTAGCGTAGAATACATTCATAGAGGCAATCTCCTTAGCTCCTTCGCCAAAGAAGTTCATGGTAATGGTTTTGGGTAACATCCAGTCGATAAGGAAGTAGCTAGCTACCAAAGTAAGTACGATAGCCGTCCAGTTACCAAGATCCAATGCTTTCTGTACTTGTGCTTCTTTGGCTTCGTTGTTTTTAATCTTCACTAAGAAGGTACCAATGATAGAAGCTACGATACCTACACCAGCGATCATAACTGGGAGTAGGATAGGTCCAATACCACCAAAAGCGTCAGAAAACTGGTCGCCAGCGGCATCGGTCATATCTTTAATAATGTAGTTACCCAATACCATAGAGGCCAATACGGTAGCAACATAAGAACCAAACAGGTCGGCACCCATACCGGCCACGTCACCAACGTTATCACCTACGTTATCGGCAATGGTAGCCGGGTTACGGGGATCATCTTCTGGAATTCCAGCCTCTACTTTACCTACAAGGTCGGCACCTACATCGGCCGCTTTGGTGTATATACCACCACCCACACGGGCAAAAAGTGCAATAGACTCAGCACCCAGTGAGAATCCTGCTAAGGCTTCGAGTACGATGGTCATTTCTTCGTAGAAGTTACCGCCTTCGGTTAAGAACATGTTCATGAAAATCAAGAAGAACAAGCTCAAACCAAAAACCGCCAAACCTGCAACTCCAAGTCCCATAACGGTACCACCGCCAAAGGAAACTTTAAGAGCTTGAGGAAGGCTTTTGCGTGCTGCTTCTGTGGTGCGCGCGTTAGCTTCGGTTGCGATACGCATACCAATATTACCAGCAACGGCAGAGAAAATCGCACCAATAACAAAAGCGGGAACAATCATCCAGCTGGTAGTGTCTACCACCATAGATATTCCGTAGAGCGCAACCGATGCGATTACCACAAAGATGGCTAGCAAGCGATACTCGGCTGACAAAAAGGCCATGGCACCTTCTTTAATGCTTTTGGAAATTTCCTGCATTCTTTCATTTCCAGGGGCTTGCTTTTTTACCCATGCCATTTTAATAAGCATAAAAAGCAGTCCAAGGATTGCCAGGGCAATCGGTACAAAAATTAGATTTTCCATATGATTTGGTTAGATAGTAAGCAGTATGTGCTCAAATTTTTGGAGGGCAAAAGTAGTTTTATTCGCTTATGTAGGCAAGTGTTAATAAAACGGTAAACTACCCCGCCTTTGCTACTTCTGGATATACATGACCTCTTTTACCATTTTCACTGCCTTCTCTACGCTAGGATAGGCCTGCTCAATAAGCGGTAAGGCAAAAGCAAAAGGCGTATCTTCTAATGTTACGCGCTTTACGGGTGCATCTAGGTAATCAAAAGCATCGCGCTGTATGCGGTAGGCAATTTCAGATGAAATAGAAGCCACAGGCCAGCTTTCTTCAATGACTACCAAACGGTTGGTTTTTTTAATAGACTTGATAATGGTGTCGTAATCCATGGGGCGGATGGTCAGCAAGTCAATTAGTTCTACACTAATGTCTTCTTTAGCTAGCTCCTTTGCCGTTTCATGCGCTACGCCCATTACTTTACCAAAAGAAACGATGGTCACATCGCTACCCTCGCGCACTACATCGGCTTTACCAATGGGTATTAAATAATCTCCGTCTGGAATTTCACCTTTGTTACCATACATTTTTTCCGACTCCATAATTAAAACCGGGTCGTTATCGCGAATGGCCGATTTCATCAAGCCTTTAAAATCTTTAGGCGTGTATGGGGTAACCACCTTTAGGCCGGGTACGTGTGCGTACATAGCCTCAAAACTCTGGCTGTGCGTAGCCGCCAATTGTCCGGCAGTACCATTAGGTCCGCGGAAAACAATGGGTACATTGTACTGTCCGCCCGACATCTGGTACATCTTAGCCGCGTGGTTTATAATTTGGTCAGCCGCCAGGATGGCGAAGTTCCAAGTCATAAATTCTACGATAGGACGAAGACCGTTCATGGCAGCGCCTACGGCTATTCCTGCAAAACCCAACTCCGAGATGGGGGTGTCGATAACTCGTTTTTCGCCAAACTCATCCAACATACCTTTAGAAACCTTGTAGGCTCCATTGTATTCGGCTACTTCCTCTCCCATCAAAAACACGCTTTCATCTCTGCGCATTTCTTCGGTCATAGCTTCTCGTATGGCTTCGCGAATCTGAACTTCTCTCATGAGTCATTGGGTGTTTACGGGGCAAAAATAGGAAAGCAAATATTTCACCCACCTATTATTTGAACCTTTTCCGCATAAGCTAGTTACTGAATGGTGGTCAGTAACCAGCAAACGGGGCTTGTTGGAAGACCAAATTTTTTAAATTCGCCCCTCATTAAAAGGTGTATTCATGAATATTCTCGTTTGTATAAGTAAAGCGCCAGATACAACTACCAAGATCTCGTTTACGGACAACAATACCAAGTTTAACTCCGATAAGGTTACCTATATCGTAAATCCTTATGACGAGTGGTACGCCCTTGTTCGTGGTTTGGAGTTGAAAGAGGCCATGGGTGGAACCGTTACCACCATTACCGTTGGAACCGCAGCAGATGATCCAACCATTAGAAAAGCGTTGGCGATTGGAGCTGATAAAGCAGTGCGCGTAGATGCAGAAGCTACAGACGCATTTTTTGTAGCCAAACAAATAGCTACCTATGCCAAAGAGAACAACTTTGATTTGGTGTTGTGTGGAAAAGAAACCATCGATTACAACGGATCGCAAGTTGGAGGAATGGTTGCTGGTCTGATGGATGTTCCTTTTGTGTCCCTGGCATCTAGCTTAGATGTGAAAGACAATGTGGCCACAGTGAAGCGCGACATTCCAGGTGGTATCGAAACCCTGGAAGCTGATCTTCCAGCCGTAATCAGTGCCGCGAAAGGCATGGCGGAGCAGCGCATCCCGAACATGCGTGGAATTATGGCAGCCAGAACAAAACCCTTAGAAGTTATTGCCCCTGTAGATTCCGAGAAGTTAACCAGTGTAAAAGAATATGCGTTACCTCCCGAAAAAGGAGACTGCAAGTACATAGATGCAGAAAACGTAAAAGAACTGGTAGACCTATTACACAACGAAGCAAAAGTCATTTAAGATTATGTCTGTTATAGTATTTGTAGAAACCCTAGAAGGGAAAATTCAAAAGAACGCATACGAAGCGGTGTATTACGGATCCAAGATTGGAGAAGTTACCGCAGTAACTTTTGGCGATGCATCAAACGATGACTTGGCTGGATTGGGTGCTGTGGGTGCCAAAACCGTAAAAGTATTGCGCGCTGTTAAAACGGTAGATCCTGCCGCGCTCAGTAAATTTGTGGCCGAAGAAGCGGCCAGTGCAGAGGTTGTAGTATTCTCTTTCGATGCAGCGGGTAAAATGGTAGCGCCTGTGGTAGCTGCTAAGTTAGAGGCTGGATTGGTAGCAGGAGCTATAGATCTCCCACAAACCGATGGTGGTTTTGTTGTAAAGAAAAATGTGTTCTCTGGTAAGGCCTTTGCCATGCAGGAGATCCACTCCGATAAGAAAGTAATTAGCTTATTACCCAACTCTATTAAGCCCGAGCGTAGTGATGCAACGGCAACGGTAGAAGAAGTTACTGCAGACTACGGTAGCAGCAAATTGCGCAGCGTAAAAGTAGATGTGGCTTCTGGCGATGTAGTGCCACTTCCTGAAGCGGAATTGGTAGTATCGGCAGGGCGTGGTCTTAAAGGTCCCGAAAACTGGGGTATGGTAGAAGAACTAGCGACTGAGCTCGGTGCAACCACTGCATGTTCTCGCCCCGTTGCTGATATTGGCTGGAGACCGCACCACGAGCACGTAGGACAAACGGGTGTAGCCATCCGTCCGAACCTTTATATTGCCATAGGTATCTCCGGAGCCATTCAGCATTTGGCGGGGGTAAACGGTTCTAAGGTTATTGTTGTGGTAAACAACGATCCCGAAGCGCCATTCTTTAAAGCAGCCGATTACGGTATCGTAGGCGATGCATTTGAGGTAGTTCCTAAACTGGTAGAAGCCGTAAAGGAGTTCAAATCTCAATCATAAATCAGCGAAATTTTATCGCTAAGGCTTACCTTTGCGTAAGGCATGGAGAAAATTAAACTGAATATCGTAGGTCTCTCTTACAGTCATACTAGTAGAGGGGCCTACGTTCTTTTATTAGGGGAGGAAGATGGAAACCGCAGAGTTCCCATCATTATTGGTGCTCCAGAAGCGCAGGCTATTGCTATAGAGTTGGAGAAAATGACACCCAACCGCCCCCTTACCCACGATCTGTTCAAAACCTTCGCAGAGAATTTTCAAATTACCTTAGAAGAGGTAGTGGTGTACAATCTGGTGGAAGGTGTCTTCTTCGCAAAGTTGTATTGCAAGCAAGATGGAGACATCGTGGAAATCGATGCGCGCACTTCTGATGCCATTGCCCTTGCAGTTCGATTCAATTGCCCTATTTACACCTATGAGTTTATTATGAGCTCGGCTGGTATTTTTGTAGAAAAGGAAGAAAAAGAGTCCGAGGAAGCAGAGGCAACCGAGACCTCGGTATCCAGTACCACAAAACAAAGTACGAGTATAGAAGAGTTGGAGCGCCAGCTCGATGAAGCGCTAAAAACCGAGAATTACGAAAAGGCTTCTAAGCTCCGTGATCAAATACAAAGCCTACGCGGTAATGAAAGCGACAATTAAACTGCTAGCCTTTTCGGTAATCTTATTAGCTGGCTGTGGTAAAAAAGCAGAACAAGTTTCTATAACCTCTTGCTGGAAAACTCAAGCGATAGAAAATGCAGCACAGGAGACCGTAAAACGGGTTTCAGCCAACGATAAGTTGTGCTTAAGAGAAGACAGTACCTTTTATTACTACTTGCAGTTGGAAATGGTCTATGCCACAGGCAGTTGGTCATTAGAAGACTCTGTTTTGATTTTAGATTACGACTACCTTCCTGCTAATTGGGGTGTAGACACCGTTTTGATAAAAGGAACTTCCTTGCTGAATTACAAGGTGAATGGCAGTGTTGTAAAACGAATTGGTTTGAGCAGTACGCTCACCAAGGGAAAAAGCTTTCCAGAGATTTATGCATCTGCAAAAAACATTTCGCGCAAAAAGCGCAGCTACCATATCCAGCATCTTTCGCCAGACTCCTTAGTCTTCGAGGAAAAAGGAATTCGATTTAAGTACACACGATGATCGCCTTCCTAGATAGCTTGAGACCGCTTGTAGGAATCGCAGTTATTCTAGGAATTAGTTATTTACTTAGCGCCAACCGCAAGGCTATCAATTGGCCCAACGTGGGCAAAGGCATTATGCTGCAGTTGCTTATAGCGCTGTTAGTGCTCAAAGTACCGCTGGTAGCATCCCTGTTCTCTTGGATTAGTAAGGCTTTTGTAAAAGTTATTGGCTTTGCGGCTAACGGTTCCGAGTTTTTATTTGGTAGTTTTTCATCGGGCATTATAGAAACGCCCATGGTCAATTTCATTACGCAGGTCATTCCTACCGTTATCTTTTTTGCGGCCCTATCGGCCATGTTCTATCACTGGGGTATTTTGCAGTGGGTGGTTGGATTATTGGCTCGCGTTATGCGGAAGTTTTTGGGACTCACCGGACCCGAGAGCTTGTCTGCCGCAGGCAATATTTTTTTAGGACAAACAGAGGCACCATTGCTGGTGCGGCCGTATTTGCGCAACATGACGCAGTCTGAGTTGCATTGCATCATGACGGGTGGCATGGCCACCATAGCTGGTTCGGTTTTAGCAGCCTACATTGGCTTTTTAGGAGGCGATTCCGATGCCGAGCGCATTTACTTCGCCAGGCACTTGCTTACGGCTAGCTTAATGTCGGCTCCAGCCGCCATTGTGATGGCTAAGATTTTGCATCCCACTGAAAAAGGTGCCGAGTATACCCATACGCGTTTGCCTAAGTCGGGCAATGCCAATGTATTGGAAGCCATATCACAAGGAACTACCGAAGGTTTAAAATTGGCAGCCAACATTGCCGCCATGCTGCTGGTGTTTATCGCCATTATGGCACTGGCCAACTTTATGCTAAAAGACCTCATTGGTGAGGCGCTTGGAATGAACGCGTGGATAGCGGCCCATACAGAATTTGAAGGCTTATCGTTTCAGTTTTTGTTGGGATATGCCTTGTCGCCTGTGGTTTGGTGCATGGGTGTGCCCACAGCCGATATCTTTTTTGTGGGCCAATTGCTGGGCGAAAAAACCATTCTCAATGAGTTTGTGGCCTATTTGTCGTTATCGGAAATGAAAACGGGGGGCATGCTAGAGCCCAAATCCATCCTTATAGCTACCTACATGCTTTGTGGATTCTCCAACTTTGCTTCCATCGGTATACAGATCGGTGGAATAGGAGCTTTGGAACCCAGTCGCAAGTCCGATTTATCGCGCTTGGCCCTAAAAGCGATGATAGGAGGGAGTTTCGCCTGCATGCTTACCGCGACCATAGTGGGGATGTTGGAGTAAAAGAAATGGGGGTGTATCTCCTAAAGCTCGTAAAAGTACCTCGCGTGTTAGGCTTGTGTGCTGTTGAAAGTTCTTAATAGTTTTCAACCTAAACGCGCATCAAAGAGCATCTTCCGTAATTTCGTAACTATGGATCAATATCACCAATTGCTTCAGCATATACTGGATACGGGCGTAGATAAAGGCGACCGGACTGGTACAGGCACGCGCAGTGTTTTCGGCTACCAAATGCGTTTCGATTTGAAAAAAGGCTTTCCGCTGGTTACCACCAAAAAGGTGCACTTGCGCAGCATTATTCACGAGTTGCTATGGTTCCTCCAAGGAGGTACCAACATTAAGTATCTTAAGGAAAATGGCGTGAGTATTTGGGATGAGTGGGCCGATGCCAATGGCGATCTAGGACCGGTGTATGGGCACCAATGGCGTTCCTGGCCAGGGAAAAATGGAGAAACCATTGACCAAATATCCAACTTGGTGCACAACATTAAAAACAATCCCAACTCCAGACGCTTGATTGTTTCTGCCTGGAATGTAGCAGATGTTGACACCATGGCGCTTCCTCCTTGCCACTGTTTGTTTCAGTTTTATGTGGCAAATGGAAAGCTCTCTTGCCAATTGTATCAGCGTAGTGCAGATGTATTCTTGGGTGTGCCCTTTAACATTGCTTCTTATGCGTTGCTAACGCAAATGTTAGCGCAAGTATGCGATTTAGAGGTGGGCGACTTCGTCCACACCTTTGGCGATGCGCATTTGTATAGCAATCATTTTGACCAAGCCAAACTGCAATTAGAGCGCGAGGCGTACCCGCTTCCAACAATGAAATTAAATCCTGAAGTGAAGGATATTTTTGGTTTTCGCTACGAGGACTTCGAGTTGCTGAATTACCAGGCACATCCACACATAAAAGCACCTGTTGCGGTATGAGTTTTTTAGCCATGATTGCAGCGGTTGGAAGCAACCGCGTTATTGGTAAGGACAACGATTTGCTTTGGCACCTTCCAAAGGACTTCGCTTTTTTTAAAAAGGCTACTGAGCAGCGTGTAGTTGTTATGGGGCGCAATACCTATGAATCTATGGGTAAAGCCTTGCCACATCGGTACAATTTTGTGGTTTCTAGCAACCCAAATTTTAAGCCCAATGATGCTAGGGTTTTTGATACCCCAGAAAAAGCTTTGGCCGAAGCTAAGGTGCTGGATGAAACTCCGTTCATCATAGGGGGACAAGGTTTGTATACGCATTTCTTACCCCAAGCAACCCACCTAATGGTTACTCATGTGCAGTATGAGGCAGAGGGGCACGCGTATTTTCCGGAGTATGATCAAAAGGATTACATAACCTTATTTACCAAGGAATATCCAGCCGATACCAAACATAAGTATGCCTTCACAATAAAAGTGTATCAGAAGACGGGATATGAGCCTACAGCAGTGGAATCAGCTTTTCTAGACCAACAGATCGGGAGCCTTTTAGCAGAATAAGGTGGTCCTGAATGTTGTGTAGTACGTTGCTGGTAATTAAATCGGCAGTGGTATTGTAGTGCGCTACGGTTTGGCCAACACGACACTTTTTAAACTCTTCACCAATCAGGTAATGGGCAATGCCCAAGTCTTGGAGTTGTTGCGCTACTTTTTGGTGTTCCTCATGGGTAGTTTCGCCCCCTTCTTTCATGGCGCCTAAAATGGCCAGTTTTTTATCGCGAGGAAATTGATGCAAGGCTTCGATAGCCTGTTCCATACTGCTGGGATTGGCGTTGTACGCATCAATGAGTAGGGTGTTTCGCTGGCCGTCTTGCAACTGACTTCTATGGTTGGAAGGGTGGTAGCTTGAAATACCTCTTGCAATTCCATCAAAGTCCATTCCCATATGGTATGCCACGGTAGCAGCAGCAAGTACGTTTTGAGCGTTAAAGGTGCCTACCAGCTTGGTTTCAACGTTTAGGGGTTTACCATCGATAAGAAGGGCTATACAAGTAGTTCCTTCACGGGTTAATTGGCTATTCACAATGCGATAATCCGATGAGCCTCCATATTGAACGGCTTTGGGGTACATACTGGCACTACGGCTGAGGTAAGGGTCTCCGACATTAATAAAACACTGACCGCCACTTGCTTTTATATTCTCAAAAAGTTCGCGCTTACCCAAGTCAATGTTTTCAATAGAGCCAAAACCTTCTACGTGTGCTTTACCAATGTTGGTTATTAAACCATAATCGGGAGCAGCAATTTTAGATAGCTCAGCAATTTCGCGCATGTGGTTGGCCCCCATTTCAATTATGGCAAACTTATGTTTGGGTGCAACGCTAAGCAGTGTTAGCGGAACTCCAATGTGATTGTTTAGATTGCCTTGGGTTGCCATGGTTGGGTAGTCTTGGCTAAGGCAAGCGAGCAATAACTCCTTGGTTGTTGTTTTGCCGTTACTTCCGGTTAAGCCAATAAAGGTGGTATCCTTCAGCTGTCTTCTATGGTAGTGCGCAAATTCTTGCAAGGCGCTGAGCACATGGGGTACTTGATATATATTGTTGCCTGAAATGTCTTCATCAACTACAGCAGCAACAGCACCTTTACTAAGCGCGTCTTTCGCGTAATGGTTACCATTAAAGTTGGCACCTTTTAGAGCAAAAAAGATTTTATTCTGTAAGTCAGCGCGCGTATCTGTACTAACACCCTCGCTGTTTTGAAATATCTGATAAAGCGTTGCAAAATCCATGGCAAAAAAAATCCCGTCAGTAAAACTAACGGGATTTCTTATATCAAAAAACTGTTTTTGCTTATTTACGGGGCTGACCTCCAGGAACTGGGTCTCCAAGGCGTGCCATGGCACAACGGAAACCGATTTTATTACTAGAAGCGCGCTCGTCTAAGAATCTGCGAGTTGCAGGAGAGCAGTAGTAAGCACGGTCGGCCCAAGAACCGCCTTTGTATACTCTAGCTCTATTGTCTAGCAAAGAGGTTTGTCTCCAGTGGTACATAGACTCTTTTTCTTTGTAAGAAGAAGGGTCCTCGTAGTCTATAGAAGAATATAAATCACCATCCTGGTAGTCGATATTGTCAGCAACCTTGTAGTTGGTTCTGCGGGTGTTTTCTTCCACCTTCACATCACGCATACGCAATTGTCCAGGAACATTGGTAACGTGATCTGATATTCCATCCAATAATAGGGGAGAAATAACCGTTTCAGAGTCCTTTATTAAGTCGATGGCTTCTTGCAGTTTTTCATTCGCTGCATCGCGCTGACGCTTGTTAGCCAAATCTACGGCTTCCTCTCCCATGGTAATTAGGGTATTTACCAGCTGCTCTTCTTCTGGGATAATGGGTACACCCGACTGGTCCGCGTCTTTCTCGGCTTTAGCCTTAAAATCTTGGAAGAAAAGCAGTACGTTTTCTGGGTCGTATTCTACAATGTCATATTTGTCTTGAACCAAACCATCACTGGTAAGCACCGGAGTGCGGTATACGTTTCCACGGAAGGGGTTCAATTCATTGGCATCTTCACTGGTTAGTGGGCGGTAAACGTCCATTACCCATTCGCTAACATTTCCTGCCATAGAGTACAGGCCGTAGTCGTTAGGGAAGTACTTATACACATTAGCAGTTATATCGGCACCATCGTTTAGCTTGCCGGCAACACCCATCATGTCACCATCACCACGCACAAAGTTGTCGTTGATGTCACCTAAGTAGTTTCCAGAAGCGTCATCATTACGAATGAAGTTTCCACTCCATGGGTAAATTCTGCGGTTTTCGATACGTTCGTTAAAGGACTCACCAATAAGTCCCAATGCTGCATATTCCCATTCTGCCTCGGTTGGAAGTCGGTAATCCGGTAGCAGGATACCATCTTTCAACTGTACGTTGCGGTATTCTTTGTTAGGATCAAAAGCAGGAAGTCCTTCCTTGCGTTTTCCTGATTCATACTGACCTGCTAAGTACGCGTCTGTAGAGAAATTGTCATCATTGATTTGGTTGGGGTTGTTATCAAACAAGCCCTGGCGAACCATTATATTTTCGTTAACGCGGTCTGTACGCCATTTACAGTAGTTGTTTGCTTGTAACCAGGAAACACCGACCACTGGATAATCTCTGTAGGCTGGGTGGCGCAGGTAGTACTTAACATAGGTCTCAGCATATCCCAACTTAGTTCTCCAGCAAAGCGTGTCTGGAAGCGCATTGGTTGGAATTTCTGGGTAATCTGCACCATAAACTCGGTTTAACCAGTACAGGTATTCCGTCCAGGCGAAGTTAGTCACTTCGGTCTCGTCCATATAAAATGAGGAAACCGACACTTTTCTAGGGGTGTTGTTCCACTCATAATTCAAATCTTGTTCAGTGCGACCCATTACGAAAGAACCCCCTTCGATAAAAACCAAACCGGGACCGGTTTCTTGTTCTTCGAAAGCCGGTCTTTCAAAACCTCCGGCATCGGGGTCGTTGTAAGCAGTACCCGTAGTACTGGATGTTTCTCCTCCACACGATGCTAGCAAGGCTAACATTCCAGCGGCAGAAAACAGTTTGAAAACGTTTTTTCCTGGCATAAGTCTTAGTTTTCGAGAATTGCTAAAATAGTAATAATGTCTATGCTACCCTTAATCTAACTAGAAAGTAGGACAACTTATTGTTCTAAATCTACGCTTTTGCGGAGGGCAATCGAGTTGTAGTGCTACCGATAACTCGTGCGAACCTCCCGTAGCGGTAGTTAGCGGTGAGGTAGTTACATCATACGAATAACCGAAACGTATTAAGTCGGTTTGCACCCCTGCGAGCAAGATAAACGCATCTTTATTGCGGTACCATACTCCACCAACAATGGGTCCTTTGGTAAGGTACAGCCCTACTAATAACTGACTAAAATCGGCTTGTTGCTGGTACATTACGTTGGGTGAAATAAAACTTGCGCTAGCTGGCGAGTAATTATCGCCTAAGCGAAATTTACCCCCTGCGTGGGCGGTAACCTTTCTGGGCAGAGGACTGTTGCTTAAAATCAAAGATTCGTTTGGCTCGGTAAGGTGATGCACAGCGATACCGGCAAAAAAGTTCTCGCTAAATCCAAGAATACCAGCAGAGAAGTCTGCTCCCGATACTTGTCCTCCACGGGGGGTGTCATTGGTCGCATAGATAAACCCTTTACGAGGGTCTATCATGTCGCCAAAAGTAAGCTTCGTCCAATCTAAGCTTACTTGAAAGTAGGAGGCCTCAACTCCCGCTTTCATTGCGAAATTTCGGGTGATGTTGAAAGTGTAAGAGTATTGTGCATTCACGCGGTAGGTAGTCAAGGTTCCATCTCCTGCTACATCGCGTAAAAGTTGGATTCCTGCGCCACCGTATATCGCATCTACATATTGGTCATAAGAGACCGTCTGCGTTACAAAGGTTCCCGAAATGGCAGGCCATTGATTGCGATAGTTTGCAATCACGCGCGGGCATTTGGAGGATCCGGCAAAGGCTGGATTTAGGTAAAGTGGGTTGGCATAAAACTGCGTAAACTCAGGGTCTTGCGCTTTAGCCGTTTGGAAACAAAGTAAGGCTACAAACGTTCCTAGCATTACTCTGCAACAAAACTTAGACATATAAATGCTTTTTATTTTTGTGATGACAAATACTTTACAATAAAAATCAGGGTTACCCCGTTTTTGCGTAGATACGAAAGTACATCAAATTTCCCTTTAATTCGTGGTGTCGTTCCCAATGTTATGTCAAAATGCCTTTAAGATTTAGAAACCTAAACCACTCAGTTATCCACAAGTATATGTTTAAGCCAAGTCTTTTCTTTGTTTTCGCAACTTTAATCGTCCACTTTGGCTTTACTCAGGATAAACCGCGTTTTGATAACGCAAGAAATGCACAAAAAAGTACGGATGAGTCTGTTTTATCTGAGGGTTCATGGCTGAAGTTGCGAGTAAATTCTTCGGGTGTATACAAAGTAACCCACGGGCAACTGGCTAGCAATGGTTTACTCTCTGGAAGTGTTCCTTCTAGCAAGCTAGGCGTTTTCGGTCAGGGGGCATACACTTTCCCACACGCTGCAGGTACAATGCCGCATGATGACCTGTATGAAAACGCCATTGCAGTTTATGATGGCGGGGACGGTTCTTTTGACTCGGGTGATTTCCTCTTATTTTACGGACAAGGGCCACATAATATCACACTCAGTGGTGAGCAACTCAAGCGCGAGCGAAATCCGTTTTCCACCGCATCATTCTATTTTGTAACCGCAGATCACGAGGCAGGGAAAAGAATTCAGGATTATGAGCTGGGTAACGGAGTAATTCCCAGCGTGGAGCAGGCTACACACACGTACCTTAATATTTATGAGCAAGAGCTCGTGAATATTGGAAAGACAGGGAGACGTATGTTTGGTGAGGCCTTTGAGTTTGTTACCAATCGTACGTTTTCAGTTAGTACGGTGAAGCCAGCAGCAGGAGAACAACCACAGGTAATGGTAACAGGAGCAATAGCAAGCAAGGGTGGGACTTCGGCAGTGACAGTGGATGTTGATGGACAACAGCGAACTTCGCAGAGCAGTGGTTTGGGAACTTACGAAGCGGGTAGGGATCTAATTCAACTATTCACCGTAGATAAACCGAACGGAGGCAATATCAGCGTCAAAATAGATTTCCAGAAAGGATCTTCATCGGCTAAAGCGTGGCTGGACTACATAAAAGTACAAACCATAACTAATGAGAACATTGGTAGTGGAGTGTATCACTTGCCTGCAAGCAATGCTGATGCAGTTGCACTCACTACTTTTATCAATGATGAAAGGAATTATTGGCTGGTTGGCAGATATGGTGCCGAGGGCGCTTTATCAGTAAAGAACTGGAATGGAAAGTCAGCCTTATTTTTGGATGGGGGAGAATTGCAACACATCGTGGAATTCGATCCTGAAAGCGCGCCAAGTCCTGGATTCCTGGGTGGTGTTCCGAATCAAAATCTACACGGTATATCAGGGGTGGATTACATTATAGTCTACCCTAAATTGTTTGAAAGACAAGCCAACGAATTGGCTGAATTTCACAGTCAGCATGGGCTTGACGTTATAACAGTGGAGGATAAGTTGATCTATGATGAGTTTTCCTCGGGCGCCAAGCACGTAGTTGGTATCCGCGACTTTTTTAAGCACGTGTATGATAAGGATCCTGGTAAGTTGAAATATGCTTTACTGTTTGGTGATGCATCGTACATAAACCTCGATGGTTTTGAAGGAAATACTGCGTTATTGCCTTCATATCAATCAGCAAATTCATTGAGTGATTTGGGCAACGGTGGCTCGTACGTAACCGATGACTTTTTTGGTTTTTTGGAGTACGGTGAAGGTGAACTAGAAACCAATAACACATCCGGATTTACCAGAATACCGCGCAGCGATATGGATATCGCCATTGGTAGGATGCCAGTACATACGGTAGCGCAGGCACAGGCTATGGTAGAAAAGGTGAAGCGCTACATGAATGGGCCCAGTAAAGAGCGATTTGGGGCATGGCGTAATGTAATGATGTTCGTGGCGGATGATTTTGATGGCAATTTTGGACCCACAGAAGAGAATCACACGACAGAAGCGAATGAGCTGGCCTCTTGGATCGAGGAAACAGAGCCTAGCTTTCAGGTAAAGAAAGTATTTTCCGATGCGTACAAACAAGAATCTACTCCGGGCGGCAGTCGCTACCCAGAAGTGAATAGGATTATTCGAGAACGTGTACAAAATGGTGCGCTTCTTGTGAATTATTCAGGCCATGGGGGCGAAGTTGGCTGGGCACACGAGCGAATTTTAGATTTATCTACGATAAACGGCTGGACGAACCAATATAAAATGCCAATTATGGTTACAGCTACGTGTGAGTTTAGCCGCTTTGATGATCCCGATAGAATATCTGCAGGAGAGTATTGTTTGCTAAATCCAAATGGCGGAGCCATTGCACTACTGTCTACAACGCGGGTAGTATACTCTAGTCCTAACTTTGCCTTAAACACGGATTTTATTCAAAATTTGTATTCGGAGCGAGAAGGTAACGTGCGTATTGGCGATGTATACAAGGCAACAATGCAGCAATACATGCAAAACCCTAGATCCCCAGAGTTTAACCATCTCAATTTTACACTTTTAGGAGATCCTGCAGTTAAGATTGCGTTTCCAGAAAATCACGTACAGACAGAACGCATTAACGGGCAAGACTTTGCCACATATACCGATACCATAAAAGCCTTGTCTCTGGTTACTATTGAGGGTGCCGTGAAAAATCAAGAAGGCAATACGCTTTCCGATTTTAATGGAGAGGTGGAAGTGAAAATCTACGATAAAGCAACCACCCAGAAAACACTCAACAACGATAACGGAAATGGTGGGGGCGTTACCTTTAAAGCAAGGAACTCCATTATATACCAAGGCGTAGCAAGTGTTACTAATGGCGAGTTTCAGGTGCAGTTTATTGTGCCGAAAGACATCCAGTTTAAGGAAGGAAATGGCTTATTGCAGTATTACGCTTCCAGTGAAACCACCGATGCCAACGGGGGCACCGAGGAAATAATGGTGGGAGGTATCAATCCTAACCCTATTGCAGACGATCGTGGACCGCAGATCGATTTATTCCTAAATGACGAGACCTTTATTTCTGGAGAAACCACAGGAGAAAACCCCAACCTCATTGCGTACCTCAGCGATGAATCCGGTATCAATATTACTGGGGCTGGAATTGGGCATGATATGCTGGCCTACATTGATGGCGATGTACGCAATGCAGCTATTTTAAACACCTACTACCGAGCCGATCTCGATTCTTACCAAAGTGGGCGTTTGGAATATCCTTTCGAAGGCATTCCTTCGGGCGAACACACCTTAACCGTGCGCGCTTGGGATAACAACAACAATCCTGGCGAGGCCACTATTAACTTCCTGGTGCGTGATGCAGATGAACCCTTTTTAGAGGAGTTGATGGCGTATCCCAATCCAGCCGTAAACAATACCACGATACGATTTACGCACAACCAGGGAGGCTATGCTTCAGAGGCCGTATTGGAAATCATAGATGTGCAAGGTCGCGTTGTAGCGCGCAACGTTTGGAACCTAGATGCGCAGCAAAAAGGTACCGCCACCTACGACTGGGATCTTAAAAATAATTCCAGCACCACAATAAATGCGGGAACTTACGTTTATCGTGTGACGCTAAATTCCGAATCGGGTGAAACGGCCGTGGCAACCAACCGTCTTTTGGTAGTTCGCTAATGCGGTAAGCATACTTTTAGGATAGCGCAAAAAACTATATTTGCACACCAATTATTCAAGAATGAGATTACTTTTTGTAGCGGTTCTCACGTTACTTACTACTATAGCTTTGGCTCAGACCGATGATGAAAGAGCGGACCAACAGCAATTGAGTGCCATCACTACAGCGGTTCCCTTTTTAAATATTGCTCCCGATTCCAGAGCTTCAGCCATGGGAGATGTGGGGGTTTCTACTTCGCCCGATGTAAACTCTATTCACTGGAATGCAGCCAAGTTGGCTTTCATGGAAAAAGACTACGGATTGTCTTTGTCTTACGTTCCATGGCTGCGTGCCATTGTTCCCGATATGAACATTGCTTACCTCAATGGTTACAGCAAAATCAACGCTAACAGTGCTTTTGGTGCTTCCTTGCGCTATTTTTCTCTTGGAAATATTCAGTTTACCGATACTGAGGGAAACAGTCAGGGGCAGTTTACTCCCAACGAGTTCGCATTAGACGGGGCCTATGCACTAAAACTTTCGGAGCGCTTCTCTATGGGTGTAGGGCTGCGCTTTGTTTATAGCAACCTTACGGGCGGAAACAGACAGGCGGGTGCCGATACCAAAGCAGGTACTGCGTTTGCTTTTGATTTGGGTGGATATTACACATCGCAGGAATTTGAGATTTCGGACAAAGATGCTTTCATCCGTGCGGGTGCTGCGTTTACCAACATCGGTAACAAAATGACCTATAACACAGGTGCCAATCGCGATGAGAATTTCCTGCCCATGAATTTCCGTTTGGGTGCTACCTTAACCATGGAACTGGATGACTACAACGATATCAGCTTTTCGGTGGAGGGAAATAAACTATTAGTTCCCACGCCAGGAGGAAGCTTAGATACCAGCACTGCCAGTGTGGCTTCGGCTGTTTTTGGCTCGTTTAATGATGCTCCAGGTGGAGGTCGCGAAGAGCTGCAGGAGGTAAACTTGAGCATAGGTCTAGAATACAACTACGATGACAAGCTTGCGTTCCGTGCTGGTTTTTTCAATGAACCCGAGAACAAAGGAAACCGTCAGTTTATAACATTAGGTACTGGATTTGCTTATTCTATCCTACAAATCGATTTGTCTTATCTGTTGGCAACCAAGCAGAACTCTCCGCTAGCAAATTCACTTCGCATTTCTATTGCCGCGCTGTTGGATAAGGGAGAGTCATCCAACGGAGAAGTACCGCCAACCCTAAACTAATATCGCTTGGACTTTAGAGTAGGTTTTGGCTACGATGTGCACCGTCTGGTGCACAATAGACCCTGCATTATTGGAGGGATAACCATACCGCATGGCCGTGGACTCTTGGGCCACTCCGATGCCGATGTGCTCCTCCATGCTATTACCGATGCTTTATTAGGTTGTCTTGCATTGGGGGATATCGGCACCCATTTTCCAGATACCGACCCGAAATACAAAGGAGCAGACTCCGCGGTGCTGCTTCAGGATGCGTACAAACTCATCCAAGAAAAAGGGTATCGCCTAAATAATTTAGATGCCACCGTAGCGGCTCAAGAACCCAAAATGAAACCCCACATTCCAGCCATACAAGAGCGCATTGCTGCCATTTTGGGCTGCGAAAAGGATAGGATTTCTATTAAAGCTACCACTACCGAAGGTCTGGGTTTTGTTGGTGTAAAAGAGGGAATTGCAGCCTACGCCAATGTTAGTATCCTAAAAGGGTAAGTTTTCCATCATTCTTTTCATGTGCTGTGCGCACAAATCAATACTTTTGGAGCCAGATTCTATGAGTATGCCAAGTAAAAAAGCGCAGGTTAAAAAGATTACTATAGATACTTACAAGCGTTGGTACAAGGATATGTACCTCATGCGTAAGTTCGAGGAGAAAGTAGGACAACTGTACACCATGCAGAAGTTTGGTGGGTTTTGTCACTTGTATATTGGCCAGGAAGCCATTTTGGCTGGAGCAGTTACTGCAATAGAGCCAACCGATAGAATGATTACCGCGTATCGCGATCACGCACACCCTTTGGTGTTGGGTACCGATCCAAAAAAGGTAATGGCCGAGTTGTTCGGAAAAACCACAGGTACCAGTAAAGGTAAGGGTGGATCCATGCACTTCTTTGATAAAGAGCGCAACCTATTTGGTGGCCACGGTATTGTAGGTGGACAAATTGGTTTGGGTGCTGGAATTGCTTTTGCGGACAAATACCGTGATGAAAAACACGTTACCCTTTGCTTTATGGGCGATGGAGCTACGCGCCAAGGTATTTTGCACGAGACCTTTAACATGGCCATGACGTGGAAACTGCCGGTAATCTTTATCGTAGAGAACAACAACTACGCCATGGGAACCTCAGTGGAGCGTACCTCTAACGTTACCGAACTATCCAAACTAGCCGATGCCTATGATATGCCAGGCTATGGAGTAGATGGGATGGACTGCGAAGCGGTGCACAATGCTATTGGAAAAGCAGCAGCGCATGCTCGCGAAGGAAAAGGTCCTACTTTGCTAGATATAAAAACCTACCGTTACAAGGGGCACTCCATGTCCGATCCACAGACTTACCGCACCAAAGAAGAGGTAGAGAAGTACAAAGAGCAGGATCCCATTGGTAAGGTGCAAAACCACCTTTTGGAGAAAAAAGCCTACAACGAAGAGGAGCTCAAAGAAATTCAAAAAGAGGTGAAGAAACTGGTGGAAGAATGCGTGAAATTCGCAGAAGAGTCACCAGAGCCAAAACCCGAAGAACTATACGAAGACGTATACAGCGAACCCGATTATCCATTTGTAAGAAACTAATTCCTTATGGCAGAAGTAGTAAGAATGCCCAAGCTTAGCGATACCATGACCGATGGTGTGGTAGCCGAGTGGCATAAGAAAGTTGGCGATACGGTTGAGGCAGGCGATTTGCTGGCCGAGATTGAAACCGATAAAGCGACCATGGAGTTTGAGTCTTTCCAAGACGGTGTGTTATTGCACATTGGCGTGGAAAAAGGGGCGAGCGCTCCTGTAGATTCTGTATTGGCCATATTGGGAGAAGAGGGCGAGGACATTGATAAAGTGCTTGCCGAGGCAGAGAAGGACACTCCAAAACCCGAATCTGACCATAAGGAAGAGGAAAAAGAATCGGAGGAAAGCGCTGCTAAAGAAGCTGAACCCAAAAAACAAGAGGAAGCGAAGGACAGCAAACCTGCTCCACAACCCAAAAGTGAGGCCAGCAACACTACGGCAGAAGGTCGCGTAAAAGCATCGCCACTCGCGCGCAAATTGGCTGAGGAAAAAGGAATTGATATCCAGGCGGTAAGCGGTTCAGGAGACGGAGGCCGCATTGTAAAGCGCGATATAGAGAACTACAAACCGTCTGCAGCTTCAGCAGCAGCGCCACAGTTTGCAGCAGAAGGTCCAGAGTATACCGAGGAGCCGGTATCGCAGATGCGCAAGACCATTGCACGCAGGTTGGCCGAATCCAAATTCTCTGCACCGCATTTCTACCTCAATATTGATGTGGACATGGAAAATGCTATGGCTGCCAGAGTACAGATTAACAACAGCATAGAAGGCAAAGTATCTTTTAACGACCTGGTGATAAAAGCTACGGCATTGGCCTTAAAGAAAAACCCTGCCGTAAACAGCTCGTGGTTAGAAGACAAAATACGCTACAACAACGTGGTAAACATTGGGGTAGCGGTAGCCGTACCCGAAGGATTGTTGGTACCTGTGGTGCGCAACGCGAACTTTAAATCGCTTACACAGATTAATGGCGAGGTAAAAGAGTTTGCGCAAAAAGCGAAAGACAAAAAGCTACAACCGGCAGATTGGGAGGGCAACACCTTCACCATATCCAACCTGGGTATGTTTGGTATCGATGACTTTACGGCCATCATCAATCCACCCGATTCTTGCATTTTGGCTGTAGGTGGTATCCGCGATACGCCCGTAGTTAAAGATGGGCAGGTAGTTCCGGGCAAGCGTATGAAGCTCACCTTGTCTTGCGACCACCGCGTGGTAGACGGAGCTACAGGAGCACAATTCTTGCAAGATTTAAAAACTTTGTTGGAAAATCCTGTAAGCATGCTGGCGTAAGCAGCACAGAGCTACGTATTTTTCTAAAAATAAATTTGGGTGGATGCTTTAACGTCCACCCTTTTTTGTACCGTGGCGCAGCTAAACACCGACATTGTATACCTCAAAGGACTGGGACCCGAGCGAGCCAAACTCATAAAGGCAGAGCTGGGTTACCAAAGGGTATGGAGTTTTTTCCAGCACTATCCCTTTCGCTACATCGATCGCTCGCAGCTTACACCCATCCAAGATTGGGTGGAAGGGCAGTTGGTACAATCTCAAGGTAAAATCAAGAGCGTTTCCGAAGTAGGGTCGGGCCATAAAAAACGCCTGGAGGTTCTTTTTGGCACCCCAGAGGCACAAGCAAAACTGGTTTGGTTTAAGGGGGTAAAGTGGATGAAACCCAAACTCCTCACTGGGAAAGAATTTGTGGTGTTTGGAAAACCGGCCAAATACGGCTCGGTGATGAGCATGGCCCATCCAGAAATAACAGCTATTGAGCAGTTTAGGCAAGAGTATATTCCGCTAGAACCGGTGTATAGTACCACAGAAGGCTTGGCTAAAAAAGGATTGCACAGCAAGGGTTTGCAGAAAATTATAGCGCAAAACCTGCGCGATTATCTGCACCTCTTTCCCGAGGTATTGCCCGATGAAATCCGACAACAGTACAAGCTTCCGGGTATCGCCTGGACTATGGAGAAAATCCACCTTCCCCAAGACCTCAAAGAAGCCAAGCATGCCCAACGTAGGTTAAAGTTTGAGGAGTTATTTTTCTTGCAGCTCTTCCTTATTTTCAAAAAGGTATTGCAACTCCACCGCAATCAAGGACGGGTTTTTGAATCGGTAGGGGAGCACTTCAATACCTTCTATAAAAATCATTTGCCGTTTGATTTAACGGGAGCGCAAAAACGGGTTTTACGAGAAATTCGCGCCAACACTCACAGTGGCAAACAAATGAACCGCTTGGTACAGGGCGATGTGGGAAGCGGAAAAACTATTGTTTCCCTGTTAGCCATGCTTTTGGCCATAGACAACGGGTGCCAGGTATGCATGATGGCGCCCACGGAGATTTTAGCTCAACAACACTACAAAGGCATAGCTGCGTTGCTCAAAGATATGCCGCTGGAAGTAGCCTTGCTCACGGGCTCTGTGAAAGGCGCGGCACGTAGGGCCATTTTAGAAGGATGCGAAAACGGTTCCATCCATATTCTCATTGGTACGCACGCGCTGATTGAGGATCACGTTAAATTTCAGCAACTGGGTATGGCGGTTATTGATGAGCAGCACCGCTTTGGAGTTGCCCAGCGAGCTAAGCTCTGGGCAAAATCCAACCCACCGCCCCACGTTTTGGTGATGACGGCAACGCCCATCCCAAGAACCTTAGCCATGACCTTATACAGCGATCTCGAAATCTCCGTTATAGATGAGTTGCCCCCCGGAAGAAAACCCATACAAACCATGCACAAGCGCGATAGCGCCCGCAACTGGGTTTTTGCGTTTATGGAGCAACAGATAGCCGAGGGCAGGCAAGTGTACGTGGTGTATCCCCTTATTGAGGAATCGGCCAAGATGGACTACAAAGACCTTATGGATGGCTATGAAAGCATATCCAGGCGCTTCCAAAAACCCAAATACCAGGTATCTGTGGTGCATGGCCAAATGAAACCCGAGGATAAGGAGTACGAAATGCAGCGCTTTAAAAAAGGGCAAACGCAAATATTGGTGGCCACAACGGTTATTGAGGTTGGGGTGGATGTGCCCAACGCCACCGTAATGGTTATAGAAAGTGCCGAGCGCTTTGGGTTGGCGCAGTTGCATCAGTTGCGCGGCCGTGTAGGTAGGGGTGGAAATCAATCCTTTTGCGTGCTTATGAGCGGAAACAAGCTCTCGGCCGATGCCAGAAAAAGGCTGTCTACTATGGTAGAAACGCAAGATGGTTTTAAGATTGCAGAAGTAGACATGGAGCTGCGCGGCATTGGCGAGCTAATGGGTACCCGCCAAAGTGGCGACAGCGATTTAAAATTGGCACATTTGGTGGAGGACCAAAAAATGCTGGCTGTGGCTCGGGAAGAAGCTACCAAAATTATTGAAGATGATCCTGCGTTGAATAAACCAACGCATCAAACATTAAAAAACGAACTCGCACGGAGGTATGCAGATAAAATGGTTTGGAGTAAAATATCCTAAATGGGCCTTGTTCCTTCTAGGGCTTTGCTTTTCGGTGTTATCGTGGAGTCAGGATTACAGCACCATCAGTGGCGATGGCCGCTTTTTGGCTACCGTAAAATACCAGGACCGAGACAAGGTTACCGGGCAGCACAACTTTATTGCATCGGTGTATTCGGTGGCGTACAAAACGCTCATTCAGCGTTTTAATGTGCGTCTAGACAAATCCAGTAGCCTCGATTCCTTGCGACTAAGCCACACCGGAAAAATGCTCTACATCCAGAGTAAGGACGATTACCGCATGTACAATACCCGCTTGGGAAATTTGGTCTTTCGCACCGATAAACCCATGCGCTTTGCCATGGCCAATCAAGACAACTTTTTTGTGGTGTGCGCCCCCAGTTTTATAAAAGGCTTTGATGCTTACACGGGAGAGGAAAAAATAGATTATCGCACTGCAGCAAATAATGAGGTGCTAGAACTTACCGTGACACCAGATGATGAACACATAGCCGCCAGCACCGATAGAAAACAAATTATTTTTTGGCAGGTGGGAAAAGAGCGGTCCCGCAAAAAGTATTTTGGAGACGACCTGGTTTTTAAAAAGAACGGCAAAGGCTTTACCGTAGCGCGCAAAATGGGGACGCAAATTAGAATTTACAACTACGAGCTTCCCACCTTTAAAAGGTTGGGCAAAATATCGCTTACCAAAGCTTTACGTGAAGATGCACGCGATAGGACCTTATACCTCCGCGAATCGGACCCTAGCAAAAGGCGGGAAATCATAAAACCCAGCGAACCTATAGAAAATGCATATGTGCTTAGTCAGGTGGGCGACTATGTTGCACTCTTGGCACAAAGCCCAGATGATGAAAAGGAATTGTATGTCATTCAGTCGCTCAGTGGCGATGTTTTAAAGCGCGAAGTGGTGGGCGATATGAAACAGCAAATTGATCTGGATTGGTACAACGATTCGCTGTTGATACCGCAAAACACGGTCAGTCCAAAGGTGTACAATGCCAAAACCAACTCGTATCAAAAGGACCTCAAGCTGAAGTTCTTGTATCGCAAGCCTAAGGGGTTGTTTGCCCGTAGAAAAGACTGGGATAGTAAAAACATCAGTGCCAACTTTTTGTGGGCGGTGTCTGAAGGCGAGGATGACAGCTTTACCCTAAGCCGTACCGAGCAAGGGCAAACTCCCAAACGCTTTCCCAACAAGCGCTTTTTGGGCTTTGATAAAAGTGCGCGCTTTGCTTACGCGATGTTGCCCAATGGAGACCAAAAGTTTTATACCGATTTATCCAAGTACAGCAAAGCCTCGCAAGTGGTGTGGTATCCCTTGGGCGAGGAGCAACGCCTCTACCCAGAGCCCGAATTGGGTCCTGCCAAACCTCCTGCCAACTACGATTTTGTGCGTATTCAGGGCATGCGACACATCTCCGAAGCCACTGAGCAAGATACACTGCGACTCATTATGAAAACCGTAGAAACAGGGTCTAAGGCTGGTGTGCAAGTGCAAATTGTAGATCAAAACGGAATTTATTACTACGGTGCTGGTAATGGTGAGTGGAAAAACCTTTGGTGCAACCTTATGGTCAAGGGTTCGGATGGAAAGGTGAAGCAAATTGACGACTTTACCGTAACCGAATACAGCGATAAAGACAGCCTGGCCAACGCAGTGGCCACCGTTCTCGATTTCTCGGGTTCTATGGGATGGCCGCGTGCCGATGCCCTACAAGATGGCGTGGAGCGCTTCTTGAAAACCAAAAAGAAAGACGATGAAATTTCCATCTTTAAATACGACCACCGCGTTTCCGAGGAATGCGATTTGCTGGATAGAGAAGAACGTCTGATACGCAAACTCTACAGCTCCGATTTCTCTGCTTTTGGCGGTGCTACGGCACTATTAGATGCTACCAACGCGGGTATTTTTTCGGTGAAGAAAACCCGGCAATCGGGGCGTAAAATGGTGATGGTACTTACCGATGGCCACGAAAATTCCTCGCTAATTACCAAAAACGAAGTGCTTAAAAATGCCCTGGAAAATGGAGTGCATATCTATACCATAGGCTTTGGCGACAAAGTAAATCAGGGCTATCTGAAATCGCTAGCTTATAATACGCGGGGTGGGCACTACCAAATTTACGATGTGGCCGATTTTGAGTGGATTTATGAGGATATCTACAAGAAATCGCAGAACTACTACAGCATCAACTACAAAACAGAGGATAAAGGCAGTATGGTCTACCTCCTTAAAATTTGTCGCGATGGCCTAAACACCGATTCCGTAGTGGTAGAGTTTGATAACGAGCCAGCCGATTTGGAGGTACTGGCGAATACCTTAGACGACTATAAGGACAACCCCGTAACCGCATCGGGGTTTACGGAAATTAATACGGCCGGATTTACTTTTTCCAACCTTAAAAACTTTGATAAGGTAAAAACCGAACGACCGCTACTACCCAAGGCAGTGAAAATTTATGAGGATTCGCTCACCCAAATTGAGGATGAGTTTGCTTTGATAGAATTGCCCCAGTTTAATTTTAGTTTCGATGAGGTATCTACCGTTAAAGAAACCGAGTCGCGCATTTACGATATCATAAAGTTCCTAGAAAAATACCCGCAGATTAACCTCGAAATTATTGGCCATACGGACAACAGTGGCGATACCGAATACAATGATGACCTCTCCAAACGCAGGGCTGATCGCGTAAAGGATTTGATTGTAGAAAAAGGAGGAGACCCCAATCGTTTGGTTACTCAAGGTTATGGTGAAACGGCACCCATTGCCGATAACGAAACAGACGAAGGGAGAGCCAAAAACAGACGCGTTGAGTTTGCCGTAATTGAACGAAAATGAAACTAGAAAACAGAAGCATTTGGATTACCGGTGCCAGCTCGGGAATAGGCGAAGCCTTGGCTAAGAAACTAGCAGCGAATAACAGGCTGGTACTCATCGCTAGGAACAAGGAAAAGCTAGAGGCTTTAAAGCAATCCCTAGCTAAATCTCACCAGCACGTGGTTTATCCTATGGATGTGGCCGCTGCTAACGTAGAGGATCGCACAGAGCAGCTCCTTATGGCCGAAGGCATGCCCGATGTTGTGTTTTTTAATGCAGGAATTACCCAACGGGCCCTGGCTCGCGAGGCTGCACCTGAGGTGTTCGATAAGGTCATGCAGGTGAATTTCTTTGGAGTCATCAAACCCTTTCAGGTTTTACTCAAGGAGCATAAGCCCGAAAAGAAACTTCAAGTGGTGGTTACCAACAGTGTGGCAGGCAAGTTTGGCTATTGGCTGCGCAGTGGCTATGCCGCCAGCAAGCACGCACTTACCGGATTTTTTGATGTAGTGCAGCTGGAGGAGTTTCGCAACAACGTGCGGGTAACACAAGTATTTCCAGGTCGCATAGATACGCCCATCAATGAAAACGCTATTATGGAAGACGGTAAACCCGCTCGCGGTCGCTATGGAGATTTTAAAGGCTCCATGCAGGTAGATGCGGTGGTTCGTAAAATACTGCGTGCCACTAAAAAAGAACGCCACCACTTGGTAATTGCTAAAATGGAATGGGTTCCTTTCATGGCTTACCGCATCAGCAAGCGCTTGTTTTTTAAAATCTTCTCGGGCTTAAACCCAGAATAAATTATTGCAGCAACGGCTGGATAAAACGGTAGGTTTTCTCCGCAGCATCCTGGTTTTCCAATACCAGTTCTTTGGCAGCTTGGGCCATCTGTTTGCGTTGAATTTTATCCAGCCATAATGCTTGCAAGTGCTGCCATTTGCTCACTGCGTTGGCACTTCCTTGTTGTATGGCGTAAGCAGCCTCCGGGTATTTGTTGCTGTTGGGGCCAAACACTACAGGTATTTGGTAAGCCATGGGCTCTAAAATATTGTGCAGTTTATTACGAAAGCCACCACCCACAAACGCAAGGTGTGCATAGCGAAAAGCGTATTTTAAAATCCCTACGCTATCAATAATTAACGCTTGGGCTTTGGTGTCTGTCTTTGCGGATGAAAAGCGCATAAAAGAACAGGAAACTCCTTGCAGTGCTTTTTCGAGGCGTGCTATATTTCCACTTGAAACATCATGCGGTGCCAAGATGATTTTTTTAGGCGCACTTTCTGGGTTGCAACGCAGCCAATCGCACAACAGCGCTACTTCGGGTTCCCAGCAACTCGCTAAAATGAGGCATTCGTGTTCCCCTACAAACTGCTCCAGACTTTGGTTAGTCCAGGGTTGTTGGGCGGTTTGCAGTACGCGATTAAATCGGGTATCGCCACATACTTTCTGGGGCGCTTGGATTTGGTTGGAGATGTCTTTTGCTATGGGATATTGCAGCGCAATGGCCTGTGCTTTATTAAGTGCCCGTAGGAAAAAGCAGCCGTAGGATTTAAAATAAATCTGCTTTGGGCGGAAATGAGCGGATATAATGCCAATGGGTACTTGGTGGCGTTGCAGCTGGGAAAATAGCTGCGGCCAAATCTCATACTTTACCGTGATAAACGCCTTAGGTTGGGCTGTGGCTACAAACTGTTTGGTTGCGCGAGGTAAATCGGCAGGCAAGTAGCAATGAAAAGATACGTAGTGGGGGAGTTTGGCATTTTGGTATCCCGAGGGCGAAAAGAAAGTAACCCAAATGGGCGTCTGAGGTTGGTCTTGATGCATTTGGTCCATTACGGGAACCGCTTGTTCAAACTCGCCCAAAGAAGCACAATGAAATAATACCGGAGCTTGCGAAGCTGCACTGCGAGCTGCAGCTACTTGTGAAGTCAGGTGTCTTCGACCTTGTATCCACGCCTTGGCCTTGTCGTTAAATGTAGCCGCAACCGAAATGCCAATTTGGTATGCTTTTATAGCACCCTGGTACAGTAGCATTTAGTCTACGTAGTATTCGTTGGATATTCTGGAATACACGGGAATAAGCCACGCCAGGCGTACACCGTACGAAATATCCAGGCGGCTTCTTTTATCTGGGCCACCGAGGTCTACATTAAAATCGCGGTAGTTTTTGGTAAAGCCCTGGTATATCTCAAACCCAAAATAAAAGTTAGTGAGCTTGTTGTTGCTAAAGTGGGTATAGCCAAGCGATTGCTTTAATACAAATCCCTGAGAGAGTCTGTCGTACAAGGCTTCGTAGTCGTTATCTAAGAAAGGAATGCGGTTGTTTTGGTTTTCTACACGCACCTTGTGGGACATAAATCCCAAACCGGCTCCTACGGTAATGCCCGAGTTGGGGTTGGGACCAATGATGCCGGGTATAATTTTCGAGGCGGTTCCCAAAAAGCTGTATCCCCGCTGAAAAAACAGCACGGTAGCTAGCATGCCGTCTTCATCCAAAATCTCGTTGTCGGCTGTACGCACAAAACGCAGCATATCATCGCTCTCTACTTTGTTGCCAAAGGTAAAGTTGCCTTCCAGCCCAAATACCCAATTGGTTTTGGTTTTGTACGCGTACTGTCCGCCCAGCATAAAGTGATATCCAAAATATTCATCGTAGTCGCCCGCTGGCAAGTAGCCCCCAAAATGAGGAGAAATGATGGAGAAACTTTCGCTTTGTTTGGCGAAGTTTTTCTGAGCCAAAACGGCTAGTGTATTGGCAAAAACAAAGAACAGAACCAAGGATGAAGTGCGCATAAGTAAACTGAGATCGAAGCCTTTTTTCAAAGGAAAGCTGGCGGTTTTATTGCGTATATTCGCCCAAAATTAAAGAAAGTTTCATGGCAAGCATTCCCATGGTGGATCTTAAGAGCCAGTATCTTAAGATTAAAGAAGAAATAGACAGCGCAGTGCTCGATGTAGTTTCTTCTACCGCCTACATTAACGGTCCGGAAGTACAATCCTTTGCATCCGAACTGGCCAACTACCTCAATGTAAAACACGTAATACCTTGTGCCAACGGTACCGATGCCTTGCAGATAGCAATGATGGCCTTGGACTTAAAACCGGGTGACGAGGTTATTACACCCAGCTTTACCTATGTCGCCACAGTTGAGGTGATTGCCCTTTTGGGTTTAAAACCCGTATTTATCGATGTAGATCCAGACACCTTTACCATAGATATCAATCAGTTAGAGGCCAGCTTAAGCGAGAAAACGAAAGCCATAGTTCCCGTGCACCTGTACGGGCAATGTGCGAATATGGAAGCCATAATGGCTTTCGCTAAATCGAATAACTTATCTGTGGTTGAAGATACGGCACAGGCTATTGGCGCAGATTACATATTCCCAGACGGCACGAAAGCAAAAGCCGGAACCATCGGAGATATTGGCTGTACTTCCTTCTTTCCATCCAAAAACTTAGGTTGTTACGGAGATGGGGGCGCTATTTTTACCAACAACGATGCCTTGGCTCGCGAACTTAAGCGCGTAGCCAACCACGGACAAGAAAAGCGCTATTACCACGATTGCATTGGGGTAAACTCTAGGTTGGATAGCATACAAGCAGCCATCTTACGCGTTAAGTTGCCACACTTGGATACCTACAACGCCAATAGACGCGCGGCAGCCGATCGTTATGATGCGGCTTTTGCATCCATTCCGGAAATTACTACACCGGTGCGAGCAGCTTATTCTACGCACGTGTTTCACCAGTATACACTGAAACTAGATGCCAAAGTAGATCGCGATAAGCTGATAGCGCACTTAAATGACAACGGCATACCAGCTATGTTGTATTACCCAGTGCCCGTGCATTTGCAAAAGGCTTATGCGCACTACACCAAAAACGATAAACACTTGCCCAACACCAACGCACTTACACCCATAGTGCTTTCTTTGCCTATGCATAGCGAGTTGGATGAGGAAACAACAAGCTTTATTACCAAAACTTTGATAGACTTTATACAATGAAAATAGCAGTAGTAGGAACCGGATATGTGGGCCTGGTAACTGGAACTTGTTTTGCAGAAACCGGTAACGAGGTGGTTTGTGTGGATATCAATGCCGAGAAGGTGGCAGCCATGCAAAATGGTAAAATTCCTATTTACGAGCCGCACCTAGATGTGTTGTTTGAGCGCAACATCAAACAAGGCAGGCTTACTTTTACCACCGACTTGGCTGCGGCTGTGAAAACGGCGCAAATTATTTTCTTAGCATTGCCTACACCTCCAGGTGAGGATGGATCGGCAGACCTGAGCTACATCTTGAATGTAGCAGGTGAGCTGGGTGAAATTATTGAGGACTATAAAGTCATTGTAGATAAAAGCACCGTACCCGTTGGAACAGCCGAGAAGGTAACCAACGTAATTAAAAACAAAACAGCCGTACAGTTTGATGTCGTTTCCAATCCGGAGTTTTTACGTGAAGGTTTCGCAGTAGACGATTTCTTAAAACCCGATCGCGTGGTGGTAGGAACTTCCTCCCTAAAAGCAAAAAAGGTAATGGAAGAGTTGTACAAGCCTTTTGTGCGTCAGGGGAACCCCATCATATTTATGGACGAGAAATCGGCAGAGCTTACTAAGTATGCCGCCAACTCTTTCCTGGCGACCAAGATTACCTTTATGAACGAGATTGCCAACTTCTGCGAGAAGGTGGGAGCCGATGTAGATATGGTGCGCAAAGGCGTAGGAACCGATACCCGCATTGGGCCGCGCTTTTTGTTTCCCGGCATTGGATACGGTGGATCTTGTTTTCCGAAAGACGTGCAAGCATTAGCAAAATCGGGTAAAGATGAGAACTACGAGTTTGGAATTTTAGATGCCGTAATGCGCATCAACGAAAAGCAAAAGTTGCGCTTAGTAGAAAAGGTAATGGCCCACTACGACAACAACGTAGCTGGAAAAACTTTTGCGCTGTGGGGCTTGGCTTTTAAACCCGATACCGATGACATTCGCGAAGCACCTGCTTTGTACATGATCGATGCGTTAACCGAAGCCGGGGCGAAAATCGTAGCATACGACCCCGAAGCTATGGATAACGTAAAGCAAACCGTGGGAGATAAAATTACCTATGTAGAGAACATGTACGATGCCTTGGAGGGGGCAGACGCCTTGTTAATCGCTACGGAGTGGGGTGCGTTTAGAAACCCAGATTTCGACAAAATTACACCGCGCTTAGCGAGCAAAACCATTTTTGATGGTAGAAACTTATACGATTTAGAACGTATGCGCGAGCTGGGCTATACCTACCAGAGTATTGGTAGAACCATGGATTTGGTTACGTCTTTGTAGTAAATGGAAACCTATGAAAAGCCGAGTTCCGAAAGGTACTCGGCTTTTTTTTGATTGTCTGCGGTGGTTTTAGGGAGTGGCTGAAGGTTGACAGGATTTATAATCCTGCACTGACCAATTAAGGGGTTTATTCCTTAAACCAGCTTGCGTACTTCACATAATTATTAGCAATACGGTCTATTTCTCCCTGGCTGAGTTCGGGGCGCATTTCTCCTACTTTCTTAGCGGGTACGCCTGCGTAAATAGCATTTTCCTCCACTACCGTGTTTTGCTTAAGCACGGCTCCTGCGCCTATGATGCTGTTCGAGTGCACCACGCAGTGATCCATAACTATGGCACCCATTCCTACCAAAACATTATCGTGCAGTGTGCAGCCGTGTACCAGTGCATTGTGCCCAATGGAGACATTGTTGCCTATGGTGGTAGGTGCCTTTTGGTAGGTGCCGTGGATAACGGCCCCATCTTGTACATTTACCTTGTTGCCCATTTTTATAAAGTGGACATCGCCTCGCACTACGCAGTTAAACCAAAAGCTACATTGGTCTCCTGCCGTAACTTCGCCAATTAAGGTGGCGTTGGGCGCTAAAAAACAATCGTTACCCCACTTGGGTGTAAAACCTCTTACAGGCACGATTAATGCCGATTTTTCTTGCATTTGCTTAACAACTAAATGGGCGAAGCGCCCGTTTTACTTCCTACCTTTGCAATCTCATTAAAATTATGGAAAAGCAAAAGATTCCAACCTCCGTGTATGCTGAGGTTACGCCCAACCCAAAGACAATAAAGTTTGTTGCCAACCGCGCTATTATGCCTTTTACCGATGCGGTAGAGTTTAAAAGTGCACCCGAGGCAGCAGCACACTCCAGCTTGGCTTCGCAGTTGTTCAATTTCCCTTTTGTAGAGAGCCTGTTTTTTACCACCAACTTTGTAAGTATTACGAAGGTGGATGACGTAGAATGGGACCTTATTACTATGCAGCTTCGCGAGTTTATCCAAGAGTTTTTATCGGATAACGAGTGGGCCGTGGAAAGCCTACCCGAAAAAGAGGGTACAGAAGGGAAAACTCCCGCGCAAAAGGCCTTGTTGCAGTCTCTGGGCCATGCAGAGCCACAGAACGAGCTGGAATTCAAAATTGTACAGGCGCTAGATGATTACATACGCCCTGCCGTGGAAAGCGATGGTGGTGCTATTGATTTTCGTTCGTTCTCGGAAGGCCGTTTAGAGGTTACCTTGCGTGGGTCTTGCTCTGGTTGCCCCAGTAGTGTAGTTACCCTTAAAAACGGAATCGAAACCCTGATGCAGAACATGGTGCCCGAGGTAAAAGAGGTGGTAGCTCACGAGGCCTAGGTATGTTGCGAGGAATACTATATTTAGCCCAAATTTTCTAGCGTGTCAGACAGCCTAGTAATTATTCCTACCTACAATGAGAAGGAGAATGTGGAGAATATCGTTCGTGCGGTGTTTGACCAAGCGCACCCCTTCCACATACTGGTGGTAGACGATAATTCGCCCGATGGTACGCAAGATATTGTGAAGCGATTGCAGGAAGAGTTTCCCGATACCTTGTTTCTACTTCCACGCGAAGGAAAACTAGGGTTGGGAACCGCCTACATTGCAGGCTTTAAGTATGCGCTAGAGCACGGCTACGACTATATTTTTGAGATGGATGCCGATTTCTCGCACAATCCTAAAGATTTGGTGCGCTTGCGCGAAGCTTGCGTTAATGGTGCCGGATTGGCAGTAGGCAGTAGATATTGCAAAGGCGGTAGAGTAAGCAATTGGCCCATGGATCGGATTTTGATGTCCTATCTGGCTAGTCTTTACGTTCGCATGATTTTGTGGGTACCGTTTAAAGACGCTACGGCTGGCTTTATCTGTTATTCCTCCAAAGTACTGCAAACCTTAAACTTAGATGCGGTAAAGTTTATTGGTTATGCTTTTCAAATAGAAATGAAGTACCGCACATACAAAAGCGGTTTTTTCGTCCAAGAAGTTCCCATTACCTTTATCGATAGAAAATACGGTGTCTCTAAAATGAGCATGGGTATTTTTAAGGAAGCCGTATTGGGAGTATTGAAGATGAAATTTATGAAGCTATGAGTAAGACACTAATTAAGAATGCCAGGATAGTACGATCTTTAGACATCCTGGAGGGTGATTTACTGATAGACGGAGAACGCATCGCCAAAGTAGGCGGAAGCATTAGCGAAACCGGCAAGGTTACTGAAATAGACGCTGAAGGCGCTTTGCTTTTTCCGGGTATGATAGACGATCAGGTGCACTTTCGCGAACCTGGTCTTACCCACAAAGCCGATATTTTTACGGAATCTGGAGCCGCAGTGGCAGGGGGTATCACTTCTTTTATGGAAATGCCCAATACCAACCCTCCCGCCATTACCCAAGAACTTTTAGAAGAAAAGTATGCCGTAGCGGCTAAGAATTCTCCAGCCAATTACAGCTTCTTCATGGGGGTGTCTAATGACAACCTGGAGGAAGTAAAGAAAACGGATCCAACGCAGGTTTGCGGATTAAAAATCTTCATGGGCTCCTCTACGGGTAATATGTTGGTGGATAATGAAAAAACGCTTGAGAATGTTTTTTCTAGTACCGATATGCTCATAGCTACGCACTGCGAGGATGAGCTTACGATTACCGAAAACGCGGCCAAGTATTACGAGCGTTATGGCGATGAGATGCCCATGCATTTTCACCCCAATGTAAGAAGTGAAGAAGCATGCTATCTCTCTTCGAGCAAGGCAGTGGCCATGGCCAAAAAGTACGGAACCCAGCTGCATATACTGCATATCTCCACGGCTAAGGAGTTGGAACTCTTTAAAGCCGATGACATACGCGAGAAGCACATTACAGCCGAAGCCTGTGTGCACCACCTTTGGTTTACCGATATGGATTATTTTAAGAAAGGAAGCCATATTAAGTGGAATCCTGCGGTAAAAACCATGTACGATCGCGATGCGATTCGCCAGGCGGTCATCAATGACAAAATCGATGTTATCGCTACGGATCATGCTCCGCATACCTTGCAAGAAAAAGACGGAAAGTATTGGGAAGTACCATCAGGTGGTCCCTTGGTACAACACGCCCTACCTGCCCTTTTAGAGCTGGTTAAAGAGCGGGTCTTTACCTACCCGTTAATTGCTCGCAAAACGGCAAAAGCAGTTGCAGAGCGCTTTAAGATAGTAGACAGAGGCCGGTTGGATGAAGGCTACTTTGCCGATGTAGTTTTGGTGAAAGACGCGGACTACGCGGTTACCAAAGACAATATTCTCTACAAATGCGGTTGGTCTCCTTTTGAAGGCACCACCTTCTCGCATACGATTGCCAAAACATGGGTTAACGGATCCTTAGAGTACGATAACGGAAAGGTACTGCGCAATACGACAGGCAAGCGCTTAACGTTTAATCGCTAGGATTTTTAGTGAAATGAAAAGGGCCTCTGCTATACCCTACGGTTGGTTATACCTGGTTTTTGTAAGTGTGGCATGCATGCATTTGCTGGCATGCCAAGGCGATAAAGACCTTTATGGTCCTGCAGATAAGGAGGTTTTGGCCGATAGTGTTTGGGCAAACCTCATTACTGAATTGTACATGGCAGAAGCGCTCAAAAATAAAAGAGCCATAGCCAACCGAGATGTAGCAGCCGATATTCGCTACATAGACTCTGCTGTGGTAGTCCATTATGGTTTTACACCCGAGGAGTTCGAAACTGCGTGGTACGAGCTCGGTGAAGACCTAGAACGGTTTACTAAGGTGATGGACCTGGTGCTAGAGCAAATGACCCGCCTGGAAGAGCAGATTAAGACCGACACGCTGCGTACTTACGATTTTCCAAACGATTTTAGGTAAGCGAGCATATTGCCCAACAATTGCTGTGTGTTTTCGCTTTTGTGGTAATGCGCAGCAAATTCTTTATTAGGGTAAATGTTTTCTTCTGTCAGCGCGGCTACCGATGGTTTGGGCAAAGGGTTACTTGTTTGCAGCAACCACGTTATGGGTCGGGTAAACCCAGCAGCTATTTGCAATATCCAATTCGGAAGTGTTTTTACCGATTTTTTGGGTTGTAGGGAGGCGGCTAAGGCCTCAGTAAGGCCCTTAAAACTAATATTGGCCCCTACGGCAGTACCTTTAAGGCTTTTTTTGCCAGCGCATAAATCGGCTACGTAGCGCGCTAAATCGCGTATTTCTACAAAACCAGTGCCACCGGTAGGGGCCCAAAGCCAACCTTTGCTTATCCAATCGTACAACTGGTTTAAGTCGTTATGCGGTGGGGGTGGGCCCAGTACCACTCCAGGACGCACTATTTCGGTTGCAAGGCCTTCTTCCTCACCACGCAGTACTTCCAATTCACCTAAAAACTTACTCAGGCCATAAGCACTATCGAAACGGTCGCCCACTGATTTTTGAACGTTTTCCATGTAGCTACAGGCTGCAATGGAACTGAGGTATACGAAGCGTTCGTATTTTAAATCCAAGCAAGCATCAATAAGCGTTCCCGTTAGGTTTCTGTTACTTTCTATGAGGTATTCTCGCTCTTTATTGTCGAACGAAATATAGCCTGCGCAGTGCACCAGTTGCGTTCCTTCGGACATGGCCTCACGCAGGGCCAGGGGATCGTTGTAGTCTACTTCCTCCCAAAAAACGTGCGCTAGCTTGTCTTCTGCGATGCCATAGTGTGCTACCAACGTATCAAAATAATCTCGGGAGGCATTGGGACGCACCAAGGCTTTTATATCCCAATCTCTACTGAGGCACTCCAAAATAAAGTGAGCACCCAAAAATCCATTTCCTCCACTAACTACTACCATGAATAATTCCGTAAGCTTTAAAATAAAAGGCCTAGGGCAAATATTATATTTGTCCGCAAAAGAGTAACAAGAAATGGGCAATTATGTTGACGAGTTGCGTTGGAGAGGCATGTATCACGATGCAACACCGGGTGTAGAAAAGGAAATGGAGACCCAATCTATAACGGGTTATGCGGGTTTTGATCCTACAGCAGATTCTTTGCACCTAGGCAATATGGTGCCCATAATGATGCTAGTGCATTTGCAGCGCATGGGCCACAAACCTATTGCTTTGGTAGGTGGAGCTACTGGCATGATTGGAGACCCCAGTGGTAAATCTGCCGAGCGAAACTTGCTGGATATCGAACAACTGCGCCACAATGAGCAGTGCATTAAGAAGCAGCTAGAGCGTTTCCTGGATTTTGAGGGCGAGAATGCCGCTCACATGGTAAACAACTACGACTGGTTCAAGGACATTAGCTTCTTAGATTTTATCCGTAACACAGGCAAGCACATCACGGTGAGCTACATGATGGCGAAAGATTCGGTAAAAAACCGCTTGGAAACGGGAATTTCATTCACCGAATTTTCCTACCAACTGATACAAGGACACGATTTCTTGCACCTAAACCAAACCATGGATTGCAAATTGCAAGTGGGTGGAAGTGACCAGTGGGGGAATATTACCACCGGTACCGAGTTGATTCGCAGAGTGCACGGAGGGGAGGCATACGCCATTACCTGCCCACTGGTAACCAAAGCCGATGGCAGTAAGTTTGGTAAATCGGAGCAGGGCAATGTATGGTTGGATGCAGAAAAAACTTCGCCCTACCAGTTCTATCAGTTTCTACTCAACACGGCCGATGCCGATGCAGAAAAACTCATAAAAATATTGAGTTTAAAGGATAGAGCAACCATTGAAGATGCCATAGCAGCCCACCAGGAAAACCCCGGCATGCGTGCATTGCAGCGCATGTTGGCCGAAGAGTTAACGGCTCGTGTGCATTCTGAAGAAGAATTGGAACAAGCCATTAAGGCATCACAAATCCTCTTTGGTAAATCCACTCAAGAGGATTTGGCTTCATTGCGCGAACGCGATTTCTTAAGTGTTTTTGAAGGAGTGCCACAAAAGAAAATTACCCGAGAAGAATTGTCGGCTGGAGATCTGGCGAGTTTGTTTTCTGAAGTAACCGGCTTTTTAAAGTCTAAAGGTGAGGTGCGCAGGGCGCTTAAGGAAAACTCCTTGAGCGTAAATAAAAGTAAGGTAAAGGAGGCAGATGCCGTATCCGACCTGTCTTTACTAAATGATAAGTATTTGTTGTTGCAACGAGGAAAAAAGAACTACTTCTTGGTAACAGTGGAATAACCAACCCATAAGGGAATTAACATTATGGTAATATACACTGTAATTGCCCAAACTACATTTGCGTGCAATGAGTAAGTCTAAAGCGAGTTCCGGCGTTTCCAATTCCCTTTCAGGAAGAAGATTTCCCTTTGTAGAGGTCATTCGCAACGAACGTCTTTTTTTAGGTCTTGTTCTCGTTGGGTTTTTAGTATCCGGGGTGTTTTACGGAAATCGAAACATCGCCATGTGGATAGGTTTTGCTTTTGCTGGTTACGCGGCTGTGGCCAACGACTCCATTCAAACGATAGGAACTTTCATTGGCTCTAACCGCAAAACCAAGTGGTGGATATTATGGCTGTTCATAGGTGGTCTGTTTTTGCTTACCGTAACCTACAGTTTTGTTGTCTACGATGGCGATGTAACCTACCAGCGTTTAATGCGCACCGATGCCGATGGCAATTTAAGTTATCCGCATCCCAAGACATTTTCTTACTTGCAGATAGTGGCCCCGCTGTTTTTGCTCATCATTACGCGGATGCGCATGCCGGTGAGTACCACGTTTTTGCTGCTCTCTTCTTTTAGTGCCACCACCAGCGGTATTACCTCGGTATTGCTAAAATCCTTGTCGGGGTACGGAATGGCATTTCTGTTCTCGGGTATCATTTGGGCCTTATCCTACAACGTTATTCGAAAGCATTTTCGCAAGCGAAAAACGGCCAAAGCTTGGACTGTGGTGCAATGGATAACCTCTGGAACGCTGTGGTCCGTTTGGATTATGCAGGACGCGGCCAACATAGCCGTTTACCTACCGCGTAAGCTTGCGCTTCCCGAGTTTTTGGGTTTTGCAGTGCTAATTTTTGCAGGGCTAGGGGTTATATTCTACCTCCGTGGCGATAAAATTCAAGGTATAGTCTCTGAGAAAAGTAGGTTGGAGGATGTGCGAGCTGCCACCTTTGTAGACTTCATTTACGCCATGCTGCTCATCTACAAGCTGTTTATAAGCACCGTGCCATTGAGTACTACCTGGGTGTTTTTAGGCGTTTTGGGTGGACGTGAAATAGCCATTAACATTCTGAGGAAAAAGGAAGGTACGCGCCATGTAAAGGGCTCCGTGCGCATTGTTCTTAAGGACATGATTTATGCCTTGATTGGCTTAGCAGTGTCTATCATGCTAGCACTGGCAGTAAATCCGAAGATCCAAGAAGCCTGGTTGGGTACAACCTTATTCTAAACCATCAGATTGCAGCCGCGCAGCTCTGCGTGGTCCATGCGTCCCAGTATTTCGAAATTGCCGTTGGGCAGTGCTTTGCCTAAATCTTCGGTGGCAATAAAGGCACAGGATTCTATGTTGCTGAGATCGGTAACGTTGGCAAGACCGCTTTTGCCTATGGCGCAAGAAGCTCTAGGATCTCGCAATTCTTTAAAATGCACCCTAAGCCAGGGCGGACTCACAAAGGCGGTTTCCTTTTTGTAGTATGCCTGCGAAAGCATTTCCGTCATTCCGTACTCGCTGTAAATGTTCTGGGTGCCATAGTTTGCCTGCAATAGCTCGTGCAGCTCCTCGCGAATCATTTCTCTGCGTTTGCCTTTCATGCCACCTGTTTCCATGATGTGGACTTGAGGCCATTGCTGTTTTCCCATACTTTCTACAAAAGAGAGTAAGGCGTGGGTAACTCCCCAGAGCAAAACTTTTTTGCCGGCAGCCAGGTGTCGTTCTACCGCTTCGTGCAAAGCGTGGTATTCGTTGAGGTAAAATCCACCCAAACCTTCTTTGTTGGCCGCAATAAGTGCACGCACCATGTACACCAAAGAGGCATCGCTACGCTCCAGATAGCCGGGAAGCAATGCCAGGATAACCCAGTCTTCTGCAGAACCTAAAAAGCGCTGAAATCCGCGTTGCAAGCTAGTGTCGTAAAAGCGAGTATCCCACAAATGGTGTTGGCTGGTTTGCTGGCCGGTAGTCCCACTACTCCTAAAAGTTACAGCGGGTTGATTGATCTCGGATACGCTGGAAACGCTATGGTTTTTAAAGAAGGCAATGGGTAGGTGGGGTATGTTTTCTAACCGACTTATTTTGCTTGGACGGGCATGGGTTAAATCGCAAAAAGCCCGATACACGTTATTATGTTGGTACTGAAATTGAAAAACCTGGAGCGCTATTTCTTCAAACGCATCGGGATTCCTTTCCAGGGTATCCAACCAATTTTTATACGTGGAATGCGTTACCTTCATTAGCAAGTGAAACAAATAACCGTATTTTCCTTTTATTTACCCTAGATGAAATCGCGTAGCGCAATATTATTGGTTTTCGGAGTGGCTTTTATAGTCGGTACTGCATGTTTGCGGGACGATGCCTTTCCTCCCCAACCCAACATTACCGAGGCCGTATTAATACCCAACCCCGATTCTACGGCCGTTATGCGCATCTCGTTTACCGATGGTGATGGAGATATTGGTTTGAATGAAGGAGACACCTTAGCACCTTTCAATCCGGGTAGCGAGTTTTTCAGCAATTTGATTTTCAATTATTTCGAGTTCTCTAATGGAAAATGGCAGCGTGTCTATTTGGGTATAGACCCAGTGACCGGAGACACGACCAACCCATTCTCGTATCGTATCCCAGTTTTAGAAACCGATGGGCGCGACAAGGCCTTAGAAGGCGATATTGATGTGGATATGCCTTTTGGCTACTTTAATCCTTTTACAGAAGCCGATAGTTTGCGGTACGAGGTAGTGCTGTACGATAGAGCGCTTAACGAAGCTAGAGCCACTACCCAAACGCTGCTAAAACCCTAAGCTACAGAATGCCGCTGTGGGCTTCGCAGATTTTTAGGTTGTGGTCGCCAATGCGCTCTATGCTGGTGTACAACTCGCTAAAAACCATGGCGCTTTTTATGTTAAAGTCGCCTGTTTCTATGCCTTTCAGGTGCATTTTACGCAACTGATTTCGTTTCTTATTGATGAGGCTTTCTAAGCGGTAGGCATGTTCTAAGTCGGTAGTGCGGTCCTCTTCCGATTTTAACTGCGTAACCATTACCCGACCCGATTCATGCAGGGTATTCAACATGGATTTAATGCCATCGCGCTGCTCGGGTAAGAAGTAAATTTCCTTGCTAATCTTTCGATCGAATATTTTGGTAATCTGGAAATAGAGGTCGCCAATAATTTCAATATCATTCACAATACTAAGTAGTCGGCTCACTTTAATGGAGGTGCTGTTGGAAATGACGTCCTCCGTTAAGCGCGACAAATAGCGGGTTACCTCTTCTTCGGCACGGTCGGTATCGGCTTCGTGCTTGCGCAATTGCGCTAAAATTTCTTCTTGCAAAGAGCGGTCGTTCGACTCCAGTAAGCGTATTAAGCGTTGGCAATTTTCTGAGCTGCGCTGAGCCAGGCGCACAATTTCTTTGTTGGCTTCTAACAAAGCCAGTTCTGGGGTTTTCATTACCCCGGTTTCGATGTACTCGAGCTTAAACTCCTGCTGATCGTTTTCCTTGGAGGGAACCAGACGCTTTAGCAAATTTTCTACCGAAGGGGTAATCGGGATAAAGAGCAAGGTGTTGGCAATGTTAAAGGCTACATGCACCGAAACTAAAGCCCATTTGGCCAGATTAAAATCCATTTCTTGGGTAAAGCCAAGAGAGGTAAAGGCATTTTCAATAAGGCTTATGGCGATGCTCATAAAGGGCAAAAACCAAAGAGCGCCAACGATATTGAACAAACTGTGAAAACGCGCTAGGCGCTTTCCGTGGACGTTGGCTACAATGGCAGCAATGTTGGCAGTTAGTGTAGTACCAATATTGGCACCCACAATAACTATTGCCGCAGCTTGCAAGGTAATTACCTCTTGCTCGCAAAGTACCAAAACCAATGCCATGGTAGCACTACTAGACTGGAACAAAATGGTAAGCACCACTCCCGTAATCACAAAAATTAGCGAAGACAAGAACTGACCTTCCGAAAAAGACTCCAAGAAGGAAATGCTGTCTTTGTCTATGGCTGGAATGGAGTTGCGTAAAAACTCAATAGACAGGAGCAAAAGGCCAAATCCTACCACAAACTCAGCCAGCGAGCGGTGCCAGTCTTTTCGTGCAAAGAAGAGCGGTAAACCAATAGCTACAATGGGGAGGGCCAGTGTATCTATGCTAAAATCTAGAAAGCCAAAAGCTGTAACCAAAATGGCTGTAGAGGTGGTGCCGATATTGGCACCCATAATGAGCCCCATGGCTTGGCGTAGTGTAATGATGCCGGCATTAATAAATCCTACCACCAACACCGAAATGGCCGAGGAAGATTGTACTAGAGAAGTGGTAATAATACCGGTAGTGATACTTTTAAGCCGGTTGTTGGTAAGCTTATTGAGAACGCCACGTATGTTTTTACCCGCAAGCTTTTGTATCCCTTCGCTCATGGTTTTCATCCCATAAACAAAAAGGGCCAGCGCTCCAATACACTGTAATACGGTTAAAACAAGACTTAGCATAGCAATGCAAAAAAGTGGTCAAAGGTATTATTTATAGCAAATACCTTGTTTTACCCCAAGTACTTGGCTACAATAGGCATTCTGCGCCCCATACCAAAAGCTTTGGGACTTACGCGCAAAATAGGAGGAGTTTGATAGCGCTTGTATTCGTTGATGTTAACCAATCGTAATGTTTTGTCAACTATGGCAGGATCTATTTTGGGGAGCGAAGCCTTAATCTGGTTTACATCCATTTGCTCCTCAATGTAGCAGTGCAGTATCGCATCCAATACCGCATAATCGGGCAACCGGTCGCTGTCTTTTTGGCCGGGACGGAGCTCTGCCGATGGCGGTTTGGTAATGATGTTTTCGGGTACGATTTCGCCATTGCGATTCATGTAGCGGGCCAAAGCATATACCTGTTCTTTATACACATCGCCAATTACCGCAAGGCCACCGCACATATCGCCATACAAGGTGCCAAAGCCCACCGCAGTTTCACTTTTGTTGGAGGTGTTTAGCAAAATATGACCGTGCTTGTTGCTAATGCTCATGAGCAAGGTGCCGCGTATGCGCGCTTGCAAATTTTCTTCTGCCAGGCCAAACTCGGTACCTTTAAAAGGCGGTGCCAGGGTATTTAGAAAACTATCAAAAGTGGACTTTATAGGTAGCTCGTACGCTTCGCACCCTAGGTTTTTAATCAGTGCATCGGAGTCGCTTATGGAGTGGTCTGATGAAAACTCCGAGGGCATTTTTACTGCCAACACATTTGCTGCCCCTAGAGCTTCGCAAGCCAGCACCAGCGTCACGGCAGAATCTATTCCACCCGAAAGCCCCAACAGTGCTTTTTTAAAGCCCAGCTTGGAGAAATAATCGCGCAAGCCCAGTACCAGTGCATCGTGAATTTGTGCCGTGGGGTTTACCACCTCTTCATTAACGGCAGGCCAACTGGGAGTCTTGCTGGCTTCCCAATAAAAAAGCCCTTCGGTAAAATATGCACATTCGTGTATGTTACCGTGGCGGTCAACTACCGCACTACCGCCATCGAAAATAAGCTCGGTTTGTGCACCTACCTGATTTACATACACCACGGGAATGTTGTAGTGCTCAAACACCGTATTCAGGGTGTCTTGCCGTGCTGCGCGCTGCTTCCAGGAAAAGGGCGAAGAAGCAATGTTGATAATACCATCCAAGGTGTGTTCTTCGGTAAGCACATCTAGTGGGTGCTGGGTGTAAATGCTTTCGGGGTTGAGGTCCCAAATATCCTCACAAATGGTAATGGCCCAGGTTTGTCCGTTAATCTCAAGCGGAAAAACCGACTTAGCGGGTTCAAAAAACCGATATTCATCAAAGACATCGTAGTTGGGCAGCAGCATTTTATGGTGTACCTGCTTCACGCCTCCATCCTGCAAAACAAAGGCTGCATTAAAACGCTTTTTGCCTTTGGGAGCAGGGTTAAAAGTAGGACTGCCCACGATGGCTGTTATGCCAACGCAGTGCTTGGCAATCTTCTCTACCGCATCCTCACACTGACTTATAAAATGGTCGAAGTCCAAAAAATCGCGGGGTGGATAACCCGAAATTGCCAGCTCGGGAAACACTACCATATCGGCTTTGTTTTCTTTGGCCTCCGTAATGGATTGAATGATTTTTTGAGCGTTTTGCTCAAAATTTCCAATGTGGAAATTGAGTTGCGCCAGGGCAAACTTCATGTGCAATGCCTTTTAAAATAAAACCCCTACGTTGAGGGTAATGTTGTAGGTTTTCGCATCAAAATTGGGCGAGGAATCATCGTCATTAAACAGGTTGGTAAACCCGTTGTGAAAATCTACACCAAAAAGAAAACTGGTGTTTCCGCTGAGGTTGTACTCGGCACCGGCACCAATGAGTAAGCTGGCATTGTAAAATTGGATGCCTTCTTGGTTAGAAGCAGACTGGCTTTCGCCCGAGTTAAGACTTACTTCACTATCGGCAGCTATTTTAAACTTGTTGCTCAAACCAAACTTACCAAAGTAGGTGAGGTAGCCAATTTCATTACTCTGTAGTTTTAAAGCCAAGGGCAGCTCTATGTATTGTAGTTTCTGCTTGCCTTCTATAGTTGCGGTGGTGTTGGCATCCAATAGAATGGTGTTGGTGTAGGCCGCACTTTGGTTAAAAATAGAAAGCCCAGTGCTTAAGGCGTAATTGTCAGTATTCCCTATGGTAAACTCGGTGATAAGCCCATAGGAGTAATTTACAACGGTACCATCACGCGAGGCTCCGCTGGCATCGGTTTTAAGCCAGCCTATGTTGGGCGAAAAATGCAAACCAAAGCGCAAGGGGCTTTGCGCGTATGTTTTTGCGGCAAACAATAAAGGTGCCGCCAGTGCCATTATTTTTAAGAATTTTGCAGACTTAAAACGAGAGGTGCTCATGGTACGTAGGGTTTTTTCGGTTATGGTATTGGGTTTGGTGCTGCTACTGCACTCTTGCGAAGGTAAACGCTTTGAGGCAGACATCGATACACAAAACTATACAATTGATTTGGTCCGGATAGACCAGCAGGCGTTTAACCAAGAAGTCCGTAAAGATGTTTTGGCTGGATGGATGCAAAACCTGCAGCAAAACCACCCCGCTTTCTCCAAAATTTACTTCGAAAATATTATGCGCGTTGGCGCGGCAAGTGATAGCACTACGGCTCAGAACTACAGCATGTTTGTGAGCGATACGTTGTGGCAGCAGGTGCAAGAGGATATTAATGAAACTTTTGGCGATTTTTCTGCCCAGCAGAAGCAATTGGAAAAAGCCATAAAACGAGCACGGTACTTTTTGCCGTTCCTGCCCAAACCTACGGTGTACACCTTTAACAGTGGTTTTAACGTGGCCGTATATCCAGACTCTAGCGTTTTGGGCATTGGTTTGGAGTGGTTTTTAAATCCCGAACATCCTACCGTAAATATGCTGCCGCCTACGCAGTTTCCCAGGTACAAGCGCAACCGCATGCTGCCGGAGTTGGTAGTGCCTGCAGCCATGCGCGGGTGGCTGTTGCAGCAGTTGTACGAGCCTTACTATTTTCAGCAAGATTTGTTGCGTGAGATGGTGTTTTACGGCAAAGTGTTGTTTTTGGCACAAGTGGCATTGCCCGAGGAGCCCCTCCATACCCTATTGAACTACAACGAAGATGAAATGGCCTGGGCGCTAAAAAACCAGGAGGCGGTCTGGCAGCAAGTAGTTGGCCGCGATTTGCTGTTTAGCACCAACGCCCGCGAGGTGGCCAAATTAACCCAGGATGGTCCTTTTGCCAACGGTTTTGGCAACAGCTCGGCACCACGCTTGGGTTGGTATCTGGGCTATGTTATGGTAAAGCAGTATGCCCAGCGCAGCGATGCAGATATACAAACCCTTATAAAAGAACACAACGAGCAGGAAATTCTTAAAAACTTCCGGCCCGATAAAACACCTGAATAAGGTTGCACTCGGATTGTGTATTTTTGTAGTATGTCTTCTGAAGAGCGATATCAAAAATTGGATGCGGCCATTAGAGGTGGCGTTACAGGTGCCGCTTTGGGTGCGCTATTTTTGCGTAAACGGGTATCTACGGCAGTTTCCGTTGTAGTAGGTGCAGCCTTGCGTAGCAGTTATGCGGCATTTAATGCGGCTGGTGCTATGGGCAGCAATGTGCTTATAAAGGATGGAAATGCCCTGTATAAAGTACACCCGAGTGGTAAAAAAGAACGGGTAAAAGTCTTGAAGCAATCGCATACCATTATTCCAAAACGCTTTACTCTTGAGTAAACAGCCCAAGCTTAGGGTTTTTGCTGGGCCTAATGGTTCTGGTAAAACTACCCTGGTCCAAGAATTAAATGCCAGCGGCTACTACAAGCCATCGTTATTTATTAATGCAGATGAGTTGTTGCGCGAGTATAGCGAACAGGGTAGCATCAATTTGCAGCTTTACCTTATGAATCAAGGGTTGGATGAGCTTGTTACTTTATTTAAAACCGATGCACGAAGCCCAGAAGCCTTAGGAGATGTTGCGCTATGGAAACGCTTCTCGTTGCAAGCAGGGAGGCTTTTTTTTGAGGGTGAAATGAATGCGTATATCGCTGCTGACATTGCTACATTTTTAAGAAACCACCTGATACAACGAAAGGAACGATTCTGGTTTGAAACGGTGTTCTCGCATCCCTCCAAACTCGAAGTAATGCGGGAGGCTAAAGCCCAAGGTTTTCGGGTTTACTTTTATTTTGTGGCCACCGATTCGCCAGAGATCAATATCGATAGAGTTCGGCTACGCGTTAAAAAGCAAGGGCATCCCGTTCCAGAAGAAAAAATTGTGAGTCGATACTATCGGTCTCTAGACCTTTTGTTGGATGCCATAAAACTGAGTGATCGAGCGTACTTGTTTGATAACTCAGGGAGGGCTTCCGAATTGATATGTCAAGTAAAAGATGGAACTCAGTTAACTATGGAGACCGACAACGTTCCCAGTTGGTTTGAGGAATATGTGTACAATAAAATTAAAAACAAGAAATAACCATGTCCGATTCTAAAATAGAGCTTACCGTAAGCACAGACGAAAACCACGTACCCGAAAAAATAGCCTGGAAGGCCGAGATAGAGCAGGTAAACTCCGAGGCCAAAGCCATTTTGCTTTCCGTTTGGGATAAAATGGAAGAAAACATGCTGCGCGTAGATTTGTGGACCAAAGAAATGACCACAGACGAAATGAAGCATTTCTATTACCGCAGTTTACTCTCCATGGCCGATACCTTTGAGCGCGCCACCAACGAAAACGAGGTAGCCGAAGACCTACGCCACTTTGCCCACTACTTTGGTGTGCAGATGAAAATTGTGAAGCCGAGTGAGGAAGATAAGTAGTTTTCCTTGGGCCTACAATTTAATTTTTACTGTAAGCTGGAGCGATGTTTTTCTTAGTAAAATAAAACTTAGGTATTGTTTTTAGTATGTAAGTTTTGTTTCTTGTAGGAGAAATCCTATTCCTATGCATAAGCGTATCTCCTCACTTTTAGCTTTTAGTTTGCTGTTATTTGCTTTTGTGGATTCCCGTTCCTCGCTGCAAGCGCAAGACGCTCCGTACTTAGGAACTACGTGGACCTATACAGAGCCCATTAATACGGGGTGGGGAACCCCTGTAAGGCGTTACGAATACAGCCATATTGTATTAAGAGATACAGTGCGCATCAATGGGGTAATGTATTACGAATTAGAGCGTGAGCCCAGTGGCTGCGAATCCATTCTTACCAATTATCTGCGCTACAGTGCCGATGGAATGCAGATTTATTACTGGAGTGAGAAAGATTCAGCAGAATTTATCCTGTATGATTTCAGCTTAGCGCCTGGGGATACTTTGAGAATGTATTGTAACAATTCCAACCCATCGCAGGGCGAAGGATACCAAACCATTCTTATTGATTCTGTTGTGGCAGCTACGGACAAGAACAACAATGCCATTTCCTATCAGTACACATCCATTCTGAATGCCGAGGAAGATGGGGTGCACACCAGCGGATTTCATGAGATACTAATAGGAGTTGGTAGTACCTATTATTTGTTCCCTTTTCCTTCGCTGTGTGATGTTAGAGATATACGCGATTTGCGCTGTTATGAGGATGGCGAGCAACGTGTAAAACTCGTAGACCACGACTGCGAAGCCATTATCAATAGCATCAACGAATCGGAAGCTGTTGAGACCCGGTGGATTGAATCCATCCAAGAGGGTGTGCTTAGGTTTACCAAACCGCTACGAGGTAATATAGCCGTAACCAACCTGCAAGGAAAGCAAGTGTACCAAAAGGAATTGCAAGGAGAGCCCAGCTTGCAATTGCCCGCAAGCCAATGGGAGGCTGGAGTGTATATCCTTCAAGTTCAAAATGCGCAAGGTGCTGTGCAGCAGGTGAAGTACAGGGTGGATGAGTAGGTACCCAAGTATTTCGTGGTCTATTTGCCAGCTGCCGTTTTGATCCTAGAAAAATAAAGCGGTAGGCTTTCTGTTACAAATTTACCCGGTAGGCCACGACTATCGAATTGTTTACATGACCAAGGGCAAAGAAGTCTTCGAAAAGAGGTTGTACAGTTAATCGAATTGCCAATGCTTGGTTGGGAGCCGTTGGCACTTGGTAGTCTATTATAAAGTTAGAACCGAAACGGTCTCCGTTCCACAACGCGTGTTCTTGGTTGGTTATTACACCAAATCTTCTCGTTTCTCTGGTCCGCGTCCCGGTAGAAATGGATACCCAGGCCAAACCAGCTCCAAGTTTTAGTCGATCATTCTTGGTGATTGGATACAATACATTAAGAGCCGTCTTGGTAGCGGAAAACTGCTCATGGGTTTTATAGTATCCCCTTCCCGAACCCAAGGTAGCGGTAGCTATCAGTTTGTTAGGAAGTGGTATACCGAACTCAGCTTCATAGGTTAGGTAAGGAAAATTAAAATATATAGGTAGAGATCCTATGCCTGCACCGGCAGCAATATACTTGCTCGGTTGGTCCTGGCAGATGGCGAAAGAAGGGCACACCAGCGTGAATAGTATGGGTTGCAGAAATTTGAAACGAATCCAGTCCATCAATAAAAATGATATAGTTTTGCTAAAAAATTTAAGAATGTCAAAGGTAGATTTATTGAAAATATTAGGAGTGATTATTTCATTTATGTTGCTTGCTGGCTCGCTTTGTGCTCAGCTCAATTTAAGCTTGTCAACTACCATAGAATCCTTTGAATCTGTGGCAAATAGCGAGACTCGCGTAGTCGGTAGCCAGCGCTATGGAAAGTTTGCCTTGCCCTTCGTAGTAGATATGCCAGACTTTGGTCTAATGGATAGCATAAGCCTTAGTGAACGTGCATTGCGGTTGCACAGTAGTGAATTGCCAGACTCTTCATTATTCCTTGGTCCCTTAGTTTTTATTGATCAAGATACACCCTTGATGCAATCGCCAGAGGTATATATGACTTCATCGGACTCTACGCTGGTTATAGAGTTTATGCTTGTGTTTGAAGGGAATCACACCAATCGGTACCAGATGCATTTGCAGGTAGACGGTACGTTTCGGTTTCATTATGATGAGCCCTTTATTCCAACTTTACAAGATAATCCTATAGCTCCGTTTATCGGAATTTCGGATGAAGCCAATTGGGAGAATGATTGGTTTATCGCTTTAGGTGAGGATGCGGAAAGCCCAGCGGTATACACCAATAGTGAAATTGCAACGATGCAGGCTTTTCCAACACAGATACCTCAGAATACGGTGTATAGCTTCGAGCATATTGTATTGAATATCAACGAAAAGAAGCAACATCTTACCCAAGTGGATGTTGAAATGTTGGATAATGGATTGCGCATCGTGAATACCGGAAATGATCACCTTGTGGAAGCGGTGTTGCATACTCTTGCAGGAAAGAAAATTGCAAGGGCCGAGCGTTGTGGCTCGCTTCAGGGAATGTGTTTTCGCAGCAACCAGCTGCAAGAAGGAACTATCTACATTGTTTCTATGCAAACAGAAAGCGGGGTTGTAAAACGCATCAAACTCCGCTATTAGAACTGAGGAATTCGGTTTTAAGCCTCACCAATAACTCCACCAATAAACTCCAGTACCTCTTCCTTGCCCAGTTTGGTGGTGGCCGAGGTTAAAAAAATCTCGGGTAAAAATTCCCAATCTACCAGCAAGCGTTTTTTGTATTTGGTAATGCTTTTATTCAGCTTGCTGCTGCCCAGCTTGTCGGTTTTGGTAAAAATGATGGCGAAAGGAATGCCGTTTTTTCCCAGCCAGGCTAGGAACTCTAAATCCGATTTTTGCGGGTCGTGGCGGCTGTCAATCAGCACAAACACGGCTTGCAGGTTTTCGCGGTGCTTGAGGTAGTTATAAATAAGATTCTGAAACTTATTGCGCTCGCTTTTAGAAACGCGGGCATAACCGTATCCCGGCAAATCCACCAGGTACCAGCGGTCATCTATGCCAAAATGGTTTATGGTTTGGGTTTTCCCGGGGGTCGAAGAGGTTTTGGCCAGTTTGTTTTGGCCCGTGAGCATGTTAATCAAAGAAGATTTTCCCACGTTGGAGCGACCAATAAAAGCAAACTCAGGCTTGTTGGGCTCGGGGCACTTCTTGTAATCGGTTTGGCTTACTAAAAACTCCGCGCTATGAATTTGCATGGTTGGCGAGCCAGTCGTCTAGGTGTTGGTTAAAAGTTTGGGGGTGTTCCATCATGGGCGCGTGGCCGCACTCATCTATCCAGTACAACTTGGAGTTGGGTAGGAGCTGGTTAAACTCTTCGGCCACATCGGGTGGGGTAACCGTGTCGTTTTTACCCCAAATAAGACAGGTAGGCACGGTAAGCTTGGGCAATTCCTTAGCCATGTTGTGGCGTATAGCCGATTTGGCAATAGAAAGAATCCGTATCAGCTTGGCTTTATCGTTTATAATTTGGTAGCACTCATCCACCAGTTCCTTAGTAGCGTGCTTGGGGTCGTAAAAGGTTTCTGCCACCTTTTTCTTAATAAACTCGTAATCTTCGCGTCTTGGGAAACTTCCACCCATGGCGTTTTCATACAAGCCGGAGCTTCCCGTCAAAATCAATTTATCTACCCGGTCGGGGTGCTTGGCGGTGTATACCAATGCCACGTGTCCACCCAAAGAGTTGCCGAGTAGGTTTACTTGTCCAAGACCCTTGTGGGCAATAAATTTCTCCAGGAATTTGCTAATCTTCTTTACGTTGGTTTCCAGTACGGGCAAGTCGTAAATGGGCAATAGCGGAATGAAAACCTGGTAGCGATCTGCGTAGTGGTTCAGGACGTCCTCATAGTTGCTCAGTGCACCAAAAAGACCGTGCAGCAGTATTAGCGGTTCTCCCGCACCGCGTTCAACATATTTAAACTTACCCTCTTCCTTTATCACTACATCCATGGCTGTAAAATATCAAAAAAACGCCACGCAAGGTGGTGTTTCTTGCCGAAACCTGCCTCACGGGTTCTCCACAGGGCAATGTTAAATTAAAATTATGAAACGCGCTGTATGCGCGGTGGAATAAAGATTTATCGCCTGCTACAATAATTCACACCGCTAAGAGTTTTTAACAAAGTGGGGATATGTGGAGGAAAGTGGGAGAAAATGGGTTGAATTTCGTATTTTTACATTGCAAAAGTGTTTTTAGGTGATTAATCTCTTAGGTGAATATCAGTGCAAATTAGACGCAAAAGGCCGTTTGGCCTTGCCTGCGGGTTTGCGCAAACAGCTAGGCGATTTGGAGAAACACGGCTTTGTGCTGAACCGAGACATTTTTGAAACCTGCTTGGTGTTGTATCCCATGAATGGATGGGAGAAAATTTCGAAGCAAGTGGCGGGGCTCAACCGCTTTGTGAAGAAGAATGCCATGTTCATTCGCAGGTTTAACAATGGTGCAACTCCCGTAGACCTAGATGGCGCGGGCAGGGTTCAGGTACCGCAACGCCTAAAAGAATATGCCGCTTTAGAAAAAGAAGTGGTGGTCGTAGGAAACGGAGAGCGCATAGAGTTCTGGGATAAAGACCGCTACGAGGCATACATGAACGAAGATTTTGATTTCGCAGAACTATCTGAGGAAGTAATGGGAGGATTGGATGAACACGGACAATCCTAACTACCATATTCCGGTACTGTTCTTTGAGGTTTTGGAACAATTGGATATCCAGCCCAACGGGGTGTATGTAGATGTCACCTTAGGTGGCGGAGGGCATAGCCAGGGTATTTTAGATCGCTTGGGGCCTGAGGGTAAGCTGGTTTGTTTTGATCAGGATCCCAACGCCTGGGAGAATGCGCCCAAGGACGATCGCGTGGTTTTGGTGAAACAAAATTTCCGGCATTTGCAACGCTACCTTAAGTTTTATGGCGTAACACAGGTAGATGGGGTGCTGGCCGATTTGGGCGTTTCGTCACGCCAGTTCGATGCACCCGAGCGCGGGTTTTCCTTTCGTTTTGAGGCGGAGCTGGATATGCGCATGAATACGCAAGCTGAGCTGAGTGCAAAAACGGTGGTGAATACTTATTCGGAAGGTGAGCTTCTTCGCATATTTAAAAGCTATGGAGAGTTTCGTCAGGCCCATTTGCTGGTGCGCAACATACTGCAATCGCGCGAACAGCATCCTGTAAATACTACGTGCGATTTGGTGGATTTGGCCGAAAAGTCATTCGGAAAACGCAAAACCGATGCTTCGTTATTGGCGCAGATTTTTCAGGCCATTCGCATCGAAGTAAACCAGGAGTTGCAGGTGTTAGAGCAGTTTTTAACGGATCTGAAAACGGTACTGCATCCGGGTGGAAGAGCGGTGGTTATATCCTACCACTCCTTGGAAGACCGCTTGGTGAAGAACTTCTTCCGCTCGGGAGATTTTGGTGGGAAGCAAGAGAAAGATTTTTACGGCAACCTCCTGAGGCCTTTTACTCCGGTGAGCAACAAACCCATTGTTCCAACTCAAGAAGAGATAGCGAAAAACAGTAGAGCTTCTAGCGCCAAAATGCGCGTAGGAGTTAGAAATAAAGAAGATGGCGCAAACGCAAGCAAATAGCAAAATTAGTGGTGCCCGCGTTTTAGTTAACCTCCTCAATGGGAGCTTTTTGACGCGCGATGCCGTGGTGCGTCAGGTGCCTTACATGCTGTTTCTTGTAGGGCTTATGATTATTTACATCGGTTACGGGTATTACACCGAAAAAACCGTGCGTAAAGTGTACCGTATGGATGTTGCGGTAAAAGAGCTGAAAAGTCGCTACACCACTACATTTTCCAGACTAGAAACTAAGAAACAACAATCCAATATAGCCGAAACCGTGGCGCAAATGGGCCTTACCGAGTCCAGAACGCCACCTTTTAAGATCGTAGTAGAAGAATGAGCCAAAAGGGACTATGGAAATATTATGCAGTCTTTTTTGTTGCGGCCATGGCCGGACTAGCCATTCTTACGGGCATATTTAAAATACAGGTGGTAGAAGGGAGCGAGTGGAAAAACAAAGCGGCTGCTTTAACCACCAAATACCGGAAAATAAAAGCGGTACGCGGTAATATTTATTCTGCCAATGGAAACTTGCTGGCGACCTCGGTGCCTGTGTATAACATACGCATGGATGTAAATGCCGATGCGCTTACCGATGATGTTTTTTACAGCAACATCGATTCCCTGGCTTACTGCTTGAGCAAGCATTTTAAGGACCGTTCTACGCTGGAGTACAAAAACCTAATGGTTTCTGCTCGGAAGCGTGGTGAGCGCTATCTGCTTATCAAAGCCAATGTAGATTACCTATCGCAGCAAAAGGTGAAAACCTTTCCCCTGTTTCGCAAAGGGCGCTACAAAGGCGGACTTATTTTCGAAAAGTTTACTCGCAGGAAAAAGCCCTTTGGTCTGCTAGCCAGCCGCACCATAGGCTACGAAATCGATGGCGTACAGCCAGTCGGTTTAGAAGGTGCTTACTCCAAAGTTTTGGGTGGTACGGAAGGATTGCGGCTAGAGCGCAGATTGTCTGGGGGCGTGTGGATGCCCGTAGGCGATGAAAACCAAATTGACCCCAAAGACGGTTTGGATGTGGTTTCTACCATCGACATCAACATTCAGGATGTGGCTGAGAAGGCTTTGCTAGACCAGTTGCAGCGCCAAAATGCCGATCACGGTACGGTAGCGCTTATGGAAGTAAAAACGGGGCGCATTGCAGCCATTGCCAACTTGCAGCGCAACGAAGATGGAACGTATTCTGAACGCTATAACTACGCGGTGGGAGAAGCTACAGAGCCGGGCTCTACCATAAAGCTAGCAGCGGTGCTGGCAGCTTTAGACGATGGTCATGTCAGCACAAAGGATACGGTAGATGCCGGCAATGGTGTGCATTACTACTACGATATCCCCATGCACGATACCAAAGAGGGGGGTTACGGTAAAATTACGCTGCAGCGTGCTTTCGAAGTCTCTTCCAACATTGGTATATCTAAGATGGTATCGCGCCATTATGGAAAAAATCCGCAGGCTTTTGTAGACAAACTCTATTCGTTTGGATTGAACAAGCCGCTTGGCTTAAGCATTGCGGGCGAGGGCCAACCTAAAATTCAGCATCCAAGCGACAAAGCGTGGAGTGGTATTTCGCTTACGCAAATGTCTATTGGCTACGAAATGCTGCTAACGCCCTTGCAAATCCTGGCCTTTTACAATGCTGTGGCCAACGATGGGGTGCTTATGAAACCCACTTTCGTAAAAAGCTACACCCGTAATGGTAGGGTGGTAGAAAAGATAGAGCCCGAAGTCCTCAATCCTGCCATAGCCAGTCAAAGTGCTTTAATGCAAGCACGCAAATTACTGGAGGGTGTGGTAGAAAACGGAACGGGGAGCAACCTACGCCAGGCCAACTTTAAAATTGCGGGTAAAACGGGTACGGCTCGTATTGCTAATGCCTCATACGGGTATAAGTATACTTCACGTTTTTCCTATCAGGCGTCCTTTGTGGGCTACTTCCCGGTAGATAAGCCCATGTACAGTTGTATTGTAGTGGTCAATGCACCTTCAAAATCGGTGTATTACGGAAATCTGGTAGCTGGTCCGGTGTTCCGCGAAATAGCCGATAAAGTATTTGCCAGTCAGGTCAACTACCACGATGCTCTTAATAACGAGGAGCAATTGTTGGCAGCTAACGTGCCCGTTTCGCTTAGTGGTCACTACCACGATTTAACCAAGGTCTTCAATCAGTTTAATGTGCGCACGGTAAACAAAGGTGCGCAGGGCAACTGGGTAACCACGTCCACGCAAAAAGAAGAGGTAGAAATACTGCCCTATGCCAGCGAGGAGTATCCGAATCTGGTGCCCAATGTGGTAGGAATGGGGCTTATGGATGCATTGTACTTGCTAGAGAACAGAGGTTTAAAAGTTCGTGTGGAAGGCAAAGGCATGGTGAAATCGCAGTCGATTTTGCCAGGCAAACGCATTCCGTCGGATGGTGAAATAAAAATACGCTTGTCTTGAAAATACTACGAGACATATTATACGGATGCCGCATCACCGAAGTGCGAGGCGATACCCACAGTGCTGTTACCGCACTGGTGTTAGACTCTCGCGAGGCCAAGAAAATGGCCTGTTTTGTGGCTATTGCAGGTACGCAAACCGATGGCCATCATTACATCGATGTGGCTATAGAAAAGGGTGCCAGTGCGGTGGTATGCGAGGAATTTCCCGATGTGCTGCAACCAGGCGTAACGTACATAAAGGTTTCCGATAGCGCAGCTGCACTAGGAACCATGGCGGCCAATTTTTACGGCAACCCATCTGAAACCATCAAAGTGGTAGGCGTTACCGGTACCAATGGAAAAACCACCGTAGCCACCTTATTGCATGAGGTATTTTCTCAATTGGGTTACACCTGCGGATTGGTAAGTACCGTGGAAAATAAAATTGGCCGAAAAGCCGTACCCAGCACGCATACTACGCCTCATGCTATTGCCATACAATCGCTATTGGCAGAAATGCAGCAGGCAGGATGCAAGTATGTGTTTATGGAAGTGTCCAGCCATGCGGTGCATCAAAAACGCATCGCTGGTATTCGTTTTACGGGAGGAGTTTTTACTAATATTTCTCACGATCACCTCGACTACCACGGAACGTTTAAAGCCTACATCCAGGCGAAACAAGGATTTTTTGATGCCTTGCCCGCAGATGCATTTGCTGTAAGTAATATAGACGATGCCAATGGCAGCATCATGGTGCAAAACACCAAGGCGAAATGCCATTCGTATGCGGTAAAGCGCCCAGCAGATTTTAAGGTGAAGGTGGTAGAAAACCTATTGTCGGGTCTGCATTTAGAAATTAATGGCCAGGAGTTGCATTGCCGACTCATTGGCAAGTTTAACGCCTACAATGTGGGAGCGGTATATGCCGCAGCCGTCCTCTTGGGACAAGATGCATTGCAGGTGCTCACCGTAATCAGTCTGTTGGCGCCAGTACAGGGACGTTTTCAGTATTTAAAAACACCGGGTGGGGTTACGGTAATCATAGACTACGCGCACACACCCGATGCGCTGGAAAACGTACTCAAAACCCTAACCGAAACCCGCACCAAAAACGAGCAAATTTTCACTTTGGTGGGATGCGGTGGCGACAGGGATACTACCAAACGCCCGGAGATGGCACGTCTGGCATGCGAGTACTCCGACAGAGTAATTTTTACTTCAGACAACCCCAGAACCGAAGATCCAAGAACGATAATAGAAGATATGAAAGCGGGTGTTCCACCGAACCACTTTATGAAGTATACCGTGGTGGAAGACCGAGCAGAAGCCATTAAGCTGGCATTAAAAGAGGCGAAGCAAGGCGATGTGGTGTTGATTGCTGGCAAGGGGCACGAGACCTACCAGGAAATTAACGGGGTAAAGCACCCTTTTGACGATGCCGAAGTGGTAAAACAAACCCTAAACTTTTTAAATAAATAATGCTTTACCACCTGTTTACATACCTAGATACAGCCTACGATCTGCTCGGAGCAGGGGTGTTTCAGTACATCTCTTTTCGTGCGGGGATGGGTTTAATTACCAGCCTTATTATCTCTATGCTTTTTGGTAAGCGTCTTATTCGTTTACTGCTTGCTAAACAGGTGGGAGAAACCGTTAGAGACCTTGGCCTGGATGGTCAAAAAGAGAAGCAGGGAACACCCACTATGGGAGGATTAATTATTCTGGCCTCCATTCTCATTCCCACTTTGCTTTTTGCCAACCTAACGAACATCTACGTGCAGTTGCTCATTTTTTCTGCGGTGTGGTTGGGTAGCATTGGCTTTTTAGACGACTACATCAAAGTCTTTAAAAAGAACAAAAAAGGACTCCATGGCAAGTTTAAAGTGGTGGGTCAGATTACCATAGGAATTATCGTAGGTGCAGTGCTTTATTTCCACCCCGATGTGGTCACTAAAGAAAACACAGAGCACGTGCGCATGGAGCTTTTTAGCGATGATAACACGCAAACCACCTACGACTGGAAAACCGAGAAAAGCGTTAAAACCACCATTCCGTTCGTAAAAAACAACGAGTTCGATTATTCCTGGCTGCTTTGGTTTTTGGGCGAGGATGCGCAAAAGTACGCCTGGCTCATCTTTATTCCGATGGTGATATTTATTACCACGGCTGTGTCAAACGGTGCCAATATTACCGATGGGTTGGACGGCTTGGCTACAGGTACTTCGGCCATTATTGGTATCACCCTGGCGGTACTGGCCTACTTGTCGGGTAACTTCATTTTCTCCGATTATCTCAACATCATGTACATCCCCAAGGCGGGAGAAATGGTGGTGTTCATCAGTGCCTTTGTCGGTGCGTGCATTGGCTTTTTGTGGTACAATGCCTATCCCGCTAAAGTATTCATGGGCGATACGGGTAGTTTGGCTCTGGGTGGCATTATTGCCGTGTTTGCTATTGCTATTCGCAAAGAGCTGTTGATACCCGTATTGTGCGGTGTGTTTTTAATAGAAAACCTGTCGGTAATCCTTCAAGTAAGCTATTTTAAGTATACCAAAAAGCGCTTTGGCGAAGGCCAGCGCATCTTTTTGATGTCGCCTTTGCATCACCACTATCAGAAAAAAGGCATGCATGAGGCAAAAATTGTCGCGCGCTTCTGGATTGTTGGGCTTATGCTCGCTGTATTAACCGTAGTAACCCTCAAACTCCGTTAATGGCAGCAGAAAAAGTGGTCATATTAGGAGGAGGCGAAAGCGGAACGGGCGCTGCGCTATTGGCTAAAAAGCATGGCTATGCCGTGCAGGTATCTGATTTTGGATCACTGCAAGCCAAATACCGCAAACGCCTCGAGGATGCGGACATTCCTTACGAGGAAAATGGCCACAGTACCCACTTGTTGGAAGGTGCAATCTTGGTAATAAAAAGCCCAGGAATAGCGCCTACGGTGCCCGTTATGCAAACAGTGATTGCGAATAGCATTCCCTGGGTGGATGAAATTGAGTTTGCCGCCCGGTATACGCGGGGTAAAGTGGCTGCAATTACGGGTAGTAACGGCAAAACCACTACGACCAACTGGCTATACCACATGCTAAAAACTGCTGGGCTTTCGGTAGGATTGGCTGGAAATATTGGCACCAGTTGGGCAGCGCAACTGTGCCAAAACGATTATGATTATTGGGTTTTGGAGCTCAGCTCCTTCCAAATAGATGGCCTGCGCAAGTTTGCGCCCGAGGTAGGCGTACTGTGCAACATTACACCCGATCACCTCGATCGATACAACAACAATATTTCGGAGTACGCAGCGGCCAAGTTTGCCCTGTTCTCCAACCAAAATTCCAACCAACACCAAGTGTTGAATGCCAGCGACCCGCTGACGCAGGAATACACGGGGCAGCATGCTTCACAAGCGCAAGTGCACTGGTTTGGACTGGAAAATAATGGAAGCAATGTTGCCTACACCGAGGGCAACCAACTGATAGTAAAAACACAAGAAAACAACATAAGCATGTCAATAGAGGAACTCGCTTTGCATGGCAAGCACAACGTACAAAATGCCATGGCTGCCAGCGTTGCCGCCAATTTGTTAAACATCAGGAAGGAGGCTGTGCGCGATAGCTTAGAAAACTTCCAGGGCATTCCGCACCGCCTGGAAAGCGTGGCCAGCATTCACGGTATAGAGTTTATAAACGACTCAAAAGCGACCAATGTAAATGCTACCTGGTGGGCCTTAGAAAGCATGGACAAGCCCGTAGTATGGGTTGTAGGTGGTGTAGACAAAGGCAACGACTACAGCGAGCTTATTCCACTGGTAGGCGAGAAGGTAAAAGCCATTGTTTGTCTGGGTAAGGACAACAGCAAGATCATTGACAAATTCTCGGGCATTATTCCCACCATTATAGAAACTACATCGGCCCAGCAGGCCGTGGATGTGGCCTACCAATTGGGTAAAAAGGGCGATGCGGTTTTGTTGTCTCCGGCCTGTGCGAGTTTCGATTTGTTTGAGAACTACGAAGACCGCGGAAACCAATTTAAAGAAGCTGTAAGAGCATTATAAGATGCGCGAAATTCTGGGTAAAATACAAGGCGATAAAAAGATCTGGCTCATCAGCTGTGTGCTGGCCATTATATCCATATTGGCGGTGTACAGTTCGGTATCGGCTTTGGCTTTCAATAAAAGCAATGGCCTGCCAGAACGTTTTATCCTTAAGCACTGCATCATTATGATGGCGGGCTTTGTCATTATGTATTTTATCCACCGGATACGCTTTACGCTGTACTCTAAAATTTCGGTGTTGCTCTTTGGCTTATCCATTCTGTTGCTTGCGTATACCTTGTTGCACGGTAGTCGCATTAACGATGCGGCTCGGTGGACTCAAATTCCTGGGTTGGGGCTTACTTTCCAAACTTCCGACTTGGCCAAGATTGTGCTTGTTGTTTTCTTGTCGCGCTTGTTGGCCAAGCAAAAGGAGTTTATACGCGATTACCGCAAAGCTCTAATTCCGGCAACGGGCGCTATAGCTATTATTTGCGGCCTTATTTTACCGGCCAACTTTTCTACCGCATTCTTGCTGGGCAGCGTGTGCTTTTTGCTCATGTTTATTGCTGGTGTTCCGGTAAAACAGTTGTTGGCTGTGGTGGGCAGTGCCTTGCTCATAGGGTTTATGCTCATACAGCTTGCCGGGAAATACCCGGAGATGCTACCGCGTATGGCCACGTGGCAAAAGCGTCTGGAGAACTTTAATAAAGATTCGGGCAACAGCTACTACCAGGTAGAGCATGCCAAATACGCCATTGCCAATGGCGGAATTTTACCCAACGGCCCTGGAAAAGGAAACAGTAGAAACTTTTTACCGCACCCTTATTCCGATATGATCTATGCCTTTATCATAGAAGAGTACGGCTCGGTTTTGGGTGGATTTGGCTTGGTGCTATTGTACCTGGTACTTCTCTTGCGGTCTATACGCATTGCTACGCGGTGCGATAAACCTTTTGGAAGCTATCTGGCCATTGGACTCAGTATGTTGATAGTCTTCCAAGCTTTAACCAACATGGCCGTTGCCGCCAACGTAATTCCCGTAACGGGCCAGCCCTTGCCGTTGGTGAGTTTGGGAGGGACTTCTACAGTGTTTACCTGTGTGGCTATTGGAATGATTTTAAGCGTAAGCCGTAGCGTTTACGATGATCCTTTTTCGGGAAAGAACAACTATAAAATGCAACATGGAAATGCGTAAAGTAATCATAAGCGGTGGTGGTACCGGAGGGCATATATTTCCTGCCTTAGCCATTGCAGATGGTATAAAGGCGCATTTCCCAGATTGCGAGATCTTGTTTGTGGGCGCAAAAGGTAAAATGGAAATGGAGCGCGTGCCCAAAGCAGGCTATAAAATAGTAGGCCTGGATATACGCGGCCTGCAACGCTCGTTTAGCAAGGAAAACTTAAAGTTCCCTTTTCGGGTAATGATCAGTATCGCCAAGTCGCGTAAGCTGCTGCGCGAGTTCCAACCCGATATTGCCATTGGCGTGGGTGGATATGCATCGGGCCCCTTGTTATATGCAGCTACCAAGAAAAAGGTGCGCACCTTAATTCAAGAGCAGAATTCCTATGCAGGGATTACCAATAAAATTCTAGGCAAGCGGGTCGATAAGGTGTGTGTGGCTTATGAGGCGGCTAAAAAGTTTTTCCCGCAGCATAAAACGGTACTTACCGGCAATCCGGTTCGGAAGCAAATTTTTACGGATTTAACGGCAAGCGAGGCGAAGCAAAAGCTGGGTTATAATCCAGACCAACCGCTGGTTTTGGTAGTGGGTGGATCGCTAGGCGCACGCAAGGTAAACGAAGCGATAGACAGGCTTTTGCCCCAGATGCAATCGGAAAACGTGCAGTTGCTGTGGCAAACAGGCAAGTACTATTTCCAGCAGCATGAAGAAGGTTTACGCGCCAAGGCTACGGGTGCTGTTCGCATCCAGCCATTTATAGACGATATGGCCACGGCCTACGCTGCAGCCGATGTAGTGGTAAGTAGAGCCGGAGCGCTTGCTATAACCGAGCTACAAGTGTTGGGCAAACCGAGCATCTTGGTTCCATCGCCTTATGTGGCAGAGAACCACCAGCACAAAAATGCCATGGCTTTGGTGGAAAGAGATGCCGCGGTTTTGGTGGAAGAGGAAAAACTGCCCAGTACGCTATGGAACACGCTGCAAAAGCTGGTAAGCAATACAGAACAACAACAGCAACTCGCAAAAAATATAAAGGCCATGGCCACACCCAATGCGTTGGAAGACATTGTGGCCGTAGCAACAAAATTGGTACATGAGTAAGCTCGCAGCGACATATAAGAACTTTTACTTTTTGGGTATTGGCGGCATTGGCATGAGCGCCCTGGCGCAGTATTACCAAAAGGCAGGTTACCAGGTGGCGGGCTACGATAGAACACGCAGCGAAATCACCGATTTGCTGCAGCAAAAAGACATTCCCGTGGTTTTTGAAGACCACACCGATGCGCTTCCGGGCCATTGGAAGATAGCGGAGACGGCAGTAGTGTATACGCCTGCGGTAAATGCTAAACTGGCCTTGTACCAGCAGTTGCAAGATTTGGGTATTCCGTTTTATAAGCGCAGTGCGGTACTGGGCTGGATATCGCAAGAAATTCCTACCCTAGCTATTGCGGGTACTCACGGTAAAACCACCACTACGGCTATTGTAACGCATGTGTTTAAATCGGCTGGATACAAAGTTTTAGGCTTCATAGGGGGCATAGCCAGCAACTACGGCAGCAATGTAGTGATGGATGATGAGCCCGATTTTTTGGTTGTAGAGGCCGATGAGTTCGACCGAAGCTTTTTACAGCTGCACCCCAAACTCTCCATTATAACTTCGGTAGACCCAGACCACCTGGATATTTATACCGAATCGGGGGCGATGCAAGAGGCATTTAATGCTTTTGCAAAACAAACCCAAGACAAGGTATTTGCCCACCAAGCAGTGCAATTGGAATCGGAGAATGTTGCTGCTTACGATACAGAAGAAACTAGTATTGAAGACCTCACGGTAACACCGCAAGGACTTCGCGTGGCACTAAAACACCAAACACACACCGCCACTTTCACCTGGCACATGGCAGGACGCTACAATGCGCTCAATGCACTCGCAGCGTTTTGTTTGGCCACAGAAATAGGCATTAAACCTCAAATATTTACCCAAGCTATGGAATCTTTTACCGGAGTAAAACGGAGGTTTGAAACCGTGTATCGCGGGCAGGGAATAACCCTCATAGACGACTATGCGCATCATCCTACCGAATTGGAGGCATTGCGGGATGCGGTTTTTGAGATGTTTCCCGACCAACGAGTAACGATCGCTTTCCAGCCGCATTTGTATTCCCGCACACGCGATTTTATGGATGCGTTTGCTGCCGCGCTTGGGAGCTTTCATGAGGTGTTGCTTTTACCTATTTACCCTGCAAGGGAGGAGCCCATACCCGGGGTAAACTCAGAGGCCTTGTTACAGGCCATATCTCAGGGCAAAAAGCGCATAGTTACCCCCTTTGAATTGTTGAATTGTGCAGCCGATTTTGAGCAGGGTGTCCTGCTTATGGTGGGGGCCGGTGATATTGCCAAAATGGTAGATCCGGTGAAAAGAATTTTAGAAAAACGCGTACATGCTTAAACAGCGCATCTATAAAATAACCAAGTTTTTACTGTGGCCCACGCTACTGTTGGTGCTACTGGCTTTTAATGCCAGCAAGCAAGCAGACCTGGCGTGCACGGGCTTGCATGTAGAGGTGAATAATGCGCAGGGGGTTTATTTTATTACCACCCAAGATGTAGAGACCAAGTTGCTTAGCCGTTTTCCTGCCTTGATAGGAACAGCAGTTAAAGAAATTGACATTCAGGCAATTGAAGAGTTATTGCTACAGATGCCCCATGTGCAAGGCGCAAAAGTTTTTTTGGGCATCGATGGAGAGCTGCATGCAAAACTTTCGCAAAAGACTCCCGTAGCTCGCATCGCCTTTGAGGATGGCGGGGGCATTTACCTCGATGGCGCAGGTAAGGTAATGCCACTGTCTAAAAATTTCACAGCACGGGTGCTGTCTGTAAATGGAGCTGTGAAAAAATCATGGCTAAAACTAGCCGAAGCCAAACAAGATAGTTTGCTGCTAAAAATCTATGAATTGGCAGCTTTTATCCATGAAGATGAGTTTTTACAAGCGCAGCTTCAACAATTGTATGTTAATGAAAATCAAGAGTTTGAGTTCGTTCCCAGGGTTGGAAACCATATTATTGAATTTGGGGAGATAAACGATATGGAGGAGAAGTTTGATAATCTCCAAATTTTTTACCGGGAAGGCTTAGCCTATAAAGGTTGGAATCGATATCAACGCATTAGTTTAAAGTTTAAAAATCAGCTGGTCTGCACAAAGAAATAGCGATATGGAACAAGAAGAATTGGTAGTAGGGCTGGATATAGGAACCACAAAAATTGCCTGTATCGTGGGTCGTAAAAATGAGTACGGCAAAATAGAAATTATTGGCATGGGCCGCAGCGAGTCTCTTGGGGTTGCCCGTGGAGTGGTGTCTAACATTGCCCAAGCCGTGCAATCGATACAAGATGCCGTGGCAGAAGCCGAGCGCAAGGCGCAGGTGCAGATCAATAATGTACTGGTAGGTATTGCTGGCCAGCACATCAAGAGTCACCAGCACCGCGGTCAAATAACCTTAGACTCCGAAGAGAATGAAATTACCGCAGATGATGTAGATCGCCTCATCGAGGATATGTACAAGCTGGTAATGCTTCCGGGTGAAGAAATTATTCATGCATTGCCGCAAGAGTACATCGTGGATCATGAGCAGGGCATCAAAGACCCAATAGGGATGTTTGGAAGAAGGCTAGAGGCCAATTTCCACATCATTACAGGGCAAGTTGCTGCGGCTAAAAACATCCAGCGCTGTATCGATCGTGCGGGACTGAATTTGGAGGAAATTATCCTGGAGCCTCTTGCGTCTGCCGATGCGGTTTTAACCAAAGAGGAAAAAGAAGCGGGAGTCGTACTGGTGGACATCGGTGGTGGTACTACCGATGTGGCCATTTTCCACGATGGTATTATTCGTCACACCGCAGTCATTCCATTTGGCGGTAATGTGATATCGGAGGACATTAAATCGGGATGTAGCATTTTGAAGAACCAGGCCGAGAAGCTGAAAACTAAGTTTGGCTCGGCCATGCAAGACGAAAGCCAGGACAATGAGATTGTTTGTATTCCAGGCTTGCAAAATCGTCCTCCCAAAGAAATTTCGGTGCGCAATTTGGCTGGAATTATTCAATGCCGAATGGAAGAAATTATTGAGTATGTATTCTACGAGATAAAAAATTCCAAGCTGCAAGACCAGCTTATTGCCGGTATTGTGGTCACGGGTGGAGGTTCACAATTAAAGCACATTAAGCAGTTGTTCGAGTACAAAACAGGCTACGATACACGGATTGGATACCCCAACATGCACCTCGGCAAATGCTTTGACGATGCCATTGGCAGCCCACTGCACGCAACCGGTGTAGGTCTGGTAATGAAAGGCTTCCAAAAGCGCCAGCCCATCAATACGGAGGCGGTAAGCCACAATGTTGTTAAAGGACACTCCAAGTCTAAGAAGGGTGGATTCATTAAATCCTTCTTCGACCGCACTATAAAAATGTTAGACGAAGAAAATTAAGAGCTCCAAACCCCCAAAAACCTACAGTAATGATGAAATTCGATTTGCCTAAAGACCACAGTTCTATAATCAAAGTTATAGGCGTAGGAGGTGGAGGAACCAATGCCGTAAACCACATGTACGAGCGCGGTATTCAGGGTGTAGATTTTATGATCTGCAATACTGACGCGCAGTCCTTAGATAAAAGTCCCGTTCCTATAAAATTACAGCTGGGACAAAGCTTAACCGAAGGCCGCGGTGCGGGATCCATTCCCGATGTAGGCCGCAATGCCGCCATCGAGAGCATAGACGATGTTAAGGAAGTGCTGGAAAAAAATACCACCATGGTATTTATTACGGCAGGAATGGGGGGTGGTACAGGTACTGGAGCAGCGCCTGTTATTGCCCAAGCGGCACGCGAATTGGGTGTGCTTACGGTGGGTATTGTTACCGTGCCCTTTATGTTTGAAGGCCGTAAAAGACGTGACCAAGCCGAGCGTGGTTTGGAAGAAATGCGCAACTCGGTAGATACCCTCTTAGTAATCCAGAACGACAAGTTGCGTGAGGCTTATGGCAATCTATCGTTAAAAGAAGCTTTCTCTAAGGCCGATGACGTGCTTACCACCGCTGCAAAAGGAATAGCAGAGGTTGTTTCCATTACGGGTGAGATTAATGTGGATATGAATGATGTGCAAACCGTGATGAAAGATTCCGGTGCTGCCATTATGGGATCTGGAACAGCTCAGGGAGACGACCGAGCCTTGAAAGCGGTGCAGACGGCCTTAGAGTCGCCATTACTCAACGATAACGATATCAGCGGAGCACAGTTTGTTCTCTTAAATATTACCTACGGTAATCAGGATATCATGATGGATGAAATTGCCACCATCACCGACTACATCCAGGAAGCCGCAGGTTCTACAGCCGATGTAATCTGGGGTTATGCCATAGACGAAGAATTGGGTGAAAATATTAGCGTAACCGTAATAGCAACAGGTTTCCAGGCCAACAACAGGCTTAATAACCCAGACTTTGAAGAAGCCGTGGTAAAACGCGATTTGGATGAAGATGTAAAGCCGGTGCGAGGTAAAATATCCAACCCTTTTGAAAGTTCGGGTGACTTCCAGAGTACTTCAAAGAAAACAGTGGAGGATGAGCCTTACATTGTTTCACAGAAGGATGACACACCTGAAGAGCCCAAGGTAGATGATAGAGCGGTGTCAGAGGACGAAGGCACCAGCGATGCCGAGGAAATAACCTTTAGAATTCGTGGGAAAGGACAGGATACACCAGACCAAAGTGTTTCCAATATAAACACCACTGAAAGCTCGGAAGGTAGACAGGAAGGGTTTGCTGAGGAGCAAAAACCTGTGAAGAAGACCTTTTTGCTTTTAGACGATGACGATGAGCTAGAGGAGCTATCTGAAAAGCACACCAATGAGCGTAAGGAGGAGGTTCCTACTCATAATGCGCAACAAGAGCCTCGCACAGAGGAAAAGCCCGAGGAACAACCCGATCTATTCACTCGTGAGAAAAAATCGGCTGCACAAGAGCAAGAGTTTATTGAGCAGCGATTAAACAAGATTAAGGAGATGAGCATCCGCATGCGTACTCCCGGTGGGTTGGCAGAGCTAGAAAATGAACCTGCATTTGTAAGAAAGCAGTTTAAGTTTAAGAAAGATAGTGACGACCAAGAGCGCTCTAATTTGTCTTTGGATAGCGATAACTTTGTGAGTAGAAACAATAGCTATTTACACGATAACGTAGACTAAAATGGATTTAACCACACAGATTAACAACGATATCAAGGCGGCCATGAAGGCCCGGGAGAAGGATAAACTTGCTGCTTTGCGTGCTATAAAATCAGCATTGCTGTTAGAAGCTACCAAAGATGGAAGCGACAGCGTAGCTGAGGCAGCGGGCTTAAAAATCTTGCAAAAACTGCACAAGCAGCGGATGGAAGCGGCCGATATCTTTAAGGAGCAGGGCCGTCAGGAACAATACGATGAGGAAATGCTTCAGGCTAAGGTTATTGAGAATTACCTACCCGCAAAAATGTCGGAATCCGAATTGGAAGCTGCTGTTAAAACCACCATTGAGAAAGTGGGTGCAAGCAGCCCAGCCGATATGGGTAAAGTTATGGGAGTCGCCTCTAAGGAGTTGGCAGGAAAAGCCGATGGTAAAGAGATTTCTGCGAAAGTTAAAAGCTTGTTAGCGTAGATATTACAACCAGGAAAAGAGGGGCGGTTACATCATGTAACCACCTTTTTTTTTATCCCGCCATTTCCTCCCAGGCAGCCATTTTTTCTTGGAGTTTTTTGTCTGTTTTTCCGTAGTCGGCTAAAATTTCTTCTTGTTCTTTACCGGGTTTGGCAGCGTTTAAGCGGTCTGTTAATTGCTGCAATTCAGATTCTAGATCGGTAATTTCTTTTTCAAGATTCTCTACTAACCTGGGGTTGGTTTTTTTGGGTTTGCTGGGTGTACTGTTCGTAGCTGGTTTCTCCTTCTTAGCGTTGGCTTTAGGCTTTTTATCCGACATGGCATATGCAGTAAGATCGGCTTTCATTTTTTCTGCTAAGAAGTCGTCTATGTCCCCAGGAAATTCCTTAGAAGCACCTTCTACCAGTTCAATTACCTTATTGCACCAGCCCGAAAGAAACTCGCGGTCGTGTGATACCACAATTACGGTACCCGGATAATCTTTCAGCGCTTGTTTTAAATGCTCTTTGGTGGGAATGTCAAGGTGGTTGGTAGGCTCATCGAGTACCAGTACGTTACTTGGGTTAATGGCGCACTGTGCTAGAACCAAACGGGTTCGCTCACCACCAGAGAGTACGGATACTTTCTTCTCTACGTCCTCCCCAGAAAAAAGAAAAGACCCTAAAACATTTCGGCACATGGTAAACTGGTCGTTGGGTGCATGCAGTTCCATGTGTTCCAGGGGGGTAAGTTTCTTTGGAATTAAATCGGGTCCATCCTGGTTAAAAAACTGTACCTCGGTATTATGGCCCCAGTGAAAGGAACCCGCTGTGGCTTCCGTTTGGTTGGCTATTAATTTTAATGTGGTTGATTTACCCACCCCGTTTTTACCTACAAGCGCTACCTTGTCGCCACGCATTACTTCAAAACTGATATCCTTAAGGACCTCTTTTTGTCCGTAAGACTTGCATAGCCCATCCAGTTTCAATGCTACTTTTCCGGGATTTTTGGAGTACAGAAATTTACCAGCAATGGTTTTCTGATTAAAGTCTTCGACTTCTACCACATCCATCCGGTCTAGTTTCTTTTCCAGCGATTTTGCCATAGAGGCTTTGGTTGCCTTTGCCTTAAATCGGTCTATAAGCTGCTTGGTACGCTCTATTTCTTTCTCTTGGTTACGTTGGGTCGCAAGCTGCTGTTCGTTGCGTATTTCTCGTTCTACGAGGTATTTGGAGTAATTAAAGGGGTAGTCGTGTACTTTACCTTTTACAATTTCTACAGTACGTGTGGTAATTGCATCCAAAAATCTGCGGTCGTGACTAATAAGTACTATAGCACCACGGTAGTCTTGCAAATACCTTTCCAGCCATATTACAGAGTTAATATCTAGGTGGTTTGTGGGCTCATCCAGCATTAATAAATCGGGCTTGTCCAGTAATATTTGCGCAAGTGCTATTCGCATTTTCCAGCCGCCACTAAAAGCGGAGCAGGGCTGCTGCATATCCTTTTGGGTAAAGCCCAATCCTTTTAAGACTTTTTCGGCTTCGGCTTCAATTTCTTTGGGATTTATGGTTCCCAAACGTTCTGATAACTCAGCTACCTTTTCAATGGCCGTTGTGTATCCTTGGCTTTCGTAGTCGGTAGAGGTAGTAAGAATGGTGTTGTAGTGCTCCAATTCTTCTTCCATAGTGGCCAGTTCTTCTTGGGCTGCCAGGACTTCCTCTAAAACTGTCTTCTCACTCTGCCATGGTAAGTGCTGGGGGAGGTAACCTATTTTACATTGGCCAGAAAGGGCTATTTCTTTAGGTCGGTTCGGATCGGCTATTTTTCCTAATAAGGTAGTTTTGCCAGATCCGTTGATACCCGCTAAAGCAATTTTTTCATCGGGTCCAATAAAAAAGGAGATGTTATCAAAAAGGGTGCGCTCCCCAAGATGGTAAGTGTATGAGTTGATTGACAGCATAAAACAAAAAAAAGCGCCCGTTGGGGGCGCTTTGCAAAGGTCTAAAATTTGTGGCTACTAGTAGCTCCAAAGATCGTGTTCAAAGTTGAAGATTTCTCTTTTGATCTCCTCTGCTTTCAATAATTCGGTGTACGGATCTTTGTAAACCGCTCCCAATTGGCGGTTGTACACGTTGTCCTCTTTAATAATGTGCGAAGAGAAGTAACGCTTGAAGAAAATGTCATCGAAGGTTATTCGCTTGGTTTCATTTTCACGGTTGTATACTTCGTAATTCACAATTACGTGGCGTACTTCTGGGAAATAAAACCATGCGGTAGGCTTAGTTTTCACTTGTCCATCATCGGGATCGGTAAACTGACATACCGGTTGAATACCTAGGATTTTAACGCGAAGCTCAGAGCGTTGCTTGTCAAAATACCAATCCTCTTTTAAGCGGTAACTGGTAACATCACCAGGCTGAAATGGGTTAATGGTGTCTACCTCGTATGGCTCACCAAACTCGTTCATTTTAGTAATAGAAGTCTTCACACCAAAAAGCTCTTTCATAGCTTCCTCAGCATCCATTGGAGCAACAAACTCATCTCCATTTACGGGTCTGGAATCAAAAGCCTGGATAAGCCCATCCATCATAGCCTCAGTAAGCACCGTATACAGATTTTTACGGTCTTGAATTTGGTCAAGCGGGTAATACAACGGAAGGTTGATTTTCTCGGCTACTTCAATTTCTCTCCATATTCTTTTCGACCAAAGTACATCAGCCTCACGTATGGGAGGGTAAGGTACTATAGACTTCTGCTGGAAGTTACGTACGCTATCGATATCCAATTCGGGGTCATAGTCCAAAAAGGTATCCTTGTACATGCGCTTTTGCATCTCAGGTGTAAGCACCTGGGCAAACAGTCCGGTTGAAAGGACTAAAGCGAAAAGAATGATTGCCGTCTTTTTCATACTAGATAATTTTAAATGACAAACTCGCTAGTTTTTGTTCCACACCATCAGGACCAACCGCGTAAATGTTGTTGAATGTGATGATCTGATTTTTACGCATTTGACCAATGGCACTTTTCATTTCACCACTTAAGCGATCTCCGCGCGTGTTATAACTAATTAAGTCGCCTCCACGTGTAGTAGATAGTGAAAATTTCGTTACCTCGAATTTAATTCCGTCAAAAAGGAAGTCTTCCAGGACACAAAACAGTTTATCACCCGATTTTAATGCCACCAATTGAATAACGTCATCGGTAGGTTTCTTACCCATAAAAAGTGGGGTAGGAGGCGGAAGCGGCTTTAAGCGGAAGGGCTTTTCACCAACTTTTTTCTTTTTGTTTTCACTTTTGGCATTCACAAGCAAAGAAACTTCACGCCCTTTGGCTTGCTTTCCTGGTGTTATCAAGTAGCTACCTGGGGCACTAGGATCGGGTTTAATTTTAAATCCTGCAGAACTTGCTGCTAATTCTATGTTATCGGGATCCACACCGGGTACAGATACAGAAACAGGGTTCTCAATACCACGGTAAAGCACATTCATCTTAGTGGGGCTGATAACAGCACCAGCATCAGACACTTTGTAGCTAAATTCGAACGGGTAGTGGTTCATTTCACCCGTAGGGGTTTTATAATCAATAACACCCTTCCATTCTTTTTCGCCTACATCTTTGGTTTTGAAACGTATGAAACCAACGCCTTTTTTCACTTCAACAGGTAGTGGTTTCCCACCAACGGTACTGTTTGCTTCATCGTAGGTAGAACCTACGTTCATTACAGGGTCTTTTGTGGTGTCAATAGCTGCTAGGTAGATATCTGCTTTAAAGGAATCTCCAGGTGCTAAAAAGCTTTCCTTAACATTAACCACAGGTACCAGCTTGTTAAACTTATACGAAGCTGCGTCTACCTCCGAATAGAGGTGTGATATCATGTCGCTTTCTACCGTTCTTACATCGGCCTGAAGCTTGGATAGCATCGTTAGAGTAGCGGCTACGGTCTGGTGATAAAAGGTAAGTGATGGCCATCCCATTTTTACACCCGATTTATCGGTACCGTCCTCAAACTTAAAGTCTTCCTTTAAGCGCTCTACTTTAGCAGGATTATCCTGTACAAAAGAAATCATCTGGTCGCGGAAAGCTTCCATTTTCTTTTGTAAAGCCAAAGCCGAGTGTTCTTCGTCTTTGGGTTTGGCTGGATCTTCGCCCAGTAGAAAATAGCCCGGGCTATCGTAGTCATCCTTTTTCTCAATCGGATCGATACCCAAGACGGTATCTCTACCTGTTTCTTGGTTTTTGGCAATGTAGTTCTCGTAGTTATCGGGAGTAGCTTCCAGTGAAGAACTAATCACCTTGGCCTTCATGATGTTGATGTAATTGATCAACTCATTGGCATCCTTTTCTACGGTTTTAGCTTTGTTGTAGTACTTCTCAACCTTCTCTTTGTTCTCTTGATACGAGTTTTCAAAGGCGGCCATTTGCCCTTCTACTTTATCAGAGAAGCTGTCTGTAGTTTTCTTAATACCCTTATCAATTACAGCAAAGGCATCTAAGATGTCTTTAGACACATTTAGTGCTAACAAAGCTGTTAGCACTAAATACATCATACCGATCATTTTCTGACGTGGGGTTTCCTTTCCTCCTGCCATGTTTATTCAGTCCTTTCTTAAGGTAGTGGTAAATACTAATTACTGTTGTACTGGAGCTGGGCGATTGTAATTCATCGCAGCTAACATGTTTCCGTACACAGTGTTTAGCGAACTTAGGTTCTCAGACAAGTGAGAAATGTTTTCTTGGTAGCGCTTGGTTCCGTCTACAGAATCTTGAAGGTTTTTGATGAGCTCCTCGATACCAGTAAAAGCTTCACCGGCTGCTTTGAGGTGGTCGGTAGCACCCTGTAGCTGTAGCTCGTAAGCGTCATTTAAGCTTCTTAGGTTGTTAGAAAGACGCTTAAGACCCTCTCCTGCTTCATTGCTGAACTCGCCAGACTCCATAAGGCCAACTAGTGATTCAGATGCTCTTTGGTAGTTGTCAGATAGCTCACCAACTTTAGAAGAAGCACCTTTAAGGGTATCTACGTAGTCGTTTGTAGCAACAGAGGCGTCCGAAATATCGTTAAGCTTGGAAGCTTGATCCGAAAGCGAACGTAAGCCATTACCCAAGCTGTCCAGTAACTCAGGAGTAATTTGCGCATCTTCTAACATGTGATCCAATTCACCCAAGCTTGCTTTTTTTCTTGCGGGTGGAAGATCCTCGGTATTCGATCCTTCATTGAATTCATCGTATACTAAAGACCAATCGTATTCTTTTGGAATAGGTTCAAAGGCAGAGAAAACGAAGATGATCGCTTCTGTACTCAGACCTACAATAAGAAGGATACCAGAATACGGCCAGTGCATGATTTTAAAGAGTGCACCGATAATTACTACGGCAGCTCCAATTCCATAGAGCTTGGCCATAAACTTTTTCCATCCTTTACTTCCTGGTTTCATAAAGATTTCCTGATTTACTTTTAATTATAACGTTGGGTGATGTGTTTGCCGTATGTGGGCGCTTGATTAGTTTCCTCCTGGACCACTAATTTCTTGACCGCGTCCGAGGTAACTCATGGCAGAGCGGAACCCTAAGTAGCACTTAGCAGAATCTTGATATTCGTATGCTCGGGTACCTACCTGAACGTAGTACTGAATGTCTTTCCAGCTACCTCCACGAATTACTTTTCTTTTAAATACAGGCAATTCGTTTTGTTTAGCATCGTACGTGTAGTCTGGGTTTAGCTCGCCTACGTATTCATACACAGACTCATCATAAGCGGTAATGGTCCACTCAGCAACATTACCAGCCATGTTGAATAGACCGTAGTCATTAGGCTCATAAGAGTCGATGCGCACCGTGTAGAAACCACCGTCTTCTACGTAGTCACCACGCATGGGCTTAAAGTTAGCCAGTGGGCAACCTTGTGCGTTACGCGTGTAAGGACCACCCCAAGGGTACTGTCCTAAATCTAAACCACCTCTAGCGGCATACTCCCACTCAGTTTCTGTAGGAAGACGGAAGCTAGGCATAGCTAAGTCTCCGCGTCTGGCTTTACCTTGGTTCATAAGATTGGTTCTCCAAACGTTAAAGGCTTTCGCTTGAGACCATGTTACTCCTACCAAGGGGTAGTCGTCATATGCAGGGTGCCAAAAATAGTTTTCGGCCATAGCACTGTTGTTTGAGCCAACAAAATCGTGTATCCAAGATAACGTGTCTGGGTATACACTCACAAGCTCCTTAATGATGTATTTCTTGCGGTTGTTGTGTGAAAGCACGGGGGCGGCACCACCTTTGGAGTTGGTGAACATCTGCTTGTTATCACGCTCTAAACGAACTGCAGCAGATTGAAAATCTACCCAGTAGTACTCATAAACAAGTTGGCGTGGGTCCAGCACTTTCTGGCCATAAAACTGCTCGTCTTCTTCGATGAACATAGACTCTAGCGCTTCACGCTCTTCTTCACCATTCCACTCAATTTGGGCTCTCCAGTTGAGGATGTACTCACCGGTTTCCTCATCTTCAGTGGCATAGTCCTCTAATCCTTCTTCAGCTAATAGGCTAAGAGCGGTAGAGTCGCGTACCCACCAAACAAACTGGCGGTATTCCGTGTTAGAAATCTCAGTATCATCGATATAAAACGATGCTACCGATACAGTTCTCGGGCGCGTGGTGTGATTGTATACGATGTCATTATCCGTATTTCCCATGGTAAAACTACCCATGTGAATATATTGCATGCCATACGGAGTTGTTGGAGTGTAACCATCAAATGTACTTACACCGACCAATTCGTAGTTCCCGCCTCCGGAACAAGAAAATAGTATTACAGCCAAGGCTGTAACCGCTATGAGATTAAACCACTTCTTCATAATCTATCGGTTAGGTTGCGAAATAACTGTTAATTTCAATACCACAGAAAAGCAAAGTTAAAAATTATAGGAATCTTACGTTCTTATATTGTTTAAGAGTCCCCGATCTGGAGATAAAGTAACTATAATTCAAGATCACTTCGTGGGTACCATTCGAAACGTTATTTATGTTAGTTGTAGTATAGTCGTATGCATAACCTAGCCTAAATTTGCCCAAAGAATTGAACCACTGATACCCCAACATGGGATAAAGTGCGTCTCCGGGTCTAAATCCTAGCCCAGCAAAAAAGGATTTTTTGTAGAGTGCAATCAGGTTAACATCTATGGTAATCCCAGAAATGTTACTCAAGTCCGCCTTAGCCAAAAGGGTAGGGTAAAAACCTACATCAGGAATGAAAATTTCGTTGAATTGATATCCAGCTACGACATTTAGCGTGCGCACTTGCTGAAGAGCAAGATCTCCAACGCGAGCACCCAATAAATTAAGAGCGGACAAGCCAACAAAATAATCGGGCGTTTCATATAAAAATCCCACGTTAACATCTACTGCGGTGGATGCTATGTTGCCTTGGTTTAGCACAGGGTCATTGTCGCTACCATCTAAAGCGCTAAAGTTACCCGATAAGGAGTATGAGTAAAAAGAGGGGGCTATAGCAAAGCGAAACTGGTTAAGGCCCATGCGCTTAGATCCTGCGAAGGATAAACGAACTCCAGTATGGTTAAATGCACCAATGCGATCGGAGAAAGCATTAAGGCCAACACCCATTTTACCTTGCAAAATGCGGGTGTTCACCCCAGCTAACGTGGTGACGGGAGCACCATCTAAACCAACCCACTGTTGTCGGTGTATCACACTAACATCGGTTTGGTAGTTCCTGCCTGCGAATGCTGGATTAAACAAGGTGTAATCAGCAAAAAACTGCGACAACTGAATCTGCTGCTGAGAAGCTGCAGACCACGCACTGGTAATTATCAGCGCTAAAAGTGATATGTGTTTGATGGTGTTGTGCACAGGTAAAGTCAGAAACCTTCTATAATACAAAATATTTGAGGGAAAAACCGTGTATTGCTAAAATTTAATTGGATCTAAACAAGGAAACCCACCATGCTTCTGGAATGGTGTTTTGTGAAGCGAGATTGTAGTCTTCTTCCAAGCAAGGTAGCATTTGAAACGGGGTTACTGGAACGTTTTCTTGATTTTTCCTGGGAGCTTGAAGCCACCATCGTGCCGTTTTGGTGGACTTGTAAAATACCAAGTCTTGATCCCATTCTGATACGTGTACGGTGTACCGCTTAAACCCGTCTGCAGCGGGTTTCGGGTTTTCTGCTATTCGAAATGGTAGGGCTTCCATGAAACACCACAGTACCTGAGCCCAGCCCGAAGCGGTAATTTGCTTCTCGCGTTCGGAGCACAGCGCAAAGGAGACATCAAAAATGCCTAGTACGTTAACCGATCCGTTAAACCCTGCGTACTTGGCTATTTGACACAGGTCTTCAATGTAAAAGCCGTTGGGGTTCCCTACCAAAGTTCCGGGCATGTCGGCCACTTTTACCGAAGCTGCATCGATAAGGCAGGCGTTGCTGAGCCTCAACATAGGCTCTATTTTGGAAAGCTGATTGCGTAAAACACCCAAGCGCGTGGCGTCATAATGTACGTTATGAAAAAATTTAAGCACATCTGGGTTTTGCAGGTAACCTTGGATTCCAGCGTGTAAATATTGGTACAAAAAACTAGGGTGCTCGTGAAAGAATTGGTGTAGGTAGTTTTTCCAGTGTGCGCTTTCGTGCCCATTAAAATCTATGCTGTAGTCTATAGCAAGTACACTGTAAAACGCCTCGAGCTTCTCATAAACTGATAAAATCGGAAGGATGTTATCAGAACTTCCGCCCAATACAATAATGGGAATTCCGAGTTGTATGGCTTTAAAAAGCACGGTTTGGGTAGCTGCATACGAATCGCTTAGGGTAGCTCCTGGCTTTAAATTGCCTAAATCCAGAATTCTTCCTTTGCTGTTATCTATGGGATATAGACGGAAAAAGGCCTCTTTGATGGCATCCGCCTCTCCGTGAGCATGTTGGTCGGCTCCGCGGTACTCCTCGCACCCCAAAAAAATGGCGATGGTGTTTTCTGGATCGAAATCTTCAACCGCACTGTACACCCGCTTGCCCCAAGATTTTTTAGGGTAGTGTGCGGCTTTATGGTCACTTAGCGATAAAAACTCGGTTGCTAAGTCCATGGCTTACTTCTTTTTTGCGGTGGTTTTGCTCTTGCTTTTTGTCTTGGCTTTAGCCTTAGTTTTCGATCCTTTGGCCGGTGCTGCATCAATGATGGCAAGGCAGTCTTCGCGCGTAAGTTCGGCTGGTTCTTTGTCTTTGGGAATTTTAAAGTTTTTACGTCCCACGGCTATATACGGGCCATAGCGACCATTGAGGACCTTTATCGTGGGCTTGCCTTCAAAAATGTTGATATTTTTTTCCTTATCGGCCTGTATTTTGGCTTCTAGTAAAGGAATGGCCTCTTCGAAGGTAATTTCGTGTGGGTCGTAGGTGTCTTTTTTAATGCTGGCAAAGGTGCTTCCCCATTGCACATAGGGGCCAAAGCGACCAATATTGGCTTTCACCATTTTGTCATTCCACTCGCCCAACTCTCGAGGAAGTTTAAATAACTCTAGTGCTTCTTCTAGGCTTATGGTGCTGATACTTTGGTCTCCGCGAAGCGAAGCAAACTGTGGCTTTTCTTCGTCTTCGATATTGCCAATTTGTATCATGGGGCCATAACGGCCAATGCGTGCTATTACTTTTTTGCCGCTTTTGGGGTCCGTACCTAATTCGCGCTCACCAGTAGCGCGCTCTGAGGTTTCTAAGGTGTCCTCAACGGTTTTATGGAAAGGTTGGTAGAAAGTGCCCAACATATTTTTCCATTCCAGTTTCCCTTGAGCAATTTCGTCAAACTGGTTTTCTATGTCTGCGGTAAAGCCATAATCTAGAATGGTGTCGAAGTGCTCCACTAAAAAGTCGTTTACGACCATCCCAATATCAGTGGGGAACATCTTACCTTTTTCGGCTCCTGTTATTTCGGTTTTTTCTTCGGTATTTATTGCCCCCTCCTTCAACCGCAGCTGTTTGTATTTGCGCTCTTTTCCTGGGCGCTCTTCTTTGACTACGTAGCCTCGCTTTTGAATGGTAGATATGGTAGGAGCGTAAGTAGAGGGGCGTCCAATACCTTGTTCCTCTAACTTTTTAACCAAACGTGCTTCCGAATAGCGTGGTGGATGATGTGAGAACCGCTGCGTACCCGTTATTTCGGTATAGGTAATGGTTTCACCAACAGCAAGCTGAGGTAAAATGCCAGTTTCTTCTGCTGGCTCGTCATCCGTAGATTCAATGTATACTTTTAAGAATCCATCGAATTTTATAACCTCACCTTTTGCAGTGAAGTTGTATTTCACGTTGGGGTGCTCTAGTTTGGCCGTAGTGCGCTCAATCTCGGCATCGCTCATTTGGCTGGCAATGCTGCGTTTCCAAATTAGGTCGTACAAGCGTTGCTGTTGGCCATCGGCACCTAGGCTGTCTTCATTAAAATTGGTTGGACGTATGGCTTCGTGAGCTTCTTGGGCTCCTTTGGTTTTGCTAGAATACTTGCGCAGCTTGTGGTATTGGTCTCCAAAATCTTTTTTAATGGCATCCCGTGCTCCGTTGAGTGCCGTGTCGGAAAGGTTTACCGAATCGGTACGCATATAAGTAATGTGCCCAGCTTCGTAAAGCTTTTGGGCAACACTCATGGTTTGCGCAACCGAGAATCCTAATTTCCTGGAAGCTTCTTGCTGAAGGGTAGAAGTGGTAAACGGTGCAGCGGGCGATTTTTTGCCAGGCTTTACTTGCAGATCCGCTACATTAAAATTACCGGTACTGCTACCTTTTAGAATCTCTTCTACCGTCTGTTGACTATCTAACTTGTTGGTTATTTCGGCTTTAAAAGCATCGCCTTTGGAGTTGTTAAACTTACCCGATACTTTAAAATAAGTCTCTGGAGTAAAGTTTTGTATTTCTCGTTCGCGCTCCACAATTAAGCGCACCGCAACCGATTGTACCCTACCTGCAGATAAGGAAGGTTTCACTTTTTTCCACAGCACTGGGGAAAGCTCAAATCCCACCAAACGGTCCAAAACTCTGCGCGCTTGCTGAGCATTCACCAAGTGGTTGTTAATGTCGCGTGGCTTTTCTAGCGCTTTTACCACTGCGGGCTTGGTAATTTCATTAAAGGTAATGCGCTTGGTTTTGTCTGGATTTAATTTTAGGGCCTCCGCTAGGTGCCAGCTAATGGCTTCCCCTTCGCGGTCCTCATCCGTTGCTAACCAAACCATCTCGGCTTCTTTGGCCAGTTTTTTCAACTCAGTGACCAACTTTTTCTTTTCCGGATCTAAAACGTAAACGGGTTCAAACCCCGCTTCAATATCAATACCGGTATCCTTTTTCTCAAGATCTCTAATATGTCCGTACGAACTTCGAACCACGAAATCCTTCCCTAGATACTTCTCTATGGTGCCCGCCTTGGCCGGAGACTCTACTATAAGTAGGTTTTTTGCCATCGTATAATCGCTAATGTGTGCTGCTAAAAAACAGCAATAATAAATATTGTTTCTGGGCTTAACGGAATTATGGGGGGCTTAAGTTTCTATTTGGGCGTATAATAAATGTCAATTTGACAGTATTTCGTGCTGATATCGTACTTTTGCAAAAAGGCTTTATTGGATATGCAGGAGAAGCAAATGTTGGCAGAGGAGGAACAAGGTACTGCCACTATGGTAGAAGGAAATAAGGGTTCTAAGAAACTATTTTTAGAGAGCTACGGTTGCGCAATGAATTTCTCGGACAGTGAAATTGTGGCATCCATTCTCAATGAGCACGGTTACGAAACTATATCGGAAATTGATAACGCGGATTTAATCTTGGTGAATACCTGTTCTATTCGCGACAAGGCAGAGCAAACGGTACGCAATCGCCTAGACCATTTTAAGCGGCTAAAGCGCAATAACCCAGCTCTGAAAGTGGGCGTTTTGGGTTGTATGGCCGAACGTTTAAAATCGCAATTACTCGAAGAAGAAAAGCTGGTAGACCTGGTAGTGGGACCCGATGCGTATCGCGATATTCCAACGCTACTCAATGAGGTGGAGGAAGGTCAAAAAGCGGTAAACGTGCTACTAAGTCGCGAGGAGACCTACGCAGACATTAGTCCTGTAAAACTCAACTCGAACGGCGTTACTGCTTTTGTATCTATAATGCGTGGATGCGATAACATGTGCACGTTCTGCGTAGTGCCTTTTACACGTGGAAGAGAGCGTAGCCGCGATCCGAAAAGCATTGTTGCTGAAGCACAAGAGCTGGTGGATAAAGGCTACAAAGAGGTTACCTTACTGGGGCAGAATGTAGACTCTTACCGTTGGAACATCACCAAAAAGGGCGAAGTCATTAACCCAGATGAAGAGGTGGTAAGCTTTGCGCGCCTTATGGAAATGGTAGCGCAGGTGAGCCCAGAGTTGCGTATTCGCTTCTCTACATCCCACCCCAAAGACATGACCGATGACGTGCTCAAGGTAATGGCGAAGTACGAGAATATTTGCAATTACATTCACTTGCCTGTGCAGTCGGGGAATAGCGATGTGTTGAAGAAAATGAACCGTGGCTACACCCGTGAGTGGTACATGAACCGTATTGAAGCCATCAATAAATACATTCCAGACTGTGCGATAAGCACCGACATTATAACCGGTTTTTGCGGAGAAACCGAGGAAGAACATCAAGAGACCTTGAGCCTGATGGAAGAAGTGAAATACGACTTCGCGTACATGTATAAATACTCGGAGCGCCCAAAAACGTTGGCTGAGCGCAAATACGAGGATGATGTGCCGGAGGAAGTAAAAAGCCGTAGACTCAAAGAAATTGTAGACCTCCAAATGAAGCACTCATTGTTGCGCAACGAGGCTATGGTTGGAAAAACCTACAAAATATTGGTAGAAGGCGTATCCAAGAAAAACAAAGACGAGAATTTCGGTAGAACTTCGCAGAATACCGTGGTGGTTTTTCCTAAAGAACATACCCAACCTGGCGATTATGTGAACGTACACGTGCACCGTTGTACGGCTGCAACCTTAATTGGAACCTTGGTAAAATAATGAATCCAGAAATTCATCAAATAAAACAACGCTTTGGCATTATTGGCGAGCACCCCTTATTGTTGCGGGCATTGGAGGTAGCCAAGCAAGTAGCGCCTACCGATATATCTGTTTTTGTCAGTGGAGAAAGTGGTTCGGGAAAAGAGGTGATGCCGCAAATTATTCACCAGTACTCGCACCGAAAGCACAACCCATACATTGCGGTAAACTGCGGAGCCATACCCGAAGGAACTATTGATAGCGAGCTGTTTGGGCACGAAAAGGGCTCCTTTACGGGTGCCACAGATAGCCGTAAGGGCTATTTTGAAGAGGCGAATGGCGGCAGTATTTTCTTGGATGAGGTTGCAGAATTGCCTCAGCAAACCCAGGTTCGTTTGCTGAGGGTGTTGGAAACCGGAGAGTACATGCGCGTTGGAAGCTCCAAGGTGCACAAAACCGATGTGCGCATTATAGCCGCTACCAACGAGGATATGAGCGAAGCCATTCATAAAGGCAAGTTTCGCGAGGATTTGTATTACCGTTTAAACTCGGTGCCCATAGAAATTCCACCCCTACGTAAACGCGGTGAGGATATCCATCTTTTGTTTCGCAAGTTTGCGGCCGATTTTTCGGACAAATACCGCATGCCTCCCATACAACTGTTGCCCGATGCGGTGGATATTTTGCTGCGATACAGCTGGCCCGGAAATATCCGTCAGTTAAAGAATATTACTGAGCAAATATCTATTCTGGAACAGGAGCGCGAAGTGGATGCTGCTACCTTAGAAAAGTATTTGCCGCCCTCTTACAAGAAACAAGTTCCTATGGTGTTATCGCAGGAGCAAAAAGAGGGGAAAGAGTCTTTTTCTGAGCGGGAGCTTTTGTACAAGGTGCTTTTTGATCTCAAGAAGGAAATGAGCGAGCTGAAGCACTTGATCTTACAGGGCAATATGGCAGAACGTGCTGCGTACAGTTCAGATGCCGTAAGCTACTACGAGGGTCATGCGCCAGAGAGTTATCGCGAGGCAGCACCTTCCTCACCGCTTCAACTTCCACCCAAAAGCGAGGCTAGCGATTTTGATAGACACGAAGAAGTGGAGGAACGCTACAGTTTGGTGGATACGGAGAAAGACCTAATTCAAAAGGCCTTGGCCAAGCACAACAATAAAAGGAAAAGTGCAGCTAAGGAGTTGGGAATATCGGAGCGTACGCTGTACAGAAAGATTAAGGAATACGATTTGAATTAATTCATGCAGAGCGCATTAAAATATATAGCGGTGCTGGTATTGGCGGTTTTGTTGCAAGACTGCAGGGTATCGTATTCCTTCTCGGGAGCCGATATTCCTGCCGATGCCAAAACCTTTTCGGTAGATTTTTTTACCAGCAGTGCAGCTTTGGTGCCACCCACCTACAACCAGGCATTTACGGAGTCTCTAAAAGATTTAATGTTGGCGCAAACCCCATTAGATATTGTAAAACGCAATGGCGATATTCGTTTTTCAGGTAGCATTGTGCGGTACGAAACTACACCAGTAGCGGCTCAGGGTAACCAAACAGCGGCCTTAGATCGTTTTACTATAGACGTGGAAGTTACCTACTTTAATAAATATGAACCCGAAAAGAACTTTGAGAAACGATTTTCAAGATTTGTAGATTTTGAGTCGGGACAAAATTTTACAACGGTAGAAGAGGGTTTGTCGGAAGAAATTACCGATCAGTTACTCCAAGAAATATTTAACGCCTCAGTGGGCAGCTGGTAACATGGATAAAAGCAGGTTTCATACGCTATTAAACGAACCGCATAGAATTACCAATGCGGATATGGAAGCGCTGGAAGCTATTTTGGAGCGCCATCCGTATTTCTCTTTGGGGCATATGCTGTTGCTTAAGGCGCAGGGCCGGTTTAATGAAGACTTGCAACACCAGGCAGTAAACGAGAAGGCGGTATATGTTGGCAATAGATACGTTTTGCAACAATGGCTGAGCGATTCGTTGCCCACATCCAGTTCGCAAGAAGCGGTTTTCTTTGACTCCGAAGAAGGTGAAAAATCCGTTGACAGTGCCGATGGCATGGAGTTGAGTCCATGGGTTTTAAACGAGACTCAGGAGTTTGGTTCCTTTGCTTCGGTTGAAAGTACCGATAGCGACCAAGAGCGTGACGAATCTTCTGCTGCAGAAGCACAGCCGGAAGATGACACCGATTTGGAACAAGATGTTCCCCTAGATTCGGTTCGTGGCGATAAGATGGATGCCGAAGAGCAGAAGGAACTATCCAAATGGCAGAGTTTAGATACCTACATTGATGAAAGCAATGAGGGTGTGGATGACTCTGAAATCCAGGTTACGGATCCCTATGGAGAAAATGAATTTGAAGATCGTTTGGAAAAAAATGATGGGCAATCGGGTAGGGTTCCCTTTGATTATTCTGGCGTAGAGAAAATAGATAGCCAGCAAAAGCAGCAATGGTCTAAAGCAGCGAGCGAGTCGGATTACAACAAGGAGCAACGGTCTGGTGCTGCGGATACCTTGGGTGAAAACCCAGAATCTGAGAACGCACCGAAGGAACCCGAACCTGTAATTAAAATTTCGGCACCATTTGGTAATACATGGATACCTGCACCACCTGATTCCGAATCGTTATCGCCTGATAAGGAGGAAAGCCAGGAAGAAGCAGGGCATCACTTTTCTATTGGTCAGAAGTCTTTAGCCGATGACTTTAATCCAAGGGAAGACCTTGGTGTAGCCTTTGGGTCTTGGGCAGGAGACGATCTTGATTTAGAACTAGAAACCCAGGTGGAGCCTAGTGGCTTTGAGATGAAAGGTTTTCCAGAAAAAACTGAAGAAGACGAGCAAAAGCAAATGCGCAAGCAAAAAAAGAAAGCCAAAAAGAAAAAGGCGAAAGCAAAATTTAAAGTAAAAGAGCCAAAACTGCATACCCAAGGTGAGGAAGATGCGGAAAGCATAAAAAAAGATAGAGAGTTTTTAGATCAACTTTTGGCAAACGAAGCCATGCATGCAGCGCAACTAAAGCAGGCGCTGCAGGATGAAGAACAAGCAGAGGAGAAATTAGAAAATTCCCAAGAAGCACCGGTTGCAATGTCGCAAGAGGAAGAGACGCCCGTTGTTGCAACTACGAAGCCAGCAACCAGTTTGGCAGATTGGATTGCTCAGCAGCAGAGCGGGGGGTGGGCTAATGCCGTATCAGAGCATTCATCTTCTCCATCCCCTAAAGAAAGAGGGGCAGCGCAAAAAGAGGATGAGATGAAGCCAGCCGAGCAACAAGTCCAACATACTTTGGATGCTGAAATCAAGGAAGAGGACGCGTCTGGGGCTGAAGCGGGTATCGAGGGCAATAAAAACCCGGCCGAAATCATAGAAAGCTTCATCAATACCAATCCCAGAATATCAAAACCGCCTGAGGAGCATCCAGGTAAAACGGCCTTTTTTAACCCGGTTACCTTGGGGAAAAAAAGTATAGAAGACTCGGAAAGCTATGTAACCGAGACTTTGGCTAAGATATACGCCCAGCAAGGCGAGCGCGAGAAGGCCATACGCACCTACGAGCAGCTTGCATTGAATTATCCAGAAAAAAGCAGTTACTTTGCCGACCGAATTTTGGAAGTTAAAGAGAAAAAGAAATCATGAATACCGTCCTTTTTGTACTTATCATAGTTGCTTGCTTATTGCTGGCATTGGTTATTCTTATTCAAAACCCTAAAGGGGGTGGGTTGGACTCAAGCTTTGGATCGGCCAGTCAGTTGGGTGGTGTTCAAAAAACAACCGACTTTTTAGAAAAGGCTACTTGGGGCTTAGCCATTTTTATTGTGGTGCTTAGTTTGGTTGCATCGATGAACTCTGGTTCCGGTGCAAGCGATGAAGTAGAAACGTTTAGAGATGAGCTCCCACAAGGTCAGCAACAAGCGCCACCGGTGCAGTAGCATTTAGCAGTAGATATTCTATAGAAAATGTCAGTGTGTCAGCGATACACTGACATTTTTTTTTGCTCAAAGACAAAAATTCCATCAAGAGGCCCTTTCTGGGGTTTGGCACAAATAATGCAATACTGCTGACGTTTGCATTTAACTCATAATTAAAAATAACTATGTCAGTAAACGTTAAACCACTAAGCGACCGAGTTTTGGTTGAGCCAGCTGCTGCTGAAGAAAAAACAGCAGGCGGAATTATTATCCCAGACACAGCGAAAGAAAAGCCACAGCGTGGTACTGTAGTTGCGGTTGGAAATGGGAAAAAAGATGAGCCCATCACCGTAAAAGTTGGTGATAGCGTATTGTACGGTAAGTATGCTGGTACAGAGCTATCTGTAGAAGGTAAAGACTACCTTATCATGCGCGAGTCCGATATTTTCGCCATCGTTTAAGCACATTTCACAATTCAGTTTTAACAAGAAAAATCCAAAGTAAATATGGCTTCTAAGGAAATCCATTTCAATTTAGATGCAAGAGATCGTCTCAAAAAAGGGGTTGATGCCCTTGCAGACGCAGTAAAGGTAACGCTAGGCCCAAAAGGACGTAATGTAGTTATCGATAAGAAATTTGGTGCACCATCCATAACCAAAGATGGGGTATCTGTGGCCAAAGAAATAGAGCTTAAAGATCCCGTAGAAAATATGGGTGCTCAAATGCTTAAAGAGGTAGCTTCTAAAACCGCTGATATTGCAGGTGACGGTACTACAACCGCAACCGTATTGGCACAAGCTATTGTAACAGCAGGATTAAAGAACGTAGCTGCGGGTGCTAACCCAATGGATCTTAAGCGTGGTATCGACAAAGCCGTAGACGCCATTGTTGCTGAGCTTAAGAAAAACTCTAGAGAAGTTGGAGACGACTTTAGCAAGATAGAGCAAGTAGCTACCATTTCTGCAAACAACGATGCCACTATTGGTAAGTTGATTGCTGAGGCAATGGAAAAAGTGAAAAAAGAAGGAGTAATTACTGTTGAAGAAGCAAAAGGAACCGAAACTACCGTAGAAGTAGTAGAGGGTATGCAATTCGATAGAGGTTACCTTTCTCCGTACTTCGTTACCGACTCTGAGAAGATGGTAACCGACCTAGAAAACCCTTACATCTTAATCTTCGACAAGAAGATTTCTGCGATGAAGGATTTGCTTCCTATCCTGGAAAAAACTGTACAAACCGGTAAGCCACTTTTAATTATCGCTGAAGATATCGAAGGGGAAGCACTAGCTACCTTAGTGGTAAACAAAATCCGCGGTTCACTTAAGATTGCTGCTGTAAAAGCTCCTGGTTTTGGGGATAGAAGAAAAGCAATGCTAGAAGATATCGCTGTACTAACTGGCGGTACCGTAATCTCAGAAGAGCGTGGCTACAAGTTGGAGAATACCGAGGTAGATCAGCTGGGTCAAGCCGAGAAAATTACCATCGATAAGGATAACACTACCATCGTAAATGGTGCTGGTAACAAAGAAGATATCACTGCGCGTGTTAACCAAATTAAAGCGCAGATAGAAACTACCACTTCAGACTACGACAAAGAGAAGTTGCAAGAGCGTTTAGCAAAACTTGCAGGGGGTGTTGCTGTACTTTATGTAGGTGCTGCCTCAGAGGTAGAGATGAAAGAGAAAAAAGACCGTGTAGATGATGCATTGCATGCAACCCGTGCAGCGGTAGAAGAAGGTATCATCCCTGGTGGAGGAACCGCTTTCATCCGTGTACAAAACATTCTAGAGAACTTAACCGGAGTTAATGAAGACGAAACTACTGGGGTAGCTATCGTGAAGCGTGCTATTGAAGAGCCTTTGCGTCAAATCGTAGAAAATGCCGGTCAAGAAGGTTCTATCGTAGTACAAAAAGTACGCGAAGGAAAAGACGACTTTGGATACAACGCACGTCTTGAGACGTTCGAGAACCTTTACGAAGCAGGAGTTATCGATCCTACTAAGGTAGCGCGCGTAGCACTAGAAAACGCTGCTTCTATTGCCGGTATGTTACTCACTACCGAGTGCGTAATTGCAGAGGAGGAAGAAGATGAGCCCGCAGGAGGCCATGGTCATCCAGGAATGGGTGGAGGCATGCCTGGCATGATGTAGAACACTAGAAACATATACTGTAAGTACAAAACCTCAGCCTATGGCTGGGGTTTTTTTGTGCACTATTCGTAATTATGGAAACATTTTAAATAAGTGTGGAGGAGTGTCTTGCATTTTTGTAATGGATTGGTAAGGGTAGCCTTGTTGGCATAAGTTTCAAAACCGGGGATAAAAAACGCTAAAACTACCATGTATCGGTGGGTGTAGGAATCCATGATGATATTTGTTGGATAGCTAAATTCATGGAAATGTTCATCCTGAATAACTACCGGTCATCCCTTTAATTCTTCATTTCATCCAGGTTTAGGGTTACTAAATCGTTAACAAGTCTTATGAAATCCGATTCATTTTAATTAGATTTCGGTTGAGTATAGGATTCAAAACCAAATAAAAATCCAATACTGATAACGTTAATTAAACCCAATACCTATGAAACATCTATCAGCATTTCTTTTGCTGTGTTCCATTCTGTTTAGCTCTGCCTTGTGGGCACAGGATAGAACCATTCGAGGAACGGTTACGTCCTCAGAAGACAATTCAACGCTTCCAGGCGTATCCGTCCGAACCGATGGGGATACACCCAAAGGTACCGTTACCGATATGGAAGGAAAATTCGAGCTCAAAGTGGGGCCCGAGGACGAGGTTCTTGTTTTCTCCTTTATTGGATTTAACAAAAGGCGGGTAAAACTCGGTGAACAAACGATGTTGGATGTTAAATTGGATCCTTCCTCAACTGAATTGGATGAAGTGGTAGTTACCGCAAACGCTATCCAGCGTGAGAAAAAAGAGTTAGGGTATGCGGTTACCACAGTATCGGGGGATGAAACTACCAAAGCACGAGATGCTAACGTCTTAAATACCATGGCGGGAAAAGTGGCTGGACTAAGGGTCACAAGCCAGTCTGGTTCTTTAGGTGGTGGTTCCAAAGTCATAATACGTGGTGCCACCTCACTTTCGGGGAATAACCAGCCGCTCTTTGTAGTCGATGGAAACCCTATATCAAACTCAGGCTTCAACGGTTCACGAAACGACATCATTACGGGTGGTGTTGACGTTGGTAACAGGGCCGCAGACATAAACCCAGATGATATCGAGGATATTACGGTCCTCAAAGGTGCGGCAGCTACGGTATTGTACGGTTCACGCGCGAAAAATGGAGCAATTATTATAACCACGAAATCTGGAAAGAGTCTGCGTGGAAAGGGGAAGTCTTCCAGCGTTACCATTAACTCTTCTGTTCGTTTTGATAACCCGTTGCGTCTTCCCGATTTTCAAAATGAGTATGCTCAAGGAGATCAGGGTGATTATGATCCTGTAAATTTTTCAAATGGATGGGGGCCAAGAATCGACACCATGACTGGACCACTACCGGACTGGAAGGGTGATACAATTAACGGCCTGCAAGCATATCCAGATAACGTGAAGAACTTTTACGAAACGGGTGCTACTTACATTAACTCAGTAGCTTTTGCTCAAGGAGACGAGAATAGTGATTTCCGTTTCTCGTACACCAACCTTCAGCAAACTGGTATTGTGCCCAACTCCAGCTTAGATAGAAATACCTTCTCTATCAATGCAGGTCGTAACCTCACAGACCGCTTGGATGTTAGAGTATCAGGTAGTTTTGTGAAGTCGAGTACCCTTGGTAATCCAAGGCAGGGGGGGAATAATCCTTCTACAACAATTGGTCTTATAAATAGTGTTCCGAGAACAATTTCAAACGAAGAGTTGCGCAATAATGTTGAGCAACCAGACGGAAGAGCTTTCGGTTTGGAGAGCAATAATGTATCCAACAACCCATATTGGGTTACGCAGTTCAATACCACGCAAAACGATATAGATCGCTTTTATGGTAATGCCACTGTAAACTATAAGTTCAGTGATAAAATTAGAGCTACGTATCGCTTGAGTACAGATCTATTTTCCGATACACGTGAGAACATAATGCGCAAGGGGACTTTGGGACGAGTGAATGGCGAATATGAAGTAAGAGACAACTTCTTTAACTCGTTAAACTCTGACTTAATAATCAACGTAAACCATGATTTTACTGAAGATTTTGGTGTAGATGCGATTTTTGGCCATAACGTCAATGAGCGTAAGTTTCAATCTACACGCATTATTGGGCGTGACTTGTTGGCTACTGACCTGTACACGTATGCCAATGCACAAAGTATTGTAAATACCAGCGATTCAGAACTTCGTAGACTATATGGTTTATACGCAGATCTTACTTTTAACTACAAGTCGTGGTTATTTTTAAACCTTACAGGTAGAAACGATTACACCTCTACATTACCGGTGGATAACCGCTCTTATTTTTACCCTAGTGCTAGCGTCTCATTCTTATTTACCGAGCTAATTGCTCCAGAGAATAGAGGAATCTTGCGTTACGGTAAGTTCAGAGTAAATTATGGTGCGGTTGGTAGTGATGAAGATCCCTACCGCTTAAATTTCTTCTTTACTCCGCTTTCCGATGCATTTACTCAGTTTGTTAACAATACCCAGTATCCGCACAATGGGTTGCCAGGTTTTGCTGCTACTAACGTAATTCCTAACGCTAATCTTAGACCGCAACGTCAGAAAACCTTAGAATTGGGTACCGAATTGGTGTTCTTTGATGGCCGATTATCTACAGATATCAACTATTATGATGTTCAGACGGACGATCAAATTGTGCAGTTAACGGTACCTCAGTCAACCGGTTACAATCTTAAAACAGTAAATGCGGGTACCATTCAGAACCAAGGGATAGAAGTAAAGTTATACGGTATTCCGTTGCAACTTCCTAACGGTTTCAAGTGGGAAGCTACTGTAAACTACAACACCAACAAGCAAAAGGTAGTTGAGTTAACAGAAGGTTTAGAGGAATACACACTTACCTCTGGGTTTAGCGGCCTGCAAATTAAAGCAGCGCCTGGAGAGGAGTTTGGTCTTTACGGGGCCGGATATGAGCGTGCTCCTGATGGTCAGATCATTATCGATGAAACCACTGGTCTAAGACGTATCGGAGACCCGGTGCGCCTGGGTGATATTTACCCTGACTGGACAATGGGGATCAACAACGAGTTCTCTTACAAAGGGGTGTCGTTGAGTTTCTTGATCGATATACGTCAAGGAGGAGTAATATACTCCAACACAGTTCAGGATCTTCGTTTTGCTGGTTTAGCTGCGGAAACCGCTGAAAACCGTGATGCGCCTTTTGTTGACCAAGGTGTGAATGAGGTAGTTGATCCAAATACAGGTGAAGTTACTGGTTATGTAGCTAATGAAGCTGAGGTATCTGCCCAAGATTACTGGCAGCAATTGGGTAATAACAGCCTTATTGAGGAGTCTACTTTTGCCGCAGATTTTATCAAGTTAAGAGAAATAAGAATTGGGTATGAACTTCCAAAGCGCTGGTTAGAAAAGACTCCTTTCGCTTCTGTTTCTTTCGGTCTTGAAGGACGTAACCTGTGGTTGATTGATAGCGAGGTGCCGCATATTGATCCAGAGGTAAACTTCTTTGGTACCAGTTTAACTGGCGAAGGTGTTGAGTTTGGTTCTGTACCTAGCACCAGAACCTTTGGATTTAACCTACGTGTAACCCTTTAATATTTGAATAATATGATTCGTAATAAAATATATTTAGCATCACTACTGGCCTTGGTTATTGGGTTGGTAGGTTGTAAAAAAGATTGGCTGGACGTCAATGAGGATCCAGAAACCACATCCAATGTAGACCCTGAGTTCTTGTTATTTGCTTCGCAGTTGGAGTACTCCAATAACAGAACCACAGAAATTGGACTTTCGGGTTCTATGTGGAGTCAGTTATGGGCCTCTGGTGCTTCTGCATCGGTATTCCGAAACCCAGAACGTTATATATTTTCAGTTTTTACTACTGGAAATACATGGAGGACGCACTACCCCAATACGCAGAAAAACCTGCAGTTTGCAATAGATATTTCAGAGGCAGATGGTAAGCCTCTCATTGCTGCTCAGGCAAGAACTATGCGATCATTAATTTTTTATACCACAACCATTTTGTGGGGTGATGTACCGTATAGTGAGGCGTTGGATCCGGATATAAACAACCCTAAATTCGATCCGCAAGAACAGGTGTTGAACGGAATCTTGGGAGAATTGGATAATGCTATAGCGGTATTTGCCAATCCACCATCGCCAGCTATTATCGCTTCAGATCACTACTACAGCGGTGATATCAATAGTTGGCTTCGCTTTGCACGTTCTTTAAAGTTTAGAACACTGATGCTTATGGTTGATGCAGATCCATCTAAGCAAAGCGATATTCAGCAAATGTTAGCCGAGGGCAACATGATAACTTCTGGTACAGATGCACTATTTGATTTCTACAATGAGTCGGGTCACGTAAACCCCAATTGGGAGGTAATCAATGCATTTGCTGGAGGGCAAAACCTGTTTTATTTTGCTAGTAAGACCACGGTAGAGACCATGCAAAAGTACAGTGATCCGAGGTTAGATGTGTATTTTGATCAAGGACCAGACACGAATATTTACCTAGGTGTTTATCCTGGCGACCCAGGCGATTATGGGTTAAACTCTCTTCTTAGCCTAGATGTCATTCGTCCAGATGCTCCCGAGCGCGTATTTACATACACCGAGCAGCTATTTTTAGAGGCAGAGGCAGAATACCGTTTTGGTAGTGTAGTTACTGCAAATACCAAATTTCGCGAGGCAATCACAAATTCGATGCTGTACTGGGGTGTTGCACAAGCTGATATCGATACCTATTTAGCGGGAATTCCGGTACTTTCAGGAGCGGATCAAGCAGCAGAATTACAGCTTATCGCAGAGCAGTCATGGATTTCTTTAATCGATAAGCCTATTGAGGCATGGACCATGTGGCGTAGAAGAGAATTCCCAGAGTTGAACATTCCTACAGGTTCGGCTTTAGGAAGCTTTGTTCGCAGATTACCGTATCCACCCGATGAGTTAAGTGCGAATACAAATGCACCAGTAACGCCTAGACTGGATGAAAAACTCTGGTTCGACCAATAAACCCATCACTAAATTCATACACCAAAAGCCCGAGGCATCGCCTCGGGCTTTTTTATGCGTTTTACTGCTATATAAGGCATAAAACTTCGGCTAAAGGCGTTCATCGGTCAATTCCTGTGCGTCCATCCCATAGATTCCGACACGTATCGATACATGCTGCATTTCTGGGTCTTTGTACGGATCTTGATTTTACCAAACTGAGGAAGGTGTATGGCAGTTCTGGTTGCATTTGTTTTTTCGATTCATGAATTGAGATAATGATAGTAACACAAAGATAATCAGTTAGTTAGCGCTGTGTTTGTTATCCCCTAAGCGAGGCTATTAGAGCAATTCTACTAGATGCCGTATAAGATATTCTCGATGGATATCGGTTGCAATTATCTATTCCTTTAGGACACGGTTAACTAGATTATGCAACGCATTTTAATAGGTTTTTTTTTTCTCATGTACCTTATCCCTCAGCAGGGATATGGGCAGTGTAATCCTATTATAGGCTCCAACCCCGATCCAGCCAATGTTTGCGAGGATCTCACCATTCAATTTTCAGACAACAGTACGTGTTCCTCATTAGGTAGACGTTGGGATTTTGGCGATGGATCTCCAACCACCAACGTACAAAACCCTTCGCACACATTTATTGCGGGCAACCTTGGCGATACCACCTATTCCGTTAAGCTCGAGAAACAAGACCTTAACGGAAACTGGTTTAGCACTACACGCACCGTAACCGTCTATAAAAAGCCCGATGCCAGCTTTACCGTATCCAACCTTACTGCATGTATTATTATAGACACCCTGCAGTTTACCAATACCTCATCCATGCCAGCAGGCAATACGGTGTCTTGGGACTTTGGCGATGGATCGCCTTTAAGATCTACAGAGAATCCGCGCCATGCTTTTAATTCTGCTGCTGCCTCCTCCTATACAGTACGTTTGACGGTTACCAACGTTAGGGGGTGCAGTCGCACGGCCTCCCAAGAAATTACGGTAAACGAAATTCCCAACCCCAACTTTACCATGGACAACAACATCGGTTGCGATCCATTGGAAGTTACTTTTACCAACACCACGGTAGAAGGCGCTTTTCCGGTTACCGATTGGGAATGGAATTTTGCCGAGCAAGGAAGTTCTACAGCAAAAGACCCCGGTTCGTTTACCATAAATGGTGCTGCTATTTACGAGGTAAGTTTGTCGGCTACCAATACCAACGGATGCACCAACACCACGACCAATACGGTAGTGGTAAAGAAAACACCATCGGTGTCTTTTGATAAACCCTCTAGCGTGTGCGTAGGACAGGGTGCTAGTGTGAGCTATGTGGGCGATGGCGATCCTAACGCTACCTATAACTGGAATTTTGAAAATGCGCAAAGTGTAACGGGAAGTGGTCCAGGTCCTTTGGTGGCCACTTTTGCACAAGCGGGTACCAAAAACATTTCGCTAGAAATACTGGAAAACGGGTGTTCTGCCGAAGGTAGTACCACCTTGTTGGTGAACCCATTGCCTACAGTAGCCATATCCTCTAGCGATGCAGATAATGGGATTTGTGTGGGCGAGGAGGTGCAATTTACAGCGCTACCAGCAGGCTTAGAAAACTATACCTTTTTTAATGATGGCGCTGTGGTGCAAACCAGCGCTAGCAACCAATTTACTACTACGAGCTTATCCAATCCCAATGCCATTTGGGTGGAAGCAGAAGATGACAAGGGTTGCGGTTCAGATGCCAGCAATACCATAGTAACGGTGGTCAACCAAAAACCAGAGGTTACGCTTAGTGCGGTGCCAGAGATTAGTTGTTTGGGTGATACCGTGGTATTTACGGCAACGGGAGACTTTGAACAGTACACCTTCGACTTGGGATTTGTTACGGTGCAGAGTAGTGCATCCAAGGTGTATCGAACTACCCAACTAGAGGATGGAGATGCCATTACTGCTTTTGCAACCGAGCTTGGATGCCAAGGCGAAGCCAGTAATGCGGTAGCCGTTACGGTTCAGGAGGAAGTGGATCCTCCAACAATAAATTGTGCCTCTTCCACCAATACTACCGTTACTATCAACTGGGATGATGATCCGCTAGTGACGCGTTACCAGCTTAGTGTAGACAATGATGCGTTTTATAACCCGGTTACTCGTGCTACCGAAACAATTACGGGCTTAACTCCAAATGATACGGTGTGGTTTCAAATATTTGGAGAAACCAACTCGGCTTGTGGAAATACGCCAGTAAGCGATAGTGTTTTTTGTATTGCTACGCCTTGTATGGCCATGTCTTTGGATGCGGTAGATGAAGTGAGCGTTTGCCAGGGAGATAGCGTTATCTTAAACATCGATGCGATTAATAGCCCTTCTTCGGGCTATGCTTTGCAGTGGGCGGGGGGTAGCTTTACAAAAGAGGAAACGCAGCGCTTTGTAGCTACCGAAGATACTGTAGTTACGGTGGCATTAATCGATTCAGTACAACTGGGTTGTCCCGCTTATCAACATCGATTTACAGTAACGGTAAATACGGTTCCTGAGAGTCGCATAGAGAGTGAGACCACACAATTGTGCGAAGGTATCACGCATGTTTTTACAGCCAGTGAGGCAGGCTTCGATCAATACGAGTATTTTCTAAATGGCGCACTAGTGCAAGATTCTGCCTACCACGTGTACAGTTCCAGTGCCTTCCCTGCTGGAGGCAATACCTTAACCTTGCGCACCACAGAAAAAGGCTGTGTTTTTACCGATAGTTTGTCTTTTAATGTGGTATCCAAGAAAATAGGCTCCGCTATCGCCTCGGCTGCTGCCGTATGTCCAGGCGAGGAAATACGCTACACGGCACAGGGTAATTTCGATTACTTTATATTCCTAGAAACCAACACCCGAGATACTCTCCAGGATACCACAGTGGCGGTATTATCGGTAACCGATGTGTACGATGTTGTAGTGTTTGGAGCCGATATTTTTGGTTGTTTAAGCACTCCGGATACCGTTACGGTAATTGAAAAACCAGTTCCGAGTGTTTCCCTGGTGAGTTCGGCCACAGGAACAGCCTTGTGCGAAGACGAAAGCGTTACGTTTACTGCTTCCAGTACGCTGGCCTCGGAATACACCTTTTATCGAGACTATCACATCTTGCAAAGCGGTGTGGGCGATAGCTATACCACCGATAATATTCGGTCTGGTAGCTTTTATTATGTAATTGCCAACACCAACGGGTGCGCCAGCGCATCGAGCGACTCTTTCCAGTACACGGTTTCCGATACCCTTTTTCCGCCTCAGGTAAACTGTGGAAGTGTGGGCGATGGAACTTTAGAGGTGGTTTGGGATGCTATATCGGGAGCAACGGGCTACCGCATCCGTGTAGATGGTGCGCCACTTGCGCCACCCAGTTCGGGAAATACGGGCTTGTTTCATGTGGTGGGTGGATTGAATGAAAACGATTCCATTGTTGCTCAGGTGGTAGCCACAGGACCCGAGCCTTGCGGAAACAGTATTATTTCCAATTCCGTAACCTGTTATTTAGCATGTGAAAACCCCTTTAGCTACGAGCAAAACTTTACCGAGGGCGACTTTTGTCGTGGGGATAATGTAACGCTGCGCATCTCAGAAATTACCGGGGGTTCTGGAAACTATACCATACGTTGGAACGGGGAGCCAGGGAATACGGTAAACGCATTTCCAGCCAATAGAGATACCGTGGTTACGGTGTCTGTGGTAGATGAAGATCAACCGGCCTGTGCACCCGTAATTAAAACGTTTTATGTCAACGTAAACCCCATTCCTAGTGTAAACCTCTCTGGCTTAAGTGCGTATTGCTCCAATGAGGTAGCTGAGTTTTCTGCTACGCCCACCGCTTATGAATCGTATACCTTCTACGATCGTTTTGTGCCCATTGCAGATGGCGCTAATCCAACCGTAGTAGATAGCGTGGTAGAAGATGGACATTTCTACTATGTGGTGGCTACAGAGAATGGGTGCACCGATACCTCCAATGTGATTACGGTTAGCGTAGACCAAGAGCTGCTAGCACCCAATGTATACTGTGGTGTTACGACTACGTCTAGCATAGATTTTGAATGGTATGCTGTGCCAGGTGCTACAGGTTACGAAATCAGCATCAATGGATTTCCGTACCAAACGCCCTCCAGTGGTGCTGCGGGCTTGGTGCATCAAGTTAGTGGACTAACGCCAGGAGAAGTAGTTACGGCTAAAGTAAGGGCATTGGGGCCGGATCCCTGTGGAGCCAGTGAACCCTCGGATGTGGTTACCTGCATTGCGCAGGAATGCGACAAAGTGGCCTTTGAAATAAACCGAGACACCATTTTGTGCCAGGGAGCATCTTTGGCGGTCCTACTGCGCAATTTAGAGAGTCCTAGTGCTCGGTACGCTTTCACTTGGGATGGTGGCCTTAGCTATGAGCGCACCGTGAATCGTACTTTTACTTTTAATCGGGACAGTGTGGTGCAAGTTTCTATGATAGATTCAACGCAGTTGAATTGTCCCGAAACCGAGCATGCCGTTGCTGTTGAGGTTATTCCTTTGCCTGTGGTAGATTTTGGTAGCTCTGCTTCGGGAAGTGAAGTGTGCGAAACCGATACTATTACCTTTTTTGCAAGCAGTCCAACGGCAACGAGCTTCACCTTTTACCGCGACTTTTTTGTGTTGCAAGATGTAGGAGGAAACCGGTACACCGAGGGGCAGGTAGAAGCCCATCGCAACTATTACGTAGTGGCCAATTCTAGAGGGTGCTCTAGCGTTCCTAGCGATTCTTTGGCTTTTAATGTTTCCGATACCTTAACGCCTCCAGAAGTCAACTGTGGAAGCATTGGGGCTGGAAGTCTGGAAGTGGTTTGGGATAGTATTCCTGGAGCGGTAGGATATCTGGTGCGCATCGATGGTGGGCCTTTTCAAGTGCCATCCACGGGCCCTGCGGGTTTTAGTCATGAGGTCGGAGGCTTAAATACCATAGACTCTGTAATTGCCGAGGTTATCGCTACAGGCCCTGCTCCTTGCGGAAATAGCAATGTCTCCAGATCGGTAAAGTGCTACTTAACCTGTGAAAACCCGTTTACATTCAGTCAAAATTTTTCAGAAGCAAGCGTTTGCGAAGGCGATGAAGTAAGCCTGCGCATTCTTAACCTAGTAGGCGGAACGGGAGATTTTACCATACGATGGAATGGTGGGTTGGGGGAGATGACGGAGACCTTTGTTGCTACTAAGGATACGGTAATTCGCGTTGCCGTAACCGACAATCAACAACCCTCGTGTACTCCCGTTACCAAAACCTTCCGCATTACGGTAAACCCATACCCACAGGTGACGCTTAGTGGGGAAGATACCTTCTGTGCTTCGGAATCGGCCACATTCACAGCCGCTCCCGCCTCGTACGATAATTACGAGTTTTTCGATCGCAACCTTTCCTTGGCCAATGGGCTGGCTACCTCGGTAACCGATGCCGTGCTAGAAGATGGACATTATTACTACGTGGTAGCAACTGAAAATGGCTGTTCCGATACATCCAACCGCATTACTATTAATGTAGCGCAAGAGTTAGCACCGCCAAGGTTGTACTGTGCTACAACCACTACCACTTCTATAACCTTTGAGTGGCAAGAGGTACCCGGAGCTACGGGATATGAAATTAGTTTGGATGGCTTAGCCTATCAGACACCTTCGAGCGGTGCCACAGGCTTAACTCACGAAATTACGGGGTTAATGCCCGAGGAGAGCATCGCTGCTACCGTTCGGGCGTTAGGGCCCGCACCATGCGGCATGAGTGCTCCTTCGCAAACCGTAACCTGTTTTGCCAGAGCATGCGCCAAAATGGCGTTTGAAATTACGCCCGATAGCAAAATTTGTGCAGGCGAAAACATTGATGTGCAAATCCAAAATATATCCAGTCCCAGCAGTCGTTACTTTTTTAGTTGGAATGGAGCGCCTTACAGCAAAAAAACTGCGGAAACGTACGCCTTTACGCAAGATACCGTGATACGGGTAGCTATGCTCGATTCCTCCCAAATCGTTTGTCCACCCACAGAAATTGCAGTAAATATTACTGCCTTGCCGGTGCCGCAAGTAAGCTTGTCAAGCTCTAATCCGGGCCCAGAGATTTGCGAAAATGAATTGGTGATTTTTACTGCTACTAGCGAAATAGCTTCGGGCTTTGATTTTTACCAGGATTACCACAAACTGGTGGAGCAAGGAGGGCATGTTTATGCCTCGAGTACTTTAAAATCAGATCGAAACTATTTTGTAGTAGCCTCTGCGCAAGGCTGTTTTAGTGCACCCAGCGATACCTTTGTATATCAGGTGTCTGACACCTTGGTGCCGCCTGTAGTAAATTGTGGCAATACCAGCGTAGGTGCTATTGAAATAGTTTGGGATAGTGTACCTGGCGCTTCCGGATACCAGATACAGGTAGACAACAACGATTTTATTATTCCTTCTACCGGAATCAATGGTCTGGTGCATTTGGCCGATGGTTTGGATGAAAACGACTCGGTATCGGTAGCGGTGTTTGCCGTGGGTCCAAGCCCCTGTGGAAATAGTCGCGTTTCGGAGACTATACAATGCTTTGTGTCTTGCGATAGCGCCTTTACGTTTGAGCAAAACTTTACCGATTCCACCTTCTGTGCAGGCGATGCGGTAGCTCTTAATATTTCGGAGATTACAGGAGGTACGGGTGGTTTTGTAATCGACTGGAATGGTTCGCCCAACGGAACTGCTCGCAATTTTACCGCAACCCGAGATACGGTAGTCACGGTAACCGTTCGCGATACCAACCAAATTACATGTAGGCCGGTGAGTAAGGTTTTTCGTATCACCGTAAATCCTATTCCTGTGGTGAGGTTGGAAGGAGAATCGGATTACTGTTCTAACGAAGTGGGTGTTTTTGAAGCACTCCCCACACCTTATGATAACTACGAGTTTTTTGATCGGGTATTGTCAGTTCAAAATGGCCTCAATCCAACCTTAATGGATAGCACGGTAGAAGACGGACATTACTACAGCGTGGTAGCAAGCAATAATGGATGTTACGACACTTCCAATACCCTATTCGTTTCGGTGAGTCCGGCCTTGCGGGCACCCGATTTGTTTTGCGGTCGAACAACTACCTCCTCTATAGATTTTGAATGGACCGCAGTGCCCGGGGCTTTGGGCTACGAGATCAGCATTAACGGTGGGCCCTACCAGGTGCCGTCTAGCGGTGCTGCAGGTTTGCTGCACGAAATTACCGGTTTGTCAGCGGGCGAAACTGCAACCGCCACAGTTCGGGCCATTGGGGCATCTCCGTGTGAGCTAAGTCCTGTGTCGGATACAGCATCCTGCATTGCTCAAAATTGCGAAAAAGTAGCGTTTACCATAAGCCCAGATACCACCTTGTGTGCAGGAAGTCCATTCACTATTGCACTTACCAATTTAGAGAGTCCAAGCGACCGTTTTGGTTTTGTATGGGACGGAGTGAGCGCCACAAAAGACTCGTTGCGCACCTTTACCTTCAGCGAAGATTCTACGGTTTCGGTTACCATGGTCGACTCCACTCAGTTGAACTGCCCGGTTCCGCAGCTTACGGTAAATATTTCGGTAAACCCTATTCCTGAATTTCAGATAGCACATGAGGCAGCAGACGATACCACCTGCTTTGGAGAAGACTTATTGCTTACAGCAAGCACGCAGGGGTATGACCGCTACATTTTTGAGGTAGACGGAGAGGTAATCCAAGACTCCATTGCTAGCAATTTTAACGCAGGTCGTTTATCGGTGGGCACAAAAACTATACGGGCACGTGCTGAAAATAAGGGATGTAGCTTTACTGCCGATGCAATAAGTCTTACGGTTCTAAATTTCCCAGAGTTGTTGCTCATTAGCTCCGATGCCAATGACACCATTTGTGAAGGCGAACCGGTAATTTTTACCGCCTCTCCTGACTTTGATCGCTATGCGTTTTACAGGCAGGATATCCGAGTTAAAAACGGACCCGAGGATACTTTAAACGTAAACAACTTGCAGGATGGTGAGGAAGTTTATGTGATAGCCAGTACCTACGAGCGTTGTTTTAAAACCTCGGAAGTTGTAGTAACCACGGTATTGCCCATTCCAAGCTATACCTTGGAAAGTTCCGATGCTGATAATATCATTTGCGATGGCGACAGTATCACTTTTACGGTGGCTCCCGTTCCAGTGCGGTACAGCCTGTATAACGGAAGTGTTTTACTGGACGAAAATCGCAACAGCTCCAGCTTTACCACAGATACCCTAACCAATGGCAACGCTATTTATATTGTAGGAAGCAACGGTGGTTGTACAGCCAATTCAGATACCATCGTAACTACGGTAGCTTTCAAACCAACTGCCGAAATTACTGCGGTTCAGGATTCGGTATGTATTGGTAATGAAGCCTTGGCTACCGCCTCGGGTGGGGAAAGCTACTTGTGGAGCAATGGCGATACCGCTTCAACAACGTTTTACACGCTACAGAATACAGATACCATTTGGGTACAAGCTATACAAGGTATCTGCACTAGTAAGCGAGACAGTGCAGTGGTGTATGTTGATAACAATGTGCCCAACGCCTTTATAGATCCTGTGGATGAAATATGCCGCTTTGAGAGCGTTATGCTAACAGCCAGTGGTGGCGAGCGCTATCGCTGGGTGGAAGGAGACTCCATAAGCGACCGCTTTATTGACGCCCCACTAGTAACACCACTGCAAACCGATACCTTTAAAGTATGGGCAATTAATGATGTGTGCATAGATTCGGCTACGGTTATTGTAAGTGTAGACCGTTGCTTAACCGAGTTGCCCGATCCACTTCCTCAGATTATTACCCCCAATGGCGATGGCAAAAATGATGTGCTCTATTTCTCAGATGTAGACTACTTCACTCAAGCTAAGCTAACCGTGTACAACCGTTGGTCGCGCATGGTTTTCGAAGCCGAGCAATACAACAACACCTGGGGTGGCACATCTAACGATGGCAAAGATTTACCCTCGGGTACTTATTTCTATGTGCTGGACATAGGCAATGGTCAGCCCCCCTACACCAACTACATAATGATACAGCGATGAAGCAGATTTTACTTTCCGTGTGTTTATTGGTGCTGTGGGTTGGGTCGTCTCAAGCGCAACAGCTACCCTTATTCAGTCAACAGATATTTAACCGTTTTGGCTTCAACCCTGCTTGCGCAGGAAATAAAAACAGGGTGGAAACCTTGGTGAGCCACAGAAACCATATGATTGGTTTTACGGGTGCGCCCACCACCCAAATGCTTACCGTAAGTGCTCCTTGGCATGCTAAAAATTTTGGCCTTGGATTGCGGCTTATGAATGATAAAATAGGCAGTGCAAACCATATGGCGGTAGGCTTAGCAGCGAACTACGTGGTTATAGTGGGGCGAGGTAAGTTGTCGGCTGGATTGGAGTTTGGTTTGGACCAATATGCAGCACAGTGGGATGAGATGGTACGGGTAGATCAGGATGATGCCGTTATCCCAACGGGTCAAGCATCTATAATGCGCCCCAACGCAGCCACTGGGTTCTTTTACACCACCGCCAAGTGGTACTTAGGCTATTCCGTCCAAAACCTGGTGGCGTCCAAGCTGCAGTTTCAGGGTGGAGAAACCATGAATGTCTCGCGGGCAACGGCACACCACTACTTAAATGCTGGAGGGGTAATTGCTTTTGGAGATATATTACAGTTAGAGCCTTACCTCTTATATAAGGGTACACGGGCAGCACCTTGGCAAATAGATTTGGGAGCTTTTTTGGTTCTTAAAGAAAGCTATGGCATCGGCATCACCTTTAGGCCGAATGATGCCTTGGTGTACACCGCCAAGTTAGAACTGGTAGAGCAGGTATACCTGGGTTATTCATACGAAACCCGCATGGGACCCTTAACCACTTTTACCAGCAACTCGCACGAGATTATGGTAGGCTATTATCACAACCTGTTAGAGCCCGCCAAGAAAAAAGTAATACACCCGAGATATTATTTCTAATGAGACCACAACTACACATAAGCTTTCTGCTGCTTGGTGCCAGTTTTTTGTGGTGCCTGGGCGTGTATGGGCAAAAAAATCTAGAAAAAGGAAACCGCTTCTTTGGCTTAAACCAGTACGAAAAAGCAATACCCTTGCTTACCGAGGGAATAAAGGAAGCCGCTACACCAGAAGAAAAGCTCCAGGCTACGTTTCGCTTGGCCGATTGTTATCGGTTTTTGGGAGATTTTGAGAACGCAGAGAAGATCTATAAAAACCTGCTTAGAAAAGGAGGAGCCGAGGCGCAGTTTAAGTACGGTTCGGCCTTAAAAGCCGCGGCAAAGTATGCAGAGGCAAAAAAGGTCTTCGAGGACTATGTGCGAAAAAACCCGAGCGACCCCCGTGGGCCAAAAATGCTGCGTTCCTGCGATATAGCCCAAAACCTACTCGACTCCGAGTGGCAATACACTGTGCGCGAGCTTCAAGCCATGAATACCGAGGACGAAGAAATTGCCCCCATATTCTACAGGGGGGGTATTGTGTTTTCATCGCAACGGCCTGGAGGGTTACGTCCCTTTGTAAGTTTTGATGGCGGTGCCGATATCTTGCTCGATCTGTATTACATGGAATTTGATGGTACCGAAGAATCTATAGACAACGAGATCTTCTTTTTTCCTGGGCTAAACACCCCCAACCACGAGGGCCCTGCGAGTTTTACTGCAGATGGAAAAACCGTGTATTACACCACAACAGTGAAAGGAAAACGCATCAGTAAAAGCGATGATGTAGTGCAAAACACCCTGCAGGTTTTTTCTGCTATGCTCATGGATAATGCGTACTGGACTGAAGGCCAGAGTGCATTGCCATTCAACTCCTATAAATATTCAGTAATGCACCCATCGGTCTCTGCTGATGGAGACCGCATGGTGTTTGCTTCCAACATGCCTGGGGGTATGGGAGGCACCGATCTATATTTAACCTACCGAGATAAGCAAGGCTATTGGGTAGGACCCTACAACATGGGACCCGAGGTAAATACAGCAGACAATGAGTTGTTTCCGTTTTACGGAGATTCTACCACCATTTACTTTTCATCCAGCGGTCATCCGGGTATGGGGAAGCAAGATATTTTTAAAACTACGTATGATCCCGAATATGGCTGGACAGCGGTAGAAAACATGGGGGTTCCGTTAAACTCTATTGGCGATGATATCTGCTATGCAGAAATGCCAAATACTGGTAAGGGCCTTTTTGTTTCAGACAGAATTAATGGTACCGGAAAAGCCGATATCTATGCTTTTGCCAAGCTACAACCGCTAGAGCTTGAGTACGATGAAGAACGCATATGGATAAAAAATAGTAGCGCTTTTGATGCGCTATCTTTTTCTATACGGGAGGAGGCAAAGAAAAAAGACCGTGAACTGGGCTTAGAGTCGGGGTACTATACTTTTCGTCCCGATACGGGAATAGAGTATCGCATATCAGTGCGAAAGGACGGTTTCTCTTACAACAAAATTTACTTCACCATCCATCAGAACAAGTATGGCAATAAGCAACTGGAAATTCGCTCACGAGGAGACGATATTAAGGTAAAACTGTTTGCTGGAATGCGCAAACCAGAAGGGCCGGTGGCAGATAGTCTTATTATAGCCGGTCATCGAGGGGGTGACACCACTGAAAAGATTTCTTTCTGGGAAAAACTAAAAATCGCAATTATGGGGGAAACAACTCCAGAATACGATTTGGAAGCTTTGGTGCATTATCAACCCTTAAATCCACACAAATACCAAGAGGTTGCACCCGGTGTTACGGCAACGCAGATACGCGATGGGGAGCGGTTAGAACCAAAAAAAACGGGCGAAGATGGCTACGTACATTTCATAATAAATGAAAGTGAAACCCATGTACTAAGTCTAATCTGGAATTTTGAAGGGAAGAAGGTGAATTTCCCAAATGATGCCCCCCAAGTAGCAGAAAGCGAACCCAAGAGCCCAAGCGTAGAAACACAGGCAGGCGACTAGTATAACCCCTAAAGAACTGCAGCACTATGAGTGAAGAAATTTTAAAAGCCCTGATGCAATTGTTTGCCATCATCCTTAAACAGGATGGGGTGGTCACAAAAACACAGCACGCAAGGGTAGAGAGTTTCCTTAAGCAACAAATTAGTCCCGATCAGGTAGCCGCTTATTTAACGCTATTCGAAGATGCTTCGGGCTACAACGAAAAACCCAATCCCGAGGAAGACGGTAAAAAGAAACTAACTTCTGTAAAAGACTCGGTGCGAACATTGGGGATCTGTAAAAAGATTAACAAAACGCTAGAGCAGAAACAAAAGATTGTTGTTTTCATCCGGATTTTAGAAATGATATGGGCCGATGAAAGCCTGGGTCCACTGGCAATGGAAATTGTAGAAACCGTAGCCAAGGTTTTTAAAATTGACAAGGAAGAATATGCCAGCATGACTGATTTTGCCTTTGACCAAAGCAAAGGCGAAACCACCCACAACCACTTGCTGCTAATTGACGGAAACCCAGACTACAACGGAGAGGAAAAACACATTTACATAGACCAATTCTCGGGCTCCTTAAAAATACTCAAGGTCAATTCGGTAGAGCTATACTTCTTAAAAGTAAATGCCAGTAACATTTACATGAATGGTCTACCCTTGCGTAAGGGCAAGTTGTACCTATTCCCTAGTGGAAGCACCATTAAACCCCCTTCGGGTAAGCCTATTTATTACTCCGAGGTGTCCGCTACCTTTTTAAAGGATGCCATTGATGTGAATATATCTTTTGTAGCCCAAGATGTGCAGTACGTTTTTCCGAAAGGCAACATTGGGTTACGCGATATAAATATTGCAGAAGACACCGGGAAGTTGGTGGGAATAATGGGAGCTTCGGGTGCAGGTAAATCCACCCTGCTGAATATTCTTAATGGAAACGAGCCTCCCACCGAAGGTAAAGTACTCATTAATGGCATTGACATACACCGCCAAAAGGACGATGTAACGGGGGTTATTGGCTATGTGCCTCAAGATGACTTGCTTATTGACGAACTTACTGTATATCAAAACCTCTTTTACAACGGTAAACTGTGCCTGAATGAGCTCAGCGATGCGGAACTGCACGAGCGCATTATATCCTTGCTAAAGAGCCTGGATTTAATGGCCACCAAAGACTTAAAAGTGGGTAATGTGCTGGAGAAAACCATTTCGGGTGGACAGCGAAAGCGTTTAAATATTGGCTTAGAGTTGCTTCGAGAGCCCTCGGTGCTGTTTGTAGATGAACCCACTTCGGGGCTTTCATCGCGCGATTCCGAGAATATCATGGATCTTCTGAAAGAGCTTACCCTGAAAGGGAAACTCATTTTCGTGGTGATACACCAGCCGTCTTCCGACATCTACAAACTCTTTGATAAGATGTTTATTCTGGATGTGGGTGGATACTGCGTGTACTACGGAAATCCAGTAGAGGCCCTGTTATACTTTAAGCGAAAAGCCAACCAGGCCAACCAGGACATAGGAGAATGTATTACTTGCGGAAATGTAAACCCAGAGTTGGTTTTTAACATTATCGATGCCAAATTGGTAGATGATTACGGGCGCTATCTGGAGCAGCGTAAAGTGTCTCCCCAACAGTGGAATCATTACTACCAGGAGGAGTTTGAGGTGCCGCAGGTACCCCAGGCAACAGATCCACCGCCCAACTCCTTGTCTATTCCTAAAAAGATACAGCAGTGGTGGGTTTTTACCAAGCGCGATGTGCATGCCAAACTGAAGAACACCCAGTACATGCTCATCAATGTTTTAGAAGCTCCGGTGTTGGCTTTGGTCTTGGCCTTTATTGTAAAAAACGCAGTAGACTCCGATCAGTACAACTTCTACAAAAACGAAAACATCCCTGCGTTTATCTTTATGAGTATTGTGGTGGCGCTCTTCATGGGCCTTACCATATCGGCCGAGGAGATTATTAAAGACCGTAAAATTCTGAAGCGCGAGAAGTTTCTGAGTTTAAATAAAGCGGCATATCTCTTTAGTAAGGTGGGTATACTGTTTACCTTCTCCGCCATACAAACGGCACTTTTTGTTTGGATAGGAAATAGCATCTTGGATATCCAGGGTATGGATCTAACCTACTGGCTTACGCTGTTTACAGTGGCGTGTTTTGCCAACATTTTAGGGCTAAACATATCGGCCAGCTTTAAATCGGCTGTTACCATATACATTCTTATACCGCTAATCCTTATTCCACAAATGATCTTGTCGGGAGCCATATTTAGTTTCGATCGTATCAATCGCTTTTTGGGCGAGGAAAACACGGTGCCCGTGGTGGCTGAGGTTATGGCTTCGCGTTGGGCTTTTGAAGCCTTGGCGGTGGCGCAATTTAAGCGCAATGGTTTTGAGAAAGACTTGTATTTCTGGAATAAGCTGCAGAGCGATTTGAATTACCGCATGGCGTACTGGATTCCCGAATTGCGCAGCTTGGCTGCAGAGGCAGTAAATGAAAATGATACCGATACGCAGCAAGCACAAGAAAATTTAGCAGTAATTCAGCAAGCGCTTCAGTCCGAGTATGTGCGCTTGCCCGAGGAGCACCGCTACCCTGAGGCCAGCACATGGAACCCCAGTACTTTTGATGATGCAGCTCTAGCAGATTTTAAAAGCTACCTGGAGCGGTTAAATGACTTTTATGCCGAGTATTTTACCCAAGTAGAAGATTTGCTAACCGAGAAAAAAGCAAGCCTATTTGCCAGTTCGGGTATCAACCAATACGATGCATACCAGGCAAGCTACGCAAACGAAAGCCTAGCCGAATTGGTGCGCAACACTACGGCAACCCAAAAAATTAAGGTGATTGATGGACGTCTACAGCAAATTATAGACCCTGTGTATCGTACACCGCTTGTTGCAGAGCGAGGGTATCGTGCGCACTTATACGCCCCACTAAAGCCCATACCTTTTACCAACAAGTACATGGAAACTTTTAGCTACAACCTTTTGGTAATATGGCTAATGAGTTTGCTGGCATTTATCGCCCTGTACTTTGACTGGCTAAAGAAATTAATAGATCGCATGGCTGCTATACAGTGGCCCAAGTTGCCTAAGCTAAAACTGAAGAAAGCGGCAACAGCGACAGATAAAAACCAAAAAACACAGTAATGATGAAGTATATGTTATACCTCTGCTTGCTTTTGTTTTTGCCGGTTCCATTGGTAGCGCAAGAGGCAGAGAAGGCACCCACAGAACAGGAGTCTACCGAGGAAGAAGTAGACGTGGATGAATTGATTAGCCGTGAAACTGCACAAGAGGTTGTAGACCCGGTACTGGATGAGCCAGAGGAGGCCATAGCCGTACTAACCAACTACCATGAAAATGGCAATAAAGCCAGTGAGGGGAATTATCAAAAGCAGGGCCTCTGGAAGTACTACTATCCCTCGGGAGCGCTTATGCTGGAAGGGGAGTATGTCAACAACAAAAAAACCAAGATTTGGAAGAAGTACGATGAGCAAGGCAATGTCATCCTATCGGCACTATTTTCAGATGGCGAAAGGCATGGAGAGCGTACGTTGTATCATCCCAACGGCAATAAGCGTTTCGAGGTGGTGTTTGACAAAGGAAAACTCAATGGCCCCGCCAATGCGTGGTATGAGAACGGAAATAAAATAAAGGAAGAAAACTACGACCAGGGTAAAAAGCAAGGCTCCTTTAAGGCATGGTACAATACCACGCAGATACGTATGGAGGGGGAGTATAACAACGATAAAAAAGTAGGGCGCTGGAAAACCTGGCATTGGAACGGCCAGTTGGCAACCGAAGGCGATTACCTTACCGGACGAAAAGCAGGAGTTTGGACCACCTATGACGAATTCGGGGAAATTATAGAACGGAAAAAATATTAATCATCAAGAAATAGCAGGTTATGAGCAAGGCAAGTGCAATAATAATAGGCGGTATCGTGTTTCTTTTTGGAGCATGCGTATCAGACTCCAATGTAGATCCACTGTCGGAGTTGACGAAGAACCAAGCACAAAAGCAAATTCAAAAATCAGACATCCAAATTAGTGATGAGGAATTTTATGCTTTGGTGCAGTCCATACCCTCGCCACTGCAGGCAGCAGCCATTATGGAAGGCATTGGTATACCCTTTGACGAAGGCGTGGTGCAAAACACCGAGAAGGCCGATAGCTACAGTGGTTGGTTTAGCCAGGCTACCAACATGGGCATTTACGGAGCCGATATGGGGTACGCCAATGTCTATGGCGAGGTAAAACAATCTTTAGACTACGTGGGTTCTATACGTACACTTGCCGATAAATTGAAAGTAGGGCAGTTTTTTGACATTGCCACCATTAGAGATTTAGCGCAAAAAAGCGATGATGTAGATGCGTTGACGAACGCTTCGCAAATGAATTTTCAAAAAATGAACGATTACCTCCAAAAACAAAACCGCGGTAAAGTCTCCGTGGCTATGATTTTGGGAGGATGGGTCGAAGGATTGTATTTAACGGCCACCGTAGCAGACAACAACGCAGATAGCGATGTTTTGCGAGAAATAGTGGCCGAGCAAAAACTGGCCTTAGAAAGCATAAGTTTGTTACTAAACCTGTACGCCTCTGATGAGCACTTTGCTTCTTTTGCCACTTCTTTCCAACTGTTGGAAGCCGCGTTTGAGGGCATAGAAATGATTTACCACGAAGGAGAAATAACCCAATACGAAGACGAGAACGGCAACCTGATCGTAGAAGATAGTTCTACAACAGAAATTGTAGTGACCCAGGAAGACGTGAGTGCAATACAACAAGAAATTTCTGCAATTCGGCAACAACTCATAAATTCAAAGTAAATATGAAAGAGATGGCATTAAAACTTCGGTATTTACTGTTTTTAGCGGGTGTGTTTATGCTAACTTCCTCAATGCCAGTGCAAGTGGACTGTGACGATGAGGATTTTTTGGACGATTGCGCAGCCCAAATAGACGGCTATAAATTCTTAAAAGCGAATAAGGTGAATATCGATGGAACTAGCGGTACATCGGTAGAGATTTCTTCGGTGTTTTCTACCGGAAGCACATATATACTTACCTCTTGCTCAGGTAGTTCGGCAGGAATGAAGGTAACCCTGTACGATAGAAAACGCAAGCGCATTATGACCAATTACAACAGCAATCGGGCTCAGAATGCGTATTATCCAACCATTACATACAAATGCAATGCAACGGGTGTGTACTACATCGAATATGAGTTCGAGGGCAAAGGCCTGGGGTGTGGCGTTGGAATTATCGGATTCAAGAAAAACTAGTATTTTCTTCCATACAACCGCTTTTCTGAGAGATTGATCAATTTTATGAGGCAGGATAATCTCAAATGAGGTAGTTTAAGAGGCGTAATGAACCCTTATTCCTCACAAAACACGCCTCAATCTGTAAGCTCAAAGCTACCAAGGCAACATGGTTTGCTAGCTGTAACTGCTTCGGTGGTGTGTCCTAAAAAAACCAAGCGATGGACATACTAATTGCAGAAGATGATAGAGTTACAGCTACCGCTCTGCGCAAGCAGCTGGATAATATGGGGCACCAAGTGGTGCAAACCGTTTCCAATTACCACGATGCCATTGATGTTCCCGCTTCCAAGAATATTGATTTAGCACTGCTAGACATAAATCTCATTGGTAAGGAAACTGGTATAGACATCGCCAGGGTATTTCAAAGCAAGTACAACCTTCCTTGTATCTTCTTAACCTCTACTTCCAATGATTTTATCATTAACCAGGTCCGAGAAATCGGGGTTTATGGCTACCTACTAAAACCCTTTTCCACAAAAGATATTTTTACTGCTATAGAGATAGCAGAGGTACGGTTTAAAAACGACCAACTCAATGCCAAAAAAAATATGGAGTTGGAACGGCTGGTAGCACAACGCACCTTAGAACTCAAGAATACCAACCAGCAACTAGAGGAAGAAATCTCCTACACCATGAAGTTGCAAAAGGACTTGGAAGAGGCCGAGATCAATGAGCGAAAACGCATAGCAGCAAATTTGCACGATGGTGTATGCCAGACCTTAACAGCAGCAAAGTTCAGTCTCAGCGGCATCTCCAGAACGTTGGCCCTCAATGGCGCTATGGAAGAAGCTTTTAAAAGCGCAACAACCCTTATTGAAGACGCACTACGCGAAATTCGCGAAATCTCCCACCGCTTAACACCTTCCGACATTGAAACGCGTGGCCTTGGTGTGGCCTTGCAAAATTTATTCGACAGGCTCAATGATTTAAATGTTCTGCAGCTGCATGCTTACAACCATCAAGATTTACCCATATTAAGTCTATATCAGCAAACAGTAATCTATCGCACAATTCAAGAGGCGCTAAACAACATCATAAAACATGCCAGTGCTACACGGGTTGAGGTGCATAGAAGATACCTCAATGGAAAACTTACATTTACGATAAGCGATAACGGAAAAGGTTTTAATTTAGAACAGGTGGCTCAAAGCTCTGGCATTGGTCTAAAAAATATTCAAGAGCGTTGTCATGCTATTGGAGCGCATCTCAGCATAACGAGCGCTCCCGGCAAAGGAACTACAGTTCAAATAACCCTCAATACAAACCAAAATGGCACTGATTAAAATTTTACTGGTTGACGATCATGAGGTTCTAAGAAAAGGACTTGCCTTTTTGCTCGATGCACAGGAAAACTTACAAGTAGTAGCCGATTTTTCTTCAGGTGAGGAAGCTATTGCCTTTGCCAAACAACACCAGCCCGATATACTCATTACAGACATATCTATGCCAGGGATGAACGGCATAGAGTTGGTAAAAAGCTTTGCTATAGTACTTCCCGAAGTGCCGGTGATGGTATTGAGTATGCACCTGGATGAGCAACATATTTTGGATGCGGTCGATAGCGGCGCTAAAGGCTACTTGGTTAAAGATGCCAGTGAAGAAACTATCATACAAGCAGTACAAATTGTAGCTTCGGGTAAGATGTATTTAACGCCTGAAGTTTCCGAAGTACTTACCAAATCTATGTTGCAGGGCAAAAAAGAAGTGGCAGTTAGGGAATCCTATAACCTTACGGATCGCGAAAAGGAAATATTGCAGTGTATTGTAGATGGGTTGAGCAATAAAATGATAGGAGCAGAGCTAGATATTAGCGAACGCACAGTTAATGCGCACCGCTACAATATTATGCGCAAACTCCAAGCACACAATACCGCAGATTTAGTGCGCATTGCCCTCAATCAAAAGCTTTTGGTATAGTTTTTACATTGCTGTTATTCAGTCGTTTACAGTGAAATATTTTTACTTCTAAGAGTTTTACCCTAGACGGTTTAGAAGCTACACTCGATTGTAGCTGCCTTTTTACTCCATTAACTTGCTAACCATGTTGAAGCAGCGGCTTTACAGCATAGATAGTATGATAGAACTATGTCCATAAGCCGAAACTTCCCTACCGGAAATCGAAGCCCTCTAATGATCGCGTCAAAGGGAGCGAGGTAGGTGCAATGATGAATAAAAACAAAGGTCAAATGGAGCAAGTACACAGCAGTAAATCAAAATCAGACCAGGTAGGATGGATCAAGAAAATTGGAGTAGCAGGCTTTCTGTTTTTTCTCATTAAAGGCCTGGTATGGCTAGCGGTTCTATTAGGCTTAGGTGAGCTTTTTAGCTAGCAGCGCAAGGTATCTCTATGTGAGTATCCTTTCAAAGAAGCAGTAAAGGCGTATTCAAATACACAAAAGCAATACGTAAAGGCAAATTCAACAGTGGTAATCCGCATCTAGTCCAAGTGTAAATAAAATAAAGTAGCATGGCACAAGAAAACAACCCAAAAAGATCTACTTCTAGATCCTCTTCCAGCTCTGGGGCGAATGCCCCGTCTAATGCAGACTCTGCAAAGCTAGAACAGGAGCTTCAGTTTTTAAGACAAGCCATAGACAATGGCTGGGCGTCTATAGAATTTGATCCTACTGGAAAGATACTGGCTGTAAATGACAAATGGATTGAAGCCATGGGTTACAGTTCGGAGTCTGAATTGGTGGGTGAGCATCATCGCATTTTCTGTGATGACGAGTATGCGTCTAGTAACGAGTACAAAGAATTTTGGAAAGACTTGGCCAGCGGAAATACTGAATCGGGAGAGTTCAAAAGATACCGTAAGGATGGATCTCCAATTTGGATTCAGGCATCCTACGCTGCCGTTCGCAACAAAGAGGGTAAGGTAGAACGGATCATCAAGCTGGCTACCGATATTTCTAAGGTGGTACAAGAGCGCGAGGCCAATAACAAGATATTAGAAGAGGCGGTAGACTCTGTGGTAACCATCAATGGGTATACCAAGGAAGTCGTGTTTATGAATAAAGCTGCCGAGCACATGTGGGGCTATAGACGCGATGAAGTGCTGGGTCGAAATATACGCATGTTGGTGCCCGATGAACACAAGGCACCACACGACTCCTATGTTGATAAAAACATGCAGACTGGAGTCAATAAAATCGTGGGTATTGGACGAGAAGTTGAGGTTCAGCGTAAAGACGGAAAACGCATTTGGGCTCATTTGTCCATCACCAAAACAAAAAACGGAGATGATGTATTCTACACCGCTTTCGCAAAGGATATAACGGCAGAGCGCACAGAGAAAATTAAAAATTACGAGATTCTGGAGCAAGCGGCAGACGCGGTGATTACCTTTGATGGCAAGTCCAGAAAAATCCTTTACGTAAACAAGGCTGCAGAGAATCTTTGGGGATTAGACCGGTCGGATGCGGTAGGAAATAGTGTAACCATGTTGTTGCCCAATCAACACCTCAGCCGCCACAGTGCTTATGGCGAAGGCGCAAGTGCTAGCGACCAGGCAATAGAATTTGAGATTCAGCGAAAGGATGGCAGCAAAGAATGGGTAGAGCTCTTATTATCCAAGGTAACCGTGGGAGAGGATACCTTTTACACGGCTTTTGTAAAAAGCATTCAAATCCAAAAAGACATCTTACGCGATCTGAAACGCGTGGCCGATATCGCTGCTGAGGATGGTGATTTAAGTGCTCGTGTAAACATCGAGGGGCTGGAGGGAGACTGGCTAACCTTGAGTATTTCTATCAATGACTTATTAACCAGTATTGCCGATCCGATTATAGAAATTAAAGATCTCATGCTCGAGCTTTCCAAACGAAACCTCCAGTACCAATTTACTCGAGATGTAAAAGGCGATATTAAACAGCTGGGTGATGCATACAACAGTGCCGTAGACCAGTTGAATGAACTGTTAATGGATATTGTTCAGGTAGCGACTATGGTAACCCAATCCGGTCAAGCGGTGGCTACCAAGTCGGAGCAAATGAAAGCGACCACCGAGGAGGTTTCTTCGGCCATCCAAGAAATGGCAGAAGGAGCCAGCCAGCAGTCGCAACAAACCGATGATGCCTCCAAACGCGTTGAGGGCGTAATGAAAAATGCCGTTGACATTGAAAGCAGAGCCGACTTAATTAATACCTCTGCCGAGAAGGGTCAGGAGAGTGCAAAAAGTGGGCTTACTACTGTAAAACAGGTGGTAGAAAGCATGGGTAAAATCCAGAATTCTGCTGGGGTTACACAAGAATCCATTGAAGTACTTACGGAGCGTTCCGAAGAAATTGCTCGGACACTGAATGTAATTACCGATATCGCTGCCCAAACTAACTTGCTGGCATTAAACGCAGCCATTGAGGCCGCCCGTGCTGGTGAAGCAGGACGTGGATTTGCGGTGGTTGCCGAGGAGATACGCAAACTGGCAGAAGACTCCCGCAAGTCGGCAGTAGATATCCAAAACGTGGTAACCGCGGTACAAAAAGACATCAACCAGGCCAGCAAGGCCATTGGAGAAATGAGCTCCAGTGTGAAAAGCGGGAACGATGCATCGCAAGCAGCTGAGGAAGTATTCGAGGCCATTGGTGCATCTACAAGCGAAACCTTCAAGTTGTCAGAACAAATTCAAGCGGCTGCAGCCGAAGGTAAAGAGGGTATCAATGAGACGGTTAAAAACATTGAAATGATTGTAGTGGTGGCAGAAGAGACTGCTGCAGGAACCGAGGAAATTGCAACCTCTGCAAAAGACTTCACAACGGGTATGGAAGAGGTTTACAAAACCAGTACCGAGCTGGCTAGTGCTGCTAATAAAGTTAGTGAAGGTCTTGCAACCTTTAAGTTTAGGGATGAAGAAAAATAAAAAACTATGGCAGAGACAAAGGAGACCACCCTTGCTGAAGTACAAGCCCAGGCAGCCGCGTATCAAGAAGATCAGGACAAGGGTAGAATGGTGCAGCTCATCATATTTAAACTGGGCAATGAAGAGTATGCCTTGCATATCGACCAGATTAAAGAGGTTGTTCTCACGCCTGGTATTGCTAAGATTCCTCAGACAACAGAGTATATCAAAGGGGTTGCTAACATTCGAGGCAATATCATTGCCATCGTAGACCTTGAGAAAAAATTTAATCTGAAAAGCAAAGCTGCTGAGGAGACAGAAGAAACCGGAAACTACACTCTTGTGGTAGAGAGTGATGCCTTTAAAATAGGGGTGTTGGTAACCGAGGTTCCGAACACCCTTACCGTAAGCGAGGCCGATATAGATAACGATAGCTCTGCATTGCAATATTCTAGCCTTAATGAAGAATGCATACGGGGTATTGTAAAATACGGAGAGCGAATGATTATCATGGTGGATTTAATCAAAATGATGGAATCCGAGGAAATACAAAGTGTTTCTGGACTTAAGGCACAAAAATCAAAGGAAGAAGCCTAATTCGGCTTGATTCTTTAGAAGATGCTGTATAGAAATACGGTTAATAATGATGTTTAATCGAGAGGATATAGTACTCGTTGGTTTAAGTTGCTATCATTGGAATTTGTTCTGGTAAATTCGTGTAATCCATCAAGCGCAATGTAGCCTATGGGCTGACGAAAGCAGAGCGTTGTCAGCGTTAATTGAAAATAAAGGTCTTAACAAACTTCTTGTTAAGACCTTTTTTATTTCCAACTCTTAGGGAACCGCTCAATGGATGTTGTTTTTGAGGTAAAAAATCAAGAGCGCTTATTAGCAGAATACCTACAGGAATAACAGGTTTACCGACCTCGCTTAGAGTAGACTAGGAGTTTTATCCTAGAGCCGTTAGCGTCTAAATCCGATTGTAGTAAGCTCCTTCTTACAATAATTTAGTGACTGTCCACCAAAGGTATCATTGAAAGGGTTTAATAATAAATAGTATAGGAATACATCAAAAGGTTTAATTCTTACAGGTGGATGGCAAGGTAAACAGCATATGCACTTGCGACAGGTATACGTAAAAACAAAAAGGTATGGCACAGGAAAACAGTCCAAAAAGAACCACAAGATCTACAAGCAGCTCAAGGGCGGCTTCGGGATCTGGAAACAATCAAGCAGAGAAAGATTTACTGCACCTAAGACAGGCAGTAGATGCGGGATGGGCGTCTATCGAATTTGATCCCACAGGTCTCATTCTATCGGCCAACGATAATTTTGTGAGTGCTATGGGCTACAGCTCCGAGTCGGAGTTGCAAGGGCAGCATCACCGAATTTTCTGCGACCAGCGTTACGCTTCCAGCCGAGACTACCAGGTTTTTTGGCAAGATCTCGCAAGCGGCATGGTGAAGTCGGGTGAAATTAAGCGCATGACCAAACAGGGTTCCGAAATTTGGTTGCAGGCATCTTATTCTCCGGTAAAGGACGACAATGGAAAAGTGGTTCGTGTAATTAAACTGGCCAAGGATATTACCGACATCGTAAGAGAACGGGAGATTAACAAACAAATATTGGAAGAAGCGGCAGACTCTGTCATTACTTTCGAGGGTAAATCCAAATCCATCTTACATGTAAACAAAGCTGCTGAAGACCTCTGGGGCATTAGCCGCAAAGAAGCTCTGGGCAACAGTATAAATATGTTAATTCCCGGCCAATACTTAGACAAACAAAGGGATTCTGATGACCAAGGAACCGATGCCGGAACTGAGTTCGAGATCCAGCGCAAAGATGGTTCCAAAGAATGGGTAGAGTTATTACTATCTAAAGTTGAGGTTGGTGGCGATATCTACTACACGGCATTTGTAAAAAGTATACAAGTACAAAAAGACATACTTGCAGAAATTAAACGCGTTGCAGACATCGCTGCAGAAGATGGAGACTTAAGTGCCCGTATCAACGTGGACGGACTACTAGGAGACTGGTTAACCTTGAGTATTTCTATCAATGACTTGTTAAGCAGTATTGCCGATCCGGTAATTGAGATTAAAGACCTCATGTTGGAGCTCTCCAAACGAAACCTGCAGTACCAGTTTACTCGAGATGTAAAAGGGGATATGAAGCAGCTTGGTGATGCCTATAACAGTGCCGTAGACCAGTTGAATGAACTGCTAATGGACATTGTACAGGTAGCGACCATGGTAACCCAATCGGGTGAAGCGGTGGCCACCAAGTCTGAGCAAATGAAGGCGACTACCGAGGAGGTTTCTTCGGCCATCCAAGAAATGGCAGAAGGAGCAAGCCAACAGTCGCAACAAACCGATGATGCCTCCAAACGCGTTGAGGGCGTAATGAAAAACGCCATAGACATTGGAAGTAGAGCCGACTTAATTAATACCTCTGCCGAGAAGGGTCAGGAGAGTGCAAAAAGTGGGCTTACTACTGTAAAACAGGTGGTAGAAAGCATGGGTAAAATCCAGAATTCTGCTGGGGTTACACAAGAATCCATTGAAGTACTTACGGAGCGTTCCGAAGAAATTGCTCGGACACTGAATGTAATTACCGATATCGCTGCCCAAACTAACTTGCTGGCATTAAACGCAGCCATTGAGGCCGCCCGTGCTGGTGAAGCAGGACGTGGATTTGCGGTGGTTGCCGAGGAGATACGCAAACTGGCAGAAGACTCCCGCAAGTCGGCAGTAGATATCCAAAACGTGGTAACCGCGGTACAAAAAGACATCAACCAGGCCAGCAAGGCCATTGGAGAAATGAGCTCCAGTGTGAAAAGCGGGAACGATGCATCGCAAGCAGCTGAGGAAGTATTCGAGGCCATTGGTGCATCTACAAGCGAAACCTTCAAGTTGTCAGAACAAATTCAAGCGGCTGCAGCCGAAGGTAAAGAGGGTATCAATGAGACGGTTAAAAACATTGAAATGATTGTAGTGGTGGCAGAAGAGACTGCTGCAGGAACCGAGGAAATTGCAACCTCTGCAAAAGACTTCACAACGGGTATGGAAGAGGTTTACAAAACCAGTACCGAGCTGGCTAGTGCTGCTAATAAAGTTAGTGAAGGTCTTGCAACCTTTAAGTTTAGGGATGAAGAAAAATAAAAAACTATGGCAGAGACAAAGGAGACCACCCTTGCTGAAGTACAAGCCCAGGCAGCCGCGTATCAAGAAGATCAGGACAAGGGTAGAATGGTGCAGCTCATCATATTTAAACTGGGCAATGAAGAGTATGCCTTGCATATCGACCAGATTAAAGAGGTTGTTCTCACGCCTAGTGTTGCCAAAATTCCACAAACTACAGAGTATATCAAGGGGGTTGCCAACATTCGAGGCAACATCATTGCCATCGTTGACCTAGAGAAAAAGTTTAATCTGACTAAAAAACAAGCTGAGGAAGATGAACAAACTGGCAACTACACCTTGGTAGTAGAGAGTGAGGCCTTTAAAATAGGGGTGTTGGTAACCGAGGTTCCAAACACCCTTACCGTAAGCGAGGCCGATATAGATAACAACACATCCGTATTACAATACTCCAGCCTAGAAGAAGAGTGTATTCGCGGTATTGTAAAGTCTGGCGAGCGCATGATCATCATGGTGGATATGATAAAAATGATGGAATCGGAAGACTTACAAAAAGTATCAGGAAATAAATAACAGGAATCATGAGTAAGACTGTATTAATTGTAGATGACTCTATGTACATGCGTACGATGATAAAGGACGCACTGGTAGAAGCTGGCTACACCGTTGTAGGAGAAGCAGCTAATGGCGAGTCTGCTATAGACCAGGCTATGGAATTAAACCCAGATCTAATAACACTGGATAATATCCTGCCCGATATGATTGGAACAGACATTCTGAAGGTGATAAAAGGCGAGGAATCGCTCTCCTCTAAAGTGATAATGATTTCTGCCGTAGGGCAGGAATCGGTAATCCAAGAAGGGATGAGCATTGGCGCTGAGGATTACATCGTTAAGCCTTTCACTTCAGACCAGTTAGTAGCATCGGTGCAAAAGGCATTTGCTTAAACACAATGGGAGCCATTAAGGTAATAGTTGCCGATGACTCGGGGTTAATGCGTTTGATTATTTCAGACATCATCAAAGAAGCAGAGGGCATGGAAGTAGTAGATACAGCCGTAGATGGTAAAGACTGCGTGGAGAAAGCCTTAAAGCAAGATGTAGATCTAATCTTACTGGACATGACTATGGGTAAGTATGATGGCTTGTATGCCATAAAAAACATACTCAAGGAGAAAAAGGTGCCCATTTTAATCCTGTCGGCTATGGGAAATACCAATATGGACCCCATAATGGAAGCCCTAAAGCTCGGAGCGGTAGACTACCTCAATAAACCCGAGCGCAACAATGCCAAGGTGCGAGAAATGAGTGTTCAAATAGTACGCAAGGTACGCCAGGTAGCGCGCACCAATATTGCCAATATAGCGCCTTTACCAGAGGTTAAAGCCAATACTTTACATCACACCTTTGATGCAGTTTTAAATTATGATGTTATTGTTATCGGAGCGAGTACCGGGGGGCCTACAGCTGTAGAAGCGGTAGTTTCCAAGCTGCCCGGTAACCTTCCTATACCGGTTATAGTAGCACAGCACATGCCGGCTAATTTTATTCCATCCTATGCCAATCGCCTCGATTCCATCAGCCCGCTGCATGCGGTTATTGGTCGCAAGGACGATGTGGTGGAAGCGGGAAAAATTATCATAGCGGCCGGCAGCAGAAATTCTGTGCTAAAGCGAAATGAAGTTGGAAAGGTGGTGATAGACTTTTCCAAAGAACAATACAAAGAGTTTAATCATCCTTCCATTGATGGCCTTTTACTCTCGGTTGCCGAGGTATACGGTAGCCGAACCATCGCAGCCATACTTACGGGTATGGGTAAAGATGGTGCACTGGGCATGGAGGCCATTTATAAAAAGGGAGGATACACCATTGCACAAGACCAAGCTACCTCGGTGGTTTACGGAATGCCAAAGGCAGTGCACGATAGGGGCGTAGCCCGAGTGGATTTACCCATTAAGGAAATTCCAGGTTTTATGGTGAGTTGTTTATCCTAAGAGCAAATAATTATGGGGGCTAAAGAAGAGTATAAAGAAATGTTTTTGGCAGAGGCCTTAGATAACTACGAAGAGTTAAATAAGCTATTTACCAGCCTAGAAAAAGACATTAACAATAAAAAGGTTGTAGACCATATTTTCCGCATAACGCATACCCTAAAGGGCAATGCTATGGGAATGGGCTTTGAGGCTATTGCGGAGCTGGCCCACGTTATGGAAGATATCTTTAGCGAAGTAAAAGCCGGTCGAATTGTCTTGGAAGACGATTTGTTTAACTCGCTATTTAAGGCCAATGATAAGTTAGGAGAGCTAATCCAGGCTATAAAAACAGAGGAAAAGGTAAGCTACAAGGGCATCCGAACAAAACTCTCAGTATACCTTAAGAATGCCTTAGAACAGCAAGGCGATGCCCCCAAAGCAGAAGAAAAGGAAGCCGAGACTCCCGAAAAGAAACAAGATGCCCAAACGGAACCCGTAGAAAACACGGCTGAAGAAACTCCAAAAGAACCAGCCGAAACTAAGGAGGAAGCAACGGAAGCGGAGAAGAAAGCAGAACCGAAAGCAGAAGCAAATACAGAAGAAGCCCCGCAGGAACAGGAAGAAGAGCCCAAAGCACCCGAAGCCGAAGAAGCCTCCAATACGGAGGATGAGGTGGAAGAAATTATTCCTGAGGATGTAGAAGAAACCACTACGGTACCCATGTCTATAGATATGGATACCGAGCATGCTACAGAACTGGATGGCGAACACGAAGCCGAAGTAGAGGAAGAAGTACCCAGTGAAACCAAATTGGCATTTTCAGATTTGGTGCAGGTGCCGGTACGTAAGCTAGATAGCTTACTCAACCTGGTAGGGGAGCTCATAATAGAACGCGATAGTCTTATTGCGGCTAGTGTGGAGCGCGGGTACGGATCTAATCTTTTTGCAAGACTGCAGCGCATAACATCCGATTTACAGTACGGTGTTATGGATGTTCGTCTGGTGCAAGTAGGATTTTTATTCAACAAGTTTCACCGGATTTTGCGCGATGTGGCTGCTATTGAGAAAAAGAAGGTAGACCTTATTCTGGAAGGAACCGAGAACGAAATAGACCGGAATATTCTCAAAATAATGTCGGATTCGTTGGTGCACGTGATCCGAAATTCGGTAAGTCATGGTATTGAAAAACCCGAAGTTAGGAAGCAGCGTGGCAAGCCGGAGCGTGGTCAAGTAATCTTACGGGCACGCAATGAAAAAGACACCGTGGTTATAGAGATTGAGGACGATGGAAACGGTATAGATGCGAAGGCCATCGGTAGAAAGGCCGTGAAAAAAGGTGTAATTACCGAGGAGTACTATAAGAAGGCTACGCGAGACGACCTTATTATGCTCATCTTCGAACCTGGATTTTCCAATGCCGAAAGCATTACCGAAGTTTCTGGACGTGGTGTGGGAATGGATGTGGTAAAAAGAGCCACAGAATCTATAGGTGGTAATATTCGGGTAGAGACCGAAGTAGGTAAGGGCTCCATCTTTAAATTATCGCTGCCATCTTCTATGGCCGTTAAGGGAGCCTTATTGTTCGAGCTAGACCATCAGGAATACGCAGTGGCACTTTCCTATACCGAAGCTGTGGTTTCCTTGTACAAGAAAGATATTCATAAAATGAGCGAGGGGCTGATGGCCAATTATTTGGGGAAAACCATTTCCATTGTATTCCTCAAAGATCTCTACCATATTCAGGATATCGCTAAGGGATTAAACACCGGTGCATTGCATTACACATACGATGACCTCGACCCCAACAAAAAACTCGATGTACTGGTAACATCCTACCGAGACAGCTACGTAGGCTTTGTGGTAGATAAGCTCTTGCAACAGAAAGAGATTGTGGAGAAAACGCTGGCTCCACCATTAGATCATATAAGTCTTATAAGTGGTGCCACCATATTAGGAAATGGTAACGTGTGTTTGGTGCTAGACATCGCTAGCATATACAATGAATTGTTTAAAGAAAAAACACTGGTGTAATGGATGTAAAAGAAAGTAAACTGGCAAATGAAATCGTAAGCTTAGGATTAAAGAAAGCAGCAGAGAGCATGGCTTTTTTTACCAAAGAAGAGGTTAAAATAGAAGCTTCTGAAGTAAAAAGAGAACCCATAGATCATATATACGAAATCGTAGATTTTAATTCCGCGGATTTGCACTATGTGTTGTCTACAGAAATAAAGGGGGAGTTAGCCGGTGTGTGCTACCTTATTTTTTCCGAGGAAGAAGTACAACGGATATTAGAGGTGGTACTCCCCGAGGGCGTACGTTCTGATAGCGAGAAGCTACGCGTAATGGGAGATGCCGTATTGCTGGAAATGGATAATATCATTGTAGCCTCGGTAATCACCCAGTTCTCCAATTCCTTCTCCTTTAAGATGTATGGCGATGTGCCGCAACTAGAAAAATCGAGTGGAGAAGATTTAAAGAAAAAATTAACTGCCGAAAAGCACCGAGGAGAGTATTTTATCTACTTCAAGAGTAAAATGCATACCGAAAAGTTAGATATATCACCTGACTTTTTGTGGGTACTCGAAGATAACTTCATTAAAGGTGTTCAGAAGGTTATTGCCGCCAGCCAACAATAACGCCTATGAGCATAGCGAATGAAATTGGAGATGAGGAGTTAGCCTCTTTGACCACCGCTATCAAAAGCCGGTATGGAATAGACTTTACCAGTTACGAATCTCGGTCACTAAAACGTGGTTTTGCACGGCTTATCTTAAAGCATAAACTCGGGTCTATCCTCGGTTTGTGGCAAAAGATAATGAACGATAGAGACTACTTTGTTAATTGTATCGATGATTTAACGGTAAACCTTACGGAGCTATTTCGGAACCCTGAGATATGGGTGCGTTTGCGCGATGATATTTTAAACCAATACATCAACCAAAAAGAAATCAAAATGTGGCATGCGGGCTGTTCCTCTGGCGAAGAGGTGTATACGATGGCTTTGGTGCTGCGCGATAAAAACTTACTGCATAAGTCCAAAACACTGGCTACCGACTTGAGTACAACCATCCTCAATAAAGCCAAAGTAGGAAAATACAATAGTGTCCTGTTGAAGAAGTATACCACCACCTTTCAGAAATACTTACCCAACGGGAAAATAGAAGATTGCTTTTTAGAGGATGGAAGGTATATACAAATACACGAAGACTTAAAGCGTCATATCGACTTTAAAAAACACAACCTGGTGCAAGATAAAATGGAACAAACCTTCGATATTATCTTTTGTCGAAACGTGATGATTTACTTCGATGATGCCCTAAAGATGCGAGTTCTTAAACTCTTTCATGATGCACTGGATAAGGATGGGTATTTCATAATTGGATACTACGACATGCTCCCAGAGGCCTCAAAAGACTTGTTTAAGATGTACGACTCTAAAATGAAAATTTACACCAAAAAATAACTGAATGGAAAGCAATAAAGTAGTCATATTAGAAGATGAAGAAACTAGTTTAGTGCTTTTAAAAGAAGTACTACAGCAAAGCGGCTATGAGGTGCTAGAGGCTTTTGCCTCGGGCGAGGAGCTGCTGGAAAATATAGAAGATCTAAAGCCCAATATACTTTTTGTAGATATCAAGCTTGCGGGCGAAAAAACTGGTATTGATGTAGTTACCGAATTGCCTAACCGTGAGGAGTATTGCATCATTTACCTTACCTCCAATACCAGCGAGATTGTCATTAATGCCGCCAAAAGAACCTTGCCCGAAGCCTTCCTAGAAAAGCCCTTCTCGAGTACCCAACTACGTACTACTCTCGATATATCCGCTCACCGCTTCACAGAAAAAGCCACCCAGCGTAAAAAGCTCATGAAGCAGCACGAAATGAATCAGCTGCAGATTGGCGAACTCATGGAAACGCAGCAGCACCTTATTACAGCTACCTGGCGCGAACGTGAGCTAAAAGATGAACTGCAGAAGTCTAAGTCCTTGATTGAGACCCAGAATAAAAAAATCATGGACAGTATAAACTACGCAAAGCGCATCCAAAAAGCCATTATACCCGAGCCCAAAGAGCTCAAGGAAGCGCTGGGCAATTATTTTATGTACTACCGCCCCAAGGATGTGGTCAGTGGCGATTTCCCCTGGCTCTACATCAAAAACGATTATATCTATGTAGCGGCCGTAGACTGCACGGGGCATGGGGTGCCGGGTGCCATGATGTCCTTAATTGGTCACTTGCTGCTCAATGATATTGTGCACAACAAAGCAGAGGCCAAAACCCCAGGTACTGTATTAAATGAACTGCACAACGCAGTAGTAGATACCTTAAAACAAGATGCGCCCAGCAACAAAGCAGCCGATGGTATGGATATCGCTATGTGTCGTATTAAAAAGGACCACAGCGAAATCGTGTATGCTGGCGCCCACCGTCCGCTCTACGTTCAGCGGCCAGGTGTACAAGAGCTTATGCAATACAAGGGCAGCAAATATCCTATTGGGGGAATGCAATACAACGGCAAAAACTCCTTCGAGGATCAGCATGTTGACGTACAGAAAGGCGATCGCTTTTTCTTTTTCTCCGATGGACTGCCGGACCAGTTTGGTGGCGATAAAGTGTTGAAGCTTGGGCCTAAGCGCATAAGAAAATGCATAGAAGAAAATCCAGATAAAACCATGCCTCAGATGCACGAGATATTTGAAAAGTTGTTTACCCAATGGATGGGAGAAAACAAACAAATGGATGATGTGCTACTGTTTGGAATAGAAATTTAGTTCTAATACGTTTCTCCTAGTTGAATTATGTGAAAATAACCATGGTTCTGCCCTCAAAGTAAAAGTAACTTAACAATCCAAAACACGGGATAGTTTTTATAAAACCAAAGGATACCGTTATGAGTAAAACATCCATAGAGGTAGGTTCAGATTACATGGACTTTGTATACAAGTTTCACAATACGCTCTTAGAGCAAAACATATCGTTGGTATACGAGGGAGAGGTGAACCAAGACATCGTAAAAGTTTTCACGGCAATGACCGAGAAAAACATGACAGAAAGTGAGGCCAGTACCAAAGCAACCAAGCGCCTATATCACGTAATGGTAGAGTGCATGCAAAACATTTGCAAGCACACCGATGATCCGAATACAGGCAAGGCGCAAAAACCAGGCTCTGGCGTCATTTTATTGGGAGAGCATGGAGACGCCTTTATGCTTACGACAGGCAACACCATTATTAATGAAAAAATTGAGGGAATTCGGTCCATGCTCGATGAGTTCAATTCCCTCGAATCCGATGAGATAAAATCCCGTTACAAACAAATGATACGAGACTCCAAACTCTCAGAAAAATCTGGAGCCGGATTAGGTTTTATTGACATCATTAAAAAAACAGGCAACAAGGTAGACTACCACTTTGAGCCCATTAATGACAAAACCTCATTTTTCATTTTTAGTACCAAAGTAGACCGTGTATAAAACGTTAATAGTATGGAAGTAATTAACATAGAAGCCACAGACGAAACCCCCAAGGTACACTTGGATGCAGACAACAATATTTTCGAATTTTCGGGCAAGTCACTACCCGAAGATGTAACCGTATTTTTCGACCCCATTATTGCTTGGTTGGATGCGTACGCAGAATCCCCCAAAAACCCCACCACCGTGGTTTTTAAAATGGATTACTTCAACACCGCTTCTTCCAAACTCATTTTGGATATCCTTATGAAATTCGAGGAAATACACGAGGAGCATGACTGTGTTACTATAGAATGGCATTACCTGGATGAGGACGAAGACATGGAAGAAGCCGGTGAAGAGTTCTCCGACATTGTAGATGTTCCTTTTGAGCTAAAATCATACGAAGGTTAGCCAACAGCAGAAAATAATACAAATCCTTGTGATCCATCCACTCCACAAGGTTTCGATGATGAAAACGACTCAGAAATGGGTCGTTTTTTTGTTGTAAAAAACGCACAAGCTGCTATCGAATAGTACTAAGCAAGCAGAAATCCGTATTCAAAACAAACGTGGCACAAGGGAAATAAAGGGCAAAAAAAAAGCGACCTCGTATTGAGATCGCTTTGTAGTAGCGGGGGTTGGACTCGAACCAACGGCCTTCGGGTTATGAGCCCGACGAGCTACCAACTGCTCCACCCCGCAATGTGGCGGCAAATATACGTATTATTGCATTTCCTGCAAGCACGAATTAATATTTTCTTAACCTATGCACAAAGCCGGTTTTGTAAACATACTTGGTAAACCCAACATGGGTAAGTCTACCCTGCTGAATACCCTCTTTGGTGAAAAGCTGGCCATTGTAACGCCAAAAGCACAAACTACGCGTCATCGCATGATAGCGGTGTATAACGAAGACGATCTGCAGATTGTGTTTTCCGATACGCCCGGTATCATTATAAAAAGCCATTATAAAATGCACGATGCCATGATGGCGGAGATTAAGCCTGCCTTTGAAGATGCAGATGCTTTTTTATGGGTGACAGACACCAAAGACCGTGGCGAAGGCTTAGAGATGCAGTTAAAGCAAATTGCAAAAAGCGAAATTCCGGCCTTGGTGTTAATTAATAAGATGGATTTAGCCACACCCGAAAAACTGCACGAGACGGTAGATTTTTGGCATAAAACCTTACCCAAAGCACAAATTTTACCCATCTCCGCGCTTGAAAATGTAAACCTGGATTTGGTGCTTGGAAAAATTAAAGAGTGGCTTCCAGAAAATCCACCCTACTATAACAAAGAAGAATTAAGCGATAGACCCGTTCGGTACTTTGTTTCTGAAATGATTCGCGAGAAAATATTCTTGCAGTTTGAGCAGGAAATACCCTATGCCACCGAGGTAGTAATTAATACCTATAAGGAAGGAGAGCGGTTGGACCACATAGAGGCGTACATTATGGTAGAGCGCGATTCGCAGAAGAATATCCTGGTAGGAAAAGAAGGGAAAGAAATAAAACGCCTAGGAATTAGCGCAAGAAAAGATATCGAGTCATTTTTGCAGAAGCAAATTTTCTTGGATTTGCGTGTGAAGGTAGATAAGGATTGGAGAAGCAATCCAGACAAATTGAAACGATACGGCTTTAAAGACTAATGAATAACGTAGTAGCTATAGTGGGGCGCCCCAATGTTGGGAAATCGACCCTTTTTAACCGATTAACCGAAACCCGTGATGCTATTGTAGATAGCACTGCTGGGGTAACCCGCGATCGCCATTACGGCAAAGCACAGTGGCGCAATGTATCCTTTAACCTTATTGATACGGGTGGATTTACCCACAATACCGAGGATATTTTTGAGCAAGAAATACGCAAGCAGGTGGCCATCGCCATAGAGGAAGCGACTACCATACTTTTTCTGGTGGACGTCCATGGTGGCATTACCGATTTTGATGAAGCCATTGCCGAATTGCTGCGTAAATCCAACAAAAAGGTTTTTGTGGTTGCCAATAAGGTAGACACCTACGACCTCATAAGTGAGACCAGCGAGTTTTACAAGTTTGGTTTGGGCGATGTATATCCTATTTCTAGCTCCAACGGTAGCCAAACAGGCGATTTGTTGGATGCACTGGTAGATTCATTTCCGAATCATACGGAGGAAGAAGAATTGGATATTCCAAAGATTGCCGTGGTGGGTAGACCCAACGTGGGGAAATCTTCTCTAGTAAACGTACTTACTGGAAAGGAACACAACATTGTAACTCCTGTTAGCGGCACCACACGCGATGCCATTAACGTGCGCTACCAGGCCTTTGGCTTTGATTTTATGCTGGTAGATACGGCTGGAATTCGCAAAAAGGCCAAGGTAAACGAGGATCTGGAATTTTACAGTGTAGTACGCAGCATGCGGGCAATAGAGCAGAGCGATGTTTGCCTCCTCATGATAGATGCTACACTTGGGGTGGAAAAACAAGATTTGCACATCCTCTTTGATGTAATAGACAACCGCAAAGGGCTGGTTATTTTGGTGAATAAGTGGGATTTGGTGGAGAAAGAATCCAAAACCATGGAAGCCTTTAAAGAGAAGATATTTGAGCGCATAGCACCCTTTAAGGATGTGCCTATTATTTTTACCAGTACCGTTACTAAGCAACGTATACACAAGGCGTTAGAAACGGCCATTGATGTGTACCAGGCGCGCATCCAAAAAATACCCACCTCCAAGCTCAATGATGTAATGCTGGAGGAAATAGAGCGCTACCCACCTCCAGCCATTAAAGGCAAGTATGTACGTATTAAATACTGTATGCAATTGCCCACGCATACACCTGCTTTTGCATTTTACTGCAATTTACCGCAGTACGTAAAAGACCCGTACAAGCGCTTTTTAGAGAACAAGATCCGCGAGCACTTTAATTTTAATGGGGTGCCTATAAGCGTATTTATGCGGAAGAAGTAGATCGCGCTACCGCAACAAAGGCCGTAGGGATAAGTCCATGGTTCATGCCTAAAGACACCGATATAATTTGGTAACCAGATTGCGCTTTCTGTTTTACCAGAGCCTCAGTCTTTTGTCTTAGTTTCTCGGTAGACCACCAGTGGGTCACCTTTAAGATTTCGTATTGCTGCATAAAAAACATAAAAAAACCCGAGATGATTTCATCTCGGGTTAAGATATGGATAGCAGTTTAAATCTAGAAAAACTCCTTTTTCAGATCGTCTACGCGGTCTAGCTTTTCCCATGTAAATAACTCAACCTCTACCGTTTTTTTCTCTCCGTTCGGAGTTTCGAAGGTCTTGGTTACTGTGCGGTTGTCGCGGCCCATGTGCCCGTACGCTGCGGTTTCGGAGTACATGGGGTTGCGCAGTTTAAGATCGCGCTCTATAATACCGGGGCGAAGGTCAAACACCTTCTCGAGTTTGCGGGCGATTTCGCCATCGTTGAGGTCTACTTTAGAAGTTCCGTAGGTATCTACAAATAGTGAGGTGGGCTCTACTACACCGATGGCGTACGATACTTGTACCAACACTTGGTCTGCAATGCCTGCAGCCACAATATTTTTGGCCATGTGGCGCGCTGCATAAGCAGCAGAGCGGTCTACCTTACTGGGGTCTTTCCCAGAAAAAGCACCACCACCGTGGGCACCTTTTCCTCCGTAGGTATCTACAATAATTTTTCTTCCCGTAAGGCCGGTATCTCCGTGGGGTCCTCCAATAACAAACTTACCCGTAGGGTTTATGTGATAGGTAATATCATCATTAAACAGCGCTTGTATTTCTGGAGTGAGCTGCGCCTTTACACGCGGAATTAATATCTCTACGATGTCTTTTTTGATTTGATCCAACATGGCTTGTTCGTTGGTATCAAATTCATCGTGTTGGGTAGAGACCACAATCGCGTCAATGCGAATGGGTTTGTGGTCGTCATTGTACTCAATGGTTACTTGCGACTTGGCATCCGGGCGGAGGTAGGTGATTTCGTTGTTCTCTCTACGCAGCGCAGCCAATTCTTGAAGTATGCGGTGCGATAGATCTAAGGCTAGCGGCATGTAGTTTGCCGTTTCGTTCGAGGCAAAACCAAACATCATTCCTTGGTCACCTGCTCCTTGCTCCTCTATGTTTCCACGATCTACTCCGCGGTTAATATCATCCGATTGCTCGTGGATGGCAGAAAATACCCCGCAGGAGTTGGCCTCGAACATGTAATCGCTTTTGGTATACCCAATGCGTGCGATAACATCGCGAGAAATTTTTTGTACATCCAAGTAGGTGTTGGATTTTACTTCTCCAGCCAAAACCACTTGTCCTGTGGTTACCAGGGTTTCGCAAGCCACTTTAGAGTGGGCGTCCCAAGCCAAAAAGTTGTCTAGCAGGGCATCGGAAATTTGGTCGGCTACTTTATCGGGGTGTCCTTCAGATACGGACTCAGAGGTAAATAAATACGGCATGTTTTCAAGAAAATTTGCCCGGGGGAAGCTGCATTGCTTTTTAGCATTTTTTATTGTGGTTGCAATACGCGCAAATTTTTCCACCCCAGAAGTTCGCGGCAAAGCTACAAGGAATTTTGAAAAATGGCGGAAAGAGCTTTTATGATTATTCTTGGATTTGCTTCCCTAAACAAACACCCACTCGGATACCCACCTGAGGTGTAACTACCCACTCGCTGAAACGCTCTGTTAGGTCGGTTACAAAATTCCCGCCAACCTTTCCGCTGTGCGTGGTGTATTGAACTTGACGGTATCGTAATCCAGCTCCCATCATGCCATTGACGAAGAACCAGTTGTTTCTATACATTTCAATGGTGAAGTAGGATTTGAGTATAAAGGCTTGAACCTCTTCACTGCGTAATGCATCTACGTTGCTTCTAGGTCGTTCATCATTGTCGTAAAAGATGTACTTGTTGCTAAAGCGATAGTCGCGAAATAGTAGCTCACTGGATACATACAACTTGGTGCCGATATTTCTACTGGCCAAGGCCCCAATTCCCAACATTGTATAGGCCCTGTGACCTAAGGGGTCGTCATAGGTAGCAGCTGCACCGCCTCCGCCTGGAGTCGCTCGTCCACTGTCTAGACGACTGGGCATAAAGGCGATTATCCCTCCTAAGCGCCAGGTCCCCATATTCTTTACGATCAAAACTTCGATGTTTCGGTTTGTAAGAATTTGTTCGGGGCGCGTAGACAGTTCTATGTTCTGGGCATAACTGGAAACCGAAACCATCCCGAATAGCAGCAGAACGGTGTTTCGAATCCAGCGCATGAGAATTAATTTTTGGTAACCGACTTAAACACCTCTTCTAACGATCGCTCCTCTTGCTTCATTTCCAACACCGAGGAGCTTTGTGATACGGCAAAGTCAAACACGCGTTTGCGAATATCCAGGTCTATCTCGTGTTCTAGCGCCCAAATGTTATCCTTTACACGCTTGGCTTTCCGCACCCCATTTACGGTAAGAATGGCCCTTTCTTCGAGTGGGGTACCAAATTCTACCACAAGCACGGCCGTTTTTACACCCGTTTTTACAATTTGGGTAACATCGTTATCTGCAACAATTTCTCCTTTGTTGATAATGATAACCCGGTCACAAATGGCCTCCACTTCTTGCATAATATGGGTGGATAGCATTACGGTTTTTTCCTTACCTACCGATTTTATTAAATCGCGGATTTCTATGATTTGGTTGGGGTCTAGGCCCGAAGTAGGTTCATCCAGAATAAGTACTTCTGGATCGTGAATGAGCGCTTGCGCCAAACCAACACGCTGGCGATATCCTTTAGAAAGCGCTCCAATTTTTTTCTTTTGTTCGCGCTCCAAGCCTACCATAGCAATCATTTCTTCCACCCGGGCCTTTTTGTTTTTTAGGCCAAAAATATCGGCATTAAAGTGGAGGTACTCTTTAACGTACATCTCCAAATACAGTGGATTGTGCTCGGGCAAATAGCCCACGCGTTTGCGCACGTCCATCGATCCTTCTTCTACATCAAAACCGCTTACTTGCGCTTTTCCAGAGGTGGGAGGAATAAAGCCCGTTAAAATTTTCATCATCGTACTTTTTCCCGCACCATTGGGGCCTAAAAATCCAACTACTTCACCGCTCTTAATTTCGAACGAGACGCTGTTGAGGGCTTTTTGAACTCCGTATTCTTTGGTAATGGACTGTACTGCTATGGACATGGGCAAAAGGCTATTTCTGAGTTGCTGATTCACAAAAGTAGTAGGATTGCAAACGCTGCAGTAGGTCTAAATCCTAAGGTTTGTAAAGCCAGCCGTTACGCTTGGGCGAAGTTAATCCAAAATACACATCTTTACAGCCATAACATTGGCTTTGGAAGGACAGGTATACAAATCAACGGGAAGTTGGTATCGGGTAAAGGATACATCGGGAAACTTTTGGCGTTGTCGCATTAAGGGTAAATTTCGCATGGAGGGCATTAAATCTACCAACCCCATTGCGGTGGGCGATTGGGTTGCGTTTCATGAAGACAAGAAGGGGGAAGCAGATGAGGGGGTCATCCACGAAATTCAAGAACGCAAGAATTACATATTGCGCAAGTCGACCAACCTATCCAAGCAAACCCACATAATAGCAGCCAATGTAGATTGCCTTTTTTTGGTAATTACCATAGCAAACCCGCCTACTTCTTTTGGCTTTGTAGATCGTTTTTTGGTTATGGCCGAGGCCTATAAGGTACCCGTGCATATTCTTATCAATAAGGTGGATTTGCATCCAGACGAACACCCCGAATTATTGGAGTGGAAGGACTTGTACGAAAAGGTGGGATACCCAGTGACCTTGTGCTCTGCGGAAACGGGACAAGGTTTGGAAATGGTTGCACAGGCCATGGAGCATAAAGTAAGTGCGTTCTCTGGACACAGTGGTGTAGGGAAATCCAGCCTGCTACAACAACTGGCCCCGGATATGGACATTAAAATTGGGGATACCAGCACGGTACATCTCAAAGGCAAGCACACCACCACTTTTGCCGAGATGTTTGATGTAGATGACAACAAACGCATTATAGACACACCCGGCATCAAGGGCTTTGGAATTACTCGTTTGGAAAAGGATGAGATATCCCTATACTTCAAAGAAATGAAAGCCTTGCTAGAAGACTGCCGCTTCTACAATTGCAAGCACATCAACGAACCCAAATGTGCGGTGAAAGCAGCCGTGGAAAACGGAGAAATAGCAGCTACTCGCTACGAGTCTTACCTAAACATGATGGAAGATGATGAAGGCAGTTACCGAACCGATAAATACGGATAATACATGCGAATAGTTATTCAACGTACCCAGGCAGCCAGCGTAAGTGTAAACCAAGAAATAGTAGGAAGCATAGACCAGGGCTTACTGGTTTTGGTAGGCGTGGAAGACGAAGATACTCAGGAAGATGTGGTTTGGCTCGCCAACAAAGTAGCCAACATGCGCATATTTTCAGACGATGAAGGGAAAATGAATCTTTCGGTGCAAGACACTTCCAAACAGGTATTGGTAGTGAGCCAGTTTACCCTGCACGCATCTACCAAAAAAGGCAATCGCCCGAGCTTTATAAAGGCTGGAGAACCGGATTTTGCACAAAAAACTATTGAATCCTTTTGCAGGGAATTGCAGATAAAACACCAACTCCAGGTCGAAACCGGTTCTTTTGGTGCTGATATGCAGGTGCAACTGGTAAACGATGGCCCCGTTACCATAGTAATGGATTCTAAGCATAGAGAATAATGACGATCACCGAAGCACAAGAAAAAGTAGACCGCTGGATACAAACCATTGGCGTGCGTTATTTTAATGAGCTCACCAACATGGCTATTCTTACCGAGGAGGTAGGAGAGGTAGCCCGGATTATGGCACGCAGGTATGGCGAGCAAAGTGAGAAGGAGAGTGATAAGGATAAAGACCTAGGCCAGGAAATGGCCGATGTACTTTGGGTACTGATGTGTTTGGCCAACCAAACGGGCATTAACCTAGAAGAGGAGTTGGAGAAGAACTTTGCCAAAAAAACGTTACGAGATAAAACGCGACACCAGAATAATTCGAAATTACAATCATGAGAAGTCTTATTATCATACCCATCGTTTTGGGATTGTTGGTTGGATGTAAGAAAGACGAAAACACAGGAAGCAATTGTGTAGAAACCAACCTAGTGGCTCCCAAAGGCAATAAGCAAATTCCCGAGCAGCTTTTTTTGTACTTGCCCGAAGGTACCGAGGGAGATGTAAAGCAGGCCTTAGCCCAGTTTAGCTTGGCCAACCGTTGGGTTAGAGAATACACATTGGTAGATGCCCACCTGGTAAATGGTGCTGCGAGCGAGTTTACCGTACTGCGTAATGTGTTGCCCAGCCTTAATATTGAACCGGTGCAAGCCTTTTCCATCGCACAAAATTGTGCAACGGAATCCTTTGATATTGGAAACCAAGACGTCCCTTGGGGGATATCGCGCGTGGGAGCCCGAACCGCAACAGATAAGCGTGCCTGGATTGTGGACACGGGTATCGATTTAGATCATCCCGATTTAAATGTAAATACCGACCTAAGCCGCGATTTTGTTGGGAGTTCTGGAATTATTGGCGGCATACCCATTGGGGTGTTTGCCGATGATGGTAACGGACACGGCACCCACGTGGCTGGAACGGTAGGCGCTATCAATAATGATTTTGGTGTAGTTGGCGTAGCAGCAGGATGCGATTTAGTGGCTATTCGTGTTTTGGATGACAACGGCCGCGGCAACAGTGCCGATGTAATGAATGGTTTGGACTATATCTCCCAAAACGGAAATGCTGGAGAAGCTGTAAACCTCAGTTTGGGTGGAGGTACCAGTACCTTACTCGATCAGAGCGTTCGCAACTTAGGGTCGCAAGGTTTTTTCGTGTCCATGGCGGCTGGAAACAGTTCGGAAAATGCCAGCAATACCTCTCCGGCTCGTGCCAATGGCGAAAATCTTTTTACGGTGTCTGCATTCAATCAGGGAGACCGGTTTGCATCCTACTCCAACTTTGGTAATCCACCTGTAGATTTTACGCAGCCGGGAACCAATATTCTATCTACCCTTCCTGATGGGCGCTATGGAATAACCTCAGGAACTTCGATGGCGGCTCCCCATTTAGCAGGTTTGCTGCTATTAAATGGCACCGATTTGGCAACAGACGGCACCGTAACAGGCGATCCGGATGGAGATCCAGATCGCATCGCGGTACTCAGGTAATTTTTTAGTTGGCGAAGATCATCGACTTGGTGCCCAAAGCTTGCCCTTCAATAGACAGACGGTAGTGTAGAATACCTGTAGTGCCTTCACCGTGGCGATACAGTACCTCGTTATGGCCATTTTCAACCGTAGTTTGCATTTTATGAATTACGCGACCTGTGTTGTCCATAATTTCAATAAGGCCTTGCTTTCCTTGCCAGCGTTGGTCGGCTTCAAACATGATGTAGGTAGCTTCATCAAAGGGGTTAGGACGGTTGGCTTGTAAGAAAATCCCGGTGTCTTCAAAGTCGTTCTCTTCGGCTATACCCACCCGGCTAAATACACGAACCTCATTTCCAAACAAGCTTTCTATTCCGTTTTCGTCTACGGTGCAAGCAGTAATAAAGTATCGCACGTTACTGCCCACGCGCTCTAAGGTATCTACCAGTTCGGTAGTGGTATACAGGCTATCAAAATCATTGGCTAGTGTGCGAATTCCTATTTTGTAGGCCACACCCGGTTCCGTAGGATCTATGGTCACTTCCATGCGTCCATCATCTAGCACAACAACGGAAATTTCGGGCGACAAGGGGCCGTTGGCAGCCGCTGAAGCGGACACCCCGTTAATCACCGTGTTCCTCGCCAGGTAGTTAAAGTCTACAAAGAAACTGTCGATCACCATATCTCCATCGGTATCTAGTCCTAGGATGTCCTCTTCGGTGTGTTGGCGGTCTTCGTAATCGGGCCCATTACTAGCATCGCCATGTTCGTTTGCAGCACAGTAGCGTATGGCGGGAAATCCATCTACTCGGAATGGAATGTGATCTCCACCGCGACCTCCACGGTCTTCGGGCGACATGATGCGAAGCTCCATAGGAACCCCTACCATGGGCTTTAAGTCTTCTTGATACTCTATTTTGGCAAAGCGCGCTAAATTTTTAGCGGCTGAATTAGCTCCTGCAAAAGAAAAAATTCGCACCGATGTGCTATCTACGGCATCTTCCGTGGTACATCCTGGAGGTGAAGCGGTTTTACCACAAAGAATTCCACCAATAACATCGTTGTTAAAAACGGCCCTTACGTTGATGCCCTCATCCACACAGTACTGAGAAAATGCATTGGCGCCATGCAGCCCTTGTTCCTCGCCTATGGTTACCATAAATACAATGGTGCGCTTTAGTTGGTAAGCGCTCATCACGCGGGCCAATTCCATGACAAGCGCGGTTCCTGTGGCGTTGTCTTCTATTCCCTGAGCATCACATTCAATATCGCATACGCCAGCACAGCGCGAATCGATATGGCCCTCAACAACAACTACCGAAGGATCTGCAATATCATTTCCTGGAAGTACCGCCAGTATATTGCGGTGTTGGTTGGCCTCGCAGATGTCTTCATCAAATTGGAAATAACTGGGTATTACGCGAGGATTGGTTTGCTGGTACTCCTGAAATTTGCTGTAAACCCATCTGCGTGCAGCACCTATGCCCGTAGTGGTCGAGGTGGTGTCGCTACCTGTATTTCTGTTGCCAAAAGTGGCTAGCTTTAGAATGTAGCTTTTAAGGGTGTCTGGATTTACCGCTTGGTTTACTACGCTGGCAAACTCAGCAGGGTTAATGACAGCTCCTGCAGGAAAATCTGTTGTATTATAAAGCCCTTTAATAACCGAATCGGCCTGGTTGTTGGTCACCAAGAAGTTTTCTTGCGCATACGTAACACTTGTGCATAGCGCTACACAAACCCAAAATAATAAGAGACGCATAGGATGAAATTTCTTCAAACCTATTAAAAAGCCATCTCCTATGGATTTTTAGTGATTAGCGGAATTCTTGGATTGTTGGCTTCCTGATTCTTGTTTAGCCACCAAATTTTATTCCGAAACCGAGGCTTCTTGCTCGCTGTGTGTCTGTTTTCCACATCCGGCAGATTCTGCCTTAAAAGACTGACGTGGATTTAAACCCAACTTGCTAAAAAGCTTCATGTCTTCGTCCTCAGCAGGATTCGGGGTAGTCAGTAGTTTGTCTCCAGCAAAAATAGAATTCGCACCCGCCATAAAGCATAAGGCCTGCCCTTCTTCGGTCATAGAAAGCCTACCAGCAGACAAACGCACCATGGCTTTAGGCATAAGAATACGTGCCGTGGCTATCATGCGAACCATTTCAAATACGTGTACCTCCTCCTGTTCTGCCAAAGGAGTACCTTCTACAGCAACCAGCTTATTTATGGGAACACTCTCGGGCTGTGGGTCCATGTTGGCCAGGGTTTGCAACATACCAATACGGTCGTTGTCTTCTTCGCCCATGCCAATGATACCCCCGCTGCATATGGTTAATCCTGCCTTACGCACATTGCCTAAGGTATCCTTACGATCGTCATAGGTGCGGGTGGATATGATGTCCTCGTATTTTTCTTCCGAGGTATCTAAGTTGTGGTTGTACGCGTACAAGCCAGCTTCTTTAAGCCGGCTAGCTTGGTGCTCATTAATCATGCCCAAGGTGGCGCAAACTTCTAAGCCCATATCATTCACTTCTTGCACCATTTCTACCACTTTATCAAAGTCGCGGTTGTCGCGTACTTCTCTCCAGGCCGCACCCATGCAAAAGCGGGTAGACCCGGCATCTTTAGCTTTTTGGGCATTGGCCAATACAATGCGCTTATCCAAAAGCTTGTGCACATTTACATCGGTACTGTAGCGCGCTGCTTGAGGGCAATACGCACAGTCTTCGGGGCATCCACCCGTTTTTATAGAAAGTAAGGTACACACCTGTACCTCATTTTCTGTGTGAAATTCTCTGTGGATTTGGGCAGCCTCAAAGGCTAAGCTTAGTAGTGGCTTGTTGTATATGGCGGAAATCTCTTCACGAGTCCAGTTGGTACGAATAGCTGTCATAGGTAGCGAAAATAGCGAATGCAGTTTAATAAATTAATCTCTTCGGCTAATGCACATGGAAATGGCGTTTCCACCAAAGCCAATGGCATTTACCAAAATATGACGTAAAGGTTGTTTTGATTTTTTTTTGTTGAGGTAAGGTGGATAAAAGACAGACTGCTCTTGTAGCATCAGCAAGGCCATTTCAACGGATAAACCAGCCGATGCACCAAATGTGTGTCCAATTTTCCACTTGTTGTTGGTTATCGCAGGCTGCTCATCGCTAAAAAGGCGTTGTATCGCATGCAGTTCCGAACTATCCCCTAATAGGGTGCCAGGTGCATGGGTTACAACGGCATCTATGGGCTCTTCCATCTCAGTGGTGATCTGTCTCATGGCATCGTAAATTCCTTGTCCCTCCGGGGTAACACCAGCTGCAGAGCTTACGTGTTCTTTGGCCATGCCTATTGCGCTGATGTAGTAAGGCGTGTGGTCATTTTTTTCCAAGAGTATTCCAAATGCCCCTTCTCCCAGAAGCATAGTGTTGTGCTTTTTCCTGGTGTTGAGCGCTTTGCAAGGAAAAGGTTCTTGTTTGGGTTCGCGACTATAAATACCCAGCGCTTCCATCTGCGAAAAGGTGAACGGAGTTAGTGGTGCTTCGCAGCCAAAAACTGCCATTTGGGGCACCATGTCGCTTTTGAGCCAGGCAGCTGCATTGGCCACTCCATGAGAAAAGGTACTACAGGTTATGGAATAACTCTGCTCTACAACACCGCCTCCCAGGCATTGCGCAATAAAACTGGCGATATTCCCTGCGGTGGTATGGGGCGAGGTTTGTGCGGGTGCTTTCCCAGTTTCCATGTATTCTTTGAAACCGGCTTCCAGCAAGCCTGTGGCTCCTCTACTTGAACCCGCAAAAACCCCACAGTTGGCCTTAATTTCAGAAGATTCCTTTTCACGGAGTTGGTTGGCTACAAAAGTGCCCAATTGTGCACTGCGATCCAGTTTTTTATACAACCGCTGGGGTTCTAAAAATTGCTGCAGTTTCGCTTCGGTGTTTGCCGCTAGTTTTCCTTGCCATCGTGCATTGTAGGTTAATGCGGTAGCATCTGTTTTGTAGGATTCAAGCACCTCCAAAGTACTACATCCCATTGGAGAAATGGAAGCCCAATTCTTTATGCCCAGGTTTACGATCATAGGCTGGCTAAAGCATTCTGTATTGCATCATAAATACGCTCGAGTTCAGCATCGGTAATGATGTACGGAGGCATGATATACACTGTATTTCCAAGCGGACGTAGCAATACGCCATCGTTAAAAAAGGATTGTTGCAGTTGGTGTTTTATGTTGGAAAAATACCCTTCCTCATTGTGGCTAACCTCAAAAGCCAGTACTGTTCCTAAAATGCGAATGTTTTGTGTTCTAGGATGATCCTGTATGGACGTAGCAAACTGTTGGTGCTTGTTGTGAATGCGCTTCCAGTGTTCGGATGTTTCCTGGCTCGCAATTAAATCCACCGATTTGTTGGCGATCGCACATCCTACGGGGTTTCCTGTGTAACTGTGCCCATGGTAAAATGCTTTGGCTACTTCATCGTTGTCAAAGGCCGCAGTAATTTGTTGGTTTACTAAGGTAACGCTCAAAGGAATAAAGCCTCCAGTAAGGCATTTGGAAAGGCACATTAAATCGGGCGATGCCGTGAGTTGATCCGAAGCAAATAAGGTGCCCGTTCTGCCAAATCCAGTCATTACTTCATCGGCTATGCACAATGTGTTGTGCTTGTGGGCAATAGCAATAAGTTCATCCAGGTGCTCTGGGCTGTACATGTTCATTCCACCCGCACCTTGCAGAAGGGGTTCAAAAATAAACGCTGCCGCTTCGCCCGATTGTACTAGCTTGGTAAATCGTTGCTTCACCCATTCAAAGTTCTCATGGGTAGGAACTGGAATTTGATCCACTTCAAAAGTAAGCTCCTCAAAAGGTTTAAAGAAGGTGCCTTTCTCTCCAACCGACATAGTGCCAAAGGTGTCGCCATGGTAAGCGTTTTCTAGCGCTATAAAGCGTTTTCTAGGCTGGCCTAGGTTATAATAGTACTGGACGGCAAGCTTTAGGGCCACTTCTACACTGGTAGAGCCGTTGTCTGAAAAGAACACCTTTTGGAATGGATGCTTGTTGTGCGCGAGTAGCTTTTCTGCAAGATCTACAGCGGGTTTGTGCGTAAATCCGGCAAAAACCACGTGCTCTAGGGTGGTCATTTGGTCGTAGGCCGCTTGTGCAATTTCTGGGTGCGCGTGTCCCAAGGGGTTTACCCACCACGAGGAGATGGCATCAATGAGTTCGCGCCCATCTTCCAAAAAAAGGGTACAGTCTTTGGCCTTGACTACCGGTAGCGGATCGGCCTGCCCCTTTAAAGGGGTAAACGGGTGCCATATCAGTGCTTTGTCTTGGTCTACCCAATTGCTCATATCTTTTCCTGCAGGGGTTGAAGGTTTTTCGCCAGCACATCGGCTTGCTCCCGAATAAATTCTTTGGTAAGTGCCTTAGCTTGTTCCACGTGGCCAACAATGGGCACCATGCCGTGCGCTACGTAGGCGTCTTCTGAACACGCGTTGCGGTCTCCAGATATGATGAGCCCCAATACATCTACTGAAAGGCTTTGCAAGTGATTTATTGTGAGCAGCGTGTGGTTTATGCTACCCAAGTAGTTTTTTACTACAACCACTACTTGTGCCTTTAAAGACTGCATGAGATCGCACAGTGTATGGGTGTTGTTAATCGGTACCATACATCCACCTGCACCTTCTATTACCAGGGTATTGTTGGTTTGGGGTAAGGAGAAATCGGTAAGGCGCATGTGTATATTCTCTAATTCTGCTGCACCATGGGGGGCCATGGGCTCCTTAAGCGCAAACAATTCTGGGTGGATTTTACCCTGCTTTAGGCTGGCATGCGATTGAATAAAATGCGTATCTGTTTGGTGCAGATCTCCCGCTTGTACGGGTTTCCAGTAGTCGGCATCGAGAGCGGTGGTAAGCACAGCCGAACAAACGGTTTTTCCAACACCGGTATCAATACCGGTAACAAAAATGGGTCTGGTTTTATCGTATTGGATCATTGTAAAAGGTTTAAAAGCGCAATAACTTCTGCTTCGGTATTGTGCGCGTGCAAAATTACACGGAAACCCTCTTCATCCTCAGGTACGGTGGGGTGTTTTACCGGCAGCAATTCAAAGCCATTTTCGTGAAGGGTATGGGCAATGTTCGGGTGTTCGGACCGTGGAACGTTCATAAATTGAATGGGCCCAAAATTATGGGTGAATTCTGCTTTCTTGGCTTTACTTTTCCAGCATTGTATGAGTGCTAGAATGTTTTGCCGGGCTGCGTTAGCTGCTACAACCTCCGTAAGTCTATGCTTAATAAGATTGGCAACGTTGGGCGGCAACGCAGTAGTGTAAATAAAGGCTCTGCTAAAATTTATCAGATACTCTTTTAGCATAGGCGAGCAGCGAACCAAGCATCCGCAAGTGGCAAAAGCTTTTCCTAGCGGGAAGGTGGTGGCTAATAAATAAGGGTGTTTGGCCATTTTTTCTGATAAGCCCAAGCCGTTTACGCCAAATACACCTCCCGAATGGGCTTCATCCAAAATAAGGTATGCTTCAAACTGGCTGCAAAGCTGTAAGATAGATCCCACCTCGGTTACACTCCCATTCATTGAAAATAGGCCTTCGGTTACTACGTACACCGTTTTTGCTTCTTTTCGGGCTCTGGCCAGTTTATCGGCCAACATCTCGAGGTCCTGATGCGGGTAAGACCAGCATTTGGCATGCGATAAGCGCAGGCCATCGCGAATGGAGGCATGGACTAAAGCATCGTACAAGATTATATCTCCCTTTTGCGGAATAGCTTGAAGCAGGCCCAAATTTGCGCTGTATCCGCTGTTATAAAGCAAGCAGGGTTGGCCCCATAAGGCCTCAGCTGCGGCCTCAACCTCCATATGGCAGTTACTGTTTCCACTCAAGAGCCTAGAGCCTGAAGCAAAGGCGTCATGGCCATCCCAAACATTAGCGGGAGGTTGGGTCAGTCCCAAATAGTTATTGGAATAAAAGTCAATGCCGTCTCCACGGTGGGGTAGGCTACGGTAGGATCCGTCTTCTTTGCGTTCCGCTAACTTATGAGCGATATGATTGGGAAGTGGTGCCATGGAACACAAAACCCCGATGGAAGGCCATCGGGGTTTTTGTTATAAGTGGGTTTTAATTACTCTGCTAAAACAATCACTTTGTTTTGTAATACCTCTACCACACCACCATTAATCTCAAACTGGTGACTTTCATTTCCAGCTACTTCAACCACACCTTTTTTTAGGGTGGAAATAAGCGGAGCGTGGTGATCTAAGATACCTAAAGAGCCGTCTACCGCAGGAACGATGACGCTTTTAGCTTCTCCTTTAAAAATATTACGATCAGGTGCTATTATTTCTAAAACCATAGGGTTTTGTTTTAGGCCTCAGCCAACATTTTCTTACCAGATTCAATGGCTTCTTCGATGGTACCCTTTAAGTTAAAGGCCGCTTCTGGATATTCATCCACTTCACCATCCATGATCATGTTAAAGCCTTTGATGGTTTCCTCAATAGGTACCATAACACCAGGAATACCCGTAAACTGCTCTGCAACGTGGAAAGGCTGAGATAAGAAACGCTGTACCCTACGTGCACGGTGTACTACTTTCTTGTCTTCTTCAGAAAGCTCATCCATACCTAGGATCGCGATAATATCTTGAAGTTCTTTGTAACGTTGTAAGATCTCTTTTACGCGTTGTGCACAAGCGTAGTGCTCTTTTCCTACGATTTCTTCAGTAAGGATACGTGAAGTAGAATCTAGTGGATCTACCGCAGGATAGATACCCAACTCGGCAATTTTACGAGAAAGTACCGTGGTCGCATCCAAGTGAGCAAAGGTAGTTGCTGGAGCCGGATCCGTTAAGTCATCCGCAGGAACGTATACCGCCTGTACCGAAGTAATAGAACCTTTTTTGGTTGAGGTAATACGCTCTTGCATGGCACCCATTTCCGTTGCCAAAGTAGGCTGATAACCTACCGCAGAAGGCATACGACCAAGAAGTGCAGAAACCTCTGAACCTGCTTGTGTAAAGCGGAAGATGTTATCGATAAAGAAAAGGATGTCTTTACCACCACCAGCTTGCTCTTCTTCGCCAGCACCATCGCGGAAATACTCTGCCATGGTAAGACCAGAAAGTGCTACACGAGCACGAGCTCCGGGAGGTTCATTCATCTGACCGAAGATAAAGGTGGCTTTCGATTCCTTCAACTTAGCCATTTCTACTTTAGAAAGGTCCCATCCGCCTTCTTCCATGGAGTGCAAGAAATCATCACCGTAAGTTACAATTCCAGACTCAATCATTTCACGAAGGAGGTCGTTTCCTTCACGGGTACGCTCACCCACACCAGCGAATACCGAATAACCATCGTATCCTTTGGCAATATTGTTAATCAATTCCTGAATCAGTACGGTTTTACCCACACCGGCACCACCAAATAAACCAATCTTACCACCTTTAGCGTAAGGCTCAATTAGGTCAATTACTTTAATTCCTGTAAATAAAACCTCGGTAGCGGTAGATAGATCTTCGAATTTAGGAGCTTCTCTGTGAATAGGGTAGGAGTCTTTGGTCTCAACCTTATTGATACCATCGATACTTTCTCCTACTACATTAAATAGACGTCCTTTGATGTCATCACCGATGGGCATAGAAATAGGTGCTCCAGTAGCAACCACTTCTCCACCACGGTTCAAACCTTCCGTAGAATCCATTGAGATGGTACGCACAGTGTCTTCACCAATGTGCTGCTGTACCTCTAGTACCACTACAGAACCGTCATTCTTTTTGGTTTCTAATGCATCGTAAATGTTCGGAAGTTCTATGTTCTCTCCCTCGAAACTCACGTCAACTACAGGACCAATAACCTGTGTGATTTTGCCTTTTATTTGCGACATCTTAAACGATTTAATGCAATACGCGTAATTCGAGCGCGAAAGTACTATAATACTGCTTCCGATCAAAGTTTGTTAAAAAAATAGCAGTATGTTGGATGGCAATCCGTTGCTTTGCGTACTCGAAAAAGAGTTATTTGTCCTGCGCTGGCTATGAAGATATACCGAGACCTCTCTGAAATAAAAAATTTGCAAAACCCTGTGGTAACCACGGGTACTTTCGATGGTGTACACGTGGGGCACCAAAAAATACTGCAGTATTTAAGGCAATGTAGCCAGCAGGTACAAGGCGAGTCTGTAGTGCTTACCTTTTGGCCGCATCCTCGTTTGGTTATTTTTCCGGATGACAACGACTTAAAACTGTTAAGTACCCTAGAGGAAAAGGCCGAGCTTTTAGAACGCTATGGGGTCGATCATTTTGTCATCTATCCTTTTTCTCAGAGCTTCTCTAGAATGGGAGCCGCGCAGTATGTACAAGATATTTTGGTGGATGGAATTGGCGTGCATACCATGGCAGTGGGCTATGACCACCGGTTTGGTAAGAATAGAGAAGGCGATTTTTCGCAACTGCAAGCTTTTGGTAAGGAGTTTGGGTTTGACGTAAAAGAAATAGCTGCTAAGGATGTTGAAGATGTCAATGTATCTTCTACTAAAGTGCGCAACGCACTCCTGGCAGGTGATGTGAGCACGGCTAACACCTACTTGAATTACGATTACTTTATAACGGCCAAAGTGGTCAAAGGCGAAGGCTTGGGACGTAAAATTGGATATCCTACCGCTAATTTACTGGTCGAGGACAATTTTAAGCTCATTCCAAAGCGTGGGGTATATGCGGTTTTGGTAAAGGTGGGTGACCAGACGTTTAAAGGAATGATGAACATCGGTACGCGCCCTACCGTATCTTCTAAAAACAGCACCTCGCTAGAGGTACATATTTTTAACTTTAGTGGAGACCTCTACACCGAGGAAATTCGAGTATCTTTTAGAACCAGAATACGCGATGAAGCAAAATTTGACTCCGTAGATGCGTTACAGGCGCAATTGGAAAAAGATAAACAACAAAGCCTTGCGATACTTTCTTAGTACTCTTCTTCTTTTAGCATTTGGTGGTGTAGCGGCACAGGTGTCTTACTGCAAATTCAAACGGGAAGGAGACTGCGCAAAAGAGCGGGCTATAAAATGTAAATCCAAGCATCTAGACCGGCTTATAGACTTGTATGAAAGGGAGGCATGGGATCTTACTTACCTGCAAGTAACGGGTAAGATCAATAAATCCGAGGCAGCACCCGACTTGGCCAAAATACCCCTAAAGTGGCTCACAATGAGAAAGGCAGGACTCAAGCAATTGCCAGAATGGGTCTATGAAATACAGACTTTGGAGCAATTGGATGTGGGCGATAATTACATCGCTGAACTGGGCTCGCAGCTCTGCGATTTGCACCAATTGAGCAAGTTGGTTTTGTGGGTAAACGATTTGCACAACCTTCCATTTTGTGTAAATCAAATGGAGGAATTGCGCACCGTGGATATGTCGGGAATAAAATTGAACGTAGACGAGCAGAAAAATTTGCGCAACAGTTTTCGCGCTGTAGACTTTATTTTTTCAGATCCGTGTCTGTGTAATTTCCAGGAAGAGGAATAAAGCTTAACAGCCGTTTATCCAGCCACGGGTAATCCTTCCTTTGCCAAAAAGCAAACCACAGCAAGCAAGTAAGAATGGCTATGGCAGACCCAGCAACCACATCCATAAGGAAGTGTTGGGAAATATAAATGCGGCTATAACCTACAAGGCACGCTATAAGGAAGCATAAAAATTTACTCCATTTTCCCGGCAGCAGCAGCGCTAAACAGAAAAAGACAGTAAAACCGGCATGGGTATGTCCGCTTGGAAAACTGTTGTTAGAGCGCAAGACAACGCCTTCCACCCAATGCAAAGCAGCGTCATCGCCAAAGTATTTGCTAGGGCGCGGATAATGATCGAATAAGACCAGTTTCCCAAACAAAACGATGAGTCCCCCAAATAGGTAACTCGTAGCCGAAGCAAGAAAAACTCTCCAGGATAAATACAAACCTAAAATGGCCAGCACAATGAGGGGTAAGGCTTCACCAAGTTTGGTAATCCAAGGAAAAATAAGGTCTAAAGTAGGGTGGTTCCATGCATTCATGGTGCGGTGCAGCGGACCTTTTTCTTCCAAGCATACCGTTACGAAACACACGGAAAAAACTATGGTATAAGGAACCAAAAAAGCCAGATTTTTTACAACGAGCTTTTTCATGAACTTTGTAGGCTTTGGTTACAGGTGTTTTTGGCTTCGGTAAATGCGGTAATTAGTTCTGGATTTTCTTCAATAGCATTTCCAACCACTATAAAATCGGCTCCAGCATCCCAAAGTGCTGTGGCAGTTTCAGGCTCTTTTATGCCGCCACCTACAATCAGTAGGGTGTCTAACCGTTTGCGTAGCTGTGCGATAAGTGCTGGATCAACATGACGGTCTGCACCGCTACCCGCTTCTATATAGGTGTGCAGCATGCCGAAATTTCTTGCCGTAAGTGCATGGAGGCAAATAGCCTCCGTGTCCTGGGTATCTAAAGTTTTTAATCGGGTTTGCTGTGCCGTACTGCTACTATGGTTTCCGACAAGAATGTAAGAACTGGGGAAAATCGCGGGTTTTAGCCCCTTGTCTTGCATAATTCGGGTTCCTTCCAATTGCTGTTTGAAAAGATACTGCGGATTGTCGCTTCCCACCAAGCTAAAAAACAAAAGGCCATCCCATTGGGAGTTGAGCTGATGCGCACTACCCGGAAAACCGATGCACTTGCCGCGATAATACTGCTTTAATGTTTGCGATACTTGCTGGGATTCTTCCGCTGAAGTCTCCGAACCACCCACAAACACAAAAGGCAAACGAGCCTCGTTGAGTAAATGGCATTTGGCAATAAGAGCAGCCTCGTTAATCTCCTTTTCGGGATCAATAAGGACAATAAACTCTTTGGGAGCACTGCTAAATTGGGTTAAACGACTAATTGGGCCAGACATAGCACCAGATCTTCCGAGGTTTGGTAGGCAAGATTAACCTTTTCTGGTCTTTTTGCTAAGTCAACTTCAATTTTTCCTTGGCTGGAATCAAAGTGGAGCTGGATGTCTTTAAAAGCAAGGTTCACTCCAAATATTTTAAATACAGCTTCTTTAGCGGCCCAAAACACATCAAAGAGCATCTTCTCTTGGAAGCTTTGGCAGTATTCAAGCTCAAAATCATTTAAGTATTTCTTCGCTACACGCTGTGTTTTTGGCGAATAATGGTGGAGGTCAATCCCCACGGGTAAGGTACTGGCTACTACACCGACTTTTTCTTGGCAGTGGGTAATGCTTATATGGTGTGGATTTTGGATAAAGGGCTTGCCATGTTCGTCTTTCTCTACCGTGAGCGGAGTGGAAAGAAGGTTGGATAGCGTTTCTTGTGCCTTTTGTTTCTGTTCTTTTCGCAACAAAGGAAGCCTGTTGGTCGTTTTAGACCATACCTCAGGAGCCACATTCGTAACCGCATATTGGATATCGACTAGGGATGCGCTATTTGTTAAATCTGTATGCGAGTTAAACATTATTACAAAAATACGGTTTTGGCTTCATGAATCTGAAACGCTAACTTTGCAAAAAATTAAAAGCACATGAGTGTGACCAAGACAACCGAAGCATACAAGGTAAAAGATATCAGCTTGGCTGAATATGGCCGTAGAGAAATTAATTTGGCTGAGGCAGAGATGCCTGGGCTTATGTCGTTAAGAGAAGAATTTGGTGCTTCTAAGCCTTTAGCCGGAGCGCGTATCGCTGGGTGTTTGCACATGACCATCCAAACTGCTGTTCTAATCGAAACTTTAGTAGAGCTAGGTGCAGAGGTAACTTGGTCTAGCTGTAACATATATTCTACCCAAGATCATGCTGCTGCAGCTATCGCAAAAGCAGGAATTCCAGTTTACGCTTGGAAAGGCATGACCGAGGAGGAGTTTGATTGGTGCATAGAGCAAACGCTTTTTGCCTTCAAAGACGGCAAGTCCTTGAACATGATCCTCGATGATGGTGGGGATCTAACCAACATGGTTCTTGATCGTTTCCCAGAATTGGTAAAAGATATCCGTGGTCTTTCAGAAGAAACTACAACTGGGGTGTTGCGCCTACACGACCGTGAGAAAAACGGTACACTACCCATGCCAGCCATTAACATTAATGACTCGGTAACCAAGTCCAAGTTCGATAACAAATACGGATGTAAGGAGTCTTTAGTGGATGCCATCCGTAGAGCAACCGATGTTATGATTGCGGGCAAAGTAGCTGTTGTAGCAGGATACGGTGACGTAGGTAAAGGATCGGCAGCTTCACTCCGTGGAGCAGGTGCTCGTGTTATTGTAACGGAAATAGATCCTATATGCGCATTGCAAGCTGCAATGGACGGTTACGAAGTGAAAAAGATGGACGATGCCGTTAAAGAATCGGATATTGTAGTTACAGCTACAGGAAACAAGGACATCATTGTAGGGCGTCACTTCGAGAACATGAAGGATAAAGCCATTGTATGTAACATTGGCCACTTTGATAATGAAATCGATGTTGCTTGGTTAAAGGATAACCACGGTAGCACCATGGAAGAAATCAAACCTCAGGTGGATAAATACACCATCGATGGTAAGGACATCATCCTACTGGCCAATGGTAGATTGGTAAATTTAGGATGTGCAACAGGTCACCCTTCTTTCGTAATGTCCAACTCGTTTACCAACCAAACACTGGCTCAAATTGAGCTTTGGAAGAATTCGGATAACTACGAGAACAAGGTTTATGTACTTCCTAAGCACTTAGATGAGAAAGTTGCACACCTTCACTTAGCTAAAATCGGAGTGGAGATTGAGGAACTAACAGATGACCAAGCAAAATATATTGGTGTTCCAGTTCAAGGGCCGTTCAAATCAGACGCGTACCGCTACTAAAATATTTACCACAGTGTATTGAAAAAGGGGAGCCAGTATAGCTCCCCTTTTTTATGCAAAACAGTATAGTGGGTCGGACTCAATTAAAAACCCGCAAGTTCTGTCCGTTAAAGTTCGTTTGATACGAGAATAAAGGTTGTGTAGCAGGCCCAGAAATAGGGTTTCCCGTTTGCAATAAGAATCGGCTATTGCTACATGTGTCTATAGCAGCAATATCGGAGCTATCTACAGAAACCTGGCAACCCCGGTTAACCTCGAAGGGGCTGTGTCTATCGAAAGCATTAATGTTGCTTTCCTCGCTTCGGTATAAGATAATACCTTTACTTCCTCCCGTAACATAAACCCAGCCGCCAATTGATTTTAGAGCGATGTATTGCGGGTTGTTTATGTTAACAGAAAAATCAACTGGAGGAACAGGAATTTGTGTTTCTTCATTTTTCCTGCAACTTGAAGCAGCGACTAACAGAAATACCGCAGTAATCAGAGCTCGGGTAGAAAATAATTTAAAATATTGCACCATGACAGGACTCAAATGGGCTTTTAGCATTTTAACCTTAACGCTTATTTTTTCTTTTTATTCTGGCGGTTTGCTTGCACAGAATAACTCGCAACCAGTAAAGGAGAAGAAGGAAAAAGTAAGCAAATGGGAGCGCAAAGCTAGAAAACAAGAGAAGAAAGCGGACAAGGTAAAGAAGCGTTTAATTAAGCTGCAGCAACGCGAACGAAAACCGTCTTCAGCAAAGCAGCGCAAGCTACAAGCGAAAATAGATAAGCACTTAGAGCGGGCTGCTGGCTTCCGGTACAAGGGGAAGTCTAAGCGCCACGCAAAAGTTCAAACAAGAAAAGCTCGGAAGCGCATGAAAAAAACGCTCAGAAAACATAAGAAACGAAAAAGGCGGTAGGAGCGCAGTATATTATCGATAAGCGGTAAAATCTTTCCATAAGCGATAGATTTTACCGCTTTTTTTGTTTCCATAAGCGGTTTAGGATTTTAAGATTCCTATGCATAAGAGTAGCTTAACCTTGCCTTAACTATTTAGTACCGTCCTTAATAAAGGTTAATTTTGTGGGTCCTCAAAAATGAGTCTCGACTAACGAAAGAGTTTATGAGTAAGAAAATCTACGCATTGTTTGTAGCTGTGTGCACCTCGGTGCTGGCGTTCGGGCAGGTAGGTCAAGGTACCTTGTCCGGTAAAATCATTGACAAAGAAACGGGAGAGCCACTTCCATTTGTTAACGTTGCTATTTATAAAGGCGACCAACAAATTAAAGGGGCTACCTCAGATTTCGATGGGAAGTACACCATTAAGCCCATCGATCCAGGTCCTTACGATGTACAAGCTTCTTTTGTAGGATATACACCTAAGAGAATTGAAGGAGTAGTTGTAGCATCTAACCGAATTACCTTCCAAGACATTAAGATGACCGCAGGGGTTGAACTTGATGTGGTGGAGATTGTACAATATAAAAAGCCACTTATTAATAAAGATGGTGGTGCAACCGGGGGGTCGGTAACCTCCGAAGAGATTAATAAGATGCCTACCCGTTCTGCCGCTGGAATCGCAACCACCGTTGGTGGTGTTTCTACCGCAGGTACTGGAGGTCAAATCTCTATCCGTGGTGGACGTACTGACGGTGACTTCGTTTACATTGACGGTGTTAAGGTTCGTGGTTCCAGTAACCTTCCTAAATCAGCACTTCAAGAGGTAAACGTTATTACGGGAGGTGTTCCTGCAAACTACGGGGATGCTACTGGTGGTATTATTTCCATTACTACTAGAGGTCCAGCTTCTACATTCAATGCTGGAGTGGAGCTTATTAGCTCTGGTTTCCAGCTGGGCGATCAGCGGGTTAACATGCTAGATCCTTTTGGACAAAACATTATGGAAGCTAGCTTGTCAGGACCGCTATTAAGAAGACGTAAAGAAGACGGTTCTAAAGGCGAACCGCTAATCGGTTACCGTATTTCGGGTAACTACACTTCGAATTTAGATGGTAGACCCTCTGCTATTGGACATAATGTAATCACGGAAGAAGCGCGTCAAGCGCTTATCGATCAGCCGTTTAGACGTACGGATGGTGGGGATGCAGGAGCTGTTATTTATAACGCAGATTTCTTGAGAAGCTCCGACTTCCAAAACCAGGCTTTCTCTAACAATACAGCCGAGAAGGACGTTTCACTTTCGGGTAGACTTACTTTTGATTTGGGTGGTAGCATGGACTTAAGCGTAGGTGGACGTTTAGCCTACCAACAAGACAGGCAGTTTAGCCTTTCCAACCAATTTGCTAACTGGGAGAACAATGCCTTAGTTACAAACCTAGATTACAACACGTACATCCGTTTCTCTCAGCGCTTCTTAGAGAATGCAGAAGAAGAGTCTACTGTGAAAAACGTGTACTACTCGGTAATGCTTGACTACTCTAAGGAAACCGGACGTTTTGAAAACGAGCAGCACGGTGAGGATTTTTATTCATACGGCTACAAAGGGAAGTACAACGTGTTCCGCGATACCTTCCAATTCGGAAGCCAAGCATTCTATGATAGTCTCTTTGTAGATGGGGATACGCTATTTAATGTTCTACTTCCTGTGCAGGATGCAATTGCCGGAGATACCTTAGTTACTTTTGAAGCTTCGGATAAGAACCCGGTATTGGCAAATTATGTAGATGCTTACTACAGCCTTTTTGATAGACCAGATGGTAGCTACGAAAGCCTCGATCAATTAGCACCAAGTGGACTGCGTAACGGGGATTCACCTAACCGTATCATTACTAATAGTAACGGTGCGCTGATTAACAACTTAGGAACTCCAGTTGCCGCGTTCCAAAAGATTGACAATAGTCAGTTCCGTTTAACCGCTTCAGGTTCTGCCGACATCGGAAACCATGCGGTGGTTCTCGGTATGGAGTTTGAGCAGCGTGTAGATAGAAACTGGACGATTCAAAACCTTTCTGGAATCACCGGAGCGCAACGAGCTAACAGTATTTGGGCTATTTCTCGCCAGCGTGCCAATAACCACATCCAAGAACTAAACTCAGATTCTACTATTATACCTGACGGAAATGGGGGGTACTTGGTGTACTACGGTACTAACGTAGATAAGTCTTCTCAAAGTACCTTCGATAGAAATCTGCGTGCCTCTTTAGGTTTAGATCCGAACGGTACCGATTTTATTAATGTAGATGCATTGGACCCAAGTCAGTTGAGCATTGACTTCTTCAGTGCCGATGAGCTACTGAACAACGGTAACCGTCTGGTGAATCACCGAGGTTTTGATATTCATGGTAACCGTTACAACGGAAATGCTTCAGTAGAAGACTTCTTCTCACTACAGGATGAGAATGGAGACTTCTTAAGACCAGTGAACGCATTCCAGCCCGTATATGCCGCTGGGTATATTATGGACAAATTTACCTTCGATGATATCATCTTTAACGTGGGTGTTCGTGTGGATCGTTTTGATGCGAACCAAGCAGTACTTAAAGATGACTACTTATTTAGAGATGCATACACCGCTGGTGAAGTACGTCAGTTACAAGATCAGTCTGGATTGAGCTCTCAGGAGATCAGTACGATCCCAGGTGCCATTGGCGATGATTTCCATGTGTACGTAGATGATATTAATGATCCAGAGAGTATTCTTGGTTTTAAAGATTCAAAAGGAAACTTCTACAATGCACAGGGACAGTTAACCGAAGCGGAACTAATCCGTGCACCAGATGGAAAAGTTACTCCTTTACTAAAGGATAGAACCACTTCCGATCAGGTAGTAGCGGCTGATGCCTTTGAGGATTACAAGGCGCAAGTGAATGTGATGCCACGTGTAGCGTTCTCTTTCCCGATTTCGGATGTAGCGCTATTCTTTGCGCACTACGATATCTTAACTAGACGTCCGTTCTCAAGCAACCAGTTAGACTTGGTACGTTACCAGTACATTACCTCAGTAAATGCTGGAATTGGTAACCCGATTTCTAACCCTAATTTGTTGCCGGAGAAAACCGTGGATTACGCCTTTGGTTTCCAGCAGGCATTGACCAATAGCTCTGCGTTAAAAGTGGAAGCATTCTACAGAGAGATGCGCGATCAAATCCAGCGTTTTCAGTATGTAGGGGCTTATCCTCAGGATTATTTCTCTTTTGCGAATATTGATTTTGGTACGGTTAAAGGTTTAACCATCGAGTACGATTTACGTGCTACTGGTAATCTAGGGATGAACTTCAACTATACCCTTCAGTTCGCAGATGGTACAGGTTCCAGCGCGGGTGGACAAGCGGTAAACCTAAATGGTACTGGTTTCGAAACCTTGCGTATAATCGCTCCTTTGAATCGCGATAGAAGACACCAGTTTAACGCTCGTGTGGATTTCAGATACGGTGAGGGCAAGAACTATAATGGTCCTGTAATTGGGGGCAAGGATATTCTTTCCAACTTTGGTGCCAACGCGGTACTTAACGTAGGTTCGGGTACTCCTTACTCTGCGACAACGAATCCAGATCCAAACCGCTCTCCACTAGAGGGAACAATAAACGGTTCTCGTTTGCCTTGGTTCTATACAGTTAACTTGGTATTGGACAAGTCCTTTACTTTAGGTGGGAAGAAGCAAGAAGCAGAAACAGGAGCAAGCGCTGGTATCAACATGAATGTGTTCTTATTGGTAAACAACCTGTTTGATACTAGAAACGTGGTAGGAGTATACCGTGCAACGGGTAACCCAACTGATGATGGTTACTTAGCAGATGCCCGTTTCCAGAACAATATACGCTCAGCGAATGACGAGCAGTCTTTTAGAGATTTATACAGCCTTTCTTTACAGAATCCTGGCTTCTTTGGAGCTCCCAGAACTGTACAGTTAGGTGTAAGATTTGATTTTTAATCCATAGCATACGAGAATCCCATATTTATCCATAGTTATGAAACAATTAGTAGTATTCCTTTTTGGCGTATTGGTAACCTTGCTAGCGGTAGCAAGGAGGCCACCCAATATGCCTACAAACAGAGATGCAAATCGCACTGCCCGCGCTGGCTTAAAAGCAGCAGACTGTTCACCGGCATCGGCATCGGCTATCATGGATTTTAACAACGTGAGAGCTAAGCTGGAAAATGGTGGTAGTATGTGGCAGGAGCGTTCCAATGGTACTCCGGCCTACGAAATCCCTAAAGGGTCTAATACACACTCTATCTACTCGGGTGCCCTTTGGATGGGAGGGTATGATCCCGCGGGTAACTTAAGACTAGCCGCAATTACCTTTAGAAATGGTGGTGAAGACTTTTTCCCAGGACCATTGCGTAGGGATTCGGGTACTACAGAATCTGCTGTGTGTATTGAGTACGACCGTTTCTGGGTGGCTTCTAAAGCAGAAGCACAAATCCATGATGGTTACCACAAAATTCTTAACAGTGGAATCGAGGATGCTCAAGCAGTAGCCAATCAAACGTATCCAGGCTGGTCTATCGATGGTTCACCAGCCATACAAGAATGGTCTGAAATCACCAACGTAGAAGACCCCTCTTTCGATCGTGAGTTGGCACCCTACAAGGATGCTAATGGCGATGGGATTTATAACCCTGCAGATGGAGATTTCCCTGGTTATGATTTAGACAGAGAGATTGATTGTAGAGAGCAAACGCGAAGAGTACCTTTATTTGGAGATACTACAATATACTGGATCTTCAATGATGCAGGTAACATCCACAGTAATACGGGTGCACAGGAAATTGGTATGGAGGTTAGAGCCCAGGCGTTTGCTTTTGCTGACCAGACTGCCATTAACAACATGACTTTTGTGAACTATGTATTGATCAACCAAGGATCACAAACCTTAGATTCAACCTACTTTGGTCAGTGGGTGGATTCGGATTTAGGTGATCCTACGGATGACTATGTGGGATGTGATGTTCAAAGAGGATTAGGATATTGTTACAATGGTGATAATGATGACCAGGTAACGGGTACTAACTCTAGAGGATACGGTAGTACTCCGCCCGCAATTGGAGTGGATTTCTTCCAGGGACCTTTTCAGGATAATGACGGTAAAGATAATTATGGTCCTTTCGATGAAAAGCTTGCAGAGGAAGGAGACCCTACTCCTTCAGCGGCTGAGGCTTTTGCTGATGATGGTATTCCTTATCGTGGTCTAGGTATTGGATATGGTGACGGTATTGTAGATAACGAGCGTTTTGGTATGCGTAAATTCGTGTACTACAACATTGGTGGAGATCCTATTGCTGCCATTACAGACCCCGTTACCGCAGTAGATTATTACAACTACCTAAGAGGTCGTTGGAGAGATAATTCGCCTTTCCTTTATGGTGGAAATGGTCACCAGTCTGGATTAGGACAAGATTACCCTGCTGGTCCGGTATCTGCAGATGCTATATGTGATTTCTTATTCCCAGGCGACTCCGATCCTCTGGCGTTTGGTACGCAGGGTATTGATTACACCTCGGGTGGAAGTGAGTTATGGACAGAAACTACTGCAGGTAACCAACCTGGTGATAGACGTTTTATGCAGTCTGCTGGTAAGTTTACCTTAACTCCAGGTCAAGTAAACAACATTACTGTAGGAGTGGTTTGGGCACGTGCTAGTCAAGGTAACAACCTGTCTTCGGTAACCGAGTTATTCAAAGCCGATGATATTGCCCAAAGCTTGTTTGATAATTGTTTCGAAATATTCGAGGGTCCAGATGCACCGGATGTATCGATCACTGAGCTGGATAAGGAACTTATCTTAACGCTATCTAACCCAGTTACATCAAATAACTTTAGAGAATCGTATAGACAAGAGCGTCCTGAGATACCAGATGGTGAGGATAAAGAGTATGTTTTTGAGGGGTACAAAGTATATCAGCTTAAAGATGAAACCGTTTCGGTATCTGATCTAGAGAATCCAGATTTAGCGCGTTTGATTAGTCAATCGGATATTCGTAACTTCAAATTGGACGCTAACGGACAACCCGATGAAAACCAGCCGATTGACGATCTAATTAATTACGAGGATGATGCGGATCTAAACCTTCCGGTGCCGGTGAAGAAAGTGAATGGGACTAACCAGGGGGTTAAAAAGGTTATTCGCTTAACCGAAGACGCTTTCGCGTCTGGAGCGGACCAAAGGTTTGTAAACAATAAGCCTTACTACTTCGTGGCTATTGCTTACGGATATAACGAGTACGAACCTTACAACCCTGTAACGAGAGAGGGACAATTCGAAACCTACGTAGCTTCTCGGAAGAATGGTCGCGGTGGAGGGATTGCGCCTACCGTTGGTATTCCACACAAAGTAGATAACCAGTACGGAGGTACAACTTTGAATTCTGATTTTGGAGACAAATTCCCAGTAACGCGTTTCGAAGGAATGGGTAATGGTGGAAATTATGTTCGTCTAACTGAGGAAACGGTAGAACGTATTTTGGATGGGGAGAATCCTGTTGAAAACGGTGACCGTTGGATAGAGGACAAATTGGATTACCAAGTAAACTTTAGTCCTATTGATGTTAGCGTAGCAGACCCATTGAACATTGTTCCAGCGAATTACTCTTTGAAAATTATCGACAATCAGAATTCCAATTTCGATAAGCCAGAATGGGTAATGGTGGTAGAGAATCCGGCAACAGGATTTACCGATACCGTACGTAGTAATAACACGCTTGATCTTGGTGGACAAGAGTTAGTAATGGCTAACGTAGGCCCAGGTGGAGCACCGTTAAACATGGGTATTGCGGTTAACATTAAGCAGTTGAGCTACGAGAAGGTAACTGGTATTCCACCAAATACCGACTGGTTTGCCCGTCCTATTGGTTCTGGTATATTTTTCGAGAATGAGGCGTTCGAAGGCTGGATTGGCGGCTTAGAAGACTCAGAAGGAGCAACCCCATTCAACTGGATTCGCGGAGGAAACGTTCAAGGATCTGCGGAATTCAATGATGCTTTAGTGTCAGGTGCTGATGGTACGGTAGGTATCGATGAGTTCGGTGCTCATGAAGGGTACTTAGGTGGTACATGGGCTCCTGCTAGAATAGCAGCATCTGCTCCTGGCTCGGATACCGTAAGACAGCACGTATGGGTAATGGACAGATCGGCTTTGGATAACCTATCACCGAGCTCGGCTGGTACCAACAATGCGCGTGCTTCACTAGACCGTACCACTTCTATTGATGTTGTATATACCAATGATAAGTCTAAGTGGACGCGTTGTGTTGTATTGGAAGCATCCGATTCTATCTTGTCGGCTCAGTTCGATCTTAAAGAGCAACCTTCTATAGATAAGAATGGTCTACAAGCAGGAGATGCTGGATACAATGCTGCAGAAGGAGAACTGGTTAGCTCAACAGGTATGGGTTGGTTCCCAGGTTATGCAATAGACCCTGAAACTGGGGAGCGTCTAAATATGGCGTACGCTGAGGACTCTCGTTTTGTTGCTGATAACGGTAATGACATGATGTTTAATCCAACCAATACGTTATTCAGTGCGGATGTTGATACAGAAAGTCCTTTTTTCAGTATTGACAACCTAAGATCTGAGCAACTGATTGTTGGTGGGCGTCATTACTTGTACGTGTTTAGAAACTCTAGAAAAATATGGTCTAACCGGAGATCCAACAGTACAAGGGTAGAGAGTCGTGAGATGCCTGCTTATGATGAAGGTGAATTTGCACGTGATTTCTTAGATCCTAGTTCGCCTGCGTCTTTGAAGCCTTTTGTATTGAATAGCGCAAACTGGATTTCAGTACCTCTAGCGAATGAATCGCAAACACTGAGTTACGCAGAGGGATATGTACCTACTGAGACGAAAGTTGAGCTGCGTATCGAGAAGAAGTACAGTGCATACGCCACATCTCCATATATCTTGGATAATGAAGATACGCGTGCGAACTCCGATGATAACTCATGGGGACCTGAATACTTCTTTACCACTTCAGGTTTTGAACCAACATTTAACCAAACGGAAAAAGTGAAGGATAACTTCGAGAACATCCGTGCGGTTCCTAATCCTTATTATGCATATTCTAAGGATTATGAAACTGACCGACTGGATACTCGAATCCGTATCACAAACCTACCAGAACGTGCTACGTTGAAAATCTTTACGGTGAACGGAGCATTGATCCGTCAAATTGAGAAAGATGACCGCGGAAGTACTACGGTGGATTGGGACCTTAAAAACGCTGCTAATATTCCAGTAGCGAGTGGTACTTATATCATCCACGTAAACATGCCTGGTATTGGTGAACATGTAATTAAATGGTTTGGTGTAATGCGTGAGCAAGACCTACAAAACCTGTAAAAAAGAATTGAAGAAAGCGATGAAAAAATTTGCAATCATACTCCTATCATTAGTAGCTGCGCTACCTGCTTTTTCTGGAAATCCAGATAGAGCAGGAGCTGCGGGTGCAGATCAATTATTGATCACGCCTTGGACACGTACATTAGGACTACAGTCCAGTAATGTTGCCAGTGCCATTGGCGCAGAATCTATTTTCACCAACGTAGCTGGATTAGCTTTGATTGGTAAAACGGATCTACTTTTCTCAACCACTGACTATCTGCAGAGCGCGGATATTACGGTAGCATCACTGGCATTGGGCCAAAGAGTTGGGGAATCATCCGTAATCGGAATTACGGTTACTTCTATGGATTTTGGAGATATTGATATCACCACCACAGATAACCCAGAGGGCGGTATTGGTACGTTTGCTCCCAACATGACCAATGTAGGTGTATCTTACGCTAAAGCATTCTCAAACAGTATCTATGGGGGAATAACCTTTCGTTATTTCCAGGAGTCCATCGCGAATGTAGGTGGATCAGGCCTTGCTTTTGATGCGGGTATTCGTTACATAACGGGTCCGCGTGATAACATACGCATTGGTATCGCATTGAAAAACGTGGGTCCAGCATATGATTACGGTGGAGATGCATTAGCGGTCGAAAACAATGACCCCTCTGGTAACCCTAGAACCTTTTTCGAGCGTACTTCTGGGGCAGAGCTGCCTGCTTTAATTAGTATCGGTGCGGCTTACGACTTCCAGTTGGCAGAAAAGCACATGCTAACTGCTAATGGTTCATTTATTTCTAATTCGTTCTCTACAGATGACTTTGTTATAGGCTTAGAATACTCCTTTAACAAGCGTTTCCAAATCCGCGGATCATACCTCTCCGAAAGAAAAGGAAACGACCTAGAGTCGAATTTCGATCGTATCAATGCTTCTACAGGATTAGCTGCGGGAGCGAGCATTACGGTGCCTATGAACAAGGATGGAGGATTTCTATCTATAGATTATGGGTATAAGGTAACGGAGCCTTTTGGTGGTATTCAATCCATCGGTTTGAACCTGTCGCTTTAGGCACGTATCGTAAGTTTTTATAATTTTGCTTTTTAAAGGACCCCTTTTTCAAGGGGTTCTTTTTATTTATACATAGTAGTGAAGGAGGAAGAATTATGTCACAGGTAACCTATTATACCGAGGAGGGATTAGCAAAACTAAAGCAAGAGCTACACCAAATGGAATCGGTGGAGCGTCCAAAAATATCAGCGCAAATAGCTGAAGCTCGTGATAAGGGAGATTTATCAGAGAACGCAGAATATGATGCAGCGAAAGAGGCACAAGGACTTTTGGAGATGAAAATATCCAAGCTAAAAGACCTTATTGCTAATGCTCGTGTTATCGATGAATCTCAGGTGGATAACTCTAAAGTGTTTATCCTATCCAAGGTTACCATTAAGAACCTTAAAAACAACATGAAGGTAACCTATACCTTAGTTGCTGAGAACGAAGCTGATTTGAAGGCTGGGAAAATTTCTGTGGATTCTCCAATAGGAAAAGGTTTGTTAGGCAAAGTGGTAGGAGATAAGGTGGATGTGCAAACACCTGGAGGTACCATTCCATTCGAAATTTTAGAAATTTCTAGATAAACACTACCATGGCTAGTATATTCAGTAAAATAGTAAAAGGCGAACTTCCTGCACATAAAATAGCGGAGGATGCTAACTTTTTGGCTTTTCTGGATATCCAACCACTGGCCAAAGGGCATACCTTGGTAATACCTAAAAAAGAAACCGATTATCTATTTGATATCGATGATGCCGAGCTAGCTAACCTCATGGTTTTTGCTAAAAAAGTGGCGAAAAAAATAGATGCGGTTATGCCCTGCGAACGTGTAGGTGTAGCTGTAATCGGCTTAGAAGTACCCCATGCACACATTCACTTAGTGCCCATTAACGGGGTAAGCGATCTTGATTTTTCGCGCGCTAAATTGTCCCTTCCGAATGAAGAGATGGAGGAGATAGCAGCACGCATTCGCGAGGCTTAGCGGACCCGTTTCGGGTTGTTCTTAATAAAACTCTCCCAACCTTTACTTCCATTGGCTTTTAGCGCATTGCCCTTAAGCGCATGATGGTGACAAAGGGCAGCGGCTAGTCCGTCTGTAGCATCCAGGTACTCTGGAATGCTTTCCAGCTTAAAAATGTGTTGAAGCATACCCGCAACTTGCTCTTTAGAGGCATTACCGTTGCCGGTAATCGATTGTTTGATCTTTTTAGGAGCATACTCGGCTATGGGCAAGTCGCGTACCAAGCCTGCCGCCATGGCAACGCCTTGCGCCCGCCCCAGTTTGAGCATACTCTGAACATTTTTGCCGTAAAACGGAGCTTCCAGGGCAATACAATCGGGATGATAACTCTCAATTAAACCCGTTACACGCTCAAAGATCCTACGGAGTTTAAGCTCGTGAGACTTGTATTTGCTCAGGTTTAAAATGCCGTAGGTAACTAATCGTATCTTTGCTTTGTTGCTGGCAATAACACCATATCCCATAATGGTGGTACCCGGATCGATTCCCAGTATTATTTGTTCGCTTGGCGTTTGAGACATTCCAAAAAAATAGCTGCACAGATTTCTGGCACTTCTTGGGCTAAGGTAGTCCTTTTTACAGGGCTTACCGCAGGCTTGGTAGCCTACATGGGGTTAGACCGGATAAAAGAGGAGGGGAGTCTGTTGTTAACCCTGCCAATCTATTTACTAGCCACGGTGTTGGGGCTTATGCCTTTAAATCTATGGTTGGAGTGGAGGAAGTATCAATTGGCACTTCTGGGTTTAGATATCAAAACCAGCACCCTGCGGAAAGCATTTGCTCGTGGATTAACCTGGCGCTTTATTCTACCGAATAAAATGGGATTGGCCGCTTCGGTGGTGCTGTCCAGCCCTAGCAAAAGCAAATTAGATGTTGCTTGGCGTTTAACGCTTGCAAATAGCACCCAACTGCTGGTTACTATCGTTTTCGGATTCATTTCCTTTTTTACGCTGCAAGATAGGGTAGCCCACACCCTGCAAATCCAAAATACTTGGCTTTGGATGTTGGGTCTGGTAGGACTGCTTGTGGTGTATCTGGTGTTTCGGAAGCAGGTTAGCAAACAATGGCGCACGCTGCGTAATACGCCAGCCGAATTGGTTCGGCAACTATTCAGTTTATCGATTTTGCGTTATGGCATTTTTTTACTGCAGTTGGCCTTGGCCGTTTCTGTCTTAAACCCAGAAATAACTATCCTGCAATCGCTTCAAACGGTTCCCTTGATATATCTGTACGCATCACTCATTCCTCTGGGGTTTTTAGGAAGTATTGGTGCGCGAGAAAGTATAGCCGTTGCTGTGTTTACATTGGCTATGGGTGGTGCTGAGGGCGTTGTAGCTGCCTCGGTGTTGGTATGGGCAGTTAATCTTTTGTTTCCCGCTTTAATAGGCCTTGCAGGGCATGCAACAACACTAACGCGAAGTAAAACATCGTGGTAGTGGCTATTTTAGCCATAGTTGCCACGAGCATTTATTTACTCGTAGTTTTTGGTTGCTTTGGCTTTATTCAAAAACCGGTCTCCGCCACGGGTATTCAGCCTAACGAAATCACCTTTTTATTGCCGGTGCATAATGGAGCACAAGCTTTAGGGGTGTTTCTTCAATCGTGGATGGAATTCGTTCCTGTCGACCAACCATTAACAGTGGTCTGCAACGGTGGCACAGATGACAGCTACCAGCAAGCCATAGAATGGTCTCGACAGCATTCGAATATTACCGTTTTAAAAACAAGCCGAGCGCACAAGAAAACAGCCATTTTAAAAGGGATGGATCAGGTAAACACACCCTATGTTTGGATGTGTGATGTAGATATTTCCTTTCACGGTAAACTAACAGATGCGGTAGCACACCTAGATGATACACCCCTGCAACTGATTCCCATTAAGCTAACAACCAACCAGAAACGATTACTCCAAACCACGCAAAAAGCCGAATGGGCGTTGCTACAAGCGATGACGCACCAGTTTAAGAAATCAAACTACGCCACGCTTGCCAACGGAGGGGCTATGCTGGTGCAAACGAAGGTGTTCCAAAAACTAGAGCCCTATGCCGACAACATGCATTGGAATACGGGTGACGATATCTTTCTGTTGCAGGCCATGAAGCAATACGGCTATGCAGTACGGAGTGCTAACAACTTGAGGGTTTGCAGCACTGCGGCTCCGTCTACGTGGGGTGCATTCTACCAACAACGGTACCGATGGGCCTCGAAAAACGCTGCGCTTACCGATCGGGCTATGCGCCTAGGAGGCTTCATTTTTATTATGCGCATGGGCTTGCCGTTTTTAATACTCTTTGTCCGTCCGTTTTCTTTAGGAATGGGCTTGTTGATACTTGTGGCCTTGGTAGAATGGCGCTTTGCCGCAGCGTATCGGCAGGGGCAATCGCTACCCACATTTGTATTGGGGGTTTTGGTTTTGCCATTTGTTTATCTTCCCGTCCTGGTTACTACGCTCTTAAAAAGTATCGCTGTACAACGTGATCGCAAAAAAGCTCAAAAAGCAGTTTAAAAAAGACAGCACAGGATTACTGGGGCTCATGGTGTTGGCTTTGGTATTTGTAGTGGCATTGTTGGGCGCAAATATTCGCCCCGACAGCAGCAAAAACGCCAACGAGCAACATCCAGAGATTGCTCGGCTTCCACCTGGAACTACCGTACAATTTATTGTAGAGGACCCTGGCGAAGCCAACGGGTTCTTGCAGCGCTTGGTTTTTGGTGGCGATGGAACATCTAAAGCCATACCCGTAGATACGCTATGGCAAAAAAATGATACCACCTACTTTTATCGTTTAACCACCAACGGCCCCCTAGCCAAGCAGGATTATTTGGTAGGTAAATTTCCCCAAGAAAACAGAACCTACTGGCTGGGTACCGATAAACTGGGCCGCGATATGCTGTCGCGATTAATGGCGGGCAGCACCGTATCCTTATCCGTGGGTATTATTTCGGTGGCTATTTCTTTGGTCATTGGTATTATAATTGGTGCCAGCGCAGGTTATTTTGGCGGCTGGATAGACAACGCCCTAATGTGGTTTGTCAACGTTATCTGGTCTATTCCTACTTTGCTCATGGTTATGGCCATCACCCTGGCTTTAGGCAAAGGGTTTGTGCAGGTTTTTATTGCGGTTGGATTAACCATGTGGGTGGAAGTAGCAAGGGTTACTCGCGGAAAGTTTATCGAGATTAAGCAAAACGATTACATCCTGGCCGCCCAGTTGCTCAACACGCCCACGCACAAGATTCTATTCCGTGAGATGCTGCCCAATGCCGTAGGACCGCTCATTGTAATTGCAGCTGGAAATTTTTCTACTGCTATTTTGTTGGAGGCGGGATTAAGCTTTTTAGGTATCGGAGCGCAAGTACCCATGCCCTCTTGGGGGGGGATGATAAAAAATCACTTTGCGTATCTCACTACTGATGCGGCTTTCTTAGCCCTGGTTCCTGGAGTAGCCATCATGGTGCTTGTGCTCTCCTTTATTTGGTTGGGTAATACGTTACGCGATGCTTTTGATGTGCGTGGTTAGCTTGTGCTACAACACCACCAAACTCAATCCAAAAACCACCAATCCTACCAAAAAGAAAACAAAGGTGTAGGGGAGTAGCTGGTGGGCTTTTACCTTGGTGATGCCCAATAGGGGTAAAGCCCAAAAGGGTTGCAGCATGTTGGTGAGCTGGTCTCCGTAAGCCAAAGCCATAACGCCTTTTTGTAAGGGAATGCCCAGGTTTTGGCAACTTTCAATAATGATGGGTCCTTGGATCATCCATTGGCCTCCTCCGCTGGGTACCATAAGATTGACGATCCCAGCACTGAAGAAGGTAAAAAGCGGTAGGGTGTTGGGCCCAGAGATGCTAATAAAAAACTCGGATAAAGCCGTTACCATGCCACTGCCCGACATGATGCCCATAATAGCAAAGTAAATGGGGAACTGAATTAGGATGCCACTGCTGCCGCCTATAGCCTCATCTAAAGCTGTGGTAAATTGGCTAAAGCTGCCATGTCCCACCACGGCCAAGCCCAAGAGCGTAAAATTGATAAAGTTGGGGTTTAGGAAAGAAAGGCCACCGCTGCTCGTAAAAGCCAAAACCATAGATCCCACCAAAATAAGTCCCCCAAAAAGGTAGGCTGCCCAGCGTGCGTGGTCTAGGCCAGTTGCCGCAGATGCTTCTTTGATCTTGGTGGGCTCGCTTATGGCGGTTGGTTCCGAAGCCGTGCTTCTGCTATTGAGGTATTTGGCCGTATATGCAATGGCCACCAGCATTACAGCAAACACCACCAAATTGCTGCTGCTAAAAACGGTTTGCAAGGCATCTAGGTAATCGCTTTCACTGTAAACCGAAGGCGTTAATGAAGCCAAATGCCCGGGTTCTGCTATTTTAATAAGGCTGGATCCAGAAATGCCGCCATGCCATATCAGTAAACCCGTGTACCCGCATGCAGCAACCAAAGGGGCATTAATGGCTTGTCCACGAGATCCAAAATAGTCGATAACCGATTTAGCAAAAACGGCACCGATAATGAGACCAAAACCCCAGTTGATAAACCCCGCAACCATCGCCAGCAAAGCCGTAGCCACAACCGCCTGGTTGCTCGTGCGAATTTGCCTGAGGCACAATTCCAACAGCTTGCGCACCGGCCTGCTTAAGGCCAATACATGCCCCAATACTAGCATCAAAGCCATTTGCACCAAAAAGGCCAATCCACCCGAACCCCACATGCCCTCATAGCTGTATTGAAATACGCTGTGCAGGTGGTTCAGAGCAGATGCATTCTCGGGTTTAAAGCCCAGCCAGGCCATCAAAAAAACTGCTAGCCAAAGCAGTAGAGCAATGGCCAGGGGCGAGGGTATCCAAGCGTATTTGTTTTTCATGGAGGAAAAAAATACTTGGGTTTAAGTGGGAATTCGCGGAACGCTTACGAATGCTAGTTATTAAAAGCTAGCAGGGTTTTCCAGGCTTCTAAAACCTCACCTTGCGCTAATTTTTGGTGGGCTAGTTTATGCAGTTCCTCTTCCAGCTTTTTAGGCTCGTCTTCCAGTTCTACAAAAAGGTCGCTCAGTTCTACCAAGCGGTAGTCATTAACATCGGTCTCATCGGGCAATTCCTCTACGTTACCTAGCATGCCCAAATCGTTACCGGTAAGTATTTTACTGAGGCGGATGTCTTCTGGAATTTGGTCTACGCCTATGCCCAAAGAGGTCAGTGGTTTAGGAACTTCGAATAGCGCATCGCCAAAACCTTTGGAGTACCAGTTGCCACCCATGCGCCCTACCAGTCCTAGCTTGTGTTGGTCTATCTTACCTTCTGCATTGAGTACGGCTTCGTCAATATGCATGGCGACCACCTCAGCCAGTATTAAATTTCCAGCACCACCTTGGTCGCCCAGTTCTATTACTTGGCGCACAGTGCACTCCATTTGCACGGGCGATTCTTTTACGCGTTTCGATTTTATTTGGGTGCTGTCAATGGGAGTTAATCCAGCCTTTACAAACTCGTTAACACCTTCGGGGTACTCGGTGCTGGCCAAAGAGGTTTGCTGTACAATGTCGTAGGTTACAATATTGATACAGCATTCCATGGTTTTCTTAATGTTTTCATAGGTGTGCTTGGTGGTATTGTTTCTTCCGCGTCTTGCTGGAGAGAAAACCAACATGGGTGGATTGGCACTAAACACATTAAAAAAGCTAAAGGGCGCTAGGTTTGGCGTGCCGTTTTCGTCTACCGTACTGGCAAAAGCAATGGGTCTGGGCCCCACGCTGCCCAAAAGCAAACCGTGGAGCTGTGGCACGGGAAGATCAGATGGTATAATGGTTTTCATAGTAGCAGTTTGGGTGCTAAAGTACAAAGACTTGTAGGCTGGAAATAGGGCTGCGGCTGGATGCTCAAAAAAATAGGTACAGGGTATCGTATTTTCGTTTTTTCTACTACCTTTGCAGTCCAATTTTTTGGAACACGCGGATGTGGTGAAATTGGTAGACACGCTAGACTTAGGATCTAGTGCCGTGAGGTGTGTGGGTTCGAGTCCCTCCATCCGCACCATTTTAAAAAGAGAAAGGCCCTGCAATAGGGCCTTTATTGTTTACGCTAATTTATTGCTGCCCTATGAATGTTGATTTGAATAAAATTGACGACCTAAATGGAGAAATTACCATACAAATTGCTCCGGAAGATTATAAATCTCAGTACAATGCTTCTATAGAGCAATACAGAAAACAAGCACAATTTCCAGGGTTTAGACCGGGTAAAGTGCCTGTTTCTTTGATTAAGAAAAAGTATGGAAGATCGCTTTTAGCAGAGGAAATTAACAAGCTGCTAAACCAGAAAATTAGCGAATACATTACCGAGGAGAAGCTGCCGGTTTTGGGCCAGCCCATGCCGAAACCCGAAGCCGATAACGGAGATTGGGAAAATCCAGATAACTTCTCTTTTACCTTTCAGTTAGGGTTAGCTCCCGATTTTGAGCTTAAGCTTTCGAAGCGCGATAAACTCACATGGCACAAGATTGCCGTGGATGAAAAACTGGTGAACCAGCAAGCCGAAGACTACACCCGTAGATACGGTAAGTTGAGCGAGCCCGAAGCATCGGAAGAAAAAGATATGTTGGTAGGAGACCTCGTGGAGCTCGATGATAAAGGAGAAATCCTTGAAGGCGGTATTCTAGCGAATGCTACCGTGGCCATTGAGCACGTACCCGATGCCGAGGAGCAAAAGAAATTACTAGGCGTAAAGAAGGAAGACAGCGTAGTGGTAAATCCTAAGAAAATTGCCAAAGACGATGACGACCTGATGCGTCTGCTCAATGTGGAAGCTGAGAAACTTCCCGGGTTAAGCGAGCACTTCCGTTACAACATTAAGGAAGTACGCAGAATGATTCCTGCCGAAATGAATCAAGAGCTTTTTGATAAAGTATTTGGTGAAGGCAAGGTAACTTCTGAGGAGGAATTTAAAGCTGAAATCACCAACCGCATTGCAGCGGAGTTGGAGGGCGAGTCGAAGAAGCTCTTTAAAAAGCACATGACCGACCACTTCCTGGGTAAATTGAAGCTAGACCTTCCGGATGAATTCCTGAAGCGTTGGATAAAAACCAGCAACGAAAAGCCCATTACCGATGAGCAGCTCGAGAACGATTATCCCCACTACGCAGACCACCTAAGATGGCAACTGGTAGAAAACCAGATTATAGAAAAAAACGAGCTCAAAGTTGAGCAAGAGGAAGTAATTGAGCATGCTAAAAACACCTTGGCCAAGCACTTTGCCATGTACGGCATTCAGCAAAGCGATGAGGAATTGACCAAGGCGGCAGCCAATGTACTTCGCGATGAGAAAGAAGCCCGTAGACTCTACGATGAGCTTTACGAAGAGAAGATCGTAAACTTTGTTAAGGACGCAGTTAAGCTAGAGGAGAAGGAAGTAAGTTTCGATGACTTTATAGCCATAGCCAAAGGGGAATAAGTATCTTTCGGCTATCGCTTTTAACCTCTAGTTAAGACTTATGGACGGAAAAGAATTTAGAAAGTACGCAACCCAACACAAAGGCATTAATAGCAATCTGGTAGACCAGTACATTGATGCCTCTATGACCCCATACATCATTGAAGAGCGCCAAATGAATGTGGCGCAAATGGATGTGTTTTCCAGGTTAATGATGGACCGCATTATTTTCTTGGGAACGGGCGTTAACGACCAAGTGGCAAACGTAATCCAGGCGCAGCTCCTCTTTTTGGAGTCTGTGGATGCGAAGAAAGACATCCAGATTTACCTGAACTCACCGGGTGGTGGGGTGTATGCCGGATTGGGTATTTACGATACCATGCAGTTTATAAACCCCGATGTAGCCACCATTTGTACGGGTATGGCAGCGTCTATGGGAGCGGTATTGTTGGCGGCTGGAGAAAAGGGCAAAAGAACAGCGCTGAAGCACTCCAGAATAATGATCCACCAACCATCGAGCGGTACACAGGGTACCTTATCGGATATGGAAATTGCTTTAAAGGAAACCGTTAAAGTGCGCGATGAGTTATACAACATCCTTGCACAACACACGGGCAAAACTTTTAAGCAAATACAAAACGACTCGGACAGAGATTTCTGGATGAGCAGTGAAGAGGCCAAAGAATACGGGCTGATTGACGAAGTTTTGGTCCGCAATAAAAAATAATACCGTAAATTATACGGATTAATTGAACCGGATCATAGCACCGGATACTATCTATGGCAAACAACGAACAAGAGCTCAAGTGTTCCTTCTGTGGTACGCCCAAGTCGCAAACCAAGCTACTTATAGCGGGCATTAATGGTCACATTTGTGATAACTGCATTCAGCAAGCTTCGCAAATTGTAAACGAGGAGTTTACAGAAACCGACCGCAAGGAAATCAATGAGCAAATAAACCTGCGCAAACCCAAAGACATTAAATCGTTTTTGGATGAGCACATTATAGGCCAAGAAAAAGCCAAGCGCGTATTGGCCGTGGCCGTTTACAACCACTACAAGCGCCTGTTGCAAAAGCAGGACAAGGATGATATTGAGATTGAAAAATCCAATATTATGCTGGTGGGCCAAACCGGCACCGGTAAAACCTTGTTGGCCAAAACCATTGCTCGCTTGTTGGATGTGCCTTTTTGCATAGCCGATGCTACCGTGTTAACCGAAGCAGGTTACGTAGGAGAGGATGTGGAAAGTATCTTAAGTCGCCTGTTGCAAGCAGCAGACTACGATGTGAGCAAAGCCGAAAAAGGCATTGTTTTCATAGATGAGTTGGATAAAATTGCCCGCAAAGGCGATAACGCCTCCATTACCCGCGATGTATCGGGTGAAGGCGTGCAGCAAGCCCTGCTGAAGCTGCTCGAAGGGGCTACCGTGAATGTACCACCGCAAGGCGGACGCAAACACCCCGAGCAGAAGATGATTTCGGTAAACACCAAAAACATCTTATTTATTGGTGGCGGTGCTTTTGCTGATATCGATAAGATTATTAAGCGCAGGGTAAACCAGTTTCCTATTGGCTACAGCAACCAAGATGGTAAAGCACAGTTTGATGAGAACAACCTGTTGCAGTACATCGCACCAACCGATTTGCGCACCTTTGGCTTAATACCCGAGTTGATTGGTCGGTTCCCCGTGTTGTCGCACCTCAATCCATTAGAGAAAGACAGCTTACTACGCATCCTTACCGAGCCCAAGAACGCACTGATTCGTCAGTACGAAAAGGTATTTGCTATGGATAACATTAAGCTTACCTATGAGAAGAAGGTGTTGGATTACATTGTTGAGAAAGCGGTAGAATATGAGCTCGGGGCACGTGGATTGCGCTCCATCTGCGAGGTGATTATGAACGAAGCCATGTACACCCTTCCTAGCGAAGACCACAAAGGCGAGTTTAAAGTAACCCTAGAGTACGCGAAACGCCAGTTTGAAAGCTCTGAGATGGCCAAGCTAAAAGTGGCCTAAGCCATAGATAAATAATAAAGTATTAAAAAAGCCCGAAGCAACTGCTTCGGGCTTTTTTGTGGCCTATTGTTTTATAAAGCGTTGGGTATAATCCGCACCCGTGTTACTTTTTATAGTTACCAAATAGATGCCTGGGCTTAGCGAAGAAATATCTACGGTAGCAGTTCCAGTAGTAACTAGCTGGTTTCGTATTTCCTGGCCGTTTACGCTGCGTATTTGTGCACTTACAGGGTTCTGGTTATGCGGTAGTCTAAACTGCAGTTGTTCTTGCACTGGGTTTTGGAGCAGTATGGGATGGTTTTCATGGTTGGACTTCTTGGAATGGATACCGCTCGTAATTCCATTCAAGTCGGTAATGATTAGGGCAGCTACTCGCTTGCGATCTAAACTGTCTAATCTAGTGGTTCCAAAAACCGCGTATACACTATCTGAAATGTGTTGGTGTTGGGTAACAAAAAATTCGCCTTCAACATGTAAGGGCACAGTGTGTACAATGTCGTGGGAGCCAACCGGCCCCATTAAATAGATTTTACTTAGTGAGCGTCTATTGCTTCCAAATCGAGCTCTTTCTACTACCGACAGGGATAAATCACCGTTTTTAAATTCTCCAAAGGACATGGGTTCTACCCCGTTTAAAGTATCCCCAAAACGGAATTCATGCGTGTTTAGCACATTGTAGTTGTAGTCTATCTGGTCTATTTTTAATATGGATTCGTTTGGGGAAAAAGGGGCGCTTACAGAAGCCGCCATTACGAAACCGTTCTCTAGTAAGTGGGCGGTTATAAACTGGCTAAAGATCTCAAATAGCTCTATTTGCTCAAGGGTAGTGGTGGTGTCGTAATCAAAAACTTGGGTGTTTTGAGAAATTTCATCCAACCAAAACTTGTTTCCTGATAGGGGGTTGGAGTAGATGGTATTATACACGTGAAGGCTTTGCTTTTCTTCGCGGTAGTCCTTCCATGTTTGGCTTTGCCGGTTGTAGGTTTTTACTGTTTGGAACTCCTGTTCGTTCTGGTAAATACCAGCATACTTTCTACTACGACCGATAACGGTTATGGAAGCTTCATCCACGTCAAAATTCCATCCAAAAAAATTCAGTGAATCCGGTATTTCTAGGGTCTGTTTCTTTTCAGCCAGATCGGTAGCGTATTGATATATGATGGCCTTAGTCCAGATTATGCTGTCATTCTTGTAGCGTGATAGGTTTACCAAGATCCAAAGATCTCCACCGAAGGTTTTTATTTCTGAAATCTGGTAGTTCGTGTCAGGCATGGCCTGATAGCCAGTACTAAAATGAAGTTCATTTAAAACAGCTCCTGAAGAATCAACCCGCAAGACTTTCCCTCCTGTTTTTACAATGCTAAATCCATCGGTTACGGGAAAGGTTTCATTGGAGCTTTCATTTAAAGAAAGCAAAAGTTCCCCATTCGTCAGTGGCCCAATGATATTGCCGGCTTGAGTTCTAAATGGGCTGTCATACAGGACAACCTTATTTTGAGACTGACCACCGACATGGAGCGCACAAAGAAAAAGTATTGGAATAAGAAGGTTTCTGAGTTGATCACTGGTATACATATGTATTGGGTAGCTATTGATAAATTGGTTTTAAACTTTAGTTTCGACCATGGCTCTAAAAATAAACCATGCAGGCTCGTACGCTTTACGGGAGTAATTTAAAAGCAATATTTATTATGGATCTCAAGATTTGGGATCGGAAATATTTTGAAATTGATAAGTTGGTAAGTGTTGTTTTTTAGACGATTCAGGGCTGTAATTCCGATCAACGTCTAATTAGGACGAAAACAACCGCGTCTAGGTTAGATTGGTGGTTTGGAATGCTAGATGTACAGTAGGGTTTAGGTTCGATCAGTGAGAAAAGCTCAACGAGAAACCGGAAAATAATTTGGTCTTTTATTTAGGATTAGTAGTTCTGCGAAATTATTGTTCGCGGAAATAAAGAGGCGCTTCTATATTTGATTCTGAAATAATCGAACATGAAATTTATTTATACCCTAGTTCTTCTTTCGATGAGTGTCGTAGTAGCTGCACAAACTCCCTACTGTAAACCTCGGGTTTTTGAAGAAAATGTATGTCAGTCAGATTCTTGGGTATCTGGAGTAACTGTAGCTAATATCAGTAACCCCAATAACCGATGTGATGAAGAGGATCCGTTTTTTCCAGCCCAAGCAGATGGATATTCGGATTATACGGACATGGTTGCCCGCATCGATCCAAAGACCGGTACGGTAATCACGGTATCGCTTTCAGGACTTTTTACGGATGTCGTTGAAGTCTGGGTGGATTGGAATGCGAATGGGGAATTTGAGGAAACCGAATATCAGCTTTTGGCTGGAGAGTCTACTGCGAGCAATTTTACAGGTGTTCTCATACCTCCTGTGGGTGCCGTCACGGATTCGGTTATAACCGGAGGGTTACGTGTTGTCGGATCTTTTTTGTTTCCACAGCTTGACCCTTGTGCGGATGTACAGTTCGGAGAAATAGAAGACTACTCTTTTATTGTAACCTCGGAGCCCGCGCCACCTAATGATCAGCCTAACGATTATTGCGATGCAGTAGTTACCTCGGTTAGCACCGACCAGACTTGCGGAAATTCATGGATTACAGGCTTTACCTGTAATAATGTTAATATTACGGATGGACTATGTGATCGGGAAGCGGAACCAACCTTCAGTGAACCCTTTGATGGTTATTCCGATTACAGCGACCAATTCATTGAATTCGATGTAGGCGCACCTACTACTGCAACCCTAACGGTGGATGGAAATTTATTGGACCTAGTAAACGGTTGGATAGATTGGAACAATGATGGGGTATGGTCCGAATCCGAATTGGTTCCTTTTGTAGGAGAAGGGGGGGCTACGTTGCAATTTACAGCTGCGATTACTCCACCGCAAAATGCAGTAGTGGGAGTGCCGATTAAGGGGGGCGTACGTATTAAAGGTGGGTTTTTAACACCACCTACCGACCCATGTGCTGATGAACAGTTTTATGAAATAGAAGACTACTCCTTTATTGTCCTCGATCCCGACTTGGTTGCTTGTCCTTCCAATCTGATGCCGGCCGACAGTACTGAGGATTTGTGTAACGATGTTACCTTCTCTTGGGGGGCTGTAGAGGGCGCAGAAGCATATAACCTACAATTGTTTAAGGGAGAGGATACGGTATTCACCCAAGAAACTTCGGACACCAGTGTAACCGTGGAAAATTTGTTGCCCGACACAGAGTTTAAATGGCTTGTTCGCTCTGTGGAATCTTCGGGACGCAAATCCTATGCCTGCGACACGCTAACCTTTACCACCAACCCAGAGTTATCGCCATCGGTAAATTTTATGCCCGCAAACGATACGCTTTGCGCGGGTACCAGCAACACCCTAATGCCTAATGTAGCAGGTTCAGGTACCTTAACCTACAGTTGGAATGGCGATGTGGCTACCATTGACGATATCGCCATTACGCAACCCGTGTTTAGCGCGAATGCTGGGGACTATACCCTAAGTCTTACCGTTAGCGATGAATTTAATTGTAGCAGCCAAGACACACTGAGCATTAACGTTCCTGCATCTGCCACGGTTGAAAATATCGCAGCAAATACCAGCGTTGTATGCTTTGGGGAAGACCTTATCGTAAATTTAGAAAGCAATGCAGATAGCCTGTTTTTCCTGGCTACCGAACCCAACAGCCCTTTCCAGCCTGTAGAGCCAACCAATGCAGCACCACCCCAGTACTTTTTTAATGGCACCGATTCGGTTGTTTATGCCGCGCAACTTTATCTCAATGGTTGTCCAGATACAGTGCTTATAGACACCATTTTCTATCAACCGCAACTGGAACCGTTGGCTGTAGACTTTGAGTTGGATCTCGATTCCTTGCCTTGTATGGGAGATTCGGTGTTGCTACGCGCCACCAATTATACCGATGGGCTGGAGTGGCAAGATGGATCCACTAACGATACCATTTTCCTTACCGAGAGCACCGACATTTTGCTGACCTACACCGAAAACGGGTGCAGCATTGCATTGGATACTGCTTTCAATTTTGATGCTTTGCCCACTGAAGTTACGTTGGATACTGAACAAGACCTCGGCCAACTGTGTAATGGCGACAGCGTGGTAGTCAGCCACCAGCAACCCGAAGGTTTTTTCCGCTGGTTTGATGGGGATACCGAGGCCGTTTCGCGTAGCTTCTTTACCAACGATTCGGTATACTTAGATTACATAACACCCAATGGATGTGTAACTCCTTCCGATACTTTAGCGGTTACGTTTAAACCGCTTCCCGATGCGCCTACGTTTACCACGAGCATAACGGGAGACTCCATTTGCGAAGGCGAAAGCGTAATCTTAACCAATACCGACACCTTGCCTAAAACTTGGAGTACGGGCAGTACAGCAGACTCCATAGCAGTTTCGGCATCAGGAGATTATGCCATTGAAGTTTTTCTAGAGGGATGCAGTGCCGCTTCCGATACCTTTAGCTTAACGGTAAACCCAAGGCCTTCGCAACCGGAAATAGAGGTGTTCCCTAATGGAGCGGGAGATTCCTTATGGTCAGCTTTACCTGCTGAGGCCTACCAATGGTTTATCAACGATACGTTGAGCACCTTTACCACACGAGCCATCCCCAGCGAAGAAAATAGCTATATTCTGGTGGTAGTCAATGCATTTGGATGTGAGAGCGAAGCATCGGAAGCATTTACGGTAACCGGTATTCGCGAGTGGAGCACCACGGATGTAGATTTACGGTACAATCCTACCACAAAAGCCTGGGAGTGGAGTGCAGACCAGCCTTTTGATATTAAGGTTTGGACCGTAGATGCCAAACTACTGATGGATGCGCAGGAAGTGACGCAGGCAAGTTTTAATGGCAACAGCTTAATTATTGTGGCTGTGTCTCAAAATGGAGCTTGGCAACGCTACAAGTTGGCACGTCAGTAAGTACAGTTTATGGATCTAGGGCCATGTGCCTTGGACTATCAGTGGTTAAGCTGGAGGATATTCAATTGGAGGTGTTTGATGTTCAAAAAAAGGCGAAGCGGCCCAGCAGGCTGAGGAACCAAGCATCACTTTTTACCTCTTAAATCAAGAATCAATAAGCATAAAAAAAGGGCTGCCCAGCGGGCAGCCCTTTTTGTTTATCTCGGTAAACTGAAATTAGTCCTTCAGTACGTTGCGGCTAATTACTATGCGCTGCACCTCAGAAGTACCTTCGTAAATCTGGGTAATCTTCGCATCACGCATTAAGCGCTCTACGTGGTACTCTTTTACAAATCCGTATCCTCCGTGCACTTGCACGGCTTCTACCGTGGTTTTCATGGCTACTTCAGAAGCAAATACTTTGGCCATAGCAGAAGCCTGGTCGAAGTTTTCTCCATTGTCTTTTTGCGAAGCCGCCTTTAAGCATAGCAAACGCGCCGCTTCAATCTCAGTAGCCATATCAGCCAATTTGAAAGCCACCGCCTGGTGCTTAGAAATTTCTTTTCCAAAGGCTTTGCGCTCTTTAGAGTAAGCTGTTGCCAATTCAAAAGCTCCAGAAGCAATACCTAAAGCCTGTGCAGCAATACCTATACGGCCACCGCTCAAGGTTTTCATAGCGAATTTAAAACCAAATCCATCCTCGCCAATACGGTTTTCTTTAGGTACCACAACATCGTTAAAAAGCAAGGTGTGCGTATCCGATCCACGAATACCCAACTTATCTTCTTTAGCCCCTACTTCAAAACCTTTCATGCCTTTTTCTACGATAAGGCAGTTGATACCGCGGTGTCCTTTTTCCGCATCGGTTTGAGCCATTACTAGGAATACTGAACCGTTACCACCGTTGGTAATCCAGTTTTTGGTTCCGTTAAGCAAGTAGTGGTCGCCTTTGTCTTCGGCTGTGGTTTTCTGCGAAGTAGCATCCGATCCGGCTTCCGGCTCCGACAAACAGAATCCACCAATAATTTCACCTTTCGCTAGAGGTACTAAATATTTTTGCTTTTGCTCTTCGGTTCCAAATTTCTCCAGACCCCAGCAAACCAATGAGTTGTTTACCGACATTACCACGGAGGTAGAAGCATCCACTTTAGAAATTTCTTCCATGGCCAATACGTAAGACACGGTATCCATACCGCTTCCCCCGTATTTGGGGTCTACCATCATGCCCATAAAACCGAGCTCGGCCAATTGCTTTATCTCTTCGTGAGGAAAGCGCTGCTCATTATCGCGCTCTATTACCTCTTTCTTCAGTACGTTTTGTGCAAAATCACGGGCCGCATCTCTTACGGCTATTTGTTCTTCAGTCAGTTGAAAATTCATACGATCCTCGTTATTGAGTGGCAAAAATAGCCATTTTAGGTTACTGGTTTTTTTGGGTGGATGTGGGCAACGGAATCCTTTGAAAAATAAGCGTTACAGCCTGCTTTATTTCCAGGCAATTTGGCAATTTTCGCCTTCCAGAGAAACGGTGGACAGCTCGCGCTGAATAAATTCGCGCGATTCTTTAAAAGCCGTTTTAAATTCCAGGTTCTTGCGCTTGCGCTCTCGTCCTTCAATAAAGCGTCTCAGCTCCGTTTCGTTTTGGAGGGCTAAGCCGGGTACCTTTTGCGGTTTTCCATCGGGGCCCATGCTCACCATGGTGAAGTAACAACTGTTGGTGTGTATGGTTTCTTTTGTCTTAAAGTTTTCGGAAACCACCTTGATCCCCACGATCATAGACGTGTTGCCTACGTAGTTTACCGAGGCAAAAAGGTGCAGCAGATTGCCCACTTCTACCGGTTTTAAAAACTCCACCCGATCTACCGATAGCGTTACGCAGTAATTATCGGCATGCTTGGAGGCACATACATAAGCGGCCTTATCCAGCAAAGACAAAATTTGTCCACCGTGTATTTTACCGCCAAAGTTGGCGTACAGCGGTACCATAAGTTCGGTGAGCTGGGTTTGAGAATCGGCAGATGATTTAAACATTGGAAGAAACTTTTATGCGCGGAATACTGCAATAATACACTAAGCAATGGTGTTGGTGTAATTTTCCGTGATCCGCCTGTCGTTGGTCAATAAGGGAATGTTTCCTGCGATGGATTCGGCTACGAGCAGTCGGTCAAAGGGATCTCGCGTCCACTTTAAGCCTAGCGCAGCTTGTATGATTTCACCGTAGTCTACCGTGGAAACTGCCAAATGAAGCTCCTGAATGAGGGTGTTGATTATGGTATTGGCAGGAATCTGGACTCGGCCGATCTCAAAAAGATATTCTAGCTCTAAAATAGCCGTGTTAGAATACTGCAGATTAGCGTTGTTTAAGAAGTCTTTCTTGGAGGCTTCAATGTGCTGAACTTCCCCAAAATACAGCCATACCAGGTAGTGCGTATCTAAAAGTCCTTGCCGGTCCACGCGTCTTCCCAGTTTTGGTCTATAAAGCTTTCCGGACTTCCCTGCATGCCTTTGCGCTTGGGCAATGCGTCTACATTCCGCTTTTCTTGGATGGCGGTAATCTTAAATTTTCGTCCCTTTAAGCTGATAATTAGGGGCTTGCCCGTATCTCGTATTTTGTCGAGGTAGCGGAACAGGTTCTGCCTAAAGTTGGTGGCTCGAATTTCCATCTAACTAATGTACGCAATTTTTGATTTTAGTGTACGCTGCATTCGATAAGTCTAACACAAGAAGGCATATCTTTCTTTTGGCATAGCGAAATCATCGGGTATTTACGGTAAACCTCAATAGGGCTTATCCCGTTTTCCCCGTATAATTTGCTTTTTTTGAAGATTCAAAATTCCAATCCATGATCGCCACAGCATTTGCCGAAGCCATCTCGGGAGGCATTCCTTCCCAACTCCCACCCAAAAAAGAACGCAATCCCCAACTGAGCCATGCGCCCAAACGCAAGGCCATACTCAATGCCGAGGAGCGCAAACTGGCTTTAAAAAATGCCTTGCGCTACTTTCCAACCAAATGGCACGCTACCCTAGCTCCCGAATTTGCCGAGGAGCTGGATACCTACGGTCGCATTTACATGTACCGCTTTTTGCCGGAGTACGACATGTACGCCAGACCCATACACGAGTATCCTGCCAAGAGCATCCAGGCGGCTGCCATAATGCTGATGATACAGAACAACCTGGACCCCAAGGTGGCGCAGCACCCCGAGGAATTGATAACCTACGGGGGCAACGGTGCCGTGTTTCAAAACTGGGCGCAGTATCACATTGCCATGCAGTATTTGGCTGAGATGACGGATGAGCAAACCCTGGTCATGTATTCGGGACATCCGCTGGGGCTGTTCCCTTCCAATAGCCACGCACCGCGCGTGGTAGTCACCAACGGCATGATGATTCCCAACTACTCGCAACCCGATGACTGGGAAAAATTTAATGCACTGGGCGTAACCCAATACGGACAAATGACGGCCGGAAGCTACATGTACATTGGTCCCCAAGGCATTGTGCACGGAACCACCATTACGGTGCTTAATGCACTGCGAAAAATTGGTTGCAAAAGAGAAGACTATGGCAGCAAGCTTTTTATAACCTCCGGTCTAGGCGGCATGAGTGGCGCACAGCCTAAAGCGGGGAATATTGCCGGTTGCGTATCCATAACCGCAGAAATAAATCCAGCCGCTGCTTACAAAAGGCACGAACAAGGTTGGGTGGATGAGGTGATCGAAGACCTGGACCAGATAGTGGCGGTAGCCCGAGAAAAGCGCGCCAAAAAGGAGGCCTACTCCATAGCCTATTTGGGCAATGTGGTGGATTTATGGGAGAAAATGGCATCGGTAGGAGAGACCGTAGACCTGGGCTCCGATCAAACCTCGCTGCACAATCCGTTTGCAGGAGGCTATTATCCGGTGGGATATACGTTGGAGGAATCCAACGCCATGATGGCCAGCGAACCGGAGCGTTTTAAAGCCGAGGTGCACAAAACACTGAAACGCCATGTGGCAGCCATCAATAGCCTGGTGGCCCAAGGCATGTATTTCTTCGATTATGGCAATGCCTTTTTATTGGAGTCCTCGCGTGCTGGGGCCGATATTATGGAGGGTGGCCACTTTAAATATCCGAGCTATGTGCAAGACATTATGGGACCCATGTGTTTCGACTACGGCTTTGGCCCTTTCCGTTGGGTATGCACCAGTGGCAAACCCGAGGATTTGGCAAAAACCGATGCCCTAGCAGCCGAGGTTTTACAGGATATGGCACGTACCGCTCCCAAAGAAATAAAGACGCAGCTGGAAGACAACATCCAGTGGATACAGAGCGCAGGCGAAAACCAAATGGTGGTAGGGTCGCAGGCACGCATTTTATATGCCGATGCAGCAGGACGCATAGCCATTGCCAAAGCCTTTAATCGCGCGTTGGCTTTGGGCGAGTTGGAAGGTCCGGTAGTACTGGGTCGCGACCACCACGATGTTTCCGGAACCGATTCACCCTACCGGGAAACCAGTAACATTTACGATGGCTCTCAGTTTACAGCCGATATGGCCGTGCACAACGTTATTGGCGACTCCTTTCGAGGAGCTACGTGGGTATCCTTGCACAATGGCGGTGGCGTAGGTTGGGGCGAGGTCATCAACGGAGGTTTTGGTATGGTGCTCGATGGTACGCAAGAAGCCGAGCAACGCCTGGAGAGCATGCTGCATTGGGATGTAAACAACGGCATTGCGCGCAGGTCTTGGGCCAGAAATGACGAAGCAATTTTTGCCATACAACGCGCTATGGAAGCCAACCCGAAGTTGAAGGTAACCTTGCCCCATGTGGCCGATGATGACGTATTAGATTCTTTGTAGTCATGGGCTTTATATTTACTCTTTGCATGGCCGCAGGTGTACCGTTTTGTTTGGCGGGAATGCTGCTGAGCTGGAAACCGCCCAAGAAAATCAATCCGTTATACGGATACCGCACACCGCGGTCTATGAAATCGCAAAAGCACTGGGACTTTGCCCAACGCTACAGTGCCCAATGGTTGGTGTATGCAGGTGCCGGGCTTATTGCCTTTAGCATGGTAGATGCTGTGGTTCCTGCTCAGGACAAGGTGTTGCAGTATGCGCTAGCCATCCCAGCTGTGGTGGTGGCTGTAGCCGTGGTGTTTATTAAAACCGAGCGCGCGCTCAAGCAAATTTCGTAGTGGGATAGGAGTTCCACGTTATCATAAGGATTATCTCCGGCAGCACACCATTGTGCTTTTACTTACTTTTAAAGGCCAGGATATATCCAAAAGCCTGCTTGCTGTATGAAAAATCTATGTTCCACACTCCTCTTATTTTTTGCTATTGCGCTATCGTACGCACAACAGCCTTTCGGTATTATCATTCACGGAGGTGCGGGTAGCATTACGCCCGAGCGCATTTCGGGTGAAAAAGCCAAGGCTTACGAAGCCAAACTTACCGAGGCGCGTAATGCAGGCTATGCCGTTTTAGAACAGGGAGGAAAGAGTGCGGATGCTATTGTAGCAGCCCTCACCGTGTTGGAAGACGACCCACTATTTAATGCTGGAAAAGGAGCCGTGCTTACCCACGAAGGTATGCCCTCTTTAGACGCATCTTTTATGGATGGAAAAACGCTAAACGCTGGGGCGGTAGCTGGCGTAACCCGCATTAAAAATCCAGTAAAGGCGGCTTTACTGGTTTTGGAGCAATCGCGCCATGTGCTGCTTTCTGGACAAGGTGCCGATGCTTTTGCTATCGCTAAAGGTTTGGAGGAGGTAGATCCCAAATACTTTATAACCCCCGATCGCTTGGAGTCGCTGAAACGCGCCAAAGAAAACGAGAAAGCCCAAGGCGCTTTGCCGTATGAAAATCCAGACTGGAAATATGGCACCGTAGGAGCGGTGGCTTTGGATAAAAACGGCAATCTGGCTGCGGCTACAACCACGGGCGGTATGACCAACAAGCGCCACGGTCGTATTGGCGATTCGCCCATTATTGGTGCCGGTACCTATGCCGATAACCAGTATGCAGGCGTGTCTTGTACGGGCCATGGAGAGTACTTTATTCGCAAAGCGGTAGCCTACGATGTTATTGCTAAAATGCGCTACGCGAAAATGCCGGTGACCGAGGCGGCTAAGGCCATCATTCAAGAAACTGCCGATTTAGGCGGCCAAGGAGGTCTGATAGTCATGGATAAAGACGGCAACATTGCTGCACCTTTTTCTACTTCGGGTATGTTCCGCGCCTGGAAAACCTCCAAAGGAGCGGAGTCCGTGCAAATGTTTGGGGAGGAGTAAATGCAGGAATCCTGCTGTTGGTACACTTTTTTCCAATCGGTTGAGGTTGCCCTTTGCTATTAACCATGAAACACCTACTCACTGGAGAACAAACTGAAAGGCTGGATTTTGGTCTGCTCGAACCCCATCACTATGATGCGTGGTTGCCGCTTTTTAAAGCGCCTAGGGTAGCCGAGTTTTTGGGCTTGGATACCCAGCTTTCGGCACGGCAGCTGGGCGAGCTGTGGTTTGACAAATGCTTTGCTCGGTACCGCAACAACAACGGAGGGATGAATGTTTTGGTAGACCGCAAGATAGGCCGTATGGTAGGGCAGTGTGGCTTGCTCATTCAAGAAATAGAAGGCGAACGCTTTATGGAAATTGGCTACTCCGTGTTGCCCGAATTTTGGGGCCTCGGCTATGCCACCGAAGCCGCACAAAAGTGCAAGGAATACGCCTTTGCCCACAATTATTGGGATGCCCTGATCTCAATGGTGCACGTGGAAAATACTGCCTCCGCTGCCGTAGCCCAGCGCAACGGCTTGCAACTCTGGAAATCCCTCCCCAACTACAAAGACTGTCCGGTAAACATCTTTCGAATTACCCGGGAGGCGTATTTGGGTGGAGGGTAGCTTTTCCTATCCATCCTCAAATAGATTACGGTAGTAAACTTTATCTTGCTTTAAAATTCGATCTAGATTATTTTCAGATCTGGTTTATAATCCATAAATCCATTACTGGCAATGGTTAAGTTTTTATTTGGGGCGCTCGCTGTTTTTGTTGCGTTGGGATCGGGTCGTGCACAAGATGCTTCGGCTGTAATGAGCCGGGCAGCTTTTAGCAGCGTAGCTTTTTTACCTGTGCTGAAGACTAGGGGTGTGATGCCCATTTCCACGGAATTTGCATTGGCTGATTTTCGTAAGAAATCTGGTTTAGAAGAAGTGGAAATTACTGCAGATGCCATTCAAAAGGTGACATTGGTGTATTCTGCTTTTAAAGAAGATACGCTATTTGATCAGCAGGCGCTAAACCAAAAGCGGCTGCAAAATTTGGAAGTATTGTTTCCTGATATTTTAAGAGCAACCCATATTCAATGGGATTTCGTGGAGCAGACGGGATGCGGTTCTTCGGAGGAATGTTCAGGACTCTTTCATGGTTTTATAGTCCATTACATTCCTCCTCCCACCAAAGAGGAAATGGATGCAGAAGTTAGGGCCATGAAGCGCATTTTGCAGGGGAAGGATCCTTTTGTGGAAGACAGCGCTAGTGGAGCCGCAAATACGTTGTCGGAGCTTTTGCCGAGATATAGAGGCGGGGCTATAGCACTCGAAGAAAACATGCTTAGCTACTTGCGTAAGGTAAATCAATTGTGTGGAGATACACTGCAGGATTCCCTACATCTATCTGTTAGTTTGGAAGTCGGAATAGGTAATCGCGTCAATGCTTCTTGGGTGGAAGGCGTGCCTTCGTCCTGTTTTGAAGAAAAGTGGAGGCGCCTTCTGTTAAGTGACACGAGCTGGCAATCTGGATTGTACAATGAATTGCCCATTGCATCGGTGGTTCATTTAGAATTTGATTTCCACCCTAACACGGGCATCTTTAATTCCACAAGCTCCTTGGCGATAAAAGATCATCGAGAGTTGGCCTATAAAAAACCCAAAGATGAATACGTGACCGATACATCGGTTCTTAATGTGCTTACGCAAATGGAAGCGGCAAAGCATGCCCTGGTTTTGGACGTAACGGGGAGTATGTCGCCCTATTTGTTGCAAGCCCTTTTGTGGATTCAGGAAGAAACCAGTGCCAGTAAAGTGGCTGGTGTTACCTTTTTTAACGATGGTAACTACACCCCCAATAGCCAGAAAAAAGTGGGTAGCACTGGGGGGATATTTTATCAAGATAAAGTGCGTGATTTTGATGCCGTTGTAGAGACGGCAGTTACCGCCATGCTCTCTGGAAATGGAGGCGGAGATATACCGGAAAACAATTTGGAAGCCCTACTTTTCCAGGAGACAAAATGCCAAAAGTGCGATCGACTGATTATGATAGCAGACAACTTTGCTACCCCCAGAGATATGGAGTTGCTATACCAGCTTAAAAAGCCCGTGGATATTATTTTGTGTGGTGGCAGCTACTTTATAAATCCTGCTTACTTAAATATTGCTCACAAAACCCAAGGCAAATTATTTATCGATGGTGCGGAGCTTTCTGAGCTACAAAAATTGAAGGAAGGGGATACCTTTGAATACAAAGATTCCAGTTATCTGGTAGGCGAAGCAGGATTTATGCTAAGCACCAGTTTATATGAAGAATAGAGAAAAATACGAGTAACAAGAATGCCCAAAAAAGCAACATCCAAACCCAAAAAATCCATAGAAGAAAGCTTGTGGGATACCGCCAACAAACTGCGCTGTACCCTAGAAAGATCAGAGTACATACACCTTGGGTGTATATGGCGTTCAGCAACTTGAAAGGATTATTCCATTGCGTATATCACAACATGAATCGTAGGTGTCTTAAAGGTTACCTAGATTGAATGGTAGTGCAGTTTAATAATCGCTATCCTAAGTGATAGGATTAACCCCTTGTTTATGAGTAGGTTAAGATCTGTTTGGTGAGTTATCGGACAATCGTATCAGAAAAGTTGGTCCTGTTTACCTAGTTTTTGATGTAGGTTTAATTAGGGCATTTCGCCATAATTTAGTGTAACGATGGCAAAGAGCAAAAAAATAGAAGTTCAAGGAACAGAAATTACCTTTTTCAAAGGTAAAGCAGACGACTATATTTCTCTCACTGACATTGCCCGGTTTAAAGACCATGCAAATATGGACGCCATTATCCAGAATTGGCTCCGCAACAGAAATACCGTGGAATTACTTGGGTTTTGGGAGCAGCTTTACAACCCCGATTTTAAACCCCTCGAATTCGAGGGGTTTAGAAAACAGGCTGGTCTCAACAGCTTTGTGCTCACCCCGAAACGCTGGATTGAAAGGACAAATGCCATCGGTATTGTTTCAAAATCCGGTAGGTATGGTGGTACCTATGCTCACAAAGACATAGCTTTCGAGTTTGCTTCATGGATTTCCATTGAGTTCAAACTCTACGTAATCAAAGAATTCCAACGTTTAAAGGAGGAAGAAAGCAACCGTCAAAAACTCGACTGGAACCTCCAACGCACCTTAGCCAAAGTCAATTATACCATCCACACCGATGCTATCAAAGAAAAGCTGATTCCAGAAAAGCTCAGTAAAAAGCAAATCTCTTCTGTATATGCTTCTGAAGCCGATATGCTCAATATGGCGCTCTTTGGTAAAACCGCTGCCGAATGGAGAAATGAAAACCCGGAAGCTAAAGGCAACATTCGCGACCAGGCTACTTTGGAGCAATTGGTGGTGCTCTCCAATTTAGAAAGCATAAACGCAGTACTTATCCGTCAGGAGCTTTCCCTATCTGAGCGATTAAAACAGCTCAACGCTATAGCCATTGCACAAATGACTTCGCTGGTCAATAATTCAAGCATTAAGAAACTCAATACATGAAACTAGCTCATCTAAACTCCTAACATGCAGTAGTGTGTTTATAGTATGCTTACTACGAAGCTTGGAAATTTTCTTTTGGAATACCACAGCGGGAAAGGTTCGCAGCGGTACCAATTACCGGCTACCTATGCCCTGGAGTTAATGTATAAGCGTGCTCGAAGAGAAAACCGCACGTTAGCGTCATAATGTCAGGTTTTCCAATTATGATGTTGTGGGCACCTTACATTTTCGTGGGCACATTATGGGCACATAAAAAAAAAGGGTTTCAACAAAACTGCTGAAACCCTTGTGGCTGTAGTGGGAAATACGGGTCCCGATAGCTATCGGGACGAACGAGTGACCTGGAAATGGGACATTTTTAAAACAAAAAAGCCACTCTATTTGGAGTGGCTTTCGTAGTGGGAAATACGGGTCCCGATAGCTATCGGGACGAACCAGTGACCTGGAAATGAGACATTTTTAAAACAAAAAAGCCACTCTACTAGAAGTGGCTTTCGTAGTGGGAAATACTGGTCCCGATAGTTATCGGGACGAACCAGTGACCTGGAAATGGAACAATTTTAAAGCAAAAAAGCCACTCTACTAGAAGTGGCTTTCGTAGTGGGAAATACGGGTCCCGATAGCTATCGGGACGAACCAGTGACCTGGAAAAGAGACATTTTTAAAACAAAAAAGCCACTCTATTTGGAGTGGCTTTCGTAGTGGGAAATACTGGATTCGAACCAGTGACCCCCTGCTTGTAAGGCAGGTGCTCTGAACCAACTGAGCTAATTTCCCTTTTTGGGCTCTGAACCATCCCGATAGCTATCGGGAGAGCTAATTTCCCATGATGTCAATGCTTTAGCGCTGTGCAACCGTGGTTGCTGTGCCAAAGCGGATGCAAATATATATCAAATTCCATTTCCCGCAAGTGCTCACTGAAATTTTTTGAAAATTTCTTCGGGGAGCGCTTCTGCCACTACAAAAAAGCTCCCAAAAACAGCGGTATACTTGCGCTGGTTTGCTTCTGCTGCTTGCAAGGCATCGGTAACTTTAGGGTGTAATTGCGCATGCAGTCCCGTTTCCTGCATTTTTTGGTGGAGTTCGGTTGCCTGCAAAGCGCGGGGTATGTCAGCAGCACAAGCGAAGTAGTGAGCTTCCTTGGGCAGTTGCTCCAGCACGGAGATATGGTCTTTGTCGGCTACCATGCCCAGCACCACATTCCACTGGTCAAAAGGAGCCAGCGCTTGCATTTTTTTTAACACGTGAGCAACACCGCTGGGGTTATGGGCTACATCGTAGTAGGTGTTGGGTTTGCTAGCATGGGTATACCAGCGCCCGAAAAAACCCATGCGGTTTACGGTTTCCCGCAGGCCCGCTGTCAGGGCTGCTTTATTGTGGGGAAAGCCGAGGTCTTGCAATACCTCCAGGGCTTTTTTAGCCAACGCAATATTGGTAGGATGGAAGGGGAGTTCTTCTTGGGTTTGCTCGGCAGTTTTTGCTTCATACACCGTGCTTGCTGTTCTTTGGGCTGCATTTCGAAAAACAGCCTGCACCGAGCTGATATCCGGACCGATGACGACTGGCGTTTGGGGTTTAATGATTCCAGCCTTTTCTCCAGCTATGGCTTCCAGGGTGTCACCCAAAAACTGGGTGTGGTCCAAACCAATTTTGGTGATTACCGATAAAATGGGAGTCACCACGTTGGTGCTATCCAGCCGACCTCCCATGCCCGTTTCTATGATGGCAATATCCACCCGAGCCTTTTTAAAATAGTCGAAGGCCATGGCCGTAGAATACTCAAAAAAAGACGGTTCGATATCGGCTTCTTTGAAGCGTTCCACAAAAGCAACCACTTCTTTTTTAGGGATACACTGTGCATTTACCTTAATGCGCTCTCTAAAGTCCTTAAAATGGGGCGATGTGTACAATCCTACCTTGTATCCTGCCTCCACCAACACCGAAGCCAACATATTGGCTACCGAGCCTTTTCCATTGGTGCCAGCTACATGTATGGTGGGATAGGAGCTTTGTGGATTTCCTAGGGTGTTGCAAATCTGTTGAATGCGTGCTAAACCGGGTTTGTATGCCGCGCCACCTTGCCGCCCAAACATGGGCAAACGACTAAAAAGGTAGTCGATGGTTTCTTGATAGGTCACTATTCCAAAATGAACTTAAAGGTCATTTTACCTTTTTGCTCTACGGCAGCGTTGTTTTTTTGGCTGTACTTGGAGCGTTTGGCGGCTTTAGCGGCTAAGTCAAACAGATACTGGCTGGTGGTGGTAGACTCGGCCAGGTTGGGTGAAGTGCGGGTAACGTTACCGTAACGATCTACCCAAATGTTTAATACTACGGTGCCTTCCTCTTTGGTGTCTTCTATGGTAGTTCCTTGCACCAGAGAGCGGCCCGAGAGTTCCCAGCTTCCCATTCCACCTCCTAAAATACCTTTGCCTTGGGGCTTGCCTTCTTCAGATCCAGCATCGCCTTTCCCTTCGCGGTTGCCTTGACTGCCACCCTGAGACTCAGAGCTTTTGCTATCCTTTTTGCCAGGATACAAGGCTTGCTTGTTGACCGTGCGCTTGGGCTTTTCCTCTACCTTTTTCTCTGGTTTCTCGGGTACGGGCTCGGGGTTGGTTTCGGGTTCTTTGGCGCTGGGTGTGGCTACTTCACTGGCATCATCGGTTACCACTTCTTCTTGCTGGGCAGCCGTATTGGTGCTTTGGGTAGGGGTAGGCGTTGCAGGCTGCGGTGTGGGGTTGTTGTTTACCTGAGGGTTGGGCGCGTTGCCACTACCAGTAAAGCTGTTCCCCAAATCGGCCATGGCGATTTCTACGCCAATTTCTTCGGGCAGTGGATCGGGTTGCGTAAGGCCCACAAAAAGAAATACCACCAACAGCAACGCATGAAAAATAAGCGTAGCCACCAATGCTTTTTTGTTTTTTGGGAACCTCATATACACTGAATTTACGGCTGGGTAGCCAAAACAATTTTGCAATTGTTTCTTTTCGCTACATCCAACACCTGAACCATGTTGCCCGTAGGTACTTTTTTGTCTACGTGCAGCACTAAGCTTTGTTGTTCTTCACCGTCTACCAAGCGCGTTTTAAGTTCTTCCTCAAAATTTTCCATAGTAACCCGAGTGCTACCGATAAAGTAGCTGAGATCTTCCTTGATGGTTACGGAAATTTTGGGCTTTTGCTTGGTTTTGTTTTTGCTATTGGGCAAATCTACCGGTAAGGCGTATGGACTTACCAGCGTGGATAAAATGATGAAGAAAATAAGCAATAGAAACACCAGGTCTGTCATAGAAGACATACTGAAACCGGTGTTTATTTTATTGCGAGATCCTAAATTCATAGGGCTTATTTTCCAGGCGCATCCAAGAGGTCTAAGAACTCTATAGCGCTAATTTCTAGTTTATTTACCACCTTATTTACAAAGGCTACCAAGGAGTTGTAAGCAATGTAGGCCACAATACCAATAACCAAACCGGCTACGGTAGTTACCATGGCTTGCATAATACCACCAGAGAGCTCGGCAATCTCTACCCCTTTATCCGAAATTTTCATTTCGTGGAAGGTGACGATCATACCAATCACGGTTCCCAAGAAACCAATCATGGGCGCGGCACCAGCTATGGTGGCTAGGCTGGATAAGTTTTTCTCCAAGTTGTACACCTCTAGCTTTGCTACGTTCTCAATAGTAGCTGCAATGTCTTTGGTAGGACGGCCAATTCTAGAGATGCCCTTAGCGGTAATGCGTGCCATGGGCGTGTCGGCTGCATCGCACAGGCTCATAGCGGCATCAATGCGTCCTTCCGAAATGTTGTCTTTAATCTTGGCCATAAAATCGGGCTTCTCTTGCGAGGCCTTTTTTATAGCCAGGTAGCGCTCTACAAAGATGTATACCGACATTAAGCTCATAATGGCTAGCGGTATCATAATGTACCATCCACCCTGTACAATAAGCTCCCAAATAGATATGGTTTCTTCGGTTGGAATGGGGACCCAGTTGCCATCGGCATCTTGCATCATTCCGGTGGTGTCTTCAGGCATCTCCTGAATTTGTAACAACAAAAAATTAAGTAGCATATACATCTTCTAACTCAAAATAAACGATTGGTGAAAAGGCTTATTGTTCCCTTATATAATTAGGTAAACGCCCGCTCCGGCAAGGTATCCTACAAGGGCCAGGAGGCTGATTTTCTTAAGGTACCACCCAAAGCTAATGTTCTCCATACCCATAGCAACCACACCAGCAGCCGAACCGATAACCAACATACTACCACCGGTTCCTGCCGCATAAGCAATAAAGTGCCAAATTTCGGAATCTACGGGCATGTTAAACATCCCCATGCTGGCAGCTACTAACGGTACGTTGTCAATAACCGCAGAACCCGCGCCCAAAAGCATTACAAAAAGGTTGTCGGGTATGGCTTCGCGTACATCGCCACCAAAGGTGAAAATCATGCCTAAGGATTCTAAAGCTGCTACGGTCATTAATATTCCCAAGAAGAATAAAATACTGGGCATCTCTATGCGCGATAGAGCTTTCATGGTAGGGCTTTTATGGTGTCCTCCAGAACCGTGTTGCCCTGGATCGGTCATTGAAAACTGACGGTTCGAGATAATTTCTCCTGCCAAAGCTACTACAGTTAAAGAAAGCATCATGCCGATGTAAGGCGGCAAGTGGGTAACTGTTTTAAAAACCGGTACAAAAACAATCATAGTCAGCCCCAAATACAGCATGCGTGAGCCTATTTTGGTTTTACCTGGAGCGTCTTCATCTGACTCAATGGTGCCATTAAAGGCAGGCAAGAAACTGGCAATTCCAACCGGTACTAACATGCATACCAAGGATGGAATTAAAAGCTCGGTAATGAGTTTACCGGTAGTCACCTTATCGCCAATCCAAAGCATGGTGGTAGTCACATCGCCAATGGGCGACCAAGCACCCCCTGCGTTGGCAGCAATCACTATTAAGCCCGCAAACCAAATGCGGTCTTCTTTGGTATTGAGCAATTTGCGCAATAAGGTGATCAGTACAATGGTAGCGGTAAGGTTGTCGATAATGGCCGAGAGTACGAAAGCCAATATGCCAATAATCCAAAGTAAGGAACGCTTGTTTTTGGTTTTGATGAAGCTTTTGATGGCTGCAAAACCATCAAAGTGATCGATAATTTCTACGATAGTCATCGCCCCCATTAAGAAAATGAGGATTTCGCAGGTTTTGCCAAAGTGGTGTAAAAGCGTTTCCTCCATAATGTGGAGTTTGTGCTCGTGGTCCATCTCTGCAAAGCCCGAGAGCATTTCGTAATTGGCCGAATCGAACCACTGGGTAAAGGAATCGAGTCCCAAAGCTACACCTGCCCAAGCCAGAGCCATCATGCCCAGTGCCGGTATTAGTTTGTCTATTTTTAGGGGGTGCTCAAAAGCAATTAATAGGTAACCAATTATAAATACGGCTAGGATAAATGACTCCATGGTAAAGCGTTAAAATTACGCTTGCTAAATAAGCTGTTTTAAGGCAATCTCAAAAGCGGTTTTGCTTATTTGTGTTTTTTCGGAATTCACTTGGTGTGCTCTTTCTAGAGCCTGGCGAATTACGTGCGAAGTATCTTCGAAAATTCCTTTATCCGAAAGCTCGTGCTCGGCTTCCATGAGGTAGGCAAAAACGCGGGCCATACCGCAGTTGGCGATAAAATCTGGGATTACAGAAACTTTGGCGTCCGTCATTTCGGAGATGGGGCCAAAGAAAATTTCTTTATCGGCAAAAGGAACGTTAGCACCCGAAGAAACTACATCTAAACCTGCGTTAATTAAACGGTCTATTTGGTCTTGCGTAATTAATCGCGAAGCTGCACAGGGAAGGAAAACTTCGGCTTCCATATCCCAAATTTTTTCGTTGACCTCGGCAAAAGACTTCATTTTGCTGTTGGCGCCTAGCTTGTTGCCATCCTTGGTAAGGAAAAGCTGGGTTACCTCATCGGTACTTAAGCCATTGGGCTCCATAATGCCGCCTTCGCGGTCGATAATTCCAACCACTTTAGCACCCATTTGTGCCATGTAGTAAGCTGCAGCAGCACCTACGTTACCCCAACCTTGTACAATAACGCGCTTGCCGGTTACATTGCCACCGTAAATGTCGTAGTAGTGCTTTACGGCTTCAGCTACCCCGTATCCGGTAATTAAATCGGCTACCACATATTTGCGGGTAGGATCTGGAGTGTAGGTAGCATCTTCTACCACCTTCAAAACACCAAAACGGAGTTGGCCTATGCGTAAAATCTTCTGTGCTTCGTTGGGCTGGTAGTGTCCGTTAAATACTCCTTCTTGTGGGTGCCACACACCGCAGCTCTCGGTAATGGGGATAACCTCATGAATTTCGTCTACGTTTAAGTCGCCACCCGTGCCATAGTAGTGCTTTAGTAGTGGAGACACGGCTTTATACCAGCGCTGCAATACTCCTTTTTTTCTAGGGTCGGCTGGATCGAAGTTGATGCCCGACTTAGCACCGCCAATGGGAGGTCCTGCCACGGTAAACTTCACTTCCATGGTTTTGGCTAAAGATTCTACCTCGCGCTTGTCTAAGCCTTTGCGCATGCGAGTTCCGCCACCAGCTGCGCCACCGCGCAAGGAGTTGATAACTACCCAGCCTTCGGCCTCGGTTTCGCTATCTTTCCATTCAAATACAATTTCTGGGGTTTTATTCTCGAACTTTGCTAGTAGATCTTTCATGCCAAAAAATTTTGGTCAAAGATATGAATCCCAGATTGCCGCAGCATTTTTTCTTGTACTTAAAGCACTATGCGCCCTGCTACCACATCTTGAGACGCTTGGGTGTACGATTGTAGTACATTCGGGATGCCCAACCAGCGCAAGGCGCCCAGGTAGGCAAAAACAATGGCTTCCTTAAACTCAATAATGTCGGGTTTTGGAATGACCAGGTTGGCATCGGTAGCATCCTGTATGGCTTCCACCAAAACCGTGTTGTACGCACCACCACCCGATACCAACACCTTTTTGGGGTTGTAGGGAGCTAAGTCGCTCGCAATGCACGTGGCAATATGGTGTACTACCGTTCGCATGGTATCGGCAATACTGGTCTTGGATGATTTTACGATATCTAAGAAGTCATTTTGCACCCATTGGTTGCTGAGGCTTTTAGGTGCTATTTTTTGGTAATAGGGTAAGGCGTTGAGGTTGGCCAACAAGCCTTGGTTTATCGTGCCGGTCTTTGCGATACTTCCACCTTGGTCAAAAGCGAAACCCAACTGCTGAGCCAGGTAATTCAACGGTTGGTTGCACGCGCTAATATCCCAGGCTAACATGCCCTGGTTGGTTTGTACGCTGGCGTTGCAAATGCCGCCTAAGTTGAGGTAAGCATCGTAGCCGGGAAAAAGATCGCGATCGCCTATGGGCACCAAGGGAGCACCTTGTCCGCCCAGTGCAATATTTTGTTGCCGGAAGTTGTCGATAACCGGAATGCCGCACTTCGCAGCAATATGCGATGCACATCCAATTTGTGTGCTGTAGCCTTTTGCAGGTTCATGAAACACCGTGTGACCATGTACAGCAATAGCAGTAGGTTGGGTGGATTGTTTCGATAGAAAATCTCGGATGGATGTACCTAAAAACTGACCCAAATCGGCATCCAGTGTAGTGAGTTCCTGCCCACTCAATTGGGTGCTGTTTCTTAGGCGGTCCGTCCAAGCTGCTGAGTACGGAATGCTAGCCGTGGCCAACAGGGTAAAATTCCAACCGGTATTGCTGCGCGTAAAACTGCACAAGGCCAGATCTACTCCATCCAGGGAGGAACCCGACATAACACCGAGCATACACAGGGAATCGCGATTTTCTTGCACTATCAAAGTTTGGGTGGAAGGTAATATTTTGTGGGAGTGCTTTCGCTAAATGGGTGTTTTCATCACCAATCTCAAAAACTGCTAAAAGCGTGGATGGCAGTGTGGGATTGCGTAATTTTCATCCTCTAAAGCTAAGGTTATGACTGCATCCAACATAGAAATAGAGCCTTTAGGTTTTCCGTGGCGTACACCCAATCCCTTTTTATTTTGTGTGTACCACCAAGACAATTATCCAGCCGGAAATGAAAATATGGGACCCAAAACGGGCTTAGACAACCGGGCGCTGGGTAGCGATTTCGAGAAGCGCAATGGCTACCGCATGTATCACGGAAAAACCGTGCCCGGGTTTCCCTATCACCCCCACCGCGGCTTTGAAACCATAACCATTGTAGAAAAAGGCTTTGCAGACCACTCCGACTCGCTAGGCGCCACGGGCCGCTTTGGTAATGGCGATGTACAGTGGATGACGGCCGGAAAGGGTGTGCAGCACTCGGAAATGTTCCCGCTGATTAATCAGGAAGAAGAGAACCCGCTAGTTCTTTTTCAAATTTGGCTCAACCTACCCCGCGATTCCAAAATGGTGGCTCCACACTACAAAATGTTGTGGCACGAGGACATTCCCTGGTATAAAAAAGATGGTGCTGCGGTAAAAATAGTGGCCGGAAAATGGAACGATACCAAGGCACTCGACCCTACGCCAGACTCTTGGGCTGCCACCGCATCGCACGATGTGGGCGTTTTTATCATACACTTAGAACCCGGGGCGGAGCTGCAATTGCCTAAGCGCCTATCCGAAAAAACCAATCGCTCCCTCTATTTTTATAAAGGAGACACGGTATTGGTAGATGATGCTGCAGTAAAAGCCGAGCATGCCATACACTTAAATGAAGTAGATACTGCACACCTAAAAAATACGGGTACTGAAAAAGCCAATTTCCTGATGTTGCAAGGGCAACCCATTAACGAGCCCATAGAGCAGCATGGTCCGTTTGTTATGAATTACCCAGGAGAAATTCGCCAGGCGTTTATCGATTATCAGAAAGATCAGTTTGGCGGTTGGCCCTGGCCGGTGGCCGAACACGTACACCCTAGAGACAAGGGCCGCTTTGCGCAATATGCCGATGGTACGGTGGAAGAGCGGGGTTAACGTGCGCCTTTGATGCGTTTTTTCTTAAACCCATACGGGCAATGCTTGCACCCGTTTTGGCAGCAATAGCCGCGTTTTAGCAAGTACTTCTCGGTGAATACCAAAAAGCCTTCGGGCGACATGTAGTAGTCCTCAGGGTCTAGCTTGCCCCGCTTCGAAAAACCGCTCATGTCTTCTGCCATCGCTTACTTTTGTGGCAAAGGTAAGGCATGGTGGAGGAATTTTTCAACGTGAAAGCAGCAATGGATAGTGTGGATTTGCGACCCTGGGGGGTGCATATCACTGTCGATATGCTTCGCGAAGACGCCCTGCATCCGACAGTGAGCGGCAATAAAATGCGGAAGTTAAAGCATTGGGCGGCTGCGGTAGTCCAAGAAAACAGAAAGGGCATTCTGACCTTAGGCGGAGCCTTTTCCAACCACATTTTGGCTACTGCTGCCGTCTGTAAAATGCAGGGTTGGCGCTGTGTGCTGCTGGTGCGTGCGGCCGAGGAAAACCCCGGCAGTGCTACCTTGCGATTGGCACGTGAAATGGGAGCCGAGATCGTTTCGTTGTCGCGCACTGCGTACCGCCAACGCAACGACCCGGAGTTTGTGAAACACTACACAGCCCAATACAGCGACCTCATTTGGGTACCCGAAGGGGGTAGCGGGGCAACCGGACAGCAGGGCGTGGCCGATATGGTAGATGCTCGTTTTCAAAACTACCGCTATGTCTGTGTTTCGGTAGGTACGGGAGGAACGTTTTTGGGCTTGCACCAAGGTTTAGCAGCCTATCCTTTCCCAAAATTGATGGGCTTTGCTGCGGTACCCCAGAAGTACCTGGATGCAGGGTTTGTACAGCGCCATGCGAATCACCTACACTTTGATTATCTTTTTGGAGGCTATGCCAAAATTACACCGGAACTGGTCGCTTTTATCCGCGAATTTTGGGAGGAAACGCAAATCATACTCGACCCCGTCTATACAGGAAAAATGATGTTTGGCATCATTGAAGCGCTAAAGGCGGGAAGCCTGACCGGAGGTCGTTTACTGTGCATCCATACGGGCGGATTGCAGGGCTTGTTGGGCATGCCAGACCATTTTTCGTGGTGCTATCCGCATCTTCCACAAGCACTTGTTGGTAAGCAATAATGGCAAAGTGGCGGGGTTTCTGGTATTGCAAATACCTTTGATGTATCCTAATTCCTTGGAAATGAAAAAGTTGCTGCATTGTTTCTGCATTTTGTTTTTGGCTATACCGGTAGTGGCTGCACAGTCGGGTGGCGATGACAAGAAAATAACTACGGAAGCCTACATCCAACAATGGGGAGCTACTGCAGTACGCAACATGAAGCAGTACGGTATTCCAGCCTCTATAACCCTGGCGCAGGGTATTTTGGAGAGTGGATCGGGCAATTCCTACCTGGCCAAAAAAGGCAACAACCACTTTGGGATTAAGTGCCACAGCGATTGGAAAGGGAAAACCATGTACCATGACGATGACGCCAAGGGCGAATGCTTTCGCGTGTATCTATCGGCTGCTGCAAGTTTTGAAGACCACTCCCTGTTTTTGAAAAACAAAAGACGCTATGCCTTCTTATTTGATTACAAACCCGATGACTACAAAGCCTGGGCAAAAGGATTGAAAAAAGCGGGGTATGCTACCAATCCCAAATATCCGAAGCTGCTCATTGGCATCATAGAGCGCTACCAGTTGGATGCCTACGATAAAGGAAAAGTGAAGCTTACAGCGCCTGAAGAAGAGCCAAAAGAAGTGGCTCCAGTAGTAGAAAATGAGGCTCCAGCGTTGGATGAAGAAACGGGTACTACGGTCATTACCTTATCGCGAAGCATGGTAGAAGGCACCAACGGTATCAACACTACTGTGGCCAAAGCGGGCGATAGTCCACAAAAAGTAGCCGATGCTTTTGATATGGCGCTGTGGCAAATAAAGAAGTACAATGATGTAGGAACCTTCTACGATTTTGAGGACGGAGAAAAGATATACCTGCAACCCAAACGCAGACGCAATTGCGATATTAAAAACTACACGGTAGGAGATAGCGTGGATTTACGTGCCATAAGCCAGGAAGTAGGAGTGAAGCAGAAACACATTTTGCGCCTCAACCGTATGGAAGATGCTAAGGAAATTAAACCGGGTGCCACGCTTTCTGTGTGCAAAAAGGTGAAGCGCGAGGGAGGATTTTCGCTCTTCTAAAGCAAACCACAGTTTCTACAAATAAAAGCAAGCGTGGCGGTTGGCCTTTGTGCTGGTTGGGTTTTGTTCCAACCTCGGGTTTACAGGGGGCAGTGGCAGGGTTTTGCTACGGTGCGAAGGGTGTTTATTTCTAGCGATCAAACGGTAGGTGAATTGTCTTTAAAGCCTATTCTGAAACGACTGATTTTATTGGCTTTTTTGGTGTATTATGCGGGGTAAATGCAAAAGGGTGTATCGTGCACTGTCCCTTTAGACAAAAGTTGTGCCCAATGCAAAAAATGACTCGAAAGACAATCATATTAATAGTTACCATTCTATTCGTTACTAAAGCTTGGGGACAAACTGACCAAGTAAAGGTGAACCTAAACGACAGTACCCAGCTGACACTTGAACGAGTAATCTTCGACAAGACAGGAAAGAAATTTGAGTTTAATGACAAAATCCCAATTGCCATAAACGGAGGACCTATTTTTGGAACAGACGGAGACTTTCCAAAATTCACCTTGACTAAAGCGACCTTGACAATTGGACAGAATACATATGACCTGCAGGTTGAGGATATGTACAATCCTTGGTTTGGAGAGGGTGTTTATGACAATCTTTTCAAAATCAAAAAGGACGGAACAGAAATTCGACTAACAGGATTGTTCTCGGACGGAGCGGGATCTTACGGAGCAGAATGGTTAATCGTTGGGAAATCAAGCATTCGGACAATCTTGACCAAGGATGAATGGATACTATTTGAATATTTTGAAGGAAAATAAAAAAAGCACGTGGGCACAACATCGACTATAGCAAATGCGGGCTGACTGCTTAAAAATTAAGATGTTACAACTAAATAACATTCGGTCTGGAGGACTATGATTCGGTTTCTAAATCCCGCACTTGCCATAGCCAGGGCCGTTGTGCTTAATGAAGAACCACCATGCCTGAAATATCAGTAACCAAACACATGGCTCTGCTTGAAGAATTTGAAACTTCAGAAAAGTTAATAAAACTAGGGCTTGGAGAAATTCAGAACATAAACGAGAATGTAAATTAAACTCTGCTAACAAAGTTTAATTTACACTCTCTGGTCAAAAGAACAGGCCGATCGCTACTTCAGCCAAATTATCTCAGAAATAGAATTTATTTCGGACAATTTTTACTCGGATAAATCTTTCGAAGAAGCACGACAGAATTATCGCTATTCTCCAGTTAAATCGCATTTCATCTTTTACCGCAAAGCAGCGGACTAAGGGGTTGAATTTGTTAGGATTCTCCACAAGCGCGTGGAAATTAAAAAGCACATGGGATAAATTAAATGCCCAAGAGCCAAGCGCCTGTGCGTCTTTGAGATCTAACACAAATAGCGTGTTGAACTAGGTTGGCTTATGTAGGATGAGAGCTGTCTGGTATATTTAGATGCGCTACCTCAATTCCCTATTCCTCCTTGGGCTCGTTCCAATTGTCAAACTCTTCCTCGTCCTTTTTCTTCTTCTTTTTCTTGTCTTTCTTCTTCTTTTCGGCCTTTTTCTTAGCCGCTTTGTCCGCTTCTTTCTTCTTGCTTTCCTTTGCTGTGGGCGCCTTGGGCTCCGCTGTTTTTTCGCTTGCCTTTTCTTCGGTGGCTTCTTTTACGGCTTTTTTGGGAGCGGCCTCTAGTTCCTTAGCGGCCTCGGGTTCGGGCTGTTCATCGGTGTTTTCGTTAGCATCTTTGCCTTTTTCTTTGGCCTTACGCTCTTTTAATTCCTTGGGCGTAACATATTCTAACCCCGATTCTTCTTCGGTAGCCTCTTCTTTAGCGGCTTCAGCTTCTGCTTTTCTTTTCGCTTTTTCTTGTTTTTCCTTTTCCTTGGCTTCTTTGCGCTCTTTGCGTTTTTGCTTTTTGGTTTTAAAACGATCTACATCCTGGTCTTCAGGGTTGGCAGGATTAGTTCCATCCATTACCTCAGGCTCGCTTGCATCGGTTTTTCCAAAAACAAGGTTAATACCAAAACGAGCATGTACATTGCGCGTGGTTTCTGGGCTTACTATAGCGTACAGGTTATCGGCCATAGCGTAAAACTGAACGGGGCCACCCTTAAGCATAAGACCTGCTCCTACGTTCGCAATGCTGCGATTCATGTAGCTGGCACTTACCGTGGCGCTTAACCAACGTTTTAGGTCTGTACTTGCGTAGGCCGTCATAGAACTGGCTCCCGCTTGCTGCTTGCTTAGGTTGCGATACATTACCCCTACCTGTGTTTTTGGGGTAAGCTTGTAGGAGCCCGTCAAAACAATCTGTGTATTGAGTTGGGAGGTATACCCTTCTTTGCGCTTGTCGGGCTCCAATTCGTTCTGCAACGAGTCTAATACCTCACTGATAAAGTCCCCGTCATTATCGCCATCAATAAAGTCATCATAATCAAAGCCACTGTACTCAAAGTTTACATCGTTGGTTTGGTATATGTTGGATGTTTCTTCACTCCAGTTTATGGAACCGATATCGAGGATTGCAGCACCTACAGAAATTTTGTCATTGATGTCGTAGGTAGCTCCCAGGTCGAAACCAAAACCACTATTCACGCCCAAATTATCAATAGCGGCTTCGCGGGTAGAATCGGTAATGCCATCACCCAATCCATCTAAGTCTAAACCACTAAGACGAAAGTCTAGTGCACCATCCAAATTGAGGCTGTATGTTTCTCTGTCGGTTGTTAGTCCCAGTTGGCTACGCTCGGTAGTAATATCAAACAAACCGATGAGGTATTTTGCTGTAACTCCAACGGTAAGTTTATCGGTAATTTGGCGCGAGAAACCCAAACCGTTTTCAATGTAAGCGTCTACATCAATACCGAGGTTATCCATATTAATACGTTCTCCCAGAAGGTTGCCGCCATTTCCTTCTAAGATCAGCTGCATAAAATCGCCAGGATAATTAAAGTTCACATCTACCCGCAAGCGCGTGGACAAGGAGATGTAGTTTTTTCCAGAAGCCACGCCCAGGGTAAAAAAGTCGGTATTTACTCCATAGCCCAAGGTGTTTATTGCTTCCAGTTCGGATATAAGCTGGTCGGTATCCACGTCATTGCTTTCATCATTAAAGTCGAAAATTCCACCCAACTTAAAACCGGTATTAAAGGCCGAAAAGCTGGTAGATGAAAGCACAGGCAAGCCAACATGTACTCTAGAGTCGGGTTGGAAGGCTGGGTTTAGGTAGCGTTTTTGATACGTGTTTTGCATGCCTTGCAAGCCAAAATCGCGCTGGGCAAAAACACCCAAACAAAGAAATCCTAAAAGGGTAGTTAGTACTAAATGTCTCATTCTTCGTCTTCTTTGTCTGCGTTAAAAATGTCTACGAATCCGGCTTTGAGGCCCAGGGATATTTCCATAAAATAGTCCTTGTATATGGAAACCTGAGTTTGGTTTTGGGCATCGGCCGTGGCCAGTTCTGCACGGATAAAAATCTTATCGGTCTTTACCAAATTGGCAATTTGGTCGGCATCCAAACCAATATCATGCGTTGCCTGGGCTACCGTAATTCTTCGGGTGGCTGGATCTACGGTGCCTGTGGGTATAATTTGCGTGGGGCCGTCCAATAAGGAGTCGAGCACTACGCCATCGTTGTCCATAAAATACACTTGCAATTCGGCATTTACCGGAAATTGATTGGTAATATTCACCAAGATGTTGGCAGACTCAAAATCGCCTTCTTCAATGTCGGCTGTAAGGCTAAGGGTGTCGGAAATTACCCAGCCCTCGGCATAACCGGTTAGGGGCAAGTTTACCCGTGCTCGCAAGCCCAATGAACTCTGGTCTGAAACGGAAGCCATACCGCCTTCGGGTAAGGTTCTAAAAGCAAAATCGTAGCTCACAAACTTATCTTCTGGCGTAAGAATGGCGCTAATGTTACTGTTGCTGCTGTTGATGCTGTCGGTGGTAAATGCTTTCTCGAAAGGTGTGCTAGGCGCGTTAATTGGAAAAGGGTTGGGAAAGCTTTGTAAGAGTATGGGCTCACTTACTCCGTTATCGCCCACTGCGTTTAATTTATTGATAAGGATTTCGGATGGAAGTGCGAAACCGTTGTCTATGGTAATGTTTACCGATGGATCTTGGAAGCCAAAGTCCAGGTTATCGCCCAATGGATCGGAGTTTTTAAAAATATCTAGCTTAATGCTGTCTTCGGGAATGGTTACGGTTTCGCTGTACTGATCGAAGCGCAACTCGCGGTATTCTACCGCTCTAAAAGCAAAATCGAGATCTAGTGCATCGTTGCTGGTTAGCGGATTGCCCTCAGAAACAATTTCTATTGCGTAGTCTATGTTCAGCTCATTCCCCGCTCCAAAGTCAACGGTGGTTCCTCCCAAAGAAACGACTTGATTGCGCGTTGCATTTGCTGGAACGCTGAGGTTAAATTGCAGGGGGTTGCCGTTTTTGCTACTGTTGGTTAAAGTTACGGTTAGGTTTACTGGATTTTGAAAACTGTTGTTTACCGTAAGGTCGATTACTCCTGCCTTGGCCGAAAGAAAGCGTGCATTTACCCCATCGATACTCAGGTTTTGGTTGGCGCTACCATCAATAGTTACCGTGGTACCTGCAGGAAATGGGTCCTGGTCTACCGTAGATGGAATGACAAAGGATTCGTTTACATCCCGAAAGCGTAATAAGTCTTTGGCACGCAAGCGAAAAACATCGCCCTCATACACCAGGGCCAGTAGGCCGCTACTGTTTAGTTCTACAAGATCTGTGCTGTCTACCCGAGCAAGTACGTCTGCAACATCCAACCTGCCATAGGCCAAAGGAATAGCAAACTCTGGGTTTACCTTTTTGAGTTTGGGTCTTAAACAAGACGAAACCGCAGCTCCTGCTAGCAAGATAATTACGGCTATTGCTGCTTTAATACTTCGCATATCCAGTGTATTTGGGTCGAGAAAATTAACGTTTATTTTCAGTATGAGAAGGGGTAGCACGAGACACCCTTTCCTTTACTGAGTACTAAAGCAGGCTTTGCATTTTTGGAAAAGCTTACCAATTGTGCGTTTTCTACTTTTTTATCGAGGGTTATAAGCCGGTTATGATCGTGGTCAATAACATACAGTGAATCGGTGGTGGCACTATTGTAGGCAATAGGATACTCGGAATTGTTGGTGCTAAAGAAGGGAAAGCGTACATCACTAAAACGAGTTTGTGTACGCAGGTTTTCGTCCAAAATAAATAGGGTTTGGTTACTTAAAACAACCCACATTTTTTGGTTTTGAAAGGCTACTTTGGAGCACTGACTGATTTGGTCGATATCTTGCAGGTTTTGCAGGTCTTTTTTACCGTTAAAGTAAAAGGTAACCAGTTGGTCGTTAGCATTTATGTAGCGAAAGCGACAGTTAGATATATCGCTGCCTTTCTCTAGATAGATCTCGCTAGTGGCATCAGTAATAACCACCATGCAAGGGTAGCGTACGCCACCTCTGCGGTTGAGTACATAGGCGCGTCCTTGGTCGTCTAAAATTACCAGGTAGTCTTTCTTCCCAATTTTTAGGAACCAGGGCTTTGTGCTTATGGTTGTATCGGCTTCAAAGGGTTTCCAGCCGGGTGTGGGGCGCCCTTCGATATCGTAGTTCAAAAGTTGCTTGCCCGCTCCGTAAAGAAAGCGATAGTCTTTGTTGAGCTCATAATCGGCTACCAAAACAGGGCTAGTGGCCTGGTATTTAAGGTGTACTGGAAACGGTGCTACGTTATTGCCGTTGCGATCAATTACTTCTAAAGTTCTTTGTGTATTCAACGCCAGCTGCAACTTGCCGTTGTTGTACATATCTATTTGTAAAGGCTCGCGCAGTACCCGGTGCGGCAATTTTTTATTCCATAGCACCCTTCCACTCTTACTGTGTAGACTTATGTTACTGGCCGTATCTATGCAAACCAACTCTTGGTTGCCCGTGTAGTGGTTGGTAACTGCGGTAGGTAGAAAAGCTAAGGGTGAGCTGCTATTCCAGGTCCACAAGGCTTGTGACTTTCTTTGTGCTCCAGTTTGTGCAAATACGCCTAAATATTCTTGGTAAAAGCGTTGTTGTTTGAGGTGACTAAAGGTGCAAACACCCAGGGATTGCGCACTTTGAAAGTACGAAAAGCCATGTTGCGATTCGGGTGTGCCGCCTCCCAAAGCCAACTGAATGTGGTTGGCGTTGAGGTTGATATCCTCGCCCAGGGCGGGATATTGCAACGAAAGATTTAGCAAGTCTTTGGTTTGCCATGCTCGGACACACTTCTGTAATAGATTTTTGTTGCTGCCCATAAAGGCAAAATCTCCCGCAAAGGTGATGTAGTGGGGTGTCTTTGTACTAGGCGCTGTGGGGTACACAATGTGGAGCAAGCTTTCAGAAACTCGGTAAAAGGGCAAACCTCCTTCGGTAGTTTTGTTGCTGAGGGCAGGCGCAAAGTAGCGCAGGAATTTGTCGCTGCTACTCAAGTGCATTCCTTGTACCCGGCCATCCAAAAAATACCACTGAAATACCTCGTTTTTAAAAGCATCTTGGAGCTTCTGTTCAAAAACCACACGTGAGCTTTCCATGATATCGTTGAGCGCATTCTCAAATGCAGTACCTCGGTTGTTTGCTTCGTGGTGCATTTCTGCAGCTGCAAGAAAACCTTTCCAATGGGTAATGTTCCACCAGTGTACTTGTTTCACGCCCTGAGGCACGTCCAATAGATATTTAGGTTCTGTGGTGTTGCTTTGTTGTGCAAAAATGGCTGGGTTGGAGGCCAAAACATCGGCAATACCCGTAAGGCGCAGCTGATTTAGTCCGGGTTGGATGTCCAAACAAAGGTTTGCCAAGAAACTTCGAGGTAGCCAAACAGAGGGAAAGCTATGGGTGGTATTGGACCAGTCTGTCCACAATGTGGGTTGGATGTACAAATGCCCCAGTTCTTCAGTGCCTCGGCTGCTGCGCAAATCCAACCAGTCGTTGCTTAGCTGTTGCTGGTTCGCGCGGCTTTTTTTCCAGCGGATGCACTGCTTTATGGTTTCTTCATGGGGGCTAATAAAAACCGCATCACCAGCTTGTGCTGCAAACAGTTGGAGGCTGTCTTTGGATATTTGGGCTATGGTTGCTCCTTCGTATTTTGCGGCTTGTTTTTGGGTGTGTGTTGGCAATAGCGAATCTAAGACCAAAGTGTTGGCATACAATTGCACCAACGGTTGGTAGACCGCTTTACCCGTTTTATGCATGGAAAGGGTAGCGGCCACATCCAGATAATGTTTTGGGTATTGGCTAAACCAAGAAACGGGAAACGAGGCACCTGTTTTCTCGAAACCACCAAAAAGCTGCTCGTTGTCTTTAAGGCCTTCTAAAAAAGCTTTTAAGCTGTTGCATTCTATCGCAAATACTGCGTTGTTGGGAATGTTGGCGGTTAAGTTTACCACTACTGCATTTTTACTGGACTGCAGTTGATACAGAAATCCTACAACACAAGCGATAACCGCTACAACCAGTAGCGCAGCAAGAATTTTCCTCATAGGTGTTAAAAGGGCAGTTGGGGTTGTGCGAGTAAAGTAAAAGATTTTCTGTGGAGTGGGCAGGGGCCGTGCTCTTTTATTGCCTCGCGATGTTTTTTCGTAGGGTAGCCTTTGTTGGTATTCCAACCGTAATAAGGGTATTGCTGGTGTTGCTCCTCCAAATATTGGTCTCGGTAGGTTTTGGCCAGGATGGAAGCTGCTGCAATGGAAGCGTATTTACCATCGCCCTTGATAATGCAGGTATGCCCAATGTTGAGGTAGGGGTTAAAACGGTTGCCATCGATAAGTAAGTGGGAAGGAGTTTCAGACAATTGCGCGATGGCGCGATGCATGGCTAAAAAAGAGGCGTTGAGTATGTTTATTTCATCAATTTCCTCAGGAGAAACAAAGTTTACCGCGTAGGCCAGTGCATTTTCTTCGATGGTTTTTCGCAAAACATTGCGCTGGTTTTGGCTGAGCTTTTTGGAATCGTTAAGCCCGGGAATGGACTTCTTGGGATGAAGTATTACTGCAGCGGCCACTACCGGGCCTGCCAAACAACCACGACCGGCTTCATCGCATCCTGCTTCCAGCCTGCCTTTTTGTAAATAGGGAGCTAATGTGCGTTGCCTTCTCATGGTGTGGTTATAATTTGGGTTTAGCCAGTTTGGGGCTGTGCCGCTTAAGCGCATTGCGAAATTATGGCTAATACCCATAGCTGCAAGGAATTGCTTTACTTTGCCCAAGGGCTAAAAACCACTATGAGGGCTCAATTTTTATCCAATCTTTTTCTTCTTCTACTGCTGAACTTGGTGGTTAAACCATTTTGGTTGCTGGGCGTGGACCGTGAGGTACAAAATGCTCTGGGGCCAGCAGATTATGGTAGCTATTTTTCCCTGCTTAGTTTTTCTATTTTGTTTAGCTCCATTTTGGATTTGGGTATTTCCTCTTACAACAATCGAAACATTGCCCAGCACGATTTTCTAATCCATAAGTACTTTACCAAGCTGTTGCATATCAAAGGGGGGCTTGCATTGGTGTATATGCTGCTCATGCTCATTGCAGGCCTTGTTCTGGGCTACCGTGGGGAGATGCTCTATTTACTACTTTGGCTATCGGCCAATCAGGTACTGCTGAGTCTCATCTTATTCCTCCGATCTAATCTTACGGCCCTCATGCTGTTTAAGCGCGACAGCATTATTTCGGTTACAGACAAGCTTCTGCTTATTGGTCTATGCGGTGGTTTATTGCTCTATCAATCGGGTGCTTACCTAAGTTTAAGCTCTTTTGTTGGTGCGCAAAGCATTGCTTACTTGCTTACGGTGCTTTTGGCATTTGGCTTTTTGGGAGGGCGGATCAGCATCAAGAAAATACAGCTGAAAATATCGGGGTACCTGGCCATTATAAAAGAGAGCTATCCTTTTGCTATTTTGGTGTTGCTGATGGCTATCTACTCGCGCACCGATGCCATCATGTTGGAGCGTTTATTGCCTGCTCCAGAGGGTAGCATCCAATCGGGAATATATGCGCAGGGTTACCGCATTTTGGATGCCAGTTCCATGATCGCCTATCTGTTTGCTTCGCTCTTACTACCCATGTTTGCTAAAATGGTAAAAGCTCGGGAGGATGTTACCGCTTTAGCAGCAACGGCTATGAAACTTTTAGGGGTGTTCAGTATCGGGGTTGCATTGCTAGCTACTGTTTTTTCGGAGCGTATTATAACCGTGCTGTACGATAATGAAGTCGCTCAGAGTATCCATGTTTTTGAGGTGCTTATGTTTTCACTCATTCCCATAGCCTCTACCTATGTGTTTGGAACCCTGCTCACAGCTCAGGGTAACCTGCGATTTCTAAACCAAATGGCCATTACGGGTGTGCTGGTAAATCTCATGCTCAATGCCGTCCTTATCCCAGAGTACAAAGTGCAGGGAGCGGTGTATGCCACACTTTTTACGCAGGGGCTTACCGCAATTATCCAAATTATAGCGGCTTACCGCTACACTTCCTTCCGGTTTGTTTTATGGCACTGGTTGGTACTCGGTATTTTTGCGGGTGTGGTGTTTGTTTCTTGTAGCTGGGCGGCAGAGACCCTTAAGGGTTGGAATGCAGTAATTCTCAGTGTTGTGCTGATACCTGTAATTGCTTTAGTCCTTGGAATCCTTAAGCCCAAGGCTGTAGGCGAAATTCTAAAAAGCCGCTCGCGCTAGGGCATTAAAAAACTTTAATTAGTGTACTTTTGCCTGCAATTTAATACCTCACCGCCATCGTATGCAGGATCAGTTTTCGTTTGGAGATATTATTCCCGTAATCCGTAGAAATTTATTGTTGCTTGCCATTTTAGGGGTTCTTGCCGTGCTTCTTTCTGGCATTTTTTCTGGACCTACTTTTATAGAGCCTCGGTATAAATCTACAGCAATAGTATACCCTTCCAACTTATCCTCGTATAGCAAAGAAACGCGCACCGAGCAGCTGATTCAGCTATTGCAAAGCTCAGATATTCGCGATTCGCTGATTGAAAAGTTTGATCTATACCAGAAGTACGAAATAGAAAAAGGCGAAAAGGGGAGCAAGTTTCTGGTAAACGAACGCTACGGTGAGTTTGTAGGAGTCAACAAAACCAAGTTCGAGTCGGTAGAAATTACCGTGGAGGATTATTCTCCAGATACCGCTTACTTAATGGTGAAGGAAATTATGCGTCAGCTCAATCTCAAGGCGCGTAAACTGCAGCGGTCTAAATCGCAAGAAATTGTAGTGATGACACGCGAGCAAATTGCGTACTACGAAAATCATCTGGACAGTATAGAACAACGCCTTCAGGTTCTAAGGCAAGAGTACGGTTTGCTTGATTATGAGGCCCAAACAGAGCAGGTTACCCAGGGGTATTTTCGTATGGCAGCGGCTGGAAAAGGAGGAGCCCCAAGAGCGAAAGCCGAAAAAATATTAGAGGGACTGCAAAAGTATGGTGGAGAGTTTGCCCGTTTAAGTGCCTTAAAAGAGCTAGGAGAAGAAGAGTTGGCCGAATTGTATACCGATAACCAAAGCGCCATTAACGATATCAACAAGAAACTGACCTACCTCAATGAGGTGGTAATTCCAGAAGTTCCAGATAAAAAATCGTACCCGGTACGCTGGATTATTGTTTTTACGGCAGCATTCTGTACCGAGCTGCTCGCCATTGTATTACTCCTGTTTAAAAACGCCCAACGCAATTGATTCAGCAGTTCCGAGCCAACATATGGGTTTGGTTGGGTGCACTGGCTTTTTTAGTGCTTAACGTTGCACTAATTAGCCAAGAAATCTACGTAGCCTTAGCGTTACCTGCAGTGCTTATTGCGGCTTGGGTAGCCATATACCGCTACCATTGGCTGGTGGTTTTCTGCATTTTCGCCACACCGCTCTCCTTCAATTTCGAGAATTTAGATCTGGGTGGCATTGGTTTCTTTTTTCCTACCGAGCCTATTTTCTTTGGCCTGCTTTTACTAGCGCTGTTTCAGTCCATTTTACGCAGTCCGGTTTCTGCAAGCTTTGTGAGTCATCACGTTTCCTTGGTTGTTATTTTTGGTGTGTTTTGGATGGCGGTGTGCACTTACACCAGCACCATGCCCATAGTGTCTCTGAAGTATTTGGTAGCCCGTTTGTGGTTTGTAGTGGTGCTGTTTTACCTCACCGGTGAAATGTTTCGCGATGCCCAGCGCATACAACGCTTTATATGGATATACATCGTTCCGTTGTGCGGGGTAGTACTGTACTCCATGGTTAACCTGTCTAGCGATTCATTTAGCGATATTGCTGCACACTGGGCCAGTCAACCTTTTTTTAAAGATCACACCTCTTACGGAGCGGTGTTGGCCATGTATATTCCAGTGAGTTTGGTGTTGGCCTACCGGCAGCAGCGCACCGTATTTATACGCGCGCTCATGGCTTTGGCAACTCTCATTTTAATTACTGGGGTTATCCTAAGTTACACCCGAGCGGCTTGGGTAAGTCTTCTTGCTGCTTTTGGGGTTTACGTAATTCTAAAGCTTAAAATTCCTTTTAAAGCCGTATTGGGTGGAATGCTGGTTATGGTAGGATTGTACTTTGTGTACCAAGACCAAATTCTAGAGCAATTTGAAGGCAACGAAACGGAGTCCTCTGCGGAGTTAGCAGACCACGTTGAGTCTATTTCCAATATCTCCTCCGATGCCAGTAACCTGGAGCGCATCAATCGGTGGAACTCAGCCCTGCGCATGTTTGCCGATAAGCCCGTTTTTGGCTTTGGTCCAGGAACCTACATGTTTCAGTACGCACCCTACCAGCGTGCCGATGAAAAAACCATTATCAGTACCAACTTTGGTGAGGTAGGAAACGCACATAGCGAATACCTGGGCCCCTTGAGCGAAGGGGGGCTGTTTGGCATGCTTTCCTTTGTGGCCTTGCTTATTGTTGTACTGAGGCTTGGGCTAAATCTCTATTATTATTTGGCGCCAGGATTGACTCGAGATTTGGTGCTGGGTATGTTGTTAGGACTCATTACCTATTTTGTACATGGAGTGCTCAACAACTACTTAGATACCGACAAGGCATCAGTACCCTTTTGGACTTTTATTGCGGCTTTGGTGGCCATCGATTTGTGGCACAAGCAAAACGATAAGAAAGAGGAAGTAGCAAATCCAGCCGAAACCCACTAGCTTTCTGAAATAAGCCGCTTTAGTTTGGCCATGTGCTGCATTTGCTGGCGTGCTTCTATAGCAGGGCTCCCAAAATAGCGTTTGCCGCCCTCCAAGTTTTTGTTAACTCCCGACTTGGCCAAAATTTCTGCCCCATCGCCAATAACCACACTGCTAGCAATGGCTACGTTGCCCCAAATGGTAACGTTGTTGCCAATGGTTACACAACCAGCCACCGCACTTTGCCCCGCCATAAGGCAATGCGCACCCAGTATGGTGTCGTGGCCTATGTGCACCATGTTGTCGATTTTGGTGCCTTCGCCAATGCGCGTAGTAGCCGTTACGCCCTTGTCTATGGTGCAGTTGGCACCAATTTCTACATCGTTTTCAATCAGCACATCGCCACAGCTGTACATGGGGTTGTGCCTGCCGTCTTTGCGTTGGTAGTAAAAAGCGTTGGCGCCAATCGTGGTATTGGCGTGTATGGTAACGCGGTCTTTAATTACGGTGCCAGGATAAAGCACTACACCCGGATTGATTTGGCAATGCGCCCCAATGCGTACCCCTTGTCCAATAACGGCCTTAGCGGAAACCCAAGAGTGTTCGCCTATGATGGCCTCTTGCGGGTTTTCGTAAAACCCTTTGGGTGGATTGTAATGACGAGCAATGGCGTTAAAAGCCTGCGTAGGGGCCGTACAAACCAAAAGAGTTTTCCCCTCAGGACACTCGGTTTCCTGATCTATGAGTATTACCGTGGCTGGTGACTCTAGTACTTTCTGGTAGTACTTGGGGTGGTCTACAAAAGCAATGTCTCCGGCCTCTACCCGATGAATTTCATTGAGCCCATGGGCTTGTCCCTGAGCATTTCCCAATACCGTAGCGCTTACCAAGTTGGCAAGTTCTGCTACGGGTATGGGGTGCTGAAATTTCAAGTACTAGCCTTTTACGCGCTCGGAGTAGCTGCGCGTTTTGGTGTCTATTTTAATCTTGTCGCCTATGTTGATAAAAAGCGGTACGCGTACCTCTGCACCCGTTTCAACGGTAGCAGGTTTTAGGGTGTTGGTAGCCGTGTCGCCTTTAATACCGGGTTCGGTGTAGGTAACTTCCATTTCTACCGAAGTGGGCAGATCGCAAGTTAGCGGGCGCTCTTCATCGGCATGGAATAATATCTCTACAATTTCACCTTCTTTAATCAGATCGGCATTTTCTATTAGGCTAGGATCGATGTTGGTTTGCTCAAAGGTATCCGTGTGCATAAAATGGTAGCCCATTTCATCGTTATATAGATACTGGTATTTTCTGCGCTCAACGGTAATTACATCAATTTTTACACCCGCATTAAAGGTGTTATCCAACACTTTACCGGTAGTAAGACTACGGAGTTTGGTTCTAACAAATGCGGCACCTTTTCCAGGCTTAACATGCTGGAAATCAATAATTTGATACAGGTCGTGGTTGTGGCTTATGCAAAGGCCGTTTTTAATATCGGAAGTGTTTGCCATGATAAAAGCTTAAAAAGTGCTGCAATATTAGGGCTTTAGCTGCTTAGATGCAGGGCAGGGGAGCAAAAAAGTGCTTCGCGCTCCACATCGTTGCTGGCTATGATTACGGTTTTGTGGGTGCAGAATTCCTCGATGCACTGGTTGTACCACGCCAGGGCCTGTTGGTCTAGATTGCTTCCCGGCTCATCTAGCAAAACCAAAGGTAAGTCTAACGCCAGGGTAGACAGCAGCTTAACACGTTGTTTCATACCGCTAGAAAAACTGGCTATGGGTTTGTTTTTAATCTTTTTGGGAGGTAATTCCAGCCGTGCGGCAAAAGCCTTTCCAGAGGGCAGTAGGCCGGGTTTAAATTGGGTAATGAAATGGTAAAACTCGGGTGCGGTAAACTCCTCGTAAATACCAATGTACGGAGCACACATGCTCATGTGTTGGTATAGATCGGTTCTGGGAATAAGTCCAGAGCTCGTTTCCCATTTTACAACGCCACTTGAACAGCTTTCTAAACCCGAAATCACACGCAGCAGGGTAGATTTACCCGAGCCGTTGCTTCCAGTTATTAAGTGTTTTCCGCCTGAAGAAAATTCGTAGGAGATATCCTGCCATACGCGCTGGCCGGCATAGCGTTTACCAATACCCTCCAGCGTAATTTTCATGCTATGACATACCGCGGATAATTCCCTTTTCCGCGTTGTTTATAAAGTTGAGAATGAGGTCTTTGTGCTCTGACGAAGGAATTTCTAACTCAGCTATTTTTAGCGCTTTAGACACGTTGTTGTTATGCACGTAGATCAGGCGATACAAATCCTCTATTTCTAGAATTTCTTTGTCTTTAAAACCTCTGCGCTTAAGACCTATGGTATTCACCCCAATAAAGCTAAGCGGTTCTCTTGCTGCTTTAACGTAAGGAGGTACGTTTTTACGAACCAATGAGCCTCCGCCAACAAAGCTGTGGGCGCCCAGAGTAAGAAACTGCTGTATAGCAGCGGCACCTTCTACAATTACGTAGTCTTCTATAGTTACGTGGCCCGCCACGTTTACCGAATTGGCAATAATTACGTTATCGCCCACATAGCAATCATGTGCCAAGTGCACATAAGCCATGAGCAGGCAGTTGCTACCCACCTTGGTTTTGTGTCTATCCGCTGTACCTTTATTAATGGTTACACACTCACGTATTTGGCAATTGTCTCCAATTTCCACGGTAGTGTATTCGCCTCGGTACTTTAAATCTTGCGGAATAGCAGAAATAACAGCTCCTGGAAAAATTTTGCAGTTGTTGCCTATGCGGGCACCGTCCATGATAACGGCTCCAGGGCCTATCCAGCAGTTGTCGCCAATTTCTACATCGCCATAAATGGTGGCAAAGGGTTCTACTACGGTGTCTTTGCCAATTTTAGCATCGGCATGTATGTTTGCTCCTACCTGCATTTATCCTTTTTCCTTAATTACCTGGGCCATCATTTCCGCTTCGCTCACCACTTTGCCATTCACATAAGCCTTTCCAGCCATATGAACAATGCCCCTTCTAATAGGTGTAAGCAGTTTTAATTGGAAGATAACGGTGTCGCCAGGAATTACTTTTTGTTTGAATTTTACATTATCCAGTTTGAGGAAATAGGTCGCGTAATTCTCGGGGTCGGGCTTGTCGTGTAGGGAAAAGATGCCCCCTACTTGCGCCATAGCTTCTACTTGCAAAACACCAGGCATCACTGGGTTTCCAGGAAAGTGGCCCGTAAAAAAGGGCTCATTCATGGTTACGTTTTTATAACCCGTGATGGTGTCTTCAGTAACTTCGGTAATTCGGTCTACCAGCAAAAATGGGTAACGGTGCGGCAGCATACGCTCAATCTGGTTGATGTCGTATACGGGCTCTTTTTTAGGATCTACCGTAGGTCCTTGGTTCTCTTGTTCTTTCAGTTTTTGCTTTAAGAGCTTACAGAAAGCAACATTTCCTGCGTGGCCTGGTCTTGCTGCTAAAATGTGCCCACGAATGCGAAAGCCAAGAAGCGCCAAGTCGCCTACTATGTCAAGCAGTTTGTGGCGAGCCGGTTCATTCTCAAATTGTAGCTTGGAATTGTTGAGTACCCCAATGCCTTCAACAGAAACTTTCAAGCCTTCCTTACCCAGCTTTTTAGCTAGGCGGTCGAGTTCTTCTTGCGATACGTTGGTGCGTTCTACCAGTACAATGGCGTTGTCTAAATCTCCTCCTTTAATGAGGTTGGCATCGGCTAGCGCCTCCAATTCACGTAAGAATACAAAAGTGCGGCACGGGGCAATTTCCTGCCTAAACGATGCCAGGTTGTACATAGAAGCGTGCTGTGTACCCAATGCTGGTGAACGGTAATCTACCATCACCGTAATGCGATACTCGCCACCATCGGTAGGTACTGCAAGCATTTCTACCTCCTTTTCAGGATCCTCAAAAGTGATGTTCTCCTTCAGGACGAAATACTTTTTAGGCGCATTTTGTTCTTCAATTCCCGCCTTTTCTACGGCCTCTATAAATGGAAGGGCGCTTCCGTCCATAATGGGAATTTCGGGACCATCGATTTCTATAATGGCGTTGTCTACCCCAAGAGAGTAGATGGCTGCGAGCAAATGCTCTGTTGTATGGACTTCGGCATCTCCTTGCTTTAGTGAAGTTCCGCGAGCGGTAGAGAAGACGTTTTCTATAGTTCCTTTAACCAACGGTTGTCCATCTAAGTCTACCCGCTTAAAAACAAAACCAGTGTTTTCTTCAGCTGGAAGGATGGTTAGGTTAACTTTTTTTCCGGTGTGTAACCCAATGCCAGCAAGGGCAGCAGGTTTTGCAATGGTACATTGTTTTGGCTCCATTAACCCTGTGTTTCGAAAAGTTCTTGGATTTTTTGTTCTAGCTTTTTCATGCTGTTGCGCATGTCTGGAAGTCCTTTAAATAAAACGTAAGAACGCTTAAAGTCTCCGTATGGAATGGCAGGAGAACCCTGAACCACGGCTCCGACATCTAATATGTTGCGTCCAACCCCACTTTGTGCAGCAATTTTTACCTCATCGGCTATTTGTAGGTGTCCTACGATGCCAACCTGACCACCTATCATACAGTTTTTACCAATTTTGGTAGAACCAGCAACTCCCGTTTGGGCTGCGATAACGGTGTTTTCGCCAATGTCTACGTTGTGTGCAATTTGGATAAGATTATCCAACTTAACACCCTTACGTATCACAGTAGAGCCTAAGGTAGCCCGGTCTATGGTGGTATTGGAACCAATTTCTACGTGGTCCTCAATAACAACATTACCTATTTGGGGTACTTTTTTGTAGTTGTTTTCCGAATTGGGTGCAAACCCAAATCCATCGGCACCAATAACGGCTCCTGCGTGTATCACACAATCCTTGCCCACTTTACAGTCGGCATAAATTTTAACACCAGGTTTTATTATGGTGTTATCTCCAATGGTTACGTTATCACCGATGGTTACATGGGGATATATCTTTACGTTTTCGCCCAGGGTTACGTTATTGCCCAGGTAGGCAAAAGCCCCCAGGTAGCCTTCCTTGCCTTGGGTAAGATTTTTTCCCTTGTAAACGGGGTCTTCTTCTCCTACTTTGTTGGATACCAGATGGTTGTAGTGTTCTAGTAGCACTGCGAAGCTTTGGTACGCGTCTTTAACACGCACCAAAGTTAATGTTGTGGGAAGGTCTTTTTCTGGTGAAAAATCTTGCTGAACGATAGCTATACTTGCTTCAGTTCCATAGATGTATTCCGTGTACTTGGGGTTGGCCAAAAATGTTAGGCATTGCGCCTTAGCCTCCTCAATTTTTGCGAGCTGGTTCACAACAGCGTCTCCGTTTCCATCCACCTCGCCTCCTAGTAAATGGGCGATTTGCTTGGCCGTAAATTCCATCGTCCAAATATAGAAATAATAGGTGCCCTACACGCGGGTGATAAAAGAATCGTCAATTTCTTTTGGAAAGGCGAGGAAGTATTTTTTAACCGGTTTTGCCAGGGCCGAGAGGTTTAAATTATCGGCTACGGTTTCGGCATTTTCTAGGCTGCCGTTTTTGCGTTTTATGGTAATGCCCTCGCCACTAGCTTGGTACGCATTGTTTTCTAAAGAGCCGGTAAGCAAATAATTGTGGTGGTCTTCGGTGTTTATTTTTAAGGTCTTTGTTAGCTCTTGGCGCAAATATTCTTTTTCGGTAGCGTTAAAGGGGTGGTTGCGAATGACAATGCGAAACAATCTTCGGTTAATCATGCGGTCCGACAAATCGGCAAGAACCGCATCGTCACTGTGCGTCCAAAATTTTAGTGCTGCATGGATGTCGTAATCATCCAACTGGGCAAATTTTTCAAGGATTGCAGGGTTTTCCAAAAAGTCTTCCAAGCCCATGTTGTGCTCTAAAAAGTATTGTAAAGCAGGGGGGGAGGAGAGTTTCATGCCCTCTGCCACTAGCGCTTTAGCACGGTTTAAGATGTTTACCAGCATAAACTCTGCACCCACTACTGTTTTGTGCAAATACACTTGCCAGTACATAATCCTACGCGCTACCAAAAACTTCTCTATGCTGTAAATGCCTTTTTCTTCTACTACGAGGCGGTTTTCGTGAAGATCCAGCATCTTTAAAATGCGCTGCGATCCTACCACTCCTTCCGAAACTCCGGTGTAAAAGCTGTCACGCATTAGGTAGTCCATCCGGTCTACATCCAGTTGGCCACTTACCAGCTGCGATAAAAAGGGTAGGGGGTGCTGGTTTCTGAAAATAGCAATGGCGCGATCAAAAACCTCGGGATTGAGGTGTTTGAGACGTTCCATAAAAAGCAGAGAAATTTTTTCGTGGCTTATTTTGTTTACGATGGAGTGCTCCAGAGCATGTGAAAACGGTCCATGGCCAATATCGTGTAGCAGTATGGCTACCAAAACCGCTTCACGGTCCAACGGGTCTATGTTGTGCCCCTTGCTCGTGAGGGTTTTTAGTGCCTCGTCCATTAAGTGCATGGCGCCCAAAGCATGGTGAAAACGGGTGTTGATAGCGCCGGGATATACTAAACTGGTTAAACCCAACTGCTTAATTCTGCGCAGCCGTTGAAAGTAGGGGTGGTCTACAATCTTTAGGGCCAAAGGGCTAGGAATGGAAATGAATCCATAAACCGGGTCGTTAAATACTTTAGAGCGGAAGGTTTTTGCCAAAATTTAGCAGCTTTGAGGTACTATTATTTCCAATTTGCCATTGGGAAACAAACTTAACCAACAAAAAGCGAGAAAAACGGGCTATGGCATACAAAATATTGTGGGCGGATGATGAAATGGAATTGCTGAAACCGCATTTGATGTTTCTAGAAAGTAAAGGGTACCAGGTAACTACGGTAACTAACGGAAACGATGCGTTGGAAGAATTTCAAGAAGATCGCTTTGATGTGGTGTTTCTGGATGAAAACATGCCTGGACTTACAGGGCTGCAGACACTAGAAGAAATGAAACGGGTAAATCCTTCCACCCCGGTAATTATGATTACCAAAAGCGAGGAGGAAATGATTATGGAGGATGCCATTGGCGCTAAAATTGCCGACTACCTCATAAAACCAGTAAACCCCAACCAAATTTTACTCTCGCTGCGTAAAAACTTAGAGTCTAAAGATCTTATATCTAAAAAGACCTTTAACAATTACCGCCAGGAGTTCGGAAAGCTTTCCATGGAACTGTCTTCTTGCCGAACCTTTAACGATTACGTGGCCATTTTTAAGCAATTGGTCTACTGGGAGTTGGAGTTGGAAGACGTGGAAGATGAAGGGATACGCGAAATCTTGGTAATGCAACAAAAAGAGGTACGCCAGGAGTTTAGCAAGTTCGTATCGCGCAATTACCTCGACTGGTTAAATGACCCCGATGAGGATACACCCGATATGTCGCATACGCTGCTTCAGAAACGCTTTTTACCCAAGCTCAAGCATAACGATGATAAAACCACTTTTTTGGTGGTTATCGACAACCTGCGCTTAGACCAATGGCAAATTCTTAAAAGCATCATTTCCAGCGATTTCTCTGTTAAAGAGGATTCGGTGTACTGCAGCATATTGCCTACGGCAACGCATTACGCTCGCAACGCTCTTTTTGCTGGGCTGATGCCGCGAGAAATCGAGAAAATTTATCCCGATTTGTGGCTCAACGAAGACGATGAGGGAAGTAAAAACCAACATGAGGAGGACCTGTTTAAGTCGCAGCTCAAGCGTTTTGGTCACAAAGAATCGGTGAAGTACCACAAAATCTTAAACAACGATTACGGAAAAAAGCTGTGCGACAATTTTAGCAACCTTACCCAGGTAGATTTATCCGTATTGGTGTACAATTTTGTGGATATGCTTTCGCATGCCCGTACCGACATGGACGTTATTAAGGAGTTGGCGCAAAGTGAGTCGGCCTACCGCTCTATTACCAAATCCTGGTTTGAGCATAGCCACTTGCTTGAAATGCTCAGAAAAATATCTAAGAACGGATCGCGCTTGGTCATCACTACCGACCACGGTTCGGTGAAAACGCAAAATGCGGTGAAGATAGTTGGCGATAGAAAAACCAATACAAACCTGCGTTACAAAGTAGGTAAGAACTTGAGTTACAATGCTAAGGAAGTATATGAGATTAAAAATCCAGCCGAAGCCCACCTTCCAAAAGCCAACTTAACCAGCAACTATGTTTTTGCGCTGAAGGAAGACTACTTTGTATACCCCAATAACTACAACCAATACGTAAAAATGTACCGCGATACCTTGCAACATGGTGGGGTTTCACCCGAGGAAATGTTGGTTCCTTTTGCCATCTTGGAGCCCAAATAATCGCGTATGAAAGTTCAAGGAGTTTCCTTGGAAATGCTGCCCCAGGCGGCAGAGCAATTGGCGAGTGCTTTGCAGCCTGGGCATGTTATTTTGGTAGATGCGCCCATGGGCTACGGAAAAACTACACTGGCTAAGCACTTGGTAGCGGCCCTGGGAGGAAACGCTGAGGAGGTTACGAGTCCTACCTTTTCGCTAATCCAGAGCTACCCCTTGCCATCCAACCATGTATTTCATCACATTGATTTGTATCGGTTGGACCACACCGAAGATTTATACGATTTGGGTATAGAAAGCTACCTTACCCACAATGCTATTGTATACATAGAATGGCCACAACATTTTGAAGCTGCAGGCTTTGACGCACAGTGGGTGTTGCACATTGAAAAAGATGGCATTCTTCGCGATTTTTCTTTAGAAGAAAACTAGTTTTACCAGCGGTTACGCAATTTGTATCTTTATCGTATAAACCAATCGCATGGACGGCAAGTTTGAAGCACTCAAAGCGCTGGCTAAAGAGGCAGTACTTATCCCCCAGGAGCAAATGGAGGCTGTTGGCGCTAAGAAAAGGCGACTTTTTATTGGAATCCCCAAAGAATCATCCCTTCAGGAGCATCGTGTAGCACTAATACCCGGAGCTGTGAGCTTGCTGGTAAACAATGGACACCGGGTTGTAGTGGAAAGCGAAGCAGGTAAAAAAGTGGCCTACTCAGACCGCGATTACTCCGATGCGGGGGCACAAATAGTGTACTCTACCAAAGAGGTATACCAAGCCGAAATGATCTTGAAGGTGGCGCCCCCTTCCAACGAAGAAATAGCAATGATGCGCCAGGGGCAAGTACTTTTTTCGGCCTTGCAGCTGAGCGTACAACCCAAAGATGCGCTGAAGAAACTCATGGATAAAGGCGTTACGGCTGTGGCTTGGGAGCACATTAAAGACGAGTCGCAAATTTACCCTGTGGTGCGTGCTATGGGTGAAATAGCAGGTAACATGGCCATACAAATTGCGGCCGAAAACTTGAGCAATCCAGCATCGGGTTCCTCTCAGCTTTTTGGCGGCATTAGTGGTGTACCTCCAACCGAGGTGGTTATTTTAGGTGCCGGTACGGTTGGCGAATTTGCTACCCGTGCAGCTCTGGGACTCGGAGCAACGGTAAAGGTCTTTGACAATAGCATTTATCGCTTACGGAGATTGCAAAACGACTTGGGTGTGCGCTTATACACCTCCATTATCCAACCCGACACGCTAGCCGATGCGCTCCGCCAAGCCGATGTTGCCATTGGTGCATTGCGATCACCTTACGGAAGAACGCCTTGTGTGGTTACCGAAGCCATGGTACGCAACATGAAAAATGGCAGCGTTATCGTAGATATTTCCATAGATCAGGGTGGATGTTTTGAAACCAGTGAAGTAATGTCGCACGATAATCCTGTGTTTACCAAGTTTGGCGTTACTCACTATGGTGTTCCCAATATCGCCTCACGGGTTTCAAAAACGGCAAGTCATGCGCTAAGTAATATTTTTGCCCCTATTGTGCTGAATATGGCAGATTCGGGTGGTGTGGTAGAATACATAAAGCGCGATGTAGGTTTTAGAAACGGTATTTACATGTATCGTGGACATTTAACCAACAAAGTGTTGGGGGAAGCGTTTAGCTTACCACACCAAGATTTAGATTTACTTTTACCCGCTTTAACCTAGCATGAATAAGAAATTTGCACGTAGACTACGCCTTTACCTTATTGGTGTAGTAATGGGGATTTTGATGGTAGTAGTAATTTTTGGAGAGCGTACCGAGCTGCTTACTGCCTGGCTCCCCGAAAACGCAGTAATCCGCGCCATAAATACCTCAGAATGGCAGCTCGATCAACAGGATAGTTGTGCGTTTACTGTTCTAGGAGATTCATTACAAAGCTGGAAGTCGGGTCTCGAAGAAGCCGATGTGCTATTCTCGGAAAGCAATCCTAAAGGAGAGCAGCGGTCTTACACACTAGCCCTCAAGGAAAAGCATATCCAGTCTTTTCAAATTACCTTTATCAACGACTCTTTAGTGGATTTTGGAACTTGGAGTCTTGATACAGCACATCCTCAGGATTGTTTTTAGCCTCCTTTCTTCGCTTCAACTCGGTACGGATGAGTTGAAGTTCTCTGGAAGTTTGTCCCGAAACGGAGGTGTTTTCCTCGGCTCTGCGAATAAGGTAAGGCATAACTTTTCTTACAGGGCCATAGGGCACGTACTTCGCTACGTTGTAGTCTGCAGCAGCCAAGTTGTACGAGATATGGTCGCTCATGCCTAGAAGTTGCGAAAAGTATACCCGAATATCGTTGTTGGCTATGGCTCTGCGTTGTATTTCTTCTGCAAGCCATAAGCTGCTGTATTCGTTGTGAGTTCCAGCAACAAAATAAATCCAGTCGATGTTATCCAGGCAAAACTCCATTCCCTTGTTAAAGGTTTGGTCTGTGCTAAGCTTCTCTCGAAAAACGGGCGATTCGTAACCCATTTCTTCGGCTCTTTCATGCTCTTTTTCCATGTAAGCTCCACGCACTAGCTTGAGCCCCAGTTTAAAGTTGTCCTCTTTGGCACGCATCAATAGCTCCTCGATGTAGCCTAGCTTATCATTGCGGTATAGCTGTACGGTGTTGTACACAAAGGCGCGCTGCTTGTTGTATTTGCGCATCATTTCTTCTGCAATAACATCGATGGCTACCTGCATCCAGCTTTCTTCCGCATCGATTAAGATGGGTACTTTTAGCGATGCTGCTCGCGCGCAAATTCGGTCTACTCGGCTTCGAACCCTTACCAGGTCGTTGGATTCTTTTTCGCTCAAGGGAGCCATTTTGCTAACCTTAGTAAGCAAGTCGTTGCTAGCTATGGCAGACATTTTAAACACCGCAAAAGGCACTCCGTAATCTTTAGTTCCACTTTCTATGGTGGCTATTATTTCGTTGGTATTGGCATCGTAGGCCTTGGTGTTGTCGCTGGCTTCTACGGAGTAATCTAGGATCGTGCCAATGTTACTGCGCTTGAGTAAGTGTATCTGTTCCTTACAATCTGCAATGGTGCGGCCACCGCAAAAATGTTTAAAAACCGTAAGTCGCACCATCCACAATACGGGAAGGTGCAGCCACATGGCGAAATTGAGCAGGCGCTTGCCTACCTTTATTACGGCTGGATTTTGAATGGCGGAGAATAGCACATGGGCGATGCGCAGCTCCCAATCAGACTTATCAGCAAAGGCTATCCTTGTGTTATTAAAGTCTATAGGTTGTAGTACTCGTGTTTCCATCTTGCTCTTAGCGAAATTAGTTTTATTTGCCTGAGATTTCTAACTCCAATTAGCGCATGTCACGGCTATTTTTCGACAATACGAATTTCTCTGAATTACAGGCATTTTTTAAGGCCAACACAGCGCGGTTTAGCAAAGTTTTTCTCTTAACAGATAATAATGTTCACCATCATTGTTTGCCCATCATTGCGCAACATGTATCTGAGTTTAGAAACATCGAAGTGCTTGAAATAGAGGCAGGTGAGGCGCAAAAGAATATCGAAATAGCTGGGCAATTATGGCGTAGCCTCATCGAATTGGGTGCCGATAAAAACAGTTTGCTTGTGAATTTAGGTGGGGGCGTAATTACCGATTTGGGAGGGTTTGTAGCCGCCACTTTTAAGCGAGGCATGCACTTTATTAACATTCCTACCACCGTATTAGGAGCTGTAGATGCGGCTATTGGAGGCAAAACAGGAGTAGATTTTGGTCATTTAAAAAACCAAATTGGTGTCATACAGCAAGCCAATGGGGTATTTATTAATCCAGTATTCTTTGATAGCTTATCGGATACGGAATTCTACTCAGGGTTGGCCGAGTGCGTAAAACACATCCTTTTGGGCAAACCCGAATTATGGCCCGTTTTGGAGTCTTGGAACGAAGACTTGCGCCAATTTGTAGCCCAACACATCAATACATTAGCTCAGGTAAAAGCCGATGTGGTAGCGCAAGACCCCTACGAAGAGGGAATGCGCATGCAGCTCAATTACGGCCATACTTTGGGCCATGCTTTAGAAAGCTATTTAATGGAAAAAGGGAAACCCATTCCGCATGGCATTGCGGTGGTATGGGGCATGGTGGCTGAGAATAAGCTAGCTCTGGATACCGGATTTTTGGATGCAGATACATGCAAAAGAGTAAATTACATTTTAGAGCGCACGTTTACCATTCCTACTATTACCAGCGATGATATTCCGGCTTTGGTAGCCCTGTGTAAGCACGATAAAAAGAATAAGGGCAACGCCATACGCTTTAGCCTGTTAAAAGCAGTGGGAAGCGTGGTAGAAAAGCAAGTGGTAAGCCCAGAGCAGATTACAAAAACACTACACAGCCTGGTTTAACCCAAGTTTTTATTGAGGTCGTCTCGCAGGTTTTCTATCGAATCGGCAGGAAGATCGTGCAAGTCTAGAATCATTAAACCGTCTAGCGCGTAGTTAAATTTTGGATCTACGTTAAAGCTAATGATTTTAGCGTTCTGATTGATGTACTTCTTAAGCAGCACGGGAACGGTAGCTTGCCAGGGTTCTATATCGCCAATGAGTTTATCCAGGTCTTTTAAATTGTTTCCCGTGTTTTCGAGCAGCTCTTTTATCTCTGTGTTTTTAATGTTGCCTTTAAACGGTTTTAGCGGTTTTACCCAAGAGGCCATTTCCTCGTTGTAGTAGTACTTCTTGATAAAGGCTACCATAAGCTGCTTACTCACTTTAGAGTAGTTGTTGGATATGCTTACTGGACCCAATATATAGCGGTACTCTGGGTTGCTGAGTAGAAAATGCATAATGCCTTTCCACAATAGGAAAAGTGGCAAGCGTTTGGCTTGATATTCTTGTGCAACATAACTTCTTCCCAGCTCTATGGTTTGCGATAAAACGGGCTTAAATTTTTTGCTCATTTTAAACAAGCTCTGGGTGTAAAAACCATTGATGCCAAACTTGGTAAGAATGTCGTTGCCTTTGCCTATTCGGTATCCCCCGGCAATTTTTTGTGCTTCTCTATCCCACAAAATCAAATGATGGTAGTACAAATCGTACTCATCTACATCGATGGCATTGTTAGTACCTTCGCCCACGGCTCTGAAAGTTATCTCTCGCAGTCTACCAATTTCATTAAGTATGTTAGGTATGTCGGTGGAGTAGGCGATGTACACATCAAACTCCATTTGGCTGGTAACCAATGCTCCTTTGGGTAGCGCGGCAAACTCGGCTAAGATCTTGTCCTTGGGTACCGCATCAATAATAGGTTTGGCCTCTTCCTTATTAATAGGAGCAATGCGCGGTCTGGGGATGTAAAACTTCTTAACCTCTAGTGAGGAGGCTAGTGCATATGTTTTGGCTCTTAGAAAACGCCCGTACATTCCACTTTTATCAAAATTCTTCTGCTCTCTTACCGAAATGGGTTTGCCAATGCGGACGGTGAGTGTCTGATTTTTTTTCTTCAGCATTTCGGTAGGAAGTGCTGCTGTTCTTAATCTTGGGTTTATGAATCCTAGCAAATGAAAAATCAGCGAGTTCTGCCCAGAGAAGTACACGGGTACAACCGGTACTTCGGCTTTTTTAACCAGCTTCAGTGCGCTGGTACTCCACTGTCGGTCTGTAATTTTCCTGGAGTTGGTTTGGTAGCTCGATACCTCACCCGCAGGAAAAAGTCCGAGTGGTTTATCCTCATTTATATGTTCTAGAGCCGCTTTAATTCCAGAGTAGCTGCTGGTGTTTTTGACGTCCTCAAATGGGTTTACTCCAATAAAAAAATCCGATATGGCGTCTATTTCTTTAAGCAAGAAATTAGCCATTACCTTAAAATCGGGCCTTTTACTTCCGATGATATGCATTAAGATAAGTCCATCTAGAGCACCAAATGGGTGGTTGCAAACCACTATGAATTTCCCAGTGTCGGGGATGTTGGCCAAATCGGCCTCAGAAACGTTGAGCGTAATATTAAGCTGCTCAAAAACCGCTTCAATAAAGGCCAGGCCTTTTTTGTCGGAAATTTTTTTGTAGAAATCATTAACCTTATGCAGGCCAAAGATTTTCATGAGTGCCTTGGCTGTGATCTCCAGGCGATACTTGTGCAAATTGGCAACGTTTACTACGTCTTTCTCACTAATTAAATCCTTCATACAAACTGCCCCAATCCAGGTAAAGTATATCCAATATACAGCGAATTATTTTTCTGCTCGCTGTCGCAATAGCTCATAACAGGTAATACCTACTGCAACAGATACATTGAGCGAGGATACACCGCCTTCCATGGGAATTTGTAGTACTTCGTTAGCTAGTTTTAAAATGGGCTTACTCACTCCTTGCGCCTCTCCTCCAAAAATTAAGCAAGTGGGGCCATCGAAATTTTGTTCGTAGATGCTTTTGCCGCCTTTTTCGGTAATGGCGAAAAGCGAAAAACCCTCAGCTAGTAAGGTGTGCATGGCCAATTTGCTATTGGCTATGCGCGCTACAGGAGTTTTTAAAATAGCACCTGCGCTGGTTTTAATAGTGTCCTGCGTAACGTTTGCAGATCCCTGGTTTGGAATGATAATGCCATCTGCATTCAGACATCCGGCAGAACGTGCTATACCTCCCAAATTGCGGGTGTCGGTAACGCCATCTAGGTATATTAAGATTGGGTTATCTTTTTCTCGCAGCAATTTGCTGATGAGCACTTCCAGGTCCCAGTATTTTACTGGAGATACCTGGGCAACAATGCCCTGGTGGTTTTCTTTAACCAGTTTATCCAGCTTTACAACAGGCACTTTCGTTAGCGCTATGTTTCTGGCTTTGGTTTGCTGTATTACTTCTTGTAAACGTCCAAAGTCTGCTGTTTGAGAAATAAAAACCTTACTTATTTCGGTATCAGAGAACAACGCTTCTTTTACTGGGTGTAGGCCGTATATATACTTTTCTTCCATGGTGTTAGTAGCTAAAAGGCCGTCCGTTGCGCCAACTGTTTATGGCTAAATCCCAAGTGGCACGGTAGCCCGAATTGCGCTCCAAAGTAAAGTGATTAAAACTAAAGTTATTGCGCTGCTGACTAAAAGTAAAACTTAAGCGGGTAGTGTTTATCTCTCTGCCGTAAATCCAAATCTCTTCGTTGCCCCGTTTGGTTACCGATTCGGGTTTTCCGAAGATAATGTACACCATACCGCGATCACTTTTCCAGCCTTCACCATAATAGGTGAAGAATTTATTGCTTTCCTCTACGCGTTTGTAAAATGCTCCCAAAACATCGCGTGCTTGCTCTTTGTTTTTGCACCGGGTTAACCAAAAGTTTTCTGCAGCTTTCCTGGGGTTTTCTGCATTCTTTAGCTTTTCGTACTCCTCTTTGGTGGAAATATACACCAGAGGGTCGATCATGTTTTTCCCAGTGGTTAACCGTGGATATCCTTCGTAAAAGAAGGGAAGTATTAAGCCAGAATAAATACTGTTCTTGGAGCTTTTTACCTCAATAAGAGTTTCTTTTTCAATAGCGGGTAATTGTATCGGGCTTCCGTCAATAGCTACTTCAACCCGCCTTACTTCCATCATGGGATCTTGGGTACTTTTCTCGTAAAAAGGAGGTGGAGGAGGAACGGTCGGTATCTCGAAAAAGTTTATCCAAACCTTATCTTGTACCACCGCGCTGTATGTGATTTTAAGGCTATCGCCTATAAAATAATGTTGGTCTAAATTGGGTTGTTCGGTGGCAGGATCTAAGGCTAAAAAATATTGACTTTCCAACCTGCTTTCCGAAAGGTTGCTAAAGGCCGTATACGTGTTGGTGCGGTTAACATCTTCTATTTTTACCACCACCCGTCCTGTGTAGTCTACTTGATCTGATAAATCCAGGTATCCAATCCAGTTCTCGTTGGTATTACGCTTTATCTTAAAGTACTCCTTGCTTACTTCCCAGGTGGTTTGCTGGGTGTTTACATCAAAACCGTAGCACGTTACTTTTAAATGCGCTTGCATAGGGGTGCCTTCACCCGCACTACGGGCATAAAGAAGCTTGCTGGTCTTTATAGAATAGTACAGTGCTAGAGCACCCCGAGAAGGTCGGTAAAACTGTAGCTTGGGGTCTAAGTTGATGTCTTTAGTACTACTGATACCCTTTCCTGCACTATCTGATATGACGGGCGAACAAGCGTAAAGTAAAGAGAACATTACCACAACAATACCACTTATCCCGCGCCTGTTATTAACCATCGTTTTTTGGTGAAAATATGCCAAATGATTCCATTAACTGGCAATAAAAGTACTAGCTTTGTCGTACTTGCTAAAACACCAAACGCAGTATTATGAAAAAAGCAGGCTGGATATTAATCATTGTAAGTGTTGTTTCTTTACTAGCAACAGCTTGCGGTGCGCACAAAGGTTGCGAAGCTTATTCTGATAACAATGAAGTGGTTCAGAAAGACGACAAAGCCTAGTCAGCGGCTGTCGCTACAATCTTTACCGCAGTTAGATAATAATGAGGCGTGGATGGAAGCGCAAACTTCCAACTCACGCTTTTTTATTTTCAAACACTCAAACCGCTGCTCTATTTCGAGTACTGCACTAAGGCGGGTACTGGGGTACGCAGAAAACTCAGAACTGCCCATCTATTGGGTAGACGTGGTAAACGATAGATCGCTTTCGCTTGCCATTGCCGATGAAACAGGAGTGCGCCATGAAAGTCCACAACTGTTGCTATACGATAACGGCAAAGTCGTAGGGAGTCAGTCGCATTTAAATGTTAATCCAGAGCGTCTGCTAAATAGCTAAACGCTAATTCCTTGTTCATGTCTGGATGGAGCGATAAAAAAACCGGACAGGTTTTCGCTGCTTCTTCCATGAGTTTACGCTGCTTTTCATTCCAAGTATCACCGATAGAAAAATCCAACCGAATAGCACCCACTTTTCTGGGGTTATCGGTCATGGTTTTATGCACCTCAACGCTGACATCTTGAAAAGGTAGGTTAGACTGCTTGGCCCGAATAGCCATTATTGTGAGGCAACAAGTGGCCAAGGAGGTACAAAGGAGATCGGTGGGAGAAAACGAACTTCCATCTCCATTGTTATCTTTAGGCGCTGCTGTAACTATTTGTGAGCTACTCTCTATGTGGATGGCATTGCACCGGTAATCGGTATCATACGTTACTTTAACAATTTGCATAAAACTTCTCTTGATTTAAGGGCGTTAATTTAAGTACATTTAGACCCCGCATGCGTTACATAGTACTTGTTTTTCTTCTGTTATCCACAACCCTTTTCGCCCAACAAGACGAAGACAACTTGGGTATTTTCGAAGAAAATTCGGTGGTCTATCGCTCGCAGCGAAGCGGTGGCGTTATTGTTTACAGTAACGGTGTAGGTGGTAATTTCTATTGGGGGAAACACTTAGACGGATTTAAACGCAGACTGCTAGGAATTGAGGTTACTACGCTAAAGCACTCTAAGGAGGTAAAGCAGTACAACCCCTATTACCCCGATGCGCGCTCGTACGCCTTTGGTAAAATAAACTCTGTGGTAGCGATCCGCCCAACCATAGGGTTAAAGGTGGATAAGTTTGACAAGCTCAGAGAAAACGGGGTGCAGGTGGGATACTTTATTTCTGCAGGTCCCGCTATCGCACTCATGAAGCCAGTGTATTTAGAAATCGGGTATCCCAGGGACGACAACACAAACCCATTTATTTACGAGCGCATACAAACCGAGCGCTACGATCCAGAGCAGCATACCTATTCGAACATCTATGGTCGCTCTACTTTCTTAAAGGGTATCGAAGAATCTACTTTTACTGTTGGCTTGCATGTAAAGGCAGGGGCACATTTTGAGTATTCGCCTTACAAGGATGGCATTAAAGCCCTAGAGGTTGGTTTGGCAGCCGATATATTTCCTAGCCAGTTAGAGATAATGGCCTCAGATGTAAACCAGAGTGTGCTTCTGAACATCTATCTCAATCTATTGTTTGGCACCAAATACAAGGAGTAATTTCTTAAAACCGTAGTTTCGCAGATTATGAGTGAAGTGGTGAGCGAGAGCACTGTAAAAAAACGCACGCCTAAACCGTCTTGGTTGCGCGTGAAATTGCCTACTGGTGAAGATTACAGGAAGGTAAGAGACATAGTATCCGAACACAAGCTACATACCATTTGTGAAAGTGGTAGCTGTCCGAATATGGGCGAATGCTGGGGTGCGGGTACAGCTACCTTCATGATATTGGGAAACATTTGTACCCGCTCGTGTGGTTTTTGTGCGGTACTGACAGGAAAACCCCTTCCAGCCGATTTACAAGAACCCAAACGCGTGGCGAACTCCGTAAAACTAATGGGAGTAAAGCATTGCGTAATTACCTCGGTAGACCGAGATGATTTACCCGATGGAGGTTCTATCATATGGGCGGAAACCGTAAATGAAATCCGCAAAGAGTCGCCAACCACTACGCTGGAAACTCTGATTCCGGATTTTATGGGGAAATGGGAAAACCTGCAGCGCATTATTGATGTGGCTCCAGAAATTGTAAGCCACAACCTGGAAACGGTGCGCAGAATGACCAAAGAAGTACGCATTCAAGCGAAATACGACCGATCTTTAGAAGTGCTATTGCGTCTCAAAAAAGGCGGTATGCGAACCAAAAGTGGTGTGATGTTAGGCCTGGGCGAAACCGATGAAGAGGTTATTGAAACCATGGAAGACTTGCGCTCCGTGGGGTGCGATATCTTGACGCTGGGTCAATACTTACAGCCTACCAAAAAGCACTTGCCCGTGGCAGAATTTGTACACCCCGACCGCTTTGCGAAATACAAAGAAATGGGACTTGAAATGGGTTTCCGCTACGTAGAAAGTGGCCCCTTGGTACGCTCTTCTTACCACGCAGAGAAACACCTTTTCGATTAGCATGTCGGAAATACGCGTGGCGATAAATGGCTTTGGTCGCATTGGAAGAACCTTCCTGCGAAATGCCTTTGGTAATAAATCAATTCAGGTTGTTGCTATTAACGATTTAGCCGATGCCAAAACCTTGGCGCATTTATTTAAATGGGATTCGGTGCATGGCAAAGCCGCTATGGAGGTGGGGTTTGCGAACAATCACTTAGAGCTAGATGGTATCGCGATACCCGTGTACAATGAAAACGATCCAGTACAACTGCCTTGGGGTTCGCTCAAGGTTGATTACGTTATAGAAAGCACAGGCGCGTTTAAGACGCGAGAGAAAAGTGCGCTACACCAAAAAGCAGGAGCAAAAAATGTAATCATAAGTGCTCCGGCTAGTGATGATTCGGTACCAACCATTGTTATGGGGGTTAATGAAAGCACCTTATCTCCAGCCGATAGCATTTTCTCCAATGCATCGTGTACCACCAACAGCGCAGCACCGCTTATTGCGGTGGTAGACCAATTGTGCGAAATACAGGGCGGATACATTACAACAGTGCACTCTTATACGGGCGACCAGCGTTTGCATGACGCTCCGCACAAAGACTTGCGCAGAGCGCGTGCCGCGGCCCAGTCCATAGTGCCTACTACAACAGGTGCTGCTAAAGCCATTACCAAGATTTTTCCAAAGCTCGATGGGAATTTTGGAGGATGCGGTATTCGTGTACCAGTACCCGATGGATCTTTGACCGACATAACTTGCGTGGTAAAGAAACCATTGACCGTAGAGGAAATTAACGAGGCATTCGCTCGGGAGGCAACTGGGGGGTTAAAAGGTATTTTAGAATACCAGGAAGAGCCGTTGGTGTCGATAGACATTGTGGGCAATCCGCACTCTTGCATTTTCGATGCGCAACTTACCAGCGTTATCGGCAACATGGTAAAGGTAGTAGGGTGGTACGATAATGAGTGGGGCTATGCTAACCGCTTGGTAGATTGTCTGCTTTTTCATGCAAACCTTCAGCGGTAAAGCGCATCAGCTCCAAGTCAGTTCCGTTAAAACAAGCATAGGTGTAGTGGCTAAGCCAGTCGCCCAGATTTATGTAGCGGCTCTTACCGTTGCTTAGGGTAATGTCTAAAGGCAAATGCCGGTGGCCACAAATAAAGTAATCGGTAGCGGGTTTTTCTTTGAGCGATTCCTCGCAAAAAGCTACGAGCCACTCCTTGTCTTTGCCGTGGTAAATAGCATCCTTTTCCCTGGTTTTTTTGCTGCTAGTTCGGCTCCAAAAGTTGGCCATACCAATACCCCAATCGGGATGAATAAACCCAAAAGCTTTCTGCAGGATGCTACTGCCAAACACTTTCTTAAGGAATTTGTATCCATGGTCTCCGGGGCCTAAGCCATCGCCATGATGCAACAAAAACTGCTTGCCCTGTGAAGTAAACTGGTAAAAATCTTTGTGAAATGTTACCCCCAGTTCCTCTTCAAAATACCCGAACAACCACATATCGTGGTTACCTGGAAACATGTGTACTGGAATACCTGCATCGGTAAACTCCGCTATTTTGGCTTGTAGTCGAACGAAGCCTTTGGGAATGACGTGTTTGTAGTCGAACCAAAAATCGAAGACGTCTCCCAGTAGAAAAACTTCCTGGGCATCCGGTTGGATGGAATTCATCCAGGCCACCAGCCGCTTTTCTCTGTTCCGAGAAGCCTCTTTATTGGGTACCCCCAAATGGAAGTCGGAGGCGAAGTATATGTTGCTAGCCTTTGCGATGTTTAGGCGTTTAACAGCTCATCGAGCTTGTTGTGCAATGCAGCACCGCGCAGGTTTTTTGCTACAATTTTTCCTTCCTTATCCAGTAAAAGGGTAAAAGGTATGGATGACACTCCGTAGGTTTTTGCAGCTTCAGAGCTCCAAAATTTAAGATCGGAAACGTGTTTCCAGTTCATGTTATCGGCTTTAATGGCATTTACCCAGGCCGTTTTGTTTTTATCTAAGCTTACCGATAAAATCTCAAAGCCTTTGTTCTTATATTTTTTGTAGGCTGCAACTACATTGGGGTTTTCTCTACGACAAGGTTTACACCATGAAGCCCAGAAATCTACCAGTACATATTTTCCTCGTAGGTCACTCAAAGCCAGTGTTTTACCGCTTGGTGTAGGTAAGCTGATTTCGGGCGCTTCTTTGCCTACGGCTAATTTTTGGTCTTGCGCTTCCTGCGCTTTCTTCTGTGCATTGTATTGTGCGGCTTGCTGCTGTGCTTTACCTACCTGTTCTTCCAAGCGCTTTAGGTAATCGCTTTGTCCCATCGTGGGTTTCAGTGCAGCCAAGGTGCTTTTAAAAACATCGATATCTTCAATAGGGTGGAAAACATTAAGCGCACTTAATACCGCAGGAGAGGTGGGATTGGTTTCAACAAAGTCGGTAGCAAATGCTTTCCAGTCTTGGTTAATCTGGTTGAATTCTGTAACTGCCTCCTGACGCCCAATTTCGCCTTGCTGGTATCTTTGGTTCAGGTTGTTTCTTTTTTCATTCAGTTCTTGGGCGTATTGGTTTACCTCGTAAAACTCCACACTTGCTTTTGGTCCAGATAGGTTCTCTACTTCGCTCAGGTTTTTCTCAAACTCAGCGCCAATGTCGTCTCCCGGCTCAGCGTAAAACAAATAGCTTCCATTGGTTCCAGAGAGGGTTAAGAAATCCGGGTGGGTTACTTCGGCTTGCACTTCAAAGCTTCCATCGGTTCCAACCGCCACAGAATCCAACGTAATTAAACGGTTATCGACACTCTGCTTTAAAACTACGGCATCTTCGGTGTTGCTGCTTATGGTGCCTTTAAACGTTATTTGGTTCTCTGGTTCGCAGGCGGCTAGAAGTAAAAATGCGCCTAAGGAAAAAAGAATTGCTTGTCTCATTTTTCTAGTAGGGTTCTAAGTATTTGGTTGGCTTTTTTAGGATCGGCTTTGCCTTTGGCGGCTTTCATAAATTCTCCCATAAATAAGCCCAACAGATTTTTGTTACCCGCTTTATAAGCAGCTACTTTATCGGGGTATTTATCTAACGCAGTTTGGGCAATGGCTATTATTTCATCTTCGCTGGTATCTTGAAGCAAGTTATGGTCTACCGCAAATTTTTCGGGATCCAGGTTATCATCTACCACTCCAGGGAATATTTTTTGGCTGGCAGTAGAGTGGCTAATTTTTCCCGCTTCAATGAGTTGTACCAGTTTTACCAAGTTGGCTGCAGAAAGAGGAAACTCGGTGATTTTTAAAGCGCGTTGATTGAGGTAGGATTTTACAGAGGTGATAATCCAATTGGCAACGGCTTTGTAAGATTTAGAGTGCTCCAAACAGGCGTTGTAGTATTCGGCTAACTCTCTTTCCTCCGTAAGGATACCCGCATCGTATTCCGATAAACCATATTCCTTGGTATACCGCTGCATTAGGGCCTTAGGGAGTTCTGGTAAGTCGGCTGCTACATGATCTATAAACGCTTGGTCTAATGAAACCGGAGCAATATCGGGCTCTGGGAAATAACGGTAGTCGTGCGCAAATTCCTTGCTACGAAGACTAAACGTGGTGTTGTTTACCGCATCAAAAGAGCGGGTTTCCTGGTGGATGCTGCCACCGTTCTCAAGAATTTCAATCTGGCGTACGGCTTCAATATCTATGGCGCGCTGTACGTTGCGCATAGAGTTCATGTTCTTCACCTCGGTACGCGTACCAAAAGCTGTTTCTCCTTTTTTTCGCACCGATATGTTGGCATCGCAACGCAAGCTGCCTTCCTCCATATTGCCATCGCAAATGCCCAGGTAACGCACAATTTTTCGAACCTCGTTGAGGTAGGCATAGGCCTCTTCTCCTGATCGCATTTCAGGTTCAGAAACAATCTCCAACAGAGGAACCCCAGCACGGTTTAAATCTACCAGCGTGTGGTAAGGGTCTTGGTCGTGTATACTTTTACCCGCGTCTTCCTCCATATGAATACGGGTAAGGTTCACTCGTTTTTGGTTGCCATCCCACTCAATATCAATGTGGCCACCTTCGCAAATGGGAGTGAGGTCTTGCGTTATTTGATAGCCCTTGGGTAAATCGGCATAGAAGTAGTTTTTGCGGGCATAGTACATGGAGCGAGCAATGTTGCAATCGAGTGCTAGGCCTAAGCGTACCGCATGTTCTATAACAGCCTTGTTGGGTAGGGGTAAGGTGCCCGGATGCCCTAAGGTAATTACCGTAGTTTGGCTGTTAGGAATATCCCCATACTCGTAGTGTTCGTAACTGTAGGCTTTGGTTTGTGTGGAAAGTTGCAAGTGAACCTCCAAACCAATTACGGTTTCATATTGTGCTCTAAGCGCTTCGCTTACCATGTACTTCTCGCTTTTCGTCTATCTGCCTAGCTATTAATTTTAGCAGTCGGTCATCCATTCCGTCATTAAAACCTATGGTTATGGGCGCAATAAAAACACTCCAGTTTTTGGGCCAGAGGTGCTTTAATTTGCTCAGTTTTACATAGTCTTTTTCGGTGGTTATTACCACGCGGTCTGGCGTGTTTGCGAAAGTATTAAAAATGTCCTGCAATGCCCGTATATCTTTAGAGCGATAAGGGTGGTGGTCTCTAAACGGAACGGCTTTTAAGTGAGGAATATGCGATTCCGCCCAATTCACCAATGGTTGTGGGTTCGCCAAACCACTCACTAGAAGCGCTTGCTGTACGCTGGTAATATCTCTTTTTTCCTCAGTTTCTGGGTTTATGAGTTCGCCATAGCGCAAATGAGTGAAAAACATATCTTTTTCTAGCGTAAAACCACTTTCGCGTTGGTATACTCTTTTGGTTTCGTGAGATACGTGTTCGGGCGACTTGGTAACTAGCAGTACATCGCTTCTACTGGCCGCATCTCGTATGTCGCGAAGCGATCCACTGGGTAAAAGCTCGTCTCTAAAGTACGGTTGCTGAAAAGGCGTAAGCAATAAGTTGTAGTCGCAGCGAATTTTACGGTGTTGGAAAGCATCATCTAAAATTACAACGGAAATTTCGGGCTGTTGGGCGACAATACGCTGCACTCCTTTCACTCTGTCCTCGCAAACAAAAAAGGGAACCTTAGGAAACTTATTGGCCATTTGTAAGGGTTCGTCTCCAAACGATTTGGGGTCGCCTCCAGGGTTTACCTTTAAAAAGCCTTTGGTTTCTCGTCCATAGCCACGGCTCAAGACGGCAATTTGGTGTTGATTTCGTAGGTGGTGTACTAGCCATTCGGTAGTGGGTGTTTTTCCACTTCCTCCTACACTGAGGTTGCCTACACAAAGTGTAAAAACACTGGGATGGTTTTGAGACGTGAGCCAACCATTGTCGTACATGAAGTGCCTCGTTTTTAAGGCCACTCCGTACAACCAAGAAATGGGTTTTGCCGCTGTACCAAGTTCTACCATATACCTACTTTTGAGCGAAGGAATTGTAAAAGTCCGAAAAATTTATGGCCAATACCATTAGGGAAATCATATCTGTGTTAGAAGACTGGGCTCCTGGCGCGTACCAGGAAAGTTACGATAACGCAGGATTGATAACAGGGAATAAGGAAGCACCCTGTACAGGGGTTTTAGTATCTCTAGATTGTACGGAAACCATCGTGCAGGAGGCAATAGATACGGGGTGCAACCTTGTCGTAAGTCACCACCCCATTGTTTTTTCGGGGCTAAAACAGTTGACGGGTAAAAACTACATCGAGCGTACGGTCATTAAAGCCATAAAAAACGATATCTGCATCTATGCCATCCATACCAACTTAGATAATGTGCACACCGGTGTTAACCGTATGATATCGGATAAACTGGCGCTTAAAAACGGTAAGGTTTTGGCTCCAAAAGCAAATACCTTAAGCAAACTGGTTCTTTACGGTACGCCCGAGGATATAGCCAACATGCAACAAGCTGTTTTTCATTCGGGTGGAGGTGTTATTGGAAATTATGGCGAATGCTCGTTTGAGCACCCAGGCACGGGGGCTTTTAAACCCCTGGAAGGAAGTAACCCTACCTTGGGTAAACACAACAAGCGCGAAAAAGTGGCAGAGCTTCGTACCGAGATTTTGGTGCCCAAACACAAGCTAGGTCTTGCCATTGCTGCAGCAAAAAAAGCAAGTAGCTATGAGGAAATTGCCTACGACCTCATACCTCTTGAAAATAAAAACCAAGAAGTGGGTAGTGGTTGGATTGGTGAATTAGCAGAGCCGATGGAGGTGCATGATTTTTTACTGCACCTAAAAGCTACCTTTGGTGCAGCGGGAGTGCGATTTTCTGGAAACACGCAAAAAACCATTAAAACAGTAGCCCTTTGTGGCGGTGCTGGATTTTTTCTGCTTCGCTATGCGATGGCCGCAAAAGCCGATGTGTTTGTAACTGGAGATGTAAAATATCACCAGTTTTTCGATGCTGAAGATCAAATCTTACTGGCTGATATCGGCCATTACGAATCCGAGAAATTCACCATTGAATTGATAGCTAATTATTTGAAGGAAAAATTCACTACTTTTGCGGTTCGTTTAACCAGCAAGAACACCAATCCGGTAAACTACTTATAGATATGGCAACAACGGTGGCAAAAAAACAAAATCCTGTAGAGGATAAGCTTCGCGCACTGTACAACTTACAAGTAATCGACTCCAATATAGATCGTATTAACACCGTTCGCGGTGAGCTTCCATTGGAGGTTCAGGATCTGGAGGACGAGTTGGCTGGTTTGCAAACCCGCTTGGAGAAAATGCAAGAGGGAGTTCAGGATTTGGAAAAGGAAATCTCTGCTCGGAAAATAAAAATGACCGAGTGCAACGAGTTGATTAAAAAGTACGCAGAGCAGCAGCAAAACGTGCGTAACAACCGTGAGTACGATTCGCTTTCAAAGGAAATCGAATTCCAAACGCTAGAAATACAGCTTTGCGAAAAGAAAATTAAGGAGCATAAAGCGGGCATAGAGGCCAAGCAAGAGCTTATTGATAAAACGCAAGCACACATTAAGGAGCGCGAGGCAGACTTAGAAGCGAAGAAAAAGGAACTTGACGATATCGTAAAAGAAACCGAAAAGGAAGAGAACGCTTACCTTAAGGATAGAAAGAAAGCTGCTGATATTGTTGAAGACCGTTTGCTGAAAGCGTACGAAAGAATTCGTGGCAATGCACGCAACGGTTTAGCCGTAGTAAATGTAGAGCGCGATGCTTGCGGTGGGTGCTTTAGTAAAATTCCACCACAACGTCAGCTCGATATAAAGTCGCACAAAAAAGTGATTGTTTGCGAAAACTGTGGACGTATCCTTATCGATTTCAATGAGAATAAAGCGGAAGAGGTAGAGGAGAAACCAAAGAAAAGAAGAACCTCTCGTAAGAAGACTACAAAATCCTAATCCTTTAAGGGATAAAAAAGGAAACCCATCGAAACGATGGGTTTTTTTGTGCTTTAGAATTTGTAGGTCATTCCAATGCCCAAATTAAACTGGGTAACCTCGTTGGTTTCTACCACCCCGAAATCGTAAGGTTGGTATTCTCGATTGAAGCTAGCATAACTGAAGTAGCCATCTAAGGTTACGTTATTGATGCGGTAGCCTGCGCCACCAGTTAACGTAGTCTGGTCTGTAAAAACATTAGAAAAATCGCTCGTAAAGGGTTGTGTTTGCACGTTGAATCCGCCACGCAGGTATAGTTTATCCAACCTTACTTCCAAACCTCCTCTAAAGGTGCTAACGGCACGGTAAAATTGAGAAATATTCACGGTAGCTTCTCGATAAAAGCTCTCGAACCCATCAATACCCAATCCACGGGTGTCGTTTGCCAATTCGCTCTCTGCCAAATTGGTACGCTCGTATTCTAGGCTAAAAATTAGGTTCTCTTTCAAAATGTAAGCCGCTCCAATACCAAATTTTTGAGGAACTTTTATGCGATAGGCGTATTCCTGAAAGGGACCAAAGGAGAAGCCTCTGTTGCCCAAGGTGTCGGTATGCACAGCATCCAGAGCACCCCGGTAATTTACTATGGTTCGGTAAGACCTGGGAGCATGGTAATACGCGCTTACCCTAAGGTTGGGGGTAACCCGGTATATTGCCCCTAACTTAAAAATAAAGGCGCTGGCGTTGCGTTGGGTTTCATCAAAGTACTGAACTGTACTTACGGTTCCCTGGTCATATTCTTCGGTGTTGAGAAAGGATTCGGTAACGGTTAATCCGCTAAATCCAATATTGGCTCCTATATACAATTGGTTGTTGTAGTTGCCGCCTACCGTAATTTCGTAGTCGGAGAGTTGGCCAAGCCGGCTAAAGGTGATACTCTGATCCGAAGAGTCTACATCGGGTATCCGCGTTACGTAGCTGTTGCTGTTGTTGGTATCGGGATCTATTAGGTAGGTATCATAGGCGGCAGATGCAAATAAACCCGCATCACCGTCAACCACCTCTTGTTCCGAAAACCCATTGGCTTGACTTAAAAAGAAATCTACCATTTGGTTACCGGCGGGCGTTTCTCTTTGGTAGGATATATCCTCTGCAAAAGTGCGCATGCGGTTGGTTACCAGACCAAAGTTTACCGTTTTCCAGGGACTATCGGCTATCGGGTTTGCAAATACCACATTCACGGTAGGTATGGAGAGATTGCTGTTTGCACGTCCCTGCATCAATATGCTGTTTTGCGTATTGATAGAGGTAATGCTACCATCCAACTGGCTCTGTATAAACACCGCGGAACCAGCAGGGTTAATCGATAGTGCGCTTCCATCGCCACCTAAGCTGCTAAAGGCGCCTCCCATAGCAGCAAAGCGCCCCGTTCCAATGACATCACTTCCGGATACCAAGTAGGGGTCAAAAACGCTTTGTGCTCTTGCAATTTGGATAAATGCCAGCCCTAAGAGGGTGAGGGCGAGACCAATTTTTTTACACATGAATAAGGGGTTTAACGGGGTCTTCTTCCAGATCCTGAACTTCCACGCGAAGGTGCGCTTCTACTTCCGCCACGAGAGAAGCTTCCACCACGGTTATACGAACGTGAAGGGCTTACTGATCGCGAAGGTGTACTTCTTCGTTGCTGGGGCCTTACCGAGCGACTTCTACTTTGCGGCCTAGTTTGCGGTTGCGTGCGTTGGCGCGGTTGCGGAGTCACGTTATTTCTTGGGGTGCCCGAATTGGGCTGGTAATTGCGCTGTGGAATAGCATTGTTGCCTCCAGGTTGCGTGCCCCGTGTTGGTGCAGTGGGTCTTGCATACGAGTCTGGTGTACGTGGTTTGGGGTTAGTACCACTAGAGCGCGTAGTAGGCGGGGTGCGATCTCCATTTTTATAGGTGCCCTCGCTCAAGGTGGTGCCCGCAGGCCTGCGTACTCCGGGGTCTGTGCCACGAGTTCCGCCAGAATTGCCACCTCGCGATGGTGGGGTAGCATTGCGGTATCCAGGGGTTCTAGAGGAACCACGCGTAGTTCCTGTATTTCTTACGGGTACGCGTCCATATCGCGCTACCGATGGGCGCGTGTATGCACGGCCGCCATAGAAGTCGTTATATCTCCAAGGATTATTAAATCCCCAGGGGTTGTTGAAACCCCATGGGTTGTAAGCAAAGCGGTTCCAGTACCAGGAAGGTCTGTATATGCTTGGTCCCCAGAAAGGGTCGTAAAAACCACCTCCACAAAAAGGATCCCAAAACGGGTCGCAGAAGGGTTGTCCAAAACCTACGTTGCCATAACCAAAACTAAAAGCGGTTCCACCCCAACTGTTAAACCCTAAGCCAAAAGAAAAACCTGGATTGTAGAACGGGCTGAAATAGGAGAACCCGAGTGCAGGACGGTGAAAGCGGTTAATGCGTTGCGCATACGATCCACCCATAAAAGCATCTCCGTAATAGTTGTTGGTAATGTTGGTTCCGTTTTCATTCACGTAGCTATCCGAATAGTCCTCGTTATATTCTTGGAATTCGCCATTTTGTGGCGCAGCTTGTTGGGGTGCACGCTGTTGTTGCTGATTTTGCGAAACACGTGGCTGTGGCTGCGGTGCAGTATAGTCTGGATGACTGCTATATAACGGGTCGGTATATGTGGTATTGTAAACCGTACATCCGCCTAAGGCGAACATTGCGGCTACAGCTATTAAAATATGTGTCCTCATAATCCTTCCTTTTAATTATTAACGATAGGCTAAAGCTAAAGATTTCAAATACTACCTTTGCCTCCCTGAAAATAACAATTATTATACCAAACTAAATATGGGCCAGAAAATTACGGCAAGAGCAACCGATTATTCCCAGTGGTACAACGATATCGTAATCCAAGCCGACTTAGCAGAGCACAGCGATGTAAGAGGGTGTATGGTTATAAAACCATACGGTTTTGGTATCTGGGAGAAAATGAAGGACGCTTTGGATGCTATGTTTAAAGAAACAGGCCACACCAACGCATATTTCCCGCTGTTTATCCCCAAATCATACCTCAGCAAGGAGGCAGATCACGTAGAAGGGTTTGCTAAAGAATGTGCTGTAGTGACCCATTACCGCTTAAAGAACGACCCCAATGGTGGAGGGGTAATAGTAGATCCCGATGCTAAATTGGAAGAGGAGCTCATCGTAAGACCCACTTCGGAGACTATTATTTGGAATACCTACAAGAAGTGGATACGCTCGTACAGAAACTTGCCCATAAAAATAAATCAGTGGGCCAATGTAGTTCGGTGGGAAATGCGTACTCGTTTGTTCTTAAGAACGGCCGAGTTTTTATGGCAGGAAGGTCATACAGCCCACGCTACCGAGGCGGAAGCTATTGAAGAGGCAGAATTGATGCTTAAAGTGTATGCCCAGTTTGCCGAAGAGTACATGGCTATGCCAGTAATCCAAGGAATAAAAACAGAAACGGAACGTTTTGCAGGAGCATTAGAAACCTACTGTATTGAGGCGCTAATGCAAGATGGAAAAGCACTGCAAGCCGGAACGTCACATTTCTTAGGACAGAATTTCGCCAAGGCATTTGACGTGAAATACATGACTAAGGAAGGCACCGAAGAACATGTTTGGGCAACCAGCTGGGGTGTGTCTACTCGGTTAATGGGTGCTTTGGTAATGAGTCATGCCGATGACCAAGGGATGGTGGTGCCTCCAAAAATTGCTTCACTGCACGTAGTAATGGTGCCTATTTACAAAAATGAGGAGCAATTAAATGCCGTTCGGGATAAGGCCGATGCATTGCAATCCGAGTTGCAGAAGCAGGGCATAAGCTTTTTGCTAGATGATGACGATACCAAAAAACCAGGTTGGAAATTTGCGGAACACGAATTAAAGGGGGTGCCTGTGCGCATAGCTATGGGACCACGCGATTTGGAAAATGGCACCGTAGAGGTAGCCCGTAGAGATACGGGAGAAAAAAATACCGTGAACCTGGATGAGGTAGCTGCCTACATTCCAAAATTACTCGAAGAAATTCAGAACAACCTGTACCAGCGTGCCAAGGAAAAATTAGACGCTTCTATTACTGAGGTAAATAGCTGGGAGGAGTTTGAGGAAAAAATTGAGCATGGCGGGTTCTTATCGGCTCACTGGGATGGTACCGCAGAAACCGAAAAACGCATTAAAGAAGCGACTAAAGCAACCATCCGATGCATTCCTTTGAACAACCCTAAGGAAGAAGGTAAATGTGTGTTCACGGGCGATGCCAGTAAGCAAAGGGTACTTTTTGCACGGGCGTACTAAAAAAAAATTGAGCAAAGAGTTGTAGATTAAAAATTAGGTGTATATTTGCATCCGATTTGATCGAAACGGCCCGTTCGTCTAGGGGTTAGGACGCCAGGTTTTCATCCTGGAAACAGGGGTTCGATTCCCCTACGGGCTACTAAGAATAGGATAAGAGGGTATGGCTAATCACAAATCAGCATTAAAAAGAATTCGCTCTTCAGAGAAGAAGCGCGTTGCGAACAAGTACTATCACAAAACTGCACGTAATGCGGTTCGTGACTTACGTGCTTTAACCGACAAATCAGAAGCGGAAAAGCAACTGCCTTCGGTGTTCTCAATGCTTGATCGTTTGGCTAAGAAAAACATCATCCACAAGAACAAAGCGGCTAACCTTAAGTCTAAGCTTAACGTTCACGTAAACGCCCTTTAAGTCGTATCTTATTCCAGTATTGAAAGCCTCGCTGTGTCAGCGGGGCTTTTTTATTTCCCAGTTTTTCTAACTTGTATGAATCGAAACCACAGGTAAAGGCATAAAATTTTGGGCCGAAGACGATAGGCCACGAGAAAAGCTGCAAGCCAAAGGGAGACACGTGCTTTCCAATGCAGAAATCATTGCTATTTTACTGGGTTCGGGGAGTCGCGATAAAAGCGCTCTAGATCTAGCCCGTGAAATTTTAGCGCACTGCAACAACGATTTGGAAAAACTGGGCAAGTACTCGGTTACCGATTTTATCCAGTTCAAAGGGATAGGATCGGCTAAAGCCATTACGTTAATAAGTGCCTTAGAATTGGGGCGGAGGCGCAAAGCAGCAGAACCCGAAAAGCTACCCACCATAAAAAGCAGTAGCGATGCTTACGCGCATTTACTCCCACTTTTCGAAGATTTACCCCACGAAGAATTTTACGTTCTCCTATTGAACCGCGCCAATCGCATTACGGATACCATTAAAATTAGTAGCGGTGGGGTTAGCGGAACGGTTGCCGACATTCGTATGATGGTGAAACCGGCCCTTTTGGCCTTGGCGAGTGGCGTGATCTTGGCTCACAATCATCCCTCGGGAAACTTAAAACCCAGCGAAGCCGACCTTAGCCTAACCCGCAAAACCAAGGATGCACTGAAGCTTTTTGATATTGCTTTGCTCGATCACCTTATTGTAACTGACGCAGGCTACTTGAGCATGGCCGATGAAGCCCTGTTATAATGCTATAAAAGCGACCACTGAAACGCACGCATAACGGCAGATTGTTATCTTTCCATCCAAACACAGGCTATGGTTACGAACCTCGGTAAAAACAACAGCATACTCAACCAGTATTTGTACGAATTGCGAAGCAGTGCTTTACAGAAAGATCGTGCTCGGTTTCGCAATAACTTGCAACGTGTGGGACAAATTTTCGGGTATGAAATCAGTAAAACATTGCCCTACGAGAAAAACGAGGTTACTTCTCCACTGGGAACTACCGACATCAGCCTTCCTACCGAATGGCCCGTGCTCACCACTATTTTACGCGCGGGTTTGCCTTTTCATCAGGGTATGCTGGAGGTATTTGATAGGGCCGATAGCGGTTTTATCTCGGCCTACCGAAATCCATCTAAAAAAGACGACAGCTTTGAAGTAGAAGTAGAATATTTGTCGTGTGGTAGCCTGGAAGGAAGGAACTTATTGCTTTGCGATACCATGCTAGCTACGGGAACTTCTATAGCTAAAGTATACAGGTGCTTACGGGATTTGGGTACCCCAAAAACCATCCATGTAGCAGCAATTATTGCCAGCCGTGAGGGCTTGGAGTATGCCAAAGAGCATTTTCCTGCCAAAACCCAATTTTGGGTTGCTGCCGTAGATGAAGAGCTAACGGCAAACTCCTTTATAGTTCCTGGCTTGGGCGATGCAGGAGATTTAGCGTTTGGTGAAAAAGAATAAGCGTAAATGCAAGATGTTATAAGCCTGCTGGGGCTGTGGTTTTTCGTAGGGGTAAAATTTCTTATTGGTCCGGTTTCTGTCTTGGCCTACGGGTTATCGCGTTGGGAAACGGTATTGTTTGTTAGTTGTGCAGGTACCTTTTGGAGTGGTGTTTTTTACTACGCGGGAGCCGGAATGCAACTGTGGTACCGCAAGAAGTTTCCACCCAAAAAGAAGAAGCGCTTGTTTACCAAATCGAACCGAAGATTGGTTCGCATAAAAAATAAATTTGGGGTCTGGGGTTTGGCCCTATTAATTCCCATTATTTCCGTGCCCATTTCGGCTCTGTTGGCCAGTAAGTATTTTAAACACGAGCGCTATGTATGGTTAAGGTACCTGGTGTCTTGTACCTTTTGGGCTACGGTGCTTACTTTTTTCTCCGACCATATATTACTAGCACTCAAAGCGCTACTTGTATGAAGCACATTTTCTTTGATTTGGATCGTACCCTTTGGGATTTCGATACCAACTCCAAAAACACGCTTACCGAGCTTCACGCCATATTTCAACTGGAGGAACTGTATGGAATTCCCTGTACGCGGTTTATCTCTAAATACTTACGAATCAATAAGAGTTTTTGGGCTATGTATCAAAGTGGCAGGGTAGATGCCGCTTATCTTAGAGAAGCCCGTTTTTACCATACCCTGCAAGCGTTTGGCATAGAAAATAATAGCCTGGCCCAGCAGCTATGTGCGTACTATATGCGCGAGTGTCCTCGCAAAACGGCTGTAATGGAGGGAACTACAGATGTATTGGAGGCTTTGGCCGCAAAATATCCGCTGCATATTATTACAAACGGTTTCACCGATACGCAAAAGATAAAGCTGGAAAGTGCACGTTTGGCCCACTATTTTGGACACGTGGTAACCAGTGATATGGCACAAGCACAAAAACCCTCGCAGGTTATATTTTCTAAGGCTTGGGAGTTGGCCGGAAAACCCGAAAAAGATCAATGCTACTACGTGGGAGACGACTGGAATGCCGATGTGCGCGGCTCCCGCCAATTTGGATTTACGCCAATATGGTATTCTACCGAGGAGCGGAGAACTAAAATTTTACAGGCACGATCGCTAAAGCGGGTGTTGGAGTTGTTGGTATAAAGCCTATTTCAAACGGGCTATAGGCGTTTGTGTAGCCACAGTTTTTTGTTCCAATTGTGCCAGGATCTCAGCGTTTTTGGGAAGAAAAACGTCAATGCGCGATCCAAACTTAATAAAACCCATTTCATCTCCTGCTTTGGCCGGTTTACCTACCTTGCTGTACGTGATAATACGTCTGGCAACGGCTCCTGCAATTTGGCGAAACAGTACCTCAACACCATTTTTGGTTTTTACCACCACGGTGCTTCTTTCGTTTTCTGTACTCGATTTTGGGTGCCAGGCTACCAAATACTTTCCAGGATGGTATTGGGTGTAGCTCACCTCACCGTTTACGGGGTAGTAATTTACGTGCACGTTTAAGGGCGACATAAAAATGGATACCTGTATGCGGTTATCCTTAAGATACTCGCCCTCCTCGGTTTCTTCTATCACCACCACTTTGCCATCGCAGGGAGCATAAATGATGTTGTCTTCGGCCGCACAATTGCGTTTGGGAACTCTGAAAAAACGAAACACCAATACCATAAATACCAGTAGCGCAGCTTCTAGGAAGTAAAACAACCATGGGAGCACATTAAAAAGCGCAAAAAATAAAATGGCAGAAAGTGCAATGGCACCTAAGCTAAATAGCCAAAGAATAACGGTTCCCTCTTTGTGCAGTCTCATGAGAAGTTAATTTTCTGAATCAGTACCAGGAAACCAAAAACTCCTGGAATAACAAATAAAATAGAGTCTATCCGATCTAAAACACCTCCGTGTCCGGGAAGCACTGCGCCACTGTCTTTAACCCCTGCGTAGCGTTTCAGGGCAGATTCAAACAGGTCGCCCATGGTGGCCATAATAGAAATCCACAAGCCAAAAACTACCCCTTGCCAGGGGTTTAAAAAGGCGCTGTTGGTAGAAAGGAAATAGCCAGCAGCCATGGCACCTGCGCATCCAGCTGCAAAACCCTCCCATGTTTTTCCGGGGGAAACGCTGTACCATAATTTCTTGCGACCTACCATAGATCCTACCAGATACGCACAAGAATCGTTGATCCAAATGACCGCTAAAACTCCCAACAGAAGCAGCGGTATCTGTGCCTGACTGAGTTGCATGTACAACTGGTTTAACAAGCTCAGCGGAATTAGGATATAGAGTATGAGTAAACAAAACTTGCTAGACTGCTCTAAGGCGGTGTCGGGATTTAAGAATAGAAAAGAGAAAAATACAAGGGGTATAAGTACCAATAAAATCTCCGCGGGCCAATAACCTGGTATGGGAACAGGAAAGCTGAGGTAGCAGTACACTACTAGAGATAGGCCAAAAATGAGGGTTTTGGGTATGGTAATTTGCAACAGGCGTATGGCCTCGGCAATACCCATGGCTAAAAGGAGTCCTCCCAAAATAAAAACACCCCATTTGCCAAACAGAATGGCGGCTATAAGTACCAGTACATAGGCGAGTCCGCTAATGCTGCGCACCAAAAGCTTTTTCATGGTCGCAATGTTACCAATCTATGCGTTTAAAATTACGGAGGACGTCTACTTTTTAATAAGAAAAGGCTGCTAAAAATTTTCTAGCAGCCTTTTTGCTTTCAGTAAGTCATCTTTGCTTACGTAGAGTATTATATCTCCGAAGGAAATGTAAGCGGAGTCTTGCTGGTTTAGGATTACAGCTTTTATACCGCTATCTTCTAAAACCGTTTTTGCAAGGTGCACTCGGGGTAGGTTGGTACCCCGAAATGCTTCTACCCAATCTTCCTTCATCTGCGAATTATTCTTTTTGCGAAGTCGGTTCTTCTGCTACATCCTCGGGATTTTCACTGCTGCCGTTGTCGGTAGTTGCTTCAGAATCTGCTTCTTTTTCTTTTTTAGGTTGGTCTTTCACATTTTCGCCTTCCGAATCCACGGTAGTGGCTTTGTTTTCCAAAAGCTCATCTTGACCACTTTTCCATGGGCGCTTGCCAAAAATTTCTTCGAGATCTTCCTTGAAAATTACTTCTTTCTCCAGTAATTTCTTGGCTAACAATTCTAGTTTGTCCTTGTTGTTGCTAAGTAACTCTTTAGCTCTCTCGTACTCTCTTTCAACCAGAATATGCACCTCGCTATCCATGGTTTTGGCCATTTCCTCACTGTAGGGTTTTTGGAACTGGTACTCCTGTTGCCTGTCGTAGAAAGAGATGTTACCTATTTTATCGTTCAGACCGTAAATCTTAACCATGGCATAGGCCTGCTTGGTTACTTTTTCTAGGTCGGATAGCGCTCCTGTAGATATTTCACCAAAAATAATGTCCTCCGCGGCTCTTCCGCCTAAGGCTGCAGCCATCTCATCTAGGATTTGAGCACGTGTAGTGATTTGGCGCTCTTCGGGTAGGTACCATGCGGCACCCAAGCTCTGTCCACGAGGTACTATGGTTACTTTAACTAGTGGTGATGCGTGCTCGAGCAGCCAGCTTACTGTAGCATGGCCTGCTTCGTGGTATGCAATGGTTTTTTTCTCCTGGGGAGTAATGATCTTGTTCTTCTTCTCTAATCCTCCCACAATGCGGTCTACTGCGTCTAGGAAATCTTGTTTGTCTACCTTCTTTTTATTGCGTCTTGCAGCAATTAAAGCGGCTTCGTTACAAACGTTGGCAATGTCCGCACCCGAGAAACCTGGGGTTTGTTTTGCCAAGAAGTTTACGTCTAAGTCTTCTGCAATTTTTAATGGGCGGATGTGCACATTAAAGATGGCTTTGCGCTCGTTGAGGTCGGGCATGTCTACATAGATCTGACGATCGAAACGTCCGGCACGTAGCAACGCACGGTCCAGTACATCGGCACGGTTGGTTGCTGCCAGCAAGATAACACCAGAGTTGGTGCCAAAACCGTCCATCTCGGTGAGAAGCTGGTTCAAGGTATTTTCGCGCTCATCGTTAGAACCCACGTTTACATTTTTACCTCGCGCTCTACCTATGGCATCAATTTCATCGATGAAAATAATACACGGTGCTTTTTCCTTGGCTTGTTTAAATAGGTCGCGTACACGACTGGCACCCACACCCACAAACATTTCTACGAAATCTGAACCAGACAAGGAGAAGAACGGTACTTTGGCTTCTCCTGCAACTGCTTTCGCTAAGAGCGTTTTACCTGTACCTGGAGGGCCTACCAATAGGGCTCCTTTTGGAATTTTCGCTCCGAGGTTGGTATATTTTTTAGGGTTTTTCAGGAACTCTACAATCTCCTGAATTTCCTCTTTTCCTTCTTCCAATCCAGCAACATCGGCAAAGGTTACATTGGTGCTTTTGCCTTTTTCGAACACCTGCGCCTTACTCTTTCCGAAGTTGAAAATTTGCCCACCAGGGCCTCCTCCACCAGAAACTCTACGCATGATAATAACCCAGAAAGCAACGATTATTGCCAGGAATAGCAACCATTGAATAAGCTCTTGCCCCCAGTTTTCACGAGTTTGGTAGTCTACCGTTAAGCTGCTTTCTTGTCTAAAGCGCTCAAGCTGTTCCGAGAATTGTTCTTTTCCTGCAGGAAGGTTAAAGGTAAAATGAGGACCCGTGTTTACCCCACCAATGAGTGGTGGTTTGATCCGCTTTTTATATTTCTCCGATTGGATGGCGTCTGTAGTAAGCGTTACCTCGGCAATTTTTTCATTAAAAATCACCACTTTTTTCACATCGCCAGCTTCGGCCATTTCAATAAACTCCCCATAGGTTGTGGAAACCAGTCCACTACTCATATTAAAGAGGTTTACCGAAATAAGCACTACGAGTACTACCGCGTAAATCCAGTAAAAATTAAAGGGTTTTTTGGGGCCATTGCCACCGCCCTTGCCTGAGCGTGGAGCGCCACCAAAGCGCTGCTTCACTTTTTTATATTGGTCGTTATCCGATTCTTTTTTTCCTGCCATGTTATAAAACTACTTCTTCTTCAATTGCTATGGTTTTTCCATCAGACCATAGTCCTTCAATGTTATAATGTTCGCGTTTGTCGCGGTAAAAAACGTGCACTACCAAATTACCATAATCTAAAAGTGCCCACTCTGCGTTAGAAACTCCCTCACGATGGATGGGTTTTTCATTTAGCATTTTTGAAGTTTCTTTTTCTACAGCACCTGCAATAGCAGACACTTGGGTGTTAGAATCTCCATGGGTTATCAGAAAATAATCGCAGCAGCGTTGGGGGAGTTCTTTTAAATCGATACAAACAATGTTGTTTCCTTTCACCTCCTGAATGCCTTTGATGGCTACCTGCACCAGTTGAGGCAATTTGCTAATTTCGGGTTGCGGCATTAAATGCTTTAATATTTGTGGTTAAATGTACTTAAAGTTGGTTATCTGGCTTAGTAAAACCACGGGTGTTGCTTCTCTTTTAACCATTTATCGCTAAACAATCTTGGGAAACGCAATTTATTTACCCCGGGTGGACTCTACAAACAATTATGCTGCCAATTTGTTGGCTGGCAGACTGGCGCAGGCTCCTACTGCTATTATGACATTTGACCAACGCGCTGGAAAGGGACAACGCGGCAACTCATGGACAACGCAAGCCGGAAAAGACCTGGCCATTAGTTTTATCTGTGCACCGCAAATTCCCATCAAGCAAGCTCCACAGTGGAATATGTTATTAGCCGTTTGGATTGCAGAGCACCTGGCCAACACCCTAAACCTTGATGCTATAAAGGTAAAATGGCCCAATGATATTTACTTCCAGCAAAAAAAAGTGGGTGGAATTCTAGTAGAGAATCAATTTAGCGGCAAGCAAGTAGTCCACAGTATTTTTGGGTTGGGACTCAATGTCAACAGCCCAGGAATTTTGGAATTTAACAGCACCTCATTGGCAGAAATCACTCAAAAACCCCTGGATTTGTTTGCTTTTGCTAACGCATTGCAGGGTAGCTTTATGAAGTTTCATGCGGACTTCACCAGGCATCCATTCCAGCATTGGCATATCAATAGGTACTACCAATACTTGTTGGGCTATCAGGAAAACCACACGTTTTCGGATAATAAACGCGGCCGGTTTAAAGCCCGTGTTTTGGAGGTAGATGAGCACGGACGGTTGGTGTTACTGGCCGCCCAGCATGGTAAACTACGCTACGATGTTAAAGAATTACAATGGCACTTTTAGCGGTGTATTTCCGCCATTCTGTCTGCTATGTAATCAAAAAGCTTGGTTAGCGGCTTTTCAATGACCATTTTTAGGAAGGGGTTTAGGTCTGCATTGCAAACCTGGCTAACCTCTGTGGTTCCGTCTCCCATGTCTTTCAAATTAACCTCCAAGGTAAATTTTAAGGCCGAGTCATCGGAAGTTTTAAATACTACTTGCTCGTATTCGGTGGCCTTATCTACACTTAGTGAAACAAAGAAGCTGCCCTGAGCTTTAAAGCTGCAAACATCTTTGGTGCTTTTAAAGTCGCTAAGACGCTCTGTTGGCAACAGATTCTCGAAGTTGTTGAGATCGGTAATGTATTCGAAGGCTTCTTGCTGCGTGCAGTTTGCCGTAATGGTTTTGCTTGTAAATTTCATAGGTAATGTTATTGGCCCCAGCTACTTGGGTCTTTACGCCAATCCAATAAAGTTTGGTGATGCTCGGGTTTTAGGTAATTGGTTTCAAGGGCTTTTTGAAGTAGCGTGTCGTAAGAGCACAACGAAAAGTTTTTGCACTCTGCTTTTTCAAAGTTCTCTTTCGCTACGTCAAAACCGTAGGTAAATATAGAAACCATTCCGCGAACATCGCAGTCTTCTTTGCGCAGGGCCTTTACTGCTTTCAAAGAGCTTTTTCCGGTAGAGATCAGATCCTCAATTACAATGACCTTGTCGCCAGCTTCAACATCCCCTTCGATCAGTTTCTTTTTTCCGTGATCTTTAGCAGCAGAACGGACATAAACAAAGGGTAACCCCATTTCTTGGGCAACCAATACACCCAATGGAATACCACCGGTAGCCACACCTGCAATGCAATCTGGAGAGGCAAATTGGCTCTCGATGAGCTTGCACATTTCCTGCCGCACGTATGTTCGTATTACGTGGTTGGACAATATTTTTCGGTTATCGCAGTATATGGGAGATTTCCAGCCCGATGCCCAAGTAAATGGTTCGTCTGGATTTAATTGCACCGCTTTGATTTTAAGAAGAAATTCAGCTACTTTCAGCTCCGATTCAACGCCTTCGTACATGCAGCAAATGTATAAAGTTTTTATCAATGGAAACCCTTTGGTAATCACCAATTCAGCCCAAAAATTCGAACAAAAAAAATCCGTTAAAAAGGTGGTTTTTACCGGAAAAAAATCTATAGAACCCCACGTGCAAAGTGTCCTTAAAAAAGAGGTGGGAGCACTGTGGATTTATGCCTTTGAGCTGGATAAATGCTGGAACCACTTTACCTCCCTTTTCAAAAACGTATTAGCTGGCGGAGGTATTGTACGCAACGCCACAGGCGAGGTACTATTTATTTACCGCAAGAAAAAATGGGACCTCCCCAAAGGCAAAGCCGAAAAAGGAGAAACCATTGCGCAAACAGCCGTACGCGAGGTAATGGAGGAGTGCGGAATTACAGTGACCTTGGATGAAACCGAGGTTTTTAAGAATACCTACCATGTGTACCGCGAGGGGAGCAAGTGGGTGTTGAAAAAGTCGGTTTGGTTTTTAATGCACCTCAATAGCGATTCTCCAGAACCTGTGCCTCAGATTGAAGAGGACATAGAGCGCATTGTTTGGGTGCACCCCGAAAATTTTGAATCAGTTTACAGCAATTCCTTTCACAACATTATAGACTTATGCAAGGCATACAACGAGGCTATTAGCGCTTCTTCTTTGTCTTAAAAAAGCGGGCTAGTTCTCGCTCTAACTCGGTGGTATTACTAGCGTAATGCCGTACCAGCTTGCCTTCTTCATCCGTCATCATAAAATGTGGTAAGGCATGAATTTGCAGTTTGTCTAGCAGCTTGGGATTACTGGTAGCATGGCACATTTCTGCTTGAAGGCCAGGTACCAATTCCAACGCGCTTTTAGCATCAGCCAGGGTGCCATCTACCAACACTACAACGTAGTTTAAATCATCTTTCCAGTATTGTTGGCGCTGCTTTAATTCCATGAGTTCCATAACGGCACGCTCGCTCCACGGTGCCCAGAAATAATAAATGGTGGGCTTGTTGCTAAAGCCATCTGATTTTACTTCTTCTCCACTTTCCAGACCCGTACAGCTAAAGCTAGGCAGCGGAAACCCCGGACGTAGCCAGCGCATCATGTAAGCTACGTTATCGGCTATGCTTCTAATTTCGGGATAAATGGAACGGGCACCCAGTTCGCGAACCAACTCTATGATGTTTTCTTGGTTGTATTCCTTGTAATCAAAAGCGTGGTAAAGTCCGTATAATGCCACCATTTCGCGCAATTTGAGGTCGCTGAGATAGTCGTTACTTTTTAGAGACTCTAAAATTTTATAGGCTCTTGGAGCCAAGTTGATGGTGATTTTTACCTCTTCGGTTCCACTCAAACGGTCGGTTTCCTGCAAAATATCCTGGAAGAATTCGGTGAAGAAAACGCCCACCTCGGGGTTTTTTGAAATTACTGTGGCGCTATCTAAGAAGTACTCATACACCTTAGTTTTTTTGAGTCCGTTGTTTAAAAGGGCATTGGCACAGGCAAAGTGTATGTAATTGCCAGCAAAGGTGTTTGCTGGATACGCATCGCGATATTCTCGCCAAAAGGATAACAGCTTTTTGCTGTATTGCGGAGTAAACGCCAGATCTAGGTTTTCTAAACTTAGCTGTTCCAGGGCATCGTTAAACTGAGTAACAATGCTATTCGGATCATTTTCTGGCAGATTGTAAAAACCAAGATCTACACTATTTGCTGCGCCAAAAGATTTTGGGGCATCACCGGGTAAACTAGGGAAAGCCAGGTTGTAGGTGCTATTGGGTGCCAAAAATAAGGTAGCCTCTACGCGGTCTATGCTAAGCACTGCGGTAGTAGTTTGAGCTAGGTTTGCGGTCATTGCAAAGGCACCATCCATGTCGGTAACCCCTTCAGCGATAGGCTTTTTTCTTCCGCTAATGGCATCAGTAACTTCGTAGAGCACAAAGGGTTTGTTGGCGTATTCTTGGCTGGAGCTACCCGATATTTGTACGGTTTGTCCGATGCCTAAAAGGGGTAGACAAAAGGCAAGGGTTATTAGCAATGTTCTCATGGCTATACAGTCTTGGAAGGTATGTGGATTGAATCGGGGCAGAAGGGATTAATATCGCCTCCGTTTTTATAAATCTCACGCACAATAGATGCATTTATTGCACCCAATTGGGGTGTGGTAAGTAAAAATATGGTTTCTATTTCTTGTTCCATAGCGCTGTTCATGTGCGCTATGCTTTTCTCGTAATTAAAGTCTACCGAGTTTCTTAGTCCTCGCAAAATAAATTGCGCACCGCGTTCTTTGCAATACTGTACGGTAAGTTTATTGAATGCATCTACGCTAACCTTGGGTTCTCCTGCAAAAATGGTTTCCAACCATTGTACACGCTGGTCGCGCTCAAACAAGTATTGCTTAGAACTGTTGACCCCCATGGCTACGATAATCTTGTCGAATAGGGGCAGGGCTCTAAGGATAATAGATTCGTGCCCTTTTGTTATGGGGTCAAAAGATCCAGGAAATACCGCAATGCGTTCGTTCATCGCCTAGTTTTTGGTGAATATGCTAAAGCTTTGGTTACCAAAAATACGGCTCTCAAATTCATATCCACAATCTGCAGGGTCAAACTCTTTCGGGTGCTCTACTACCAGCAGTCCGCCTGCGGCCAATACTTCGCCTTCTATAATTTGACTAAGCAGTGGAATAATCTTTCGGATGGAAGTAAAGGGAGGATCTAAAAAGACCACGTCAAACGCCTGTGGTGCCTTTTTTATCCAGCGAAATGCATCTTGACGCAATATTTGTGGTTGTTCATCACCAAAAAGTACTGCGTTTTGGCGTATACTCCGGTAGTTGTTAACATCCAGCTCTAGGGTGTATACAGGGCGGTAGCCCCTAGAAAAGGCCTCAAAACTTATCATGCCTGAGCCGCCAAAAAGGTCCAAGAAACTGGGTTCGGATGGTGTGTCTTGGTTGGTTAGAAAGTTAAAGAGCGCTTCCCTCGCAAAATCAGTGGTAGGACGTGACTTAAAGTTCTTGGGCAACACAATTTTTTGCCCGCGGTATGCACCGCCTATGATTCGCAAAATGGGGTGTATTTTAAGCTTAAAAATTCATCTGCTGCTTTAAAATCAGCTGAGAGAGGGAGGTGCTTTAGCAGCGTGTTTTTATCGATCGCGTCTGGGATTTCACCGTAAATTTTAAAGACAAAATCGCGTACCGAGCGGTTTAGTTTTTCTACCACAAATAAAATGTAGTAGAGTACATCTTCGGTAGATAGCAGTTGAAAGCTATTGAAAAAGCGCACCTGCTTCTGATCTACTACCACCAAATCAAAGTGATCTTCGCAAAAATGCAGGTTTAAAATGCGCGGTTTGTCGGTATTGGCTTTCAGAATACCATACAATAGGCTCTGCTTTTGATGGTGCAACGCGTAGTTAGGAAAGAGGGATCCAAAAAGATCTTGCATTTTTTTGGGCACTGAATACACCAATTGTGACCCCAATTCGGGGACGTGCCCCGTTTTTACCACGCCAACATCTCTAGGCGAAAGCCCCGTGTTTCGCATCAAGTAAAGCGCAGCACTATTAGGGCTAAATAAAGCATCGGGCACCACCGCGTAGTTTTTAGATGCAATGGCCACATGCACCGGATTATTTGGGGTAACCAATGTTTGGGTAAGCTCGGCAAGCTTTTTGCCTTGCGAGGTCGTATAGTTTTGGCTGGAGAAAGGCATACTAACCACCTCGCTCCATACGTCCTCTTGTGGCAAACGCCAAGCCAGTTGGAGTGTGTTGCTAAAAAAAACGATCGATAAAATCGATCGTTTTTCTGCAAATGCGCGGTAGTTTGCTAATATGTTATTCCCCAGACCAGTTACCACTTGTAGTTGCGTCTTCCATAGAACCCACACGAAGCGTATCAAATTTATCGAAAGGCTTCATGTCTTTAATTTCGAATACGGGGGTGGGAACACCACCTTTTTGTATCATGTCGGCATTCATCCAAAAAGGCTCCTGAGAGTAAGGTGCGTAAGGCAGGCTATCCTTTACAAAACGGAATTTTCTGTCCTTACCGGCATCTTCCCCGGTAAACAATTTTTTAATTACCGGCACCATAAGGGTGTCTCTAGAAATAATGCCCATTTCAAGTGCTTCTGCTTCAGAAAGCGTATCGGGTACAGAACCGATAGCCGTAATAATAGGTAGCTCTCCGTTTTCCAGGAAGTCCATTAAAGAATCCATGGATGCAATGTAGGTGCCGTACTTCTTTTTATGGGCTTGCTGCACTTCGCGTAAGTCTTTCAAGTTTTGAATCACCTTCGCATATACCTGCTTCTTTTTGTTTGCGAAGCGAATATCCGCTTGTACCGAGTCTATATCCTTCCAGATTAAAACCCCAGAAGCTACCAACATTACTACCGTAAGAATGGTTTGAAGTTGCTTGGTGATGATATCCAAAGAGTACAACAGGCTAATGACACCAACAATAAAAATACAAGCAGATCCAAGGAAAAAGCTGCTGTTTTGGTTCATAGAGGCTGTAATGATCATCATTACAATACCGAGTACGATTAAGAAGCCAGGAAATAAAAACTTACCAAAACTTTGCCTTAAATTGTCCATATGGTGGGTTTTATCTATACGTTTCAGTCGCTACAAAACTAAAATTAATTTCGTTCTACTAGCTTGCAGCACGCTTGCGAAAATAGAACATTTGTGCACCTATTCAAGCATAATTTCCAATGTACTTGCCAAGCGCGCGCTAATTGGGGCGCCACCACATAGCTATGATATCGAAGGAAGAATTACAGCAGTACTTTAAAGCCTACAACGGCAATGCACCTACGCAAGACCAAAAGCACTTTTTGCGCATGTGTGCATCCTTCCTAAAAAGCGAAAAAGAGCGGTGTGCCCTGGTACTTAATGGCTATGCCGGAACTGGGAAAACCACTTTGCTGGGAACCTTATCCAACTATTTACAAGAACAAAAGCGCAACTTTTTGCTCATGGCACCTACGGGGAGGGCTGCCAAAGTACTCAGTACCTATGCACAGGAGCGTGCTTTTACCATACATAAGGTAATATACACCCCACGCAAGCGCAAAAACGGGGGGCGCTATTTTGCTTTGCGAAAAAACACCTTTAAAAATGCTGTTTTTATTGTAGATGAAGTCAGTATGATAGGGGAGGATACGGGTGGCTTAACACGAAATGGATTGCTGCACGATTTAATGTCCTTTGTTTTTTCTAGCCCCGGTTGTCGCTTGATTATGGTTGGTGATGAGGCTCAGCTTCCACCTGTTGGCTCCAATCGAAGTCCTGCCTTAGATTTAGACTACCTGAAGTTGGAGTTTGACTTAACCATAGCCAAATGCTCGCTCAATACCGTAGTGCGCCAGGCATCCCTATCGGGAATTTTAAAAGAAGCTACCAAGCTACGCGAGCAAATGCTGGGGCAAACCACAGATATAGCGATAAAACTGCATAAGGACGTGCGCTACTTGTCTGGATACGAGTTTGCCGATCATTATCAAGAATCCGTATCGGCTTATGGTGAGGAGGCTGTTATTTATATTACGAGGTCTAACAAGCACGCCAACCGGCTCAACCAGCAAATACGCAGCTATGTGCATCAGTCAGAAGCACAACTCGATGGGGGCGACCGCATCATGGTGGTAAAAAATAACTATCACTGGACTGCCCAAGATACCCAACAAGACTTTATTGCCAATGGCGATTTTGCCGAGGTGCTTCGCGTACGCAATTGGGAAGATGCTTATGGCTACCACTATGCCGAGGCTACCTTACTTTTTTCGGATTACAATTTAGAGCTCGATGCCAAAATTTGGTTGGATAGCTTCTTGGTAGACCAAGCTTCTATGCCACAAGGCGATGTAGAGAAAGTGTGGACTCTCTTGGATGAGGCGCTCCTTGAAGAATATCCAGACAAAAAAGCGCGTAATTTTAAGCTGAAGGAAAACCCCTACGTGCAGGCACTACAAGCCAAGTTTGGCTATGCTGTAACTTGCCATAAAGCGCAAGGTGGGCAGTGGCCGGTGGTGTATATAGATTTGGGATATATAACCCCAGAACAAATGGATAAAAACCTGCTACGGTGGTTGTACACCGCCCTCACCCGTGCTACAGAACGCGTATATCTGGTCAATTTTCCAGAAGATTGGTTGGTTGCATAAAAAAAAGCGGCCCCATTTGGGAGGCCGCTTTCTTTGACTTTCGCTAATTGCTTTTAGTTTCCTTGTACTGGGAAAGTTACTTCGATATCGGTTTCTCCAATACCGCAAGAACCATCTTTTTCACCGGGCTGGTGTTTCAATTCAATTTTAATGCTGCCGTTAAAAACATCCTGAAGAGTCCAGGTAGTTTGTAGACCTACGGCCAGTCCGTTTTCATCTTCATCGTTGTAAGCAACAGATAGGTTGTTTGAAGAAGGCGTAAAGCAGAATAGGTGCTCATTATCCTCTTCTTCAATTTCCGCTGTAATGTCTTCTACATCGTCAGGGTCAGATTCATCCAACACTTCAATGTTAACGGTGTAAGGAGCACCATCAAAAGGAAGTGCAATGGTGTCAATACTTGGGTCGTTTCCACCTGGACCATCTGGGTCACTGAAAGAAGCGGTAGTTTGCTGTCCATTTACGTCAGAGAATGTTAGGCGCATAGTGGTAATAAGCTCCGTTTCATCGTGTTCGTGATCGTGGTCGTGGTCATGATCGTCCGGATCTTCATCATCATCTTTACAAGAGGTTAAAGATACTGCTGCAGCCAGTGCAACGATTACCGATAGGCTAAAGAATCGGTTGATTCTGTTCATGAATTCGGTTGTTTTCATGGTTTTTGTTTTGTGTTTGTTTTGATTTATGAATTAAACTTGAGTGAAAGTCCTAGAGTTATGTTGCGTCCCATTTCGGCTGCAAAAAACCGGAACGCGTTAGTGTAATCGCGGTAGCTCCTGTTTAAGAGGTTGGTGCCCGAGATGTAGTACTGCAGCTGAAAGTCTTTGTTAATTTTTCGTTGGCCCGATAAGCCAGCACTTAGCAAATGGTAGCCTACAGGGGCTTGTAGTAAGTTTTGCAGGTATGCGTTGCTAGAAGCATCGTCTGCAGTAAATGGCGGAATGCGATTTTGCTGGCCTACCCATTGCCACGCCACCCATAGTTCTTTTAAACCAAACTGGTTTTTCTTGGGTTGGTAGTAAGTCTTCAGTTGGCAACGATCGGCAGGAATGTTGGGTAGGGCATTGCCAGAACCGGCTTCCGAAATAAAAACAGTAGCAGCGGAGGCTTCCAAGCGCCACGAGGAGTCTAACTGATACTGCGTACTAAAATCTATACCGCGGTGCCACACTTCAGCTTGCTGATATAAAAAGCTAGGGAAAGCACCGCGTATGGTGAGCTCTGCTTTGGGTAGCGGAGCGAGGTAGATGAAATTGAAATAGTAATTGGCGTACAGCAAGGCCGAAGCGGTCCAGGCGGGTGTTAGGCTGTACTCCAATTCCAACCCATTGTTTACGGCACGTTCTGCATCCAAACTGGCATCTCCGGTTTCCACGCGTGCCGAGGCATGATGCAATCCTTGTGCAAAAAGCTCGTTTGCTGCAGGGGGGCGCCAAGCAAAACCACTTTGCACAGAAGCTTTTAGTTTGCTCCAGTTTTTGGTGTACTGTGCATGAAAGGTGGGAACTAAAAATTGTAGGGTGGTGTCTCGGTCTCCGATGTTTCTGGCATTAAAAGCCTGTAGGCCCGAATAATCCAATCGAGCCCCCAATTCTATAGATGTATTAAATGCAAAACGTTTGGAGTATAATCCGTAAACGCCCAATTGATCTCTGTAAAATCCAGGTATAAAATAGGTGCCTTCAAAGGTGTTTTTTTGCCGGTTCCCCTGCAGTCCTACTTCGTATTGCCAGTCGGTTCCGGTATGTTGGTAGTCGAGCTCTGCGGTCCAGGTGGTCAATTCAAATTGTATGGCAGGAATGTCTTGGGGTGCGTTTATGCCTTTGGGACCGTGCCGATCGAATTCTTCTCTTAGGTTGTACTGGCGGTTGATGCGCAGTTGGATACGTTGAGTAGGGGTGAGATTGTATTTCCACACAGTCCCCAGCATTTCATGAAATACGTTTTGCTTGGGCTTGTTAATGGCATAGGTAAATGTGTCGCCACTGGGTGCTTCTCCTGCTTCAATTACCCGAAACAAATCGGTTAAATTACCCACGTGCGATCCATCCAGTATGCCCAACTCTGCCTGGAAGTTGGAGTAAAACACTTCCACCCTGTGTTTATTGAAATTGCGAGCGAGGCCATACTTTAAATTGGTGGTTTGTCCGCCCGTATTGGTTAAGTAGCGTTGGGGAGATTGGTAATTGCCGTTTTGCTGCACTTGTCCTGCAAAATGCCCTTCTATTGCTAGTGTGCCCCCCGTGTTAAATACTCCGCGTAGCCCATTGCTAATTCCTTTGTTATTAGTATTGTACGCGGTATTTAGGGCAAGAGACAGACCTTTTTTATTGGGTGCTTTTGGGGCTTCAATTTTTACAACGCCCGCCAATGCATCGCCACCGTATTTAATAGCGCTAACTCCCTTGTATAGGGTTACATTCTGTGCGCCAAACAAGCCTACTTCGGGGGCGTGTTCGCTGCCCCACATTTGGCTTTCTAACTTTACCCCATTGTTGTAGATACCGACTCGGTTTCCCGTTAAACCGTGGATTGCAGGCTTTTGCACGTTGTTCCCGGTGGCTAAGGTGGTGAGGCCGTTAATTTGGGTAAGTGCAGCTCCTAAACTCATGTTGGCTCCTTGGTCAAGTTCCTCAGGTTTCAACGAGCTGCTTCCAATGCCTGCCGCCTTCGATTGCTGTTTTCCGACCACATTTACCTTTTGCAAGGTGTGCATCGAGTGGTCCATGGTGATGGTAACTTGTATCTCCCCATCCACCGTCACTGCTTTTTGCACCGGAGTACAACCAATGTGCGATACCTTGAGGGTGAAAGTTCCTTCGCATAGCCCTTCAATACGAAACTTTCCCTGGCCATCAGCCACCACGCCATCCTTAAGCTCAACAATAAAAATATTGGCATAGGGCAGTGGGGCTCTGGTTTCAGAGTCTATTACAGTACCGGAAATGGAGTTGCGACAGTGGTTAGCGTACGCAAGCGTGGGAAGCCATAGCAGGCTTATCCACAAATATTTAAACATGGAATGGGTGTTTTAGGTTAGCAACTAGACTTAACCTAAAACAGGGGGAGCTTTATTGGTGGGTTGGGCCGAACTACGTGTTTTGTAGCGGCTTTCTAAGCGGAATGTGTTTTCGTGAAGCGCCAAAGCAGGCGATACGTCAAAAACCGCAGGAGCTAGTACATCAAAAGATTGATGCTGGAAGTTTTGAATAACATCGCAAAGATCGCAGTCGGTGGGAACCGTGCTGGTTTGCTCGTGTTGGTGTGCTTCTTCCCACACGTGCAAAGTATTGGCCACCTGGGTTCCTAAGAAAAGGAACAACAAGCTAAGACCTAAAACAATATGGTGCAGGGTTCTAAACACGATGCAAAGTACGGTGGGAAATTCTAAAAATCCAAGCCAAAGCGTTTGACGAGTTCTGCAATTTCAGGGTTTTTAGCAATCATAGCCTTCAGGCGTTCGTCATCGGAGTACAACATCTTTTTTTCTACCGACTCCTGGATCTCAAGCTTTAGCTCCAAGCTAAAGTTTTGGAGTTTGTTGCGTAAAAAATCCAGCAGTTCTTGTCGGTTTAGGTCAAAGTAATTCTCCTGAACGCGATTAGCAATCTTAAATAGAATGGTTTTGCCTTGCAGTTCGGGCTCATGCAAGGTAAGCGTACTAAAAAAGCTCTCGTCTTTTCTTTCCTTTACCAGAGCGGCATAGGCCAACCATTCTTGCGTAATCAATTGCTGAGTCACGGGCTGTTGTGGCAAGTTTGCCCGCTGTTCTGCCGTAAGTTCTTCGCTTTCTACTGCAACCGCTGTGGCTTTTTTCTTCTCTTGCTTGGCCTTGGAAATAGAAAGGCCAATGCGCTTAGTTGGCTTGGCTGTGCTGGCTTGCGGAGTGCTTGGTGCTTTGGTAGGCTCAGGTTTGGGCTCTGCTACTACGTTTGCTGCCTGTTCTGTTGGGGTTGACTGCTTCGGTTTCGTTTCCTCTGGTGAAGTCGGTTTACCAGCTAGTTGGGGCTTGGGGCTTTTTTTTTTACCGTTACACTTTCGCTGGTAAGCATTTCTAATAGCGCCAGCTCTACCAACAAGCGCGGGTGCTTGCTAGTTTTGTAGCTTAGGTCTGCTTTGTTTGCAATTTTAAGCCAGCGAATCAGGTCATTCATGCCACACTGTTCCGCTTGCTGAATATAGCGTGTCTTAAGATCTTCTCCCGCAATAATTAAATGCTGGGTTTTTGGATCCAACCCTACCATTAAATTTCTAAAGTGGTCGGCCAAACCAACGATGAAATTGTGCCCATCGAAGCCTTTGGCCAAAATTTCGTTGAAGGTGTTAAACAGCGCAGCCACATCTTGCTGCAAAACCGCATCGGTTACTTTAAAGTAGTACTCGTAATCGAGGAGGTTCAGGTTTTCAATGACCAGCTCGTAGCTCAGGTCTTTGCCGCCAAAGGCTACCATTTGGTCAAAGATGGATAACGCATCACGCAATCCGCCATCGGCTTTGGTGGCTATGATGTGCAATGCTTCTTTGCTCGCATTAATGCCTTCCTTTTCGGCAATGTAGGCCAGGTGCTCGGTAATGTCATTGATCTTGATGCGTTGGAAATCAAATACCTGGCAGCGCGATAAAATGGTGGGAAGTATTTTGTGCTTTTCCGTAGTTGCAAGGACAAAGATGGCGTAGGCAGGCGGCTCTTCGAGGGTTTTTAGAAAGGCGTTAAAGGCGTTGGTAGACAGCATGTGTACCTCATCTATAATGTACACTTTGTACTTTTTTCCTGCTGCAGGAGCTACGCGTACTTGCTCAATGAGGTTACGGATATCGTCTACCGAGTTGTTTGAGGCAGCATCCAGCTCAAAAGTATTCAGGCCGTCATCGGATATGCTTTCGAGGTCGTCAGGGTTTTCTGCATTCACCGCTTTAGCTAGGATGCGTGCGCAGGTAGTTTTTCCAACTCCTCGCGGACCACAGAACAAAAAGGCCTGCGCCAGTTTGTTGTTGCTAATGGCGTTTTTTAGGGTATCGGTTACCGCTTTTTGCCCAACTACCGACTCAAAGGTGCTGGGTCTATATTTTCGTGCCGATACTATAAAATTGTCGCTCATAGCCGTTGTTGTTTGGTGCAAATATAGGAGGCATTTTTTGTAGAACCACTTGCGTATCTTTGCCGCTCTGCCTCAGGGGGTTGTGGTTCATACGCGCGGAATTTTATTTTGAAGGATGCGATGCTGGTATGTTGAGAAAAAATAGCTACCTTTGCAGCCCTTTTTATAAAAATAAATATACAATGTCGAACCGTTACGAAACTGTTTTCATTTTGACTCCCGTTTTGTCTGAAGAGCAGGCAAAGGAAGCAGTAGCTAAGTACCGCGACCAAATTAAAGCGAGTGGTGGTACTGTAAAGCACGAAGAGAACTGGGGATTGCGCAAGCTAGCCTATCCAATCCAGAAAAAAACAACCGGATTCTATCATTTGCTAGAGTTTGAGGCCGAAGGGTCTTTGATAGCCGATATGGAATTGGAATTCCGTAGAGATGAGCGCGTATTGCGCTTCCTAACTGTACGCCTCGATAAGTATGCGGTGCAGTATGTGGAATCTAGAAGAACGAAAAAAGCATCGGTAGAAAACTAAGAAAAGACATTTATCATGGCAGGAGAATCTGACGTTAGATATCTAACACCTATTGACATTGAAACGAAGCGCGAGAAGTATTGCCGCTTCAAGAAGCACAGAATCAAGTACATTGATTATAAGGATCCCAATTTCTTGTTGAAGTTCGTAAACGAGCAAGGGAAGATCTTACCGCGTAGAGTAACCGGTACCTCTTTAAAATACCAGAGAAAAGTTTCTCAGGCAGTAAAAAGAGCGCGTCACTTAGCGTTGCTTCCTTACGTAGGAGACTTGTTGAAATAATCATCCTTAAAGAACATTAGCAATGGAAGTAATATTAAAGCAAGACGTACAAAACTTAGGATATAAAGATGAGTTGGTAACGGTGAAAAACGGTTACGGACTGAACTACCTAATTCCTCAAGGCTTTGCCATTTTGGCAACCGAGTCGGCTAAAAAAATGTTAGCAGAAACACGCAAACAGCGTGCTCACAAAGAGGAGAAAATTAAAGCAGAAGCTGCGAAGCTGGCTGAGAAGATCGATGGGGTGAGCCTTTCGATTGGAGCGAAAGCAGGTGAAAACGGAAAGATCTTTGGTTCCGTAAATACCATACAGCTGGCTGAAGCTTTTAAAGCAAAAGGTTTGGATGTAGATCGCAAGACCATTATGCTTAAAGAAGACAGCATTAAAACACTTGGAAAATACAACGCTACCGTAAAACTACACAGAGAAGTTGAGGCTGCGTTTGAATTTGAAGTGGTTGAGGAATAAGTACATTGTAGGGTTAGTACTTTCTCACAGAAACCCACGCTTAGGCGTGGGTTTTTTTGTGCCCAAAAATTAGCGCGGAAATCCCTTGTGGGGCAAAAAAGCTGACGGTGGCAAGTAAGCCTATTGATTAACCTCAGAATGAAAAAATGAAGCGGTTTTTTGCTTCATCTTAGAGCAAAGAAACACAGTTTCTACTATGACTTTTCATAGATGGTTATGAGGGGGTTAGACAACTAATCACCTCAGGTTGGTGGTAAAGGAAGCGGGACTGTGGTAGGTCCCGCTTTCTTTTTGTAGCTATTTCACTTCAGAACCAAATACGATTATTTTACAGCGCTCTTACTCGTAACGCAAGGCATCAATAGGGTCTAATGCAGCGGCTTGTTTGGCAGGATAATATCCTGATAAAACACCCACAATAAGGCATAAAACAACACCCCCGGTAATCCAATCCCAAGGAATTATAAAACCACCACCTACAAACTTAGATACCAAGTTGCCTATGATGATGCCCAGGATAATGCCGACCAATCCTCCCAGTTGACCAATTACAATAGACTCTACTAAAAACTGATTGCGAATTAAGGTGGCCGTGGCACCAATGGCTTTCCGGGTTCCGATTTCTTTGGTGCGTTCTTTTACAGAAACCAGCATAATATTCATTAAACCAATAGCAGCTCCTAGCAACGTAATGATACCAATGGCCGTTGCGATAATGCTGATGGCTGAGAGTTGTTCAATTACAAAAGATGCAATTTGGTCGCTCTTTCTAATGGCAAAAGACGCTTCTTGTCCGGGTCGGTCTTTTCTGATAATTCGAAAAAGACCAGTAGCTTCACTTATGGCCGGATCTAAATTCATGGTGTTGTGCACCATAATGCTAATGTTGTAGCTGTTGTTATCTAAGCCGTAGTTCAACCGAAGATTAGAGATCGGTACCAGAGCCTGATTGTCGCCACTAAAGCCAATAGAGTTTCCTTTGCTTTTGAGTACACCAATGATTTGGTACACCCCTGCTCCGGCTCGAATTTCTTTGCCTATTGGGTCCTCACCACCGTCAAAGAGTGCATCTACAATATCTTGTCCAACCAGTATTACGTTGTTAGCAAGCTGCACATCGGTTATGGTAATGTTGCGGCCTTTTTCAATTTCGTAGCCCGTGGTGGCCAGATAGTTATCATCGGCTGCTATAATGCGTACGTTGGGGTTGGTTTTTTTGGATTTGTATTTTAAGGTGGCTGCACCCGATGCTGTCTGGTTTACCGAAACAAAGCCTATTTCGTTGTTGAAACGCTCTTTAATGGCTTGTGCTTCGCGATAGGTAATCATGCGGTTTTCTTTGCGCTCATCGCTGCGATTGAGGCGCAAGTTGCGGTAGGAAATGCTAAAGGTGTTGGCGCCCATCATGGCAAAATCATCCTTCAGCTTGCCTTTAATGGCGTCAATTGCCGTAAGTATGCCCACCAAAGCCATAATACCGATAGCAATAATTAATACGGTTAGCGCTGTACGCAAACGTTGGCTTTTGATGGAGCGAAATGCAACCTTAAAATTTTCTACGGGTAGTTTTGCCATGATACAATATCGGGTGTCCTTTCAGTGGCACGAAAATAAGCGTGCAAAAACAAACTTCAGCAACAAATTACACCATCGGTCAAATGATGGGAGCGCCTGTAAGAGCTTGAATGGTTATTTATAATGGATTCAATTAAATGTACACCAGAGTGCCTTTTTGCTAAAAAGCCCGTCAATCCGTAATTTTGCAACCTTTTAAAAACCACGTGTATGCGCCTTTACGAAGAATATCTACAGGAAATTGAAGCTAGAAAAGCTCAGAATCTACATCCGAAACCCATTGAAAGTGGAGCACTTTTATCAGAAATAATAGCCCAAATCAAGGATGTAAACCACGAGCATAGAGCCGATTCACTGAAATTCTTCATCTATAACGTAGTTCCAGGTACTACCGAATCTGCAGGCGTTAAAGCACAGTTTTTAAAAGAGATCATTTTGGGGAATGAACTAGTGGCAGAAATTACCCCAAAATTTGCATTCGAATTACTTTCTCACATGAAAGGCGGACCTTCTATCGAGGTTTTGCTGGATATTGCTTTAGGAGATCAGCCCGAATTAGCTAAACAAGCTGCCGAGGTATTAAAAACACAGGTGTTTTTGTACGAAGCCGATACCGAGCGTTTGGAGAAAGCGTACAAAGCTGGAAACACGGTAGCTGCCGAGCTTTTAGAAAGCTATGCGAATGCAGAGTTTTTTACAAAACTTCCGGAAGTAGAAGAGAAGGTAGACATCGTAACTTTTATTGCAGGAACAGGTGATATCTCCACAGACTTGCTTTCTCCAGGTGCCGATGCACACTCGCGTTCCGATAGAGAGCTGCACGGTCAGTGCATTTTTGAGCACAACAAAGAGATGCAGCAAGAGCTTACCGCCCTCAAAGAAAAGCACCCCGATAAGCGCGTGATGTTGATTGCCGAGAAAGGTACCATGGGGGTAGGATCTTCGCGTATGTCTGGGGTAAACAACGTGGCGTTGTGGACAGGGGTCCAAGCAAGTCCATACGTACCCTTTATCAATATCGCACCCATTATTGCGGGAACCAATGGCATTTCTCCCATCTTCTTAACTACCGTTGGGGTTACGGGTGGAATTGGTATTGATCTAAAAAACTGGGTACCGAAAAAAGATGCAGAGGGCAACACGGTAGTTGATGCCAATGGCGATCCCGTATTGGAGCAAAAGTACTCGGTGGAAACTGGCACGGTACTAACCATTAATACCAAAACCAAAAAGCTCTACAACGGAGACCAGGAGCTTAAGGATATTTCTGCAGCGCTTACTCCTCAGAAAATGGAGTTTATTAAAGCAGGTGGATCCTATGCCGTAGTTTTTGGTAAGAAACTGCAAACCATTGCGTGCAACATCTTGGGCAAAGAAATTCCAGCTGTATACGCACCTTCTAAAGAGGTTTCTGTCGAAGGACAAGGGTTGACCGCAGTAGAAAAAATATTTAATAAAAACGCAGTAGGAACCACACCCGGCAAAACGCTACACGCAGGATCCGATGTAAGGGTGGAAGTGAATATTGTAGGATCTCAGGATACCACCGGGTTGATGACTTCTCAGGAGCTAGAAGCCATGGCGGCTACGGTAATTTCTCCTATTGTAGATGGGGCTTACCAATCCGGGTGCCATACCGCCTCAGTGTGGGATGATAAGTCCAAGGCCAACATTCCTAAACTAATGAAGTTTATGAATGACTTTGGTTTGATCACTGCACGGGATCCCAAAGGAAAATACCATGCCCTTACCGATGTAATTCACAAGGTGCTCAACGATATTACCATAGACGATTGGGCCATCATTATCGGGGGTGACTCGCACACACGGATGTCTAAAGGGGTAGCATTTGGTGCCGACTCTGGTACCGTAGCGCTGGCCCTGGCAACAGGAGAAGCATCCATGCCGATACCCGAATCGGTTAAAGTAACCTTTAAAGGCAACATGCGCAGCTACATGGATTTCCGCGATGTGGTACACGCAACCCAACAGCAAATGCTAAAGCAGTTTGGTGGCGAAAACGTGTTCCAAGGCCGTGTAATTGAAGTTCACATTGGTACGCTAACATCTGACCAGGCCTTTACCTTCACCGACTGGACTGCGGAGATGAAAGCCAAAGCTTCTATCTGTATTTCGGAGGACGAAACCCTAATTGAATCTTTAGAGATTGCCAGAGATCGTATCCAAATCATGATTGATAAGGGTATGGATAACGACAAGCAGGTACTGCAAGGCTTGGTAGATAAAGCCAATAACAGAATACAGGAAGTAAAAACGGGTATTAAGCCTGCTATTAAGCCCGATGCTAGCGCCAAGTATTACGCAGAGGTGGTGGTAGATCTAGATCAGATTGCCGAGCCTATGATTGCAGACCCAGACGTAAACAACGAAGACGTAAGTAAGCGCTACACCCACGATACCATCCGTCCTTTATCGTATTACGGTGGTGCCAAAAAGGTAGATCTTGGATTTGTAGGATCGTGCATGGTACACAAAGGCGATATGAAAATCTTAGCGCAAATGTTAAAGAACATTGAAGCGCAACAGGGTAAAGTGGAGTTTAAAGCTCCGCTAGTAGTAGCACCTCCAACCTACAACATAGTAGATGAACTTAAAGCCGAAGGCGATTGGGAAGTATTGGAAAAATACTCTGGCTTTGTGTTTGACGACAATGCACCCAAAGGTTTGGCAAGAACCAAATACGAGAACATGTTGTACCTAGAGCGCCCCGGTTGTAACCTGTGTATGGGTAACCAGGAAAAAGCAGAGCCCGGTGATACGGTAATGGCTACTTCTACGCGCTTGTTCCAGGGCCGTGTGGTAAAAGACTCCAATGAGAAAAAGGGAGAGTCTTTACTTTCATCAACACCAGTAGTGGTATTGTCTACCATTTTAGGGCGCACCCCAACCATGGAAGAGTACGAAGCAGCCGTGGATGGTATTGTCTTAACTAAGTTTAAGCCTACCGAGAAGAGTTTGGTGATGGCGTAAGCGCATTGCTTTTGCAAATGTAAAACCCGAGGCGGATCGTCTCGGGTTTTTTTTGCCCTTTCCAGCGTCTTTTTTTGTGCCAGTAGTTTGCATCAGGCCATTTAACATTTGTCATGCTTCCAAAGTTGGTACAAACTGGCCCTTGTTGTATTTTAGGCCAAACCCAAAGAAAGACTATGAGCCACGTTTTTGACTTAGATATGATAAAGGCGGTGTACGACCGCATTCCAAAAAGGCTGGAAGCTGCTAGAAAAGTGGTGAACAAGCCGCTAACCTTATCCGAAAAAATACTGTACAGCCACCTGTGGGATGGCGAAGCCAAAGAAGCGTTTACACGCGGAAAGTCCTATGTAGATTTTGATCCCGATCGTGTGGCCATGCAAGATGCTACGGCCCAGATGGCTTTGTTGCAATTTATGCAAGCGGGCCGCGATAAAACTGCCGTGCCCTCTACGGTGCATTGCGATCACCTCATCCAGGCGAAACTAGGAGCCGACAAAGACTTACAAGAAGCTTTTAATAAAAGCTCTGAGGTTTTTAATTTCCTAGAAAGCGTTTCTAATAAATATGGAATTGGCTTCTGGAAACCCGGTGCTGGAATTATCCACCAGGTGGTTTTAGAAAACTACGCCTTTCCGGGTGGAATGATGATAGGTACCGACTCCCACACCGTAAATGCAGGTGGCTTGGGTATGGTGGCCATAGGTGTTGGTGGAGCCGATGCCGTGGATGTGATGGCCGGTATGCCCTGGGAGCTGAAATTTCCCAAGCTCATTGGGGTGAAACTCACGGGTAAAATGAGCGGCTGGACGGCTCCCAAAGACGTGATCTTAAAGGTAGCTGGAATCCTTACCGTGAAAGGAGGAACCGGCTGCATTGTGGAGTACTTTGGCGAAGGTGCCAAAAGCATGAGCTGCACCGGTAAAGGTACTATCTGCAATATGGGCGCGGAAATAGGCGCTACCACTTCTACCTTCGGATACGATGACAGCATGGAGCGCTACCTTCGCGCAACGGGTAGGGCAGAAGTAGCCGACCTAGCCAACGGAATTCGCGAGCACCTTACCGGGGATGATGAAGTGTATGCCAATCCAGAACAACACTTCGATCAGGTGATTGAAATAGATTTAGATACCCTAGAGCCGCACTTGAATGGACCCTTTTCTCCAGATATTGCAACGCCCATCTCCAAACTGGGCGAGGAAGCCAAGAAAAACGATTGGCCACTAGAAGTGGAATGGGGCTTGATAGGATCGTGTACCAACTCTTCCTACGAAGATTTAACCCGTGCCGAGTCTATTGCCCGCCAGGCGGTAGAAAAGAAATTAAAAACCAAGGCCGAGTTTGGAATCAATCCAGGATCGGAGCAAGTGCGCTTTACCGCAGAACGCGATGGTGTGCTCAATGCCTTTAAAGACTTAGAGGCTACCATATTCACCAACGCCTGCGGGCCCTGCATTGGCCAGTGGGATAGAAAAGGTGCCGATGAGCAAAAGAAAAACACCATTGTGCACTCCTTTAACCGCAACTTCTCCAAACGAGCCGATGGTAACCCCAATACCCATGCTTTTGTAGGATCGCCTGAATTGGTAGCCGCCATGGCCATTGCGGGTCGTTTAGACTTTAACCCGCTTACCGATACGCTGGTAAATGAAGATGGCGAAGAGGTGCGCCTGGAAGGCCCTAAAGGTATAGAGCTTCCTGAACTGGGTTTTGACGTAGAGGACAACGGTTACCAAGCTCCAGCCAAAGACGGTTCTTCGGTGGAAGTAAAGGTGAAACCCGACTCGGAGCGCTTGCAACTGTTAGAAGGATTTGAGCCATGGGACGGTAAAAATATTACTGGAGCCAAACTCTTAATTAAAGCCTTTGGCAAGTGTACCACAGACCACATTTCTATGGCGGGACCGTGGTTGCGCTATCGTGGTCACCTCGATAACATCTCCAATAACTGCCTTATTGGTGCGGTAAACGCGTTTAATAAAGAAACCAACAAGGTAAAGAACCAATTGGATGGAAGTTATGGAGAGGTTCCTGCTACCCAACGCCAGTACAAGGCGGCAGGAGTTCCTACCGTAGTAGTAGGAGACCATAACTACGGTGAAGGATCATCGCGAGAGCATGCGGCCATGGAGCCCAGACACCTGGGAGTAAAAGCGGTTATTGTAAAGTCATTTGCCCGCATCCACGAAACCAACCTGAAAAAACAGGGGATGTTGGCACTTACGTTTGCCAACGAAAACGATTACGATAAAATCCAAGAAGACGACACATTTAACTTCTTAGACTTAGACCAGTTTGCAGAAGACAAACCTATGCATATTGAGGTAGTGCATGCCGATGGCAGCAAGGAGACCATCAAGGTAAACCACACCTATAACGATACGCAAATAGCCTGGTTTAAAGAAGGTTCGGCTCTCAACCTTATCAAGAAGTTGAATAAGTAAAGCTAAAGCTTGAATAGCGTTATAGCCAGTAAAAAGCCACCCATTTGAGGTGGCTTTTTTGTGCTTCTGTTATTTAGTTTCAAGCTTATTTCTTAATTCAGGCTAGAGCTTTAGTATTTTTTTTCGGGCCAGTCCAAAATCTCCTTCGAGCTCTATAAAATAGATGCCAGGCTGAAAAGCTGATAAATCTACCTGGTTTAATCCACTTTCGTTTTGCTCTGTTGTTAAATGTTTTCCATGCAGTGATAAAACTGAGATTGTTGTTACGTGCTGGCCGCGAAAATAAAGGATGTCGGATGTAGGGTTTGGGAATAGAGTGATGTCTTTCTTCTTGAACTCTCCGATATTAATAGTGCTGAAGTCTTTCACCCTGAAGTTGTCTACAAAAATGTTGTTTCCATTGATATGGGTGAAATCTAGTTTTAACATGACGTACTCAACGGTGTCATCAAGAGTGATCTCGTTTATGTTCGTTTTCCAGTCACTGTTGCTTGGGATGAACTCTTCGGAGTCTGATACTTCTGCGGTGACCAATTCTTCACCCCAAAGCGTATCAAGTGGAATAAAAGATCTACCGTAGTCATAGGAACAACTTAATACAAGGGTGCTTCCTACTGTTTTCTCTCCATTGTTAGCGTAAGCATATTCAAAGCCAACAGTTGGTTCAGTAAGATTACTGATGTTTATTGGGCCCGAGATTAGTTCATCGGTCAAACCAGAATCAGATACGGTTTTCTGGAAGGCATTTATGTAAATTGATTTGTCATCATCAAAACCAATATCCGATGATTGCCAACCCTGATCACCAACAAGGGATCTCTTTTCAAAAAACATTAAAGAGTCAATATGGTTGTTGTCGAATCTTTCAATGAATGGAGCGAAGAACGGGGACTCAAAAACTTGGATTGACTGAGTATGTGAGTCTTCTTGGGATTGGTAACCTGCAGTTAAACTAATGTTGTATACACCCGGATTATTGTAAATAACGGTAGGATTTTGAACCGTATCCGATTCCATCATAGCACCTGGGAAATTCCATTCCCAAGTATCTACAGCGTAATAGGACTTATCCAATAACCCAATAGGTATTCCAGTCCAGTGGCGAGATCCAATGGTGTTAAAATCTGCTTTACATAGATAATCAGTTGCTAGACTATCGTAGTCAGTACCTGTTGCAATCAAATTTTCGGGTTGCCATAGTGAATGGATATTATAATTTTCCTGCAATAGGGTGAACTGCATAAAATCGCACTGATCCTTGGTAAACATGATTTGGCAAGAACCATAGTCCATGAAATTTTGCACATTATCTAATGTTCCACAAGTTGTTCTGCCTAAATCGCAGTTGTCAGTAAAGCTAAAATCCGGATTTCCTGTACAATTTGGGGTGTCTTCTAAACCATCATCACGGCTACAGTTCTCTTGCTCTCCGGGGGAATTCGTATTTCCCCAAATATGTGATAGTCCGAGCGAGTTAGCTATTTTTTGAGTAAATAGAAAGGAGTGTTTGGAATTAGAGGTACCTGTGGATCCGAAATATTGGTAGTTTATAACAAGGTGAAGCGGCCTCGGGTTGCCGTTTATTGATGGTCCTGGGTTAAAACTGTAAACAGCAGCCCCACTCGCAATTCTGAGGACAACAAAAATATTGAAATACTTTGACTGATCCCATTTTCTACTTTCCGTTATTGCTCTGTCCCCAGCGTTATCTTCAAATATCTGACTGTATCTGATGATCCCATTGGTGCAATCCCCATTGGGGTCCCTTGTAGCTAGTTTTAACTGGATATCAGCCGAACCCATTATAGGCTGGAACTCTGGAATTACATCTGCAGATTCTGGATGCTCTCCTTTAAGCCGTAGGTTAGTTTCTTGGATGGCTTGGTACACTTGAGCATCAGAGATATTGCTCTCGGGTATGGATGGGTGCGAAATGATATGAACAACTACAGGGATCGTAAAGCCGTCTGACTTGGTTTGCGGGCGGTATTTTTTAAATTCCGATAGCAGGTGTTCACGTTCCTTTTCATCCGCAGCTCTTAGCTCTGGGTTAGCCTTGTAAATTTCTTCAAGAACTGGATTAGATCCGAAATAATTTTGGGAAAAGCTAAAGCTGGAATACAATGTTAACAGCAAAAGAAGTGCCGTGGCCTTTGAAAGATTCATGGTTCAAAAATTTTTTTTCGAGTAAAAACAGGAGTCGCTTTAATGATGCGTTAAAAAAGAATGTTCCAGTACGGTCTTTCTCTGTCTATTCTGCCTTCTTTTTAACTAGTTTCTTGATTTTTTTACAAAGCCAAAATTAATTAATCATTTTAATTGCACTTGTAAAAAAGCAGTCCACCCAATTCTTACGTACTTTAGCCCCGTATGCAGAACGATTTATTGCTTAGAGCCGCACGCGGTGAAGAGGTAGAGCGCGCTCCCATTTGGTTGATGCGCCAAGCAGGTAGAGCCCTGCCCGAATATAGAGAAGTACGCGCCAGTGTGGGTGGATTTAAAGAGTTGGTAAAGCACCCTCAGCTAGCAGCCGAGGTTACCGTGCAACCGGTAGATATTTTAGGCGTAGATGCGGCCATCATCTTTAGCGATATTTTGGTAGTTCCCGAGGCCATGGGCTGCGACTACGAAATGGTAGAATCGCGTGGACCGGTTTTTCCCAATCCCATCCAGTCAGAAAAAGACATTGATGCCTTGCAAGTAGATGGCGTTGAGGAAAGCCTGGAGTATGTTACCCTGGCCTTGCAGGAGACCAAAAAGGTATTGAACGACCGCGTTCCACTCATTGGATTTGCGGGTGCGCCCTTTACCATTTTCACTTATATGATAGAGGGGCAGGGTAGTAAAACCTTCTCCAAAGCCAAGGCGTGGTTGTACAAAAACCCGCAAGCATCGCACAAGCTGTTGCAAAAGATAACCGATTTTACCATCACCTATCTTAAAACGCAAATAAACGCGGGAGCCAATCTGGTACAGGTATTTGATTCTTGGGCCGGAATTTTAAGTCCCGAAATGTTTAATGCTTTTGCCCTGCCGTACATCCAGCAAATTTGTGACGCTATAAATGAAGTCCCGGTTACCGTTTTTGCTAAGGGCGCTTGGTTTTCCTTGGAGGAAATGGCAGGACTGAATTGTCAAGTATTAGGTTTAGACTGGGGCGTAAAACCCGAGTTGGCACGAAAAATGGTAGGAAATAAAACACTGCAAGGAAATTTAGATCCCTGCGTTCTTTATGCTGAGCCTCAGGTAATAGAAAATGCCGCCAAAGAAATGTTGACGCGTTTCGGTAAACAGCGATACATTTTTAACTTGGGCCATGGCGTGTATCCCGATACACCTAAAGAACACCTGAAACTGCTTGTAGACACTGTTAAAAACCAATAACCCATTACAATGAAAAAGCTGCTGCTTGGTGCGTTTCTCACCGCATTTTATATTTCCGGAAGCGCACAGGAAAATCTCGTAGTCAATCCCAGTTTCGAAATCCTAGATGATAAGGTGAAAGAAATGGGATCCATTACTTCAGCCAAAGGATGGTCGAGTGCCACAGGGGTAGCAGCAGACTTATTTACACCCGAGGCAAAAATTGACGAAGCCAAAACACCCGAAAACCTCTATGGAAAAGAGAAACCGTACGATGGCAATAACTACGCGGGTATTAAGGCTTTTGTAGACAAAGACAAAGAGCCTCGCAATTACTTAACCGGTACGCTTACTAAAACCCTGGAGCCTGGCAAAAAATACTGCGTAAAGCTACAACAAAGCCTTTCGGAGAACTCCAAATACGCCATCTCCGATGTAGCTGCCGTGTTTAGTGAAGAACAGTTTGAAATGGGCGATATGAGTTACAGCATTCTCATGAAACCCCACGTAACTCTAGATAAGCCTGTTATTGTTACGCGCCAGCTATACTGGGACGATCTGTGCAACGTATACACCGCAGACGGCACCGAAAACTTTATAACCATTGGTGTTTTTGCAACCGAGAAAGTTATTGAAGACAAAAAGGTAAAACGCCCAGGGGATTACCGCGGACGCCAGGAAAGCTACGCGTATTACTACATCGATGCGGTTGAAGTGCGCCCATTGCAAGAGGGCGAGGAGTGCAACTGCGAAAAAGAGGTGTTTGTGGATACGCCTAAAATCGTGAAATCTACCGTGAGCTCTAACGTATCGGAGTCTGAGGTGCACGACCAAATAGAAAAAGTAAGCGTACGCTTTGAAAACGAGGCCTTTGAGTTGGATCCCAACCAAGAGGGTATCGAAGAAATTCTCAAGTACATCAATCTAGACTCTGGTTTGCGCTTAATGGTAACCGGTTACATTAGTAAGGAAGAAATGAAAAAAGGGATGAACAACCCCAAAATCAAAAACCTGGCTAAACTGCGTGCCGAAGCGGTAAAGAAATACCTGGTCGAACAAAAGGTAGACGAGAAAAGACTCACGGTGGCTGCAGGAGGAGATTCCGAAGCAGCTCAAGTAATGTTTAAGGTAAAAACCCTGTGAGTGTAGCTACCGCAAAAGCCAAGAAGGCTTGGGTAATGTACGATTGGGCCAACTCGGTATATCCACTCGTAATTACCACGGCCATTTTCCCCATTTTCTACGAAAAAATTAGCACCACCTTCGATGCCGATGGCAATAAGGTTTCCGACCTGGTAAGCTTCTTTGGTTTTGAGGTGGTAAACACGGCATTGGTCAGTTACGTGAGCGCGGCCATGTTTATCCTGGTATCGCTCTTATCGCCTTTGCTGAGCGGGATAGCCGATTTTACCCAGCGCAAAAAGTTTTTCTTAAAACTTTTTTTTGTGCTTGGATCTGCCTCTTGCGTGGGGCTCATGGCCTTTGATATGGCCTACCTCGAGGTAAGCATGCTCATCTACCTTTTGGCTGGATTGGGCTTTTGGTGCTCCCTGGTTTTTTACAATGGCTTTTTGCCGCTTTTGGCCAACAAAGAAGAGCAAGATGTGTTGAGCGCCAAAGGCTACTCCATGGGGTACATTGGTAGCTCCTTGTTGCTGGTGGTTTGTTTAGCACTGATCATGGGAGCAGGAATGGATGCTCGCATTTCCTTCGCCATTACAGCAGTTTGGTGGGCAGGGTTTGGATTTTGGTGCGTAAGTCGTATTCCCGAATACCCTGTAGCAATTCCAGACAACACCAGCATTTTTACTAAGGGTTTTAAAGAGCTTATGGATGTGTGGAAGCGCCTTAAAGAAACCCCGAGACTCAAACGCTACCTCAGCGCGTTTTTTGTTTTTAGCATGGGCGTGCAAACCGTAATGCTCATGGCCGTGTACTTTGGTACCAAAGAGGTTTCCTGGCCCAGCGAGGAAGCAAAAACTACAGGATTGATAGTTTCTGTCCTCATTATTCAGCTTATTGCCAGTCCCGGTTCTCGTGGGGTGGCGTGGCTTAGCGGTAAAATTGGCAACGTAAAAGCGCTGGCATGGGTACTCTTGGTGTGGTGCATTTTGTGTGTGGCTGCATTGGGCGTTACCACACCCATTCACTTTTACTGCATTGCTGGTGTGGTAGGATTGGTTATGGGGGGCGTGCAATCCTTGTCGCGTTCTACCTATAGTAAATTACTTCCGGAGACCAAGGACACCGCATCTTACTTTAGTTTTTACGACATCGCAGAAAAGGTAGGATTAGTAATCGGAATTCTTAGTTATGGAACTATTGAGCAGCTTACCGGTAGTATGCGAAACAGTATCTTTGCGCTCATAATTTTTTTCGTGGGGGGATTAATACTCCTTTTGAGTATGCCCAAAGAAGAGCGAGCATTTCTTAAAAAGTAACACATGCAATCTTTTGACATTACGGTAGTAGGTGGTGGAATCGTAGGAGCTGCTACCTTTTACAAATTGTGCAGTCGATTTCCACAACTGGCCATTGCGTTGGTAGAAAAAGAAGATTCTTTGGCAGCGCATCAAACGGGGAATAACTCGGGCGTTATCCATAGCGGTTTGTATTACAAGCCCGGCTCGCAAAAAGCTACGCATTGTGTGGCTGGAAGGAAAGAATTGGTCAAGTTTGCTCAAGAGCACAAAGTAGACCACGATGTGTGTGGTAAAGTGGTAGTAGCAGCCGAAAACCGCGAGCTCCCTTTCCTGGACAAAATCTTTGGCATTGGTCAAGAAAATGGCATTGAGGGCATTGAGAAAATTACTGCAGATCAGATCAAAGAAATAGAACCCTTTTGCGAGGGGGTTGCCGGTATTCGCGTTCCTGTAACCGGTATCATCAATTTTAGGCAAGCTACCGCCAAGATGGTGGAAGTAGGCCAGGGGCTAAACTCAAAGTCGGCTTTGTTTTTGGGCGAGGAAGTAAAAGGCGTAGGTCGCGAGGGCGAGCAAAATATCATCATCACTACCAAGCGCAAAATTCAATCGAAGCACGTGGTGTTTTGTGCCGGTTTGTGGGCCGATAAAATGGCCTTAAAAGACGGGGTAGATCTAAAAGAAAAAGTAGTGGGCTTCCGTGGCGATTACTACGAACTTACCGAGAAAGGCCACCACAAGGTAAAACACCTTATTTACCCGGTTCCAGACCCCGCTTTTCCATTTCTGGGCGTGCACTTTACCCGCATGACCAACGGAGAAATAGAATGCGGCCCCAATGCCGTGTTTACCTTTAAGCGCGAGGGCTATGGCAAAACCGATTTCGATTTAAAAGATACCGTAGATGCACTGAGCTACAAAGGTACCTGGAAACTGTTTTTCCAAAACATGTCGTTTGGAATTAACGAATACCGCAGAGCCTTTTCCAAGCGTAGATTTTTGGGAACACTGCAGCGGCTAATTCCCAGCTTAGAAATGGATGATATACGTCCAGGCCGAAGCGGAGTACGTGCCTTGTTGCTAAGCCAGGATGGCGATACCCGCGATGATTTCCGCATTGCCTACAGCGATAATAACATCCATGTGCTCAATGCGCCATCTCCTGCAGCTACAGCCTCGCTAGCCATTGGAAATACCGTGACCAACATGGCAGCGGAGAAGTTTAATCTGGAGGCGCTGGTGAAAGGGTAGGGGTTGGTTTTAATAAAAGTGTTATGGAAGCGGCCGGGATAAATCGGCTGCTTTTTTGTTTCGGGTCCATTCCAAGTGCTGTATTTTTAAACACCAAAAACTCAGCATTTCACTGTAGCTCTAGCTACTCCCTAAGTAATCTTATACTTATCTATAAACTCCTCCCAGTTAAAAATAAACTGGGTCATTACGGCATCCAGGCGCTTTTGGATTAGTGGGTTGGGTACCTTTTGGCTTTTGAAGAAATCTTCTTGGTAATCGTTGAGGTCGTATTTTCTAAAAAAGGCCTTAGACATGGCATAGACCATATTTTTAGAAGGGTGGTTTACCCGCACCATAAACTCTTTGTACTCCTTTACCTTGGCCAGTAGCTCATCTACTTCAATCTCGGTAGCCAGGGCAAATTTCTCTAATACCTTGGTGCGAATGCGCTTTTCTTGCTCGGGTTCCAGATAGATGGGCAAAAAGTTGAGGTTTCCCACCAAAACGATCATGAGCAGGTCTTCCATTTCCTTTTCATTAATGGAAGGAGTAGCTTCAAATTCTGGGGTGTGTTGCACAATCTCTACCAAATCGGGGAAGCCATTTTCTACACAGCGAAACATGTAGTTCACTACAATGTTGGCAACGTTGCTTTCTGCAATTTTTTTCTTTCCGAAAAGACTGAGCATAATGGTAAAAGACTCTTTGCTGGCGAGCTGCAAAGGTAGGGAAAAGCAGGTTGGGTTGGCTGTAAAACCAACACTAGGGTGTCCACAAAGTTATTCACCAATATCTGCAAGGTATTGCAAATAGCTTTTGCTGGATGTGCCTTAGGGGGACCCAGAATGTGGAGCGTGAGTACATAGCGCAAGAAAGAAAATTGATTGCATCCAGTTATCTTCTTAAGGAACTATGGTGAGGGTAGCGAGATTGGATACCTTTTTTTGAAACACCTATGTTGTTTGATTTTGAAGCCTTTTGAATTATGTTTGATCGAGTATTAATTTATCTACTGCTATTTTGTTTAGATCATTTTTCTTTATAGGTGCTCTTCTGTTCACTTTGGGTACCATGGCGCAACACTTGCAATTTGCGTCTGAGCCAACTTGGATTGATACCCTCTCTATTCCTGCCGAAACCAATTTTAATGCGTACGACACACAATCGGGTTTTTACAGTCGCTTATATTCCTTGCAGCGAAATGATTTGCTGAAAGAGGAATACATAAAAACGGCAGTAGCAATTACGAATAGGGCCGGTGTGCAGCAGGCCTCCGAGCTATACATAAGTTATGACAGCTCATACCAAACCGTAGATTTTCATCAGCTTAAAATAATTCGAAATGGGCAAGAAATTGACAAAACCCAGGACATAGATTTTAAGCTACTTCAGCAAGAGGAACAACTCGCTAATTCCATTTATACAGGGAGGATTACTGCGTACTACCCTATTGAAGATGTGCGCGTAGGAGATATCTTGGAGTACAGTTACACCACAAAAGGTACCAATCCCATTTTTGCAGATTACCGGTATCATATGTTGCCCATTGTAGCCTCCAATCCTTGCGATATCTACCACATAAAAATAGTGCCGGACGCTACCTATCCATACCAGGTGCAGATGAAAGGTTTAGCAGAGGAAGCCTTGCAGGTGGCGAAGGACGGACGAGGCAAGGTGGCATCGTATACCATGGTGCAGCGCAATATACCCGCTTTTGAACCGGAAGAAACCGTACCTTCTTGGTATTTTCCATTCGACTACCTCGCACTGACCAACGCAACCAGTTGGAAAGGAATAGCAGCTTGGGCAAACGGAGTTTTCGATATTCCAGTGGGAGACATGAACGGTATTCTCCAAGATATTTTTTTAGGACAGCAAGCAGCGGACTTATTGGATTCAATTAACGTAGCTATCAATTTTATTCAAGACGAAATTCGGTATTTGGGCATGGAAAACGGTATCGGTTCTATACAGCCCTTTGCTCCAGAACAGGTAATGAAACAGCGTTTTGGCGATTGCAAAGACAAGTCCTTGCTCCTTACAAAGGTATTGGAAGCCATGGGAGTTAAAAAGGCGGGTCCCGCCTTAGTAAACACGCAAAAAGCCCACGAATTACATACCATGCTTCCAGGACCTCAGGTGTTTAACCACTGCATTACCTGGTTTGAGTTGATGGGAGAGTTGTACTGGATAGATCCAACCCAAGCCCAACAAGGTGGAAACTTTACCAATAAATACCTTCCCAAATTTGGTAAGGCCTTACGCTTAAATTGCAACGATATCGGTCTTACCGACATCGAAGCTTCAGATGTAGCCAGTAAAACCAAAGTACATGAGACCATTGATGCTTCCGATTTAAACAGTGGCGCATCCTTTACCGTGACTACAAAGTTTACCGGTTACTATGCAGATTTATTTCGCAACATATTTTCGTATTACTCTCCACGTGATATCAGTGAGAATTTTAGGCAAAGCTATGCCCGTTTGTATAGCAATATTGTGTCCACTAGCAATATCAAAATGGAGGATAACCGAGACCAAAATGAGCTTACCGTTTACGAGAGCTACGCCATTGCTCAACCCTGGGAATTGATAGAAACCGAGCGTGGTAAAATAAAACGAATGCGCTACGAGCCCCTCACCTTGTATGAAGTATTTCATCAGCTAGATTGTGAGGAGAAAGAATATCCCGTAGGCTTGCCTTACCCTTCTGATGTCTCGCTCATTACCGAGATTAAGCTGCCAAAGAAAATACCATCCAACCCAGAAGTGAAACGTATGGATGAAGATGCGTTTAGTTTTTCCTATTTCGGTAGGATGGGTACCGACAACACGCTTAAGTTGACTTATAACTACAAAACCAAAAAACAGGAGTTAACAAAAACAGCGTTTCAAGATCTTTGTCCGCAAATCAATGCGGAGGTTAGAGATATACCGCTTGTGGTGTATTATGGCGTGGAAGACTAGCGCATTTTAGGCGCTGGGATATACGTAGTATCGCCAGGAACCACAGGAAACTCTTTGTTATCCCACTGTGCTTTGGCTTCTTGCAAGCGCTCTTTGCTGCTGGCTACAAAATTCCAATACAAATGGCGCTCTTCGGGTAAGGCTTGCCCGCCAAAAAGCAATACCCTGCTGTTGGGCTCCAACGTAATGGGACATTGGTTTTCCTTGGTAGAAATTAGCATTTGTCCCACACCCAAATGTTCGCCATCGGCTTCTACTTTTCCAGATACCACAACTACGGCTATCTCGCCCGTTACTTCGCCATTCAGTTTCAATTGTCCACCCTGGTTGCCTTCAATATCTACCATAAATAGTGGAGAGTATACCTCAAGGGGCGACTCCAGCCCAAAGGCCTTTCCAGCCACTACCGTAATATTAAAATTTTGGTGGTGGCAACGCGGTAAATCGTCCTTGGCGATGTATTGAAAACTGGGCTTGCCGTGTTCCATACTTTTGGGCAAAGCCACCCAAATTTGATAGCCGTGCATGGTAAAGGTGCTACCATTCCGCATGCTTTGTGGCGTGCGTTCGGTATGGGTAACGGCTTCTCCGGCCGTCATAAAACCTACATCGCCAGGCGAAATTACTTGCACGGCACCCGTACTATCTCGGTGCTCTACAGCGCCTTCTAGCAAATAGGTAAGGGTGGATAAACCAATGTGTGGATGTTGGTCTACATCCATGTATTTGTCAGGGCCCAACTGCGCGGGTCCCATGTGGTCTATAAATGTAAAAGGCCCCACTTGTCTTTTTCTGCGAAAAGGCAATAAGCGACCTACCATAAATTGCCCAATATCGCGGGCGCGTTCCTCAACCAGGTACGTATTGTTCATAGGGGTAAGATGCAAAAAATATCGGCTGGATGGATGGGAGCTATGCACACAAAAGCATACTTTGCCTGTTCAGACAAAATTCATGGCAAAACAAGGCTTCCAACCCGAGAAATTTAGTTTTAAAGAAAGTGTAGCGGCACTTACGGCCGTACCCCGATTTTTTGCAGAGATATTTTCGGTAAGTCCGGTGTTGTTTATCACCAACGCAGCGTGTAGGTTGGTGGCCGCCCTGCTGCCGCTCGCCATGTTGTGGGTTGGTAAATTAATTATTGATGCCGTGGTGCTGCTCATCCAAAACCCAGAGGGCGATACTACCCCGTTGTGGTGGTACATAGGTTTGGAGTTTGCTTTTGCGGTGAGCTCGGATATTGTTACCCGGGCTACATCCTACACCGATGGCTTGCTGGGTGATCAGTATTCCATTCAGTCTTCCGTGAAAATCATTAAGAAAACAGCCGACCTTAACCTAAGCCAGCTCGAGGATGCGGATTTTTACGACAAGTTAGAACGCGCGCGCCAGCAAACTACGGGCAGGGTAGGGCTCATGTCCAACATCCTTACCCAGGTGCAAGACCTTATTGTTATCCTATCGCTAATGGTAGGAATTGTGGTCTACGAGCCCTTGCTTATTCTGATGTTGCTGGTATCGGTAGTGCCCACCTTGTGGAATGAAATTAAATTTAGTGGAACCAGCTATTCCTTAGCCCGCAGTTGGACACAAGAGCGCAGAGAGCTCGATTATCTGCGTTATGCTGGAGCTAGCGATGTTACCGCCAAAGAAGTAAAGCTGTTTGGCTTGGCTGGATATTTAGCACAGCGCTTCCAAAAACTTTCCCAACAATACTACTTGCAAAGCAAAGCTTTGTCGAAAAGTAGAGCGCTTTGGGGCAGCGGCTTTAACGTGGTGAGCAGCTTAGCCTACTATGGCGCCTATGTTTTTATTGTGCTGGAAACCATAGCCGGAGTGTTTACCTTGGGGGATTTAACCTTTCTCTCGGGTTCTTTCAATCGCTTGCGTGGCCGCATTCAAGGCTTGTTTGTGCGGTTTACGTCCATTACCAATAGTGCCCTGTACTTGCAAGATTATTTCGATTTTCTGGATATAAAAATTGGGCGGAGCGATACGCAAGGAAAACCCATGCCAGAAACCGTAAAGCGTGGCTTTACCTTTGAGAATGTAGGCTTTAAATACCCCGGTAGCGAAAACTGGGTGGTACGCGGCATCAACTTTGAATTTCGTGCTGGAGAAAAATTGGCTTTTGTAGGAGAAAATGGCGCAGGAAAAACCACCTTAATCAAACTCCTGCTCAATTTTTACCAACCCACGGAAGGCTGTATTTATTTGGATGGAACGCCCATACAAGAATTCGATCGCGATGCGTACCAGGCCTTTTTTGGCGTGATTTTTCAAGACTTTGTGAAGTTTGAGCTCACCATGCGCGAAAATATTGCCGTGGGTGCTATTGAGGCCATTGCCGATGAGGAACGATTGGAGGCCGCAGGCCACAAAAGCTTAGCCAACCAGGTAGTAGCTTCTATGCCCGATGGGTGGAACCAGCAGCTGGGTAGGCGCTTTAAACGTGGTACCAACCTCTCGGGCGGGCAGTGGCAAAAGGTAGCAATGGCACGGGCTTATATGAAAGATGCCGAGGTGCTGGTGTTGGATGAGCCTACCTCGGCTTTAGATGCCCGTGCAGAAAGCGAAACTTTCGATCGGTTTATTAATCTCACTAAAGGCAAATCGGCCATCATCATTTCTCACCGCTTTTCTACGGTGCGCATAGCCGATCGTATTTTGGTCTTAAAAGACGGCAAAGTATTGGAGCTGGGCACGCATGAGGAGCTTATGGCTACACCTAGGTTGTATGCCGAACTTTTTAACCTTCAAGCTTCCGGATATCAATAAAAAGTTTAGATTTTTACATTTGTTGTAGTACTTTTTTATTGGTTATTGTTTTTATGATTTTAGGGAATTCTATTACCGTTGCACGGGTTATAGTATGGGTAAGCACAGCTGCGATATTTTGGGCTCCTCTTGGAGCCTGGGCACAAGAAAAGCAGGTGGTCACAGAGGAGTATACCGGTGTTTACAGAGAGTACCAAGTGTTAGCAGAGGATACTACTTTCAAAGAAGGGTATTTCCTAGAGCTAAACCTTATGCGCGAGACCCAGTATGGTACTAATTTCCTTTCCGCTGTAGGGCATTACGATAGAAACAAAAAAGACGGCCTATGGGAATATTACTTTCCCCAAAAAAATCAGCTCAATGCCCGTGGTAATTACTTTTATGGAAAAAAGACCGGACTGTGGACCTACTATTACCCAGACCCCGATTACTACATGTTGTACGAGGTGGAAACAGATCAGGGTATCGGTTTAAAGCCAGGAAAAATTAATAGGAAGATCCGGGTAAAAGCGTTTTATGATAACGGCAAACCCGTTGGAATATGGGAGTATTTCGATTACGAGGGCAATTTGTACCAGAAGTATAATCATGATCTTGGAGTACTTACCTATCTCCAAAATTGGACCGATACCCTAAACCGACCCGCTCAGTTTATCGGTGGAACCCAAGAATTTTATGCTACTACAAATAAGTTGTTTAATCCCGATTCTGTGATAGCGAAGATGCACGACAAAGTGGCCCTAGCTGATGGCTTGCTTACCTTAGCATGTACCATAGCGGAAGATGGCAGCTTGGCTGGAGTGGAGGTAGCATTTGACAATCTGCGCAAACGCAAGTTTGTAAAAACGTTTACCCAACAACTGCTGGAAGCTCCTACCATGTTTGTTCCTGAAATGCGCAACGGACAAAACGTGGTTTCTACGGCCTACCTGCATTTTTACCTGTACCGAAAAAAGCGCAACTTAACAGTTACCCAAGTTAAGGATGATTTTGCGTATAGCGCAAAGTATTGGTGGAAGTCGTATAGCTATGAATGGGAGCTGGAAATTCCTTCAGAAAAGGAACGGGGTTTTGAACACGAGGAGCCTAAGGAGCTCAAGGATTATCGGCAGCAACTTTCGGCTAAAAACATCCTAATACGCAACTGATAGAAAAAACAAACCCGCAACGGGTTTAAAGCTGCGGGTTTATTGATTCCTACCGTATTTTTATGCTGCGCTGGGTAGGTTTGCTGAACCATTTCTTAATGTTGGCCATCCAGCGTTTCCACCATGGTTGTCTAGGATGGGTCCCATAATGGATTTCGCTGGGGTGGTAGTAGCGCGTTACCACCGCGCGGTACGTTCTGTAATGCATTACGGGGTACATAGCGCTTTTATTTAATGGTTATTTGCTTTAACTTTTTCTGATTTTCCGCTGCTTTTTTGGGCAGAGAAACATGCAATACACCGTTATTAAAAGAGGCGTCAATGTTGTCCATATCTACCGTTTCGGGTAGTGTAAAGCTGCGTTTAAAAGAGCTGTAGTTAAACTCTCTGCGGGTGTAGTTTTCGGAAGTATTTTCCGTTTTCTCGGTTTTTGTTTCGGCCGACAAGGTGAGAACGTTTTCTTCCACATCTACCTTTAAGTCGTTTTTGTCAAAACCCGGTGCAGCCAACTCCAAGGCAAAGCTGTTTTCGGTTTCTTTAATATTGACAGCGGGCACGGAGGTAGCTCCATCGTTTATTCCAGATACGGCAGGCCACTCGTGGTTAAACCAGTTGTCTAGTACGTTTGGAAATAAGCGGTTGTTGGTTCTTCTTACAATAGTCATAGTTCTAATTTTTTTAGGTTCGTTTAGGGTGTAACAATCTCATTGCCAAATAGATATGAGTGAAATTATGACAGAATTTTTGTAAACGCTTGTTAACGCATTTGCCAGATTTTCGCATTGGGCTGCCAAGCGCTGAAGAACTGTCGTTTGCCAAACTGCAACGGCTGACAAAGCGTCCATTTCGAGAACTGATGGGATGTACTAACTTCCGTTCAGTTCGCTACAAAACTGTATTTTTGTTCCTCCTTTTCACCGAGGAATATTTCCTAACCCATCAAACGACTTGCATGAACGCGAACGCTGGTACCATTCAATACACCATAACCGATGAAGCGCCATTTTTGGCAACACACTCTTTACTACCCATCATTAAAACATTTGTAGCCTCTGCAGGCATTGCGGTAGATACACCAGATATTTCGTTGGCGGCCCGGGTATTGGCTCAGTTTCCAGAGTATTTAAAACCCGAGCAGCAAGTACCCAACACATTAGCTATGCTGGGAGATATGGTGAAAACACCCGAGGCTAACATTATTAAGTTGCCCAATATTTCGGCTTCCATACCTCAGCTGTTGGCCTGCATTAAGGAGTTGCAACAACAGGGGTATAACATACCCGACTATCCTTTCGATCCTGAGAGCAAGAACGAAGAGGAAATTCAAAAAAAATACGATAGGGTTAAGGGTTCTGCGGTGAATCCGGTGTTGCGCGAAGGAAATAGCGACCGGAGGGCACCCAAAGCAGTAAAAGCATTTGCGAAGAAGCATCCACACCGCATGGGGAAATGGTCCTCTGATTCTAAAAGTGATGTGGCCAGTATGCAAGGAAGCGATTTCTACGGTACAGAAAAGTCGCTAACTACGGGGTCAGCAGGATCGGTATCCATCCTCTTAAAGAAAGAAGATGGAAGTTCGGAAGTGCTTAAACCCGAAGTCCAGCTAGAAGCAGGTGAGGTGATTGATGGCGCCAGCATGAGCAAAAAAGCACTACGCGAGTTTTTACATGCTGCGAAAGCAGAAGCTAAGGCCAAAGGCGTACTGTATTCGGTACACCTTAAGGCTACCATGATGAAGGTGTCCGATCCTATTTTATTTGGTCACGCGGTGAGTACCTACTTTGAGGAGGTGTTTACCCAATTTGCAGATACCTTCGAGGAGCTAGGTGTAGATCCAAACAACGGACTGGGCGATTTATACGCTAAGTTAGAGAGCCTTCCAGCCGAAAAAAGAGATGCTATAAAAGCTGCTATGGATCGCGCCTTGGAGGAAGGGCCCGATATTGCCATGGTAAATTCCGATAACGGAATCACCAACTTGCATGTACCTTCTGACGTAATCATTGATGCATCCATGCCGGCAATGATTCGTACTTCAGGACAGATGTGGAACAAAGAAGGCAATCCACAAGATGCCTTAGCCATTATACCCGACCGCTCTTACGCAGGCATTTACAGAGAAACCATTCAGTTTTGTAAGGAACATGGTGCTTTCGATCCGGCAACCATGGGTAGTGTATCTAACGTGGGGCTTATGGCTCAAAAAGCGGAAGAATACGGCTCGCACGATAAAACCTTCGAAATTCCTGCCAACGGCACCGTACAGGTGCAAGATGCCGATGGCAACACCCTTATGGAGCATGAGGTAGCCAAAGGCGATGTTTGGCGTATGTGCCAAGTAAAGGATGAGCCTATACAAGATTGGGTGAAATTGGCGGTAAAAAGAGCGAAGGCTACCGGCAATCCTGCGGTTTTTTGGTTGGATGAAAATCGTGCGCACGATGCACAGCTTATCCATAAAGTAAATCAGTACCTAAAAGACCACGATACTGCTGAATTAGAAATTCATATCATGGCACCTGAAAAAGCCATGCGCTATACCTTAGAGCGCGTTAAAGCAGGAGAGGATACCATTTCTGTTACGGGGAATGTGCTGCGCGATTACCTTACCGACCTATTCCCCATTTTAGAGTTGGGTACTTCGGCCAAAATGTTGTCCATTGTTCCGCTTATCAACGGTGGGGGCTTGTTCGAAACGGGTGCAGGAGGATCGGCTCCTAAGCACGTGCAGCAGTTTGTTCAGGAGAACCACTTGCGTTGGGATTCTTTGGGCGAGTTTTTGGCTTTGGCCGTATCCCTAGAGCATATAGCCGAGCATAATAACAACCCAAAAGCCACAGTGCTAGCCGAGACTTTGGACGAAGCAACCGGTAGATTGTTGGACAGCGGAAAGTCGCCATCTAGAAAAGTGAACGAGCTAGACAACCGAGGTAGTCATTTTTACTTGGCACTGTACTGGGCGCAAGCACTTAGCGAGCAAACGCAAGATGAGCACTTGGCGACTACCTTTAAGCCGCTAGCTGAGTCCTTAGCGAATAACGAAACCAATATTGTAGCTGAATTAAACGGAGCCCAAGATGTAGCCGTGGATATACAAGGGTATTACAATCCCAACCGAGAGATTGTAAATGATAAGATGAGGCCAAGCGCCACCCTGAATGCCATTTTGGATGGGGTAACTGTTAGTGCATAAAAGCAAGCGCCGCGCTTACCGTGTGGTTTAAAAACAGAAAAATGTAATTTTAGCCCATGCGAAAACTATTACTTGTAGCTTGTTTGGCGGTTTTAATGGCATGCGAAGAGGATCTTCCAACCTTTAAAAATACCGCTCCTTCTCCGGTTGAAATTACCATTGAAAGCACCACAGAAACGTCTGTTTTTATAACCTGGACCGCTGCCACCGATATGGAAAACGACAGCGTTTACTACGATGTGTTCTTAGAAGGTGAACGCGTGCAAGGTGGTTCTAACCTGCGTGTACGGGAATATAATTTCACCAACCTAGATCCGGCAACTATTTATAGCGGGGTAGTCTCTTCCCGAGACGACTTCTTTGAAGCAACCGAGGTGCCGTTTAATTTTCGCACCGATGGTTTGGATACTACAGGCGTAGCGCAACAAGGTGCGCTACGTGCTGCTACCTTTTCCAACTAAACCCTATCGTTCTATAACAATACGGGCCAACCGCTGGCTGGTATCGGTGTAGATTACTTCTATGAAATAGGCGCCATTGGGAATGTCTTGTATAGACAAGCTTCCTTGTATGTCTCCACCTGGAGTAGTTTTCGTAAGTGTTTTGCCTAAAGCATCGATCAGGCGTAGTTCGCTGATTCTTTTGTGTGCTTTCACATAAACCATTGATTTAGCTGGGTTAGGATACACATCAATCTCTTGTTGCTGCAAGGTGGTGATGCTATTTATGGCGCCATTCTCAATAAGCACGCGGTAGTCCTCTACTTCTCCTTCGCTAAAGATCTCACATGGATCTGGAGCGTTGTTGTACTTCATACTGATACGCATGCGTGTTTGTGAGCTCGTTGCGGAGCTTGGTATGGTAAAGGTTCCCGTAAAAATTTCTTCCGTAGCAGTTTCAGAATCTAACAGGAGTTCACCCGCATCGGTGAAATCGCCATCTGCGTTTAAATCGATCCACATGCGCCAATATTCGGGATAGGTGTTTTCGCCCAGGAGTCCGCTGGTAAAGCCCGGGGTAAAGGTGAAGGGGATTTCTTCATTGGGCGGCAGATACACCACATTTTGGGTAAAATCTCCAAAACCATTATTGGCGCCCGATGTGTTGCTGTAGTCGTGGATGGCAATACTGGCTATCCACTCGTTTTGAGCACTCCGTCCTTTAGATTGGCAGTAGTCTGTGGGCATAGACCCCGTAAGTACCTCAACAGTCTCCGAGAAAATACTTTCTTGCTCATCGCACAAACTAACCACACGGGCTTCGTAGGTGGTGTTGTTGGTCAGGCCATCAATCAGAACCGTTTCCGTAGGAGCTATTTTTTGTTGCCAAACTGTAGTTCCTTTTGGCCGGTACTCTACGCGGTATTCCAGCGCATTGGAAGCAACGGCCCAGTTGAGGTTAAAAGAGTTTTCGGTGATGTTGTGTGCCAGGAGCGAACTGGGCGCTGCACAACCTATGTAGCAAGGCTGCAAACAACTAGCGTTGCTAATTCTGTTGCGAATTAAATCGCCAGGTAAGGGGCCAAAGCCGTTATTAAAGTTAATGCCAAACTCGGTAAGGTGGCAGTAGCTCATAATGGTACCACCATTGGTAGGCGTTTCTCCAGGATCGCAGTTGCCGCTGGGAGGCACACAGTTATCTATGGCACCATCGGGCCAGCTGCAATCGTGGGTGTGCGGAGATCCCAAATTATGCCCAATCTCGTGGGTAATCACTTCTATAGTCCAGGAGTAGGTTGGAAAGGACTCAAAAGTAGGTTGAGCACCACTGTAAGCGTACGGTAGTGCAGAACAAAGCACGTCTACGTAAGCAATTCCTCCGTTGCTCGTTTTAAAATCTACGAAGTGCGCGATGTCTCCATTAAAAAAAGGACGGAGCAACTGAAATTGGTTTAAGGTAAGCGTAGAGCTGGTTCCTAGGTAAGGGCTGGGTATGTTCCAAACAAAAACTTCTGAAATCTGCGTTTTTATTCCCTCGTTTACAAAGATGGCGTTTACTTCGTTGAACACTGCCGTGAGGTAGTTGGTAGCACCTTCTACGGAGCGTTTTTCCAGAAATACATCATAGTCTAGCTCAAAGTAAACATTTACGCAGTTGTCTAAGGTTTTTGTGCTGCTACGTGCCACGTCCTCTTTAGTGAGTTGTATTTCGCCTGTATTGGCCGAGCAGAAATTGTCTATGCTGGGTTTTGCCTCCTGGTCTTCGGTTAGCGCATACATCTGCTGCCCTTTGTAGGGCGCTAGGGTGTAAGATTTTTGGCTGGAAATAATGCTAGCGTGTATTTCGTTTTCAAAAAGGCTTACGCTTACTATAGATTGGGGATCTCCGTCTAATATGCCATGAAAGAATTGGCCAACGATAGGTTGTGTAGTACCATCGGGGGTGCGAACAAATGCACCTGTGCCGATGGGGTGGCTAGGAACGAGGTTTAGCTTTAAGGTATCCTCGGTGCTGGGAATCTCCAATTGCCAAAAATTGGTTTCTGCATGTTTTTGTAAAGCGCGCAGATTGTTGGCCGTTAAGGTGAGATATTGCGTATTTAGCGTGGTTTGGCTTTTGCTTTCCTCTAACAAATGGCTAAAAGGACTGATCGCTGGTTTGCTTTCCACAACGCTTTGTGCTTGCTGCACTTGCTCTAATATTTGGGATTGCGCGGCAAGGCCGTAGCTTGCGGTAAGAAATACGCTGAAGATGAAAAAAGACAGTAGTTTATTTCGCATAGGGAAGAGGTTCTTCTACAATGTGTGGATTACCTTTTAATTAACTGCTCGCTTTTATGTTACTGGTATGTTTTTATCGTTAAACTTCATCAAGCCGCACTTTGTTTACCACTTTGAGCGAAAGCCAGCAGGCCTACTAGCCAAAAAACCAGTAAAATGCCGGTGAATGCCACATTCCATCCGTGGTAAATACCGCCCCAAGTATATACGAGGTTTTTGTTGGGATTAGTTGCCAGGAAGAGCACCTCTATGGGCTCTCCAAAGACGTAATCTTTGCTGCTGCCTACATTGGCCTGGTATCGCTGGTTTTGATAATAAAATATGGCGGCAAAGGTTTGTTCGCGGTCCACGGTAAATGGATTGGGGTCGTTTTTGGGGTCGTACAAGCCAATGGTAGCGGTAGTAGATTCCCCCCACAATAGTAGCCGCCATTCTATGGAAATCGGTAGCACCAAAATAAGTACCAAGGCTGCCAGAAAATGCTTAATCGATAAACGCACCACAAATACCTCTTAACGGGCTTCGAAGGTAAAGAATAGAAGCACGGAGCATGCCTGAATAAATGGTATTTTTGCGGCATGGCACTCACAGAAACAACCGACAAACAACTGGGCTTTAAGGCGCCTGACTTTAAACTACCAGACCCAAGAATAGGAGCCGAGCGCTCTTTACAGGAATTGGCAGGACCCAAAGGCACCGTTATTGTTTTTATGTGCAACCACTGTCCTTACGTAAAGCATGTAATTGGTGGATTAATTTCGGTGGCTAAGGTGTATCAGCCAAAAGGCATTAGTACCATAGCTGTAAATTCTAATGATGTAGCGAATTATCCCGAAGACGCACCCGAAAAGATGAAAGCCTGGGCCGAGGAGCTAGATTTTCCTTTCCATTATTTGTATGACGAAACACAAAAAGTAGCCAAAGCCTACGATGCTGCCTGTACCCCAGATATTGCTGTGTTTGATGCCGAACTCCAGTGTGTTTATCGCGGTCGGTTGGATGGTGCTACTCCGGGAAATGAGCAACCCAACGATGGTGCCGATTTGAAAATGGCTCTGGATAATCTGTTGGCAGGAAATGCACCCTTAGAGAACCAAATACCCAGTATGGGGTGTAATATTAAATGGAAATAGCGACCATGAGACACAGCTTAAGCGAGATATTTGACGTAATAAAAGACCGCAGAACCATATACCCAGAACTTTACAGCGATAGGGTAGTGCACAAAGAGATTGTAGAAAAACTGCTAAACGCTGCCATTTGGGCACCCACGCATGGCCAAACCCAACCCTGGCGATTTAGTGTTTTTATGTCCGAAGATTCCAGAAAAGATTTAGCCAATTTCTTGGTGCAATGGTATAAGAACAATACCCCAGAGGCCGAACAACGCGAGTCTAAAATCCTAAAAATGCAGAATCGCCCCCTGCAAGCCTCTGCCATTATTGGCTTAGGTATGCACAGGCAGGATAGTGGCCGCATTCCCGAAATAGAGGAACAAATGGCTGTAGCTTGTGGTGTGCAAAACATGCAACTGATGGCTACCGCATACGGCTTGGGAAGCTTTTGGAGTACTCCCAAGGCCGTTTTTAGCCCAGAGATGTTGTCCTATTTAGGGCTACGCGAGCAAGACTCTTGTCTGGGTCTTCTGTACCTCGGGTATACCAAAGAGGAGTGGCCCAAAGGCCAGCGCAAACCTATAGAATACGTTACCACCTGGAAGTAATAGGCTATGTTGCGATTGGTAAATTATTACGAGCATCCTTCAGACAAAAAGTACATGGTATACGAGTTTAAAACCGAAGCCGAAGCCATATATTTTGAGCAGCAACTGATTTTAAAAGAAATTCCTTACGAGAAAGGGGAAGATGAGAAGGAGGGGGTACTCATCTTTTTTTACGGAGTGCGTAAGAAATACCAACAAGATGCTTTTGTGGTGAATACCGATACATTATTAAAGCATAAAAACTCGTTTATACCCGGTAAAGGACTGAAGTGGTTTGTATTATTGCTGACGTTGTCGGCTCTAATTTTTGCCATAGTGGGCTACATAAAATCAACAGGATGAGATTGTTATTCGGATTCATTTTTTGCGTTGCCGTAATTCCCGCGTGGAGCCAAAGCAAGGAGGACGAGCAAAAAACTTTTTTTGGGCTTGAGTACCGCCCCATCTTTAACAGCGAGTTTCTTACTTCGGGGGCTACCACTACCAGTGGCAATAACCTTAACTACGAGATCCAGAATGTCTCGGGAAGGTCGCTAGGCATGGTGATTCGCCATAACTTTTACAAGAATTTTTCAGTGGAAACGGGCATAAGCGGTGTTGCCCGTAATTACAGTTTTACAGCAGAAGACGATACCAGTTCCTTTGCCGTTTCGGATGGATTTCGTTTTGTAGCTTACGATTTGCCGCTAACAGGCTTGGTGCAAGTACAGGCAGGACGCAATATCTATATCAATGCCGGGCCTGGTTTGGTTTTTAGCTTTTTTCCTACCGAAACAGGCATTTTTGAGCAAGACTACGAGCACGTGTCGCTGCGAAGAGGCTGGGTGCGTATGGCCTTTACTGCACAATTGGGGGCAGAATACAGAACCGAGCAAAGCGGTATTTTTTACCTGGGCGCTTCGTTTTTCCAGCCGTTTTCTGAAATAGCAAATTCCGAGTTTACACAAGTAATTCAAACTCGGGTGAATAGAAAATTAGAAGCGCCCCTTCAAGGGCGCTTCTTAACATTGAGTTTCCGGTATTTTTTTGCAGATAACTAAGGATCCTACTCAGGGGTAGCAATCACTACAAAGCTGAGCTCCACGTCATCATAAATCATTTTGTCGCCTAGGCCTTCAAAGAATTTGCCTGAGCCGTACTTGATGTTGTATTTGGTACGGTCAAAGGTGAACTCGCCACGTAAGGCTAAAGTTTTCTCGTTTACTTTGGCTTTAGCAGGTACCGTTACTGGGTGGGTAATGCCTTTGATGGTGAGCTCGCCTACAAGTTCGTATCCACCTTTATTGGCTTTCACTTCGTTGATTTTTAGGACTGCTTGGTTGTGGTTTTCTACGTCAAAGAAGTCGGCAGAACGTAAGTGTCCTTCCAATTTACCTTTGTAGTCGCCTGTTAGGTCTTCTACCGTAATGGAGGTCATGTCGGTTGCTACGTTTCCACCGGTAATTGCATTATCTACCACCTGGAATGTACCATTGGCAAACAGTAATTTTCCATAGTGCTCTCCCGATACCTTTTTACCTTTCCAGGTAATGGCACTTTCTTGGGTGTCTACTTTGTAGCTACGAGTAGCTTTTTTCTCATCGCCACCGGCAAAGGCTATTACTGCAGCCAGTGCAAAACTTAGGGTAATCATTGCTTTTTTCATTGGTCTTTGTGTTTTGTTTTTGTTCGAATTAAATCCAGGGTATCGTTTAATAGTGCTAGTGTTTTCGGGTCTATATCTTCCATAGGTGCAAAGCGCTCCATCAGTTCTTTATGAACTACATCGATGAGTGCAGCGGCTTTTTCGGTCAGGGTAATATCTACCTGGCGTCTGTCATCGGGGCATACTTTGCGCAGCACCAATTTTTTTTCTACCAGTTTGTCTACAATGCGTGATCCGTTGGAGGCCCGATCCAACATGCGGTCGTTTATAAGCTGCACCGAGGCTGGCTTTGGAGCTTGGCCCTTGATAATGCGCATTACATTATACTGCTGGTTGGTAATGCCGTGCTTCTTAAATATGCGGTTGTGCACCAGATTTAGGTGAGCCGCGGTGTACAAAATGTTTACTTGGGTACGGTGTGCCTCGTTGGTAAAACCACGGCTTTTTATGGCCTCCTCAATTTTCATACGTCAAAAGTATGTAACTACATCTAATGTACAAGCATTGGAAATGTTAAAAAAAGCTGTTACTACATAGAATTTGCAATTTCCAATAGCGGATCGGGATAGATGTCGTGTCCACCTTCATAGGCCGTATATTGTAAAGACAGTCCCATTTTGCGGTATGCCTCGAGGTAATCGGCTACCAATTCGTGTGGAATGAGTTCATCCTGCCTACCCAATACCAAGTGAAGGGGATATTGCGGATTGCTGGCCACAAATTTTTCTAGGTAATCATCGGTTAAGCGGGCACCCCAAACTACAAGTGCATCGCAGTGGATATTGCAATCTACCATCCAGCGCATAATGCTGTTAACGCCCTGTGAAAATCCAAACAGTACCACTTTCTTAAACCCTTGCAGTGCATAGCTTTCGTACACTGCGGTGAGGTAGTTGTTTACATCTTGGATGGCCTCTAGGCGGTGGTGCTTGGTCATCCAGTTGGCAGCAACGCGGCCTGTAAAGCCTTTGAGGTAATAGTGGTTTCCTGCCTCTGGAAAGACCAAAAAGTTTTTTTCTAAATCCAGCGCTTGAAACTTCCTACTAAAGTATTCGGGCAGTTGGCCATAGCCATGGCAGACCAGCCAGGCAGTTTTTTTCTCGGGGTTTTCTTGAGAACCCAGCTCATGAATAAAATAGGTTTTGGGAACCTGAAGCTTTTTCATGCGGTTAAGCTAAGCAATTGCTACTTTGGTACAATGGATATAAATGATTGGCTCAAAAAGCTATTCACCTCAAGCGAAAACAAGGGCGAACCGCTAGTAACAGAAAGCATTTCCCGTTCGGATAAATATAAAGGAAAGGCAGCCCTTATAGAAACGCTGCCCGAGTGGCAGCGCTTTGTGCGCGATGTGCATCAGATGGCATCCAACCAACAGCCCAAAATGGGCCACCGTGGCGTGGAGGCGGGCTTTTACAGCAGTACTCAAACCAAGGGTTTTTATCTTACACAAATAGAGGAGTTCGATAACGAGTGGTTCCAAGTGCTAATAGACCATATGTTGCAAAACCTAAAGGAGGAAGCTTACATGGTTACCCGTCATGTAGCGGAGTACTCGGAGGTAAAACAAAACCCGGTTTGTTGGGAAAAGAGCTACGCTAAAATTAAGCCCAGTTTTGTAGATCACAAACAACAGCAAGGCTTTGGCAATGTACAAGTAGAGCTAAAAATGCTAGACGAAAGGCCCAAGCTTTTTAAGCTGCAAACCAACTATTACAGCGGCTTTAACTACGAAGATCCTAAAGATTATTCCGCATTGTTGGACACCCTTTTTGCCATACGTTCGTAATGTATGGCCCAGTTCACGGTCCAGGTTTGGCCGTTGTTGTCCGAGCTCTCCCAGCTCCAATCTAGGCTTCGAAAATCGATGTTGTAAAAGCGCATGCGCTGGATGATGGGCTTGCCGTTCTTGGTGGTTTTGCGGCTAAAGTGTACTTCGTTGCCCACTTTTTCGCCCGTAAAATCCAGCCATCCTCCCGAATTATCGGCCCAAGACTGTTTCCATTTTCCAGCTTTGGCATCGTACATACTCATACTCTTGCCCTTGTAGCCAGGAATGCCGGGTGTGCCATCGAAATTTTCCATAATGGCGCATCCATCCAAAGTTTTGTCTACCGTATTGGTCCCTGTTTTACCATCGCCCCAGGTAAGTGCCCAGTCGCCCAACCAGAAGTCTAGCATGGCGTGGTCTTTAGTATTGCATGGGCTTTCCTTTTTTTGGCTGTAGGCTGTAAAGGAGATTAGGAAACTACAAACGATAAAGAAGCTGAGCTTGCGCATGTTTTTTGATATTGTAAATAAATTCTTCAAATAAAGGCAGAAAGGTATCTTTTCTCTGTATACAATGCAACACCGCAGGCTCCATAGGGATTGGGAAACCAATGCGTTTGGCCACATTAACTACAGCCCATTGAAAGCCGTCTTCTTGGCGATAGCGTAGCAGCCAGTTGCCTTCCTGCATGTAGGGTAAGAAGTAGTTAATGCGCTGGGGGTGAGGCTTGTATTGTGCTATGGTTTTGAAAAACCACGCACTGTACTGCACTAAAGTTTGCTTGTGGTATGTGCGCCAGTGGCTGGCCAACATGTGGTCTATAAAAATATCCATAACCACGGGGGTAAACTTACGTGCAATGGGATACAGGGTGTCTTTAAAGGAGTCAAAACCCGTGTAGTGGTCGGTATAGTCGTCTATTTGGCGGTGTAGCAAGATGCCTTTTTGTACTGCGGCAGGATATTTTTGGTAGGATTTGCCCTTAATGGCATCGGCTATAAAATTGCCGTAGAGCACATCGGGGTCTGAGCCACTGAGAAAAGCGTGTCCTAAAAAATTCATTCCTGCCAAAGTAAGCCGAAATGCAATGCAACAGAAAAGTGGTCGCAGCGCATTGTGGTTTAGGTGGGATTCGTAATTTGCTGCGCATCCGTGGCACTCAGAGAAAACAGGCGTAGTTTGTATTGGACCGCACAGCTTAGCGGTTGGCTTATTTACCTGTCTTTTGTTCTCATATATAACCTGTTTGGCAGCAATTTTACCACGGGAGCGCTTGTTTCCAGTATGCTTATAGTGGTGGTAGGAATTCCCGTAACCCACTTCTATCGCTTTATAATTATCCGTCTCAACTGGCTTCGCTACCCCATTCTTAAAGCCATTCCACGCATCTTACTTTCCAGTGCGCTGTTGAGTGTGTTGTTTACTGTGCTGCACGATATGGTTACTCAGATCTTCGTATCGCGCTTTGTTAGCTTTTTCGATTTGGAGTGGGTGGAAGTGCTGCGCATGTTGCTCAACTGGACTTTCGTGCTGGTGTTCTGGGCCATCTTGTACTTTACGGTACACTACTTTTTTAACTACCGCAGGCAAGAGATTGCCAATTTGCGTTTGGAGGCTTCGCGCAACCAAATTGAGTTGAGTAACCTAAAATCGCAGCTCAACCCACACTTTATGTTCAATGCCTTAAATGGCATACGCGCTTTGGTAGATGAGGAACCCGAAAAGGCCAAGCAAGCCATTACCCAATTGTCGGTATTGCTCCGAGCAGCATTAAGTACAGGCAAGCAAAAGACCATAAAATTTAAAGAAGAGCTCAGTCTGGTGGCCAACTACCTGTCATTAGAAAAAATGCGATTCGAAGATCGATTGCAGGTGGAGTACGATGTCGATCCAGCCTTAAATACCATCAAATTTCCGCCCTTAATGCTGCAAACTGTGGTAGAAAATGCAGTGAAGCACGGAATCTCTAAGTTGCCTAAAGGCGGAGAGATAATTATTACCGGCAAAAACTCCGATGCCTATTATTTAGTGGAAGTAATCAATAGTGGAACCTTAGAACCGCCTACGCAAGTTGCAGGATCGGATAGTGAGCAAGGCATTGGCTTGCGAAATACCCGAAGACGCTTGCGACTGCTTTACGGAAAAAACGCTAGTTTAACCATAGAAAATTACGAGGACAAGGTCCGCACCCAATTGCTAATTCCAAAAGAACCGGTGGTATGAGAACGCTAATTGTAGATGACGAACGCCTGGCGCGCCAAGAACTCATAAAACTGCTATCCAATTACGATAGCATAGAAATTATTGGCGAGTGTGCCAATGGCGATGAAGCCATAGAAGCCATTGATGCCGAAAAGCCCGATTTGGTGTTCTTGGATATTCAAATGCCTGGAAAAAGCGGCTTTGATTTATTGGATGAGCTCAACCACATTCCTTACGTGGTGTTTGTTACCGCTTACGATGAATACGCTATACAAGCCTTTGAGGTAAATGCCTTAGATTATCTGCTGAAACCCGTAGAAACTCCCCGCCTGGAAGAGGCCATTAAAAAAGTGGAGCTACGCTTAAATGAGGCGCGGGTGGCGCAATCCGAGCCCGAGCAAGAAAACCAAAACGACAGCATTCTTACGCTGGATAAGCAGATCTTCTTAAAAGATGGCGACAAGTGCTGGTTTGTTGGTTTGCAAGATGTGCGTTTGTTTGAGTCGGAAGGCAATTACGTTCGCGTGTATTTTAAAGACAAAAAGCCGCTCATTCTCAAATCGCTCAACAACCTAGAGAAACGCCTCGATCCGGAAGTGTTTTTTAGAACCAACCGCAAATACATTGTAAACCTCAAGTGGGTAGAAAATGTAGAAACCTGGTTTAACGGAGGCCTACAACTCGAGTTAAAGGACGGTACTAAGGTGGAGGTTTCTCGCAGGCAAGCCGCCAAGTTTAAAGATGTAATGAGCCTGTAGGCCGTGGAAACCTTATTTCTGGTTATTGATATACTGGGAACGGCTGTTTTTGCCATATCGGGTTTCTTGGGTGCGTACGATAAAAAGCTCGATTTTTTTGGCGGCACCATCACTGCTTTGGTAACGGCCATCGGTGGCGGTACTATCCGCGATGTGTTGCTGGGCAATACCCCGGTGGGTTGGCTCAGCAATCGCCCTATATTAATTGCTATTTTCTTTGGGGTGGTTATCGCTCTGGTCTTTCGCAGGAGGCTGCTTAAGCTACGCAAAACGCTTCTGCTTTTTGATACGTTGGGTATAAGCCTCTTTACGGTTTTAGGCACGCAGATATCGCTAGATCTTAACATTGCACCCATTGCGGCTATTTTGCTGGGAGCCTCTTCGGCTGTGGCAGGGGGCGTTATCCGCGATACCCTTTGCAACGAAATTCCCCTCATTTTTAAGGGTAATCTATTCTACGCAACGCCTTGTCTTTTGGGTGGATTTGTGTACTGGGGATTATTGGAAATTAAGGTAGAAACCCAGTGGGCGGCCATCGCTTCCATGGCGCTGATTCTGACCATTCGGTTGCTGGCGGTAAAATTCAAATGGAAAGTGCCTGAACTTACAGAATAGGTATAGCTAATTCATTTATGGCCTCTGGAAACAAGCGTCTGAATTTCTTTGGAGGTGGCGCGCTAACCTTGATCGGCTCTTGCGTAATGGGGTGCGCCAATTGCAACTGGTAGGCGTGGAGGTAGATGCTTTTACCCTGCAATATTTTACCCGGTGTACCATATTGCGCATCGGCCAGAAGGGGACAGCCCATACCGCTAAAGTGTTTCCGTATTTGGTGGGTGCGTCCGGTTTCCAACTGCACCGCTACCAAGTTTAATTGCTCAAAACGCTCTGATTTTTGCCATGCTAGGCGCCTAAAATGTGTTCGCGCTTCTTTACCGTCTATGGGTTTTTCTATGCTGCCTCGCTCGGGAAGTAACCCCTGGCAAACACAGAGGTAAGTTTTCGTTATGGAGCCTTGGGCCAGCGCTTTGTTGAGGTGCATTAAGGCTGCGGCTGTTTTTCCCACCAAAAGGCAGCCTGTGGTGTCGTAATCGAGGCGGTGGGCCGGTTCGGGCAACTGCAAGGCGTCTTTGGCGCTGCTGGGTTGCAAATTGTTGCGCAGGGCATTGCGCACCGTGAAGCGTTTGTTGCCGCTTACTAAAATTCCAGCAGGCTTGTAAAGGATAGCCATAGCGTCATCCTCCCATAAAATACGCAGCTTAAGATCCACCTGTGGCAAATGGTCCACCGCAGGGTTCGCCAATAGACTTAGTTGTTCGCCACCGTGCAGTAAGGTTGCTGTTTTGGCCGTTTTGCCATCGCATAGCACACGGCCTTGGTCTATGGCCTTTTTCATGCCTTTCCGCGAGGGGATGGAGGTAAATTGTCCACCCGCATAATCAGATAAACGCACCGGGTTTTCCAGCGCGCTTACCACATGTTCCTCTATACTGTCTTTGTCTTGCTCCACCACAGCAAAGAACGCAGAAAAGCACTGAACTTAGTGCAAGAGGCTAGTGAAAGAAAACTATAGCGGGACTTCCGGGGTAATGCTAATACCCAGTAGCCTGTCTAATTGTGTGTGCAACTCCGGATCTGCCGGTCTCTTGGCGTCCGAGTCTACGATTAGCCCATCCTGGTCTATTAAAATGTAGGTAGGCCAGGAACTAATTTGAAAGGTTTCCGTAAACGGTATGGAGTTTTTAGAAAAGAGCTGTACTCCAGAGAGCCCGTATCGGTCTAAGGCTTTTCGCCAGCTTGTTTCCTCATCTTCATAGCAAAAGCTTACCACGGCAAGCGAAGTATTGCGGTATTTCGTTTTTAATTTCTTCAAAGCGGGAATTTCCATAATACAGGGCTGGCACCAGGTTGCCCAAACATCAATATACACCACTTGGTCTTTAAAGTCGCTCAGCGATACAGAGTCGTTTGTCGCACTCAATAAAGTGAAATCTGGAGCGGGTTGGCCCGGTGCAATAGCTTCCAGTTGTTTCACTTTTTGGTCGAGATCTGTAATAAACTGTGTATTGGTACACATGGATTTAAAATAAGCCACGGTGCTGTCTAGTGGCTCTGCGTCTTTGTATGACCATTTTATATCCAAGTAGGCGAGGTTGTTCTTAAGTTCTTGCGATTGGATGGATTTGTTGATGTGGTCTAAATACTCTAAAACGCTATAATCTCCTCCCAAGGAGTCGCTCAATTGATTCTCCAGCATACTGCGAATCAAATCCAGGTAAGCGGGTACCCACGCATAAGTTGCATCCTCTTGTATTTCAGCTTCTATATTGGGATAGTTTGCCGAAGGGCTATAGGTAGTATCGGCAATGTGTTTTTTGAATCGTGGATAGTTGAGGATGTAATCTTGCTGATCGGCTTTTATGCTCGCTCGTTGCCATTTTAGAAACGTAGGAGATAATCCCTCCGCAGAATCTAGCAAGTTAAAGTAGCCTTGATAGAAAGAATCGGCTACAGACAAAAACTCTTCTTCGGGCAAGTAGGCATAGCCAAAAGGCGAAACCAAAGCTGGATCTCTAAACCGATATGCGTCGGCTTGCAATAAAAAGCTGCAATGTGGCCCTGCGGATCCGCTATATTGCATTAAGCTGTCAAAAGCGTTGTAGTTGGTGCTTAGCGTTAGCGTATCACCAGGCGCTAGGAAAAGTGGTGCATACTGGTCCTGAAACGAGAGGTTGTAGTACCCGGTTTCTAACACCACATTTTTCTGAAAATTCCCATTGCTGTCTACCGGTATTTCGGCTATGGTGTTCTGTAAACCATCTTTTAAAATAGCCGTACTTCCTTGGAAGTTGGCAATGTTTCCTGTAACAAATATCTCCTGGGGCGATTCTGTGTTCCTTGCGGTGCAGGAAAACAGCAATCCGCCAATCAGCAATGCAATTATTTCTATTCTCATGTTGGTAAATTATTCCACTACCAGGCGGTAGCTTTGCGAAGTATTTGGAGTTTTTATGGTAGCAATGTAATGCCCTTGAGGAAGTTGTGAAATGTCCACTTTATCACTTCCTACCACTGCAGCATCCATGACCACGGTGCCGCGCATATCGGTTATGGTAACCGAGGCCGGTGTTCCTTTGGGCAACTGAAATTGGATTTGATCATTGCCAGGGTTGGGGTAGAAGGTAATCTCCAGGCTAGGATCTTTTTCCTCAATGTTCACCATTCCCGAATAGTAAAAGTTGCCTGTTTCCACCTGTTTCCACTCCAACGTGCTGTCAGAGAATTCATAAGCTTCGTAGGATAGCGGTGCAAAGCGGTACAACCAGGGTTCGTAGTAATTTCCGTCCAAGGAAAAAGAAAATTCTGTGTACGGATATACCTGGGTAATTTCGGAGGCTACATCGCTATAAGTGTAATCGGTATTATAAACGATTTCCATCTTAGCATCAAGTTCCCACTGGTTTTCTGCTGTATTGTACTGTTTGGCTAAGAGCTCTAGCTTATTGGGTGCCAAATAGCTGTACAATTCCAAATAGCCCAAGTCAATTTCTCCTGAAGGGAAGTAGTAAATTACGGTGTCCGCAGTAAAGTGGTTGTTACCATCATATCCAGTACTGATATAGGTACTTTTGTAAACGGAGTCTGTTTGCCAGTCTCGGTTGTACTGTGTTTCTTGTATTTTAAGATTGTTTGCATTGTACACGTAATCCGTGTAGCGGCTCAACCTTAAGGAGTCACTTTGGTTTGAGTAATACTTAATTTGACCCAGATTCGTGCCTTGGTATAAAACAGTGTCAATTCCTACAAGAACCAGATCTTCGGAATTGTAACTTTGGTAATGAGATATGCAACACACTTTTCCGTTCTGGTAAAAAATGGAATCCACATCATCGGGTTTCTCTGGGTTCTCATGCACCCTTTCGTAGTCCTCAATCGCGATGAGTTGATTGTCTAGATAAGAAAAAGCTGCGCTGTCTTTGTTCGAGTCTTCTGAAGTTGTGTATACAAGTTGGGTGTTTAAGAAACTGTAGGTGTCCGTAGCGTACCTGGCCAATTCCTCAGGGCTGCTGCCTCTGTATGAAATAGCTTCAGATATCTGCATTTGGTTGTCATACTGGTAATGCGAGCTGTAATACGTGGTTCCATTTTCCCCCTCGAAATTAAATTTCATGCTGTCTAAGGTGGTTCTGTACGCCTTTTGATGGTGGCGTATTTCCTTTTTATTCAGCGCTTGTACCAGTTCATAGGTTTTGGTGTGGGGTGTCGTTTTTCCTCGGTGCTGGGCTCCCGAGATGCCCTGCGCTGCGCACAATAAAGAAGCCGATAGTAAAAGGGTTGTAAGGGATAGTACTTTAAACATAGCCTTGGTAAATCTCATCAAAAATAGTTTTATAAATAAAGATTTTGAAATCTATAAACGACTAAGTATTTAACTTAAAGGCTGGTTGAATAATTCTAAGGGAAATCAACGGCTGATCTTAAACTAAAAAATCCAACTTACCGGATATATGTCCAGTAAGTTGGATTTGGATTGTTTGAAATTAGAATGTGGTCTATTTCACCGCAGTTCTTGAAAGCCTAATGGTTGTCGCCATCCAGCCAGTCGCCCAGGCCGCCTAAAATACTGCCTTCGCCTTTGCGCTTGCCACCCATCTTAGGTGCCGAAGAAATAATGCGGTCTGCCAAACGGCTAAAGGGCATGCTTTGCATCCACACGGTACCCGGGCCTTTTAGGTTGGCAAAGAAAACGCCTTCGCCCCCAAACAAGGTGTTTTTAATGCCGCCAACAAATTGAATGTCGTAATCGACATCGCTTGTAAAGGCAACTATGCATCCTGTATCTACCTTCAGTGTTTCGCCTGCTTGCAATTTTCTAGAAACAATATTGCCGCCTGCGTGCACAAAGGCCATACCGTCTCCCTCTAGCTTTTGCATAATAAAGCCTTCGCCACCAAACAGCCCCACACCAATGCGTTTTTGGAAAGCAATACCTACCGATACGCCTTTTGCTGCGCATAAAAAGGCATCTTTCTGGCAAATGATTTTGTGGTTGAGTTGGGCCAAGTCTAGCGGGATAATTTTACCTGGATAAGGCGAGGCAAAGGCCACGCGTTTTTTTCCGTAACCTTCGTTGGTAAAGGCGGTCATAAACAGACTTTCTCCCGTGAGTACGCGCTTGCCCGCAGAAAACAGTTTGTTGAGTATGCCTTGGTCTTGTTTGGAACCATCACCAAAAATGGTATTCATGGTAATGTCGCTATCCATATACATGAATGCTCCGGCCTCGGCAATTACGGTTTCGCTGGGGTCGAGTTCTATTTCTACGGATTGGAGTTCTTCTCCTAATATCTCGAAGTCTATTTCGTGGGCATTGATTAAGTGCATTGGTTTGTGTGTTTGGATTGCTATAAATCGGGAATATTTTTCTGGAACCATTCCCCTACCAGCGGCAAGGGTCTATCATGTCCGCTAAGTGCCCAGATGATGCCAATAACATAGAGTACCAGCATCGCGAGCCCTATCAGCCCCATTAGCGCACCCAGCAAGGCAAAACCTACAATGGGAGTTATAATACCCAAGATAAAACTGATGGCGTGCAAGCCCAAGCTGTTTTTTAGGTGTACGTTGTTGAGGTTGTAGGGGTTGGATTTTTGTATCACCAAGGCCAATATCCAGCCAATGATGGTGAAATAACTGAGTGCCGAAGTAAGCTTAGGATTCATGCGATTTGAGTTTGTTTAATTCCTGAAAATCACGCCCCGAAGGATTCTGGAAGAAAGTGATATCGAAAAATGGAGCTATGGCGTATACGTGGTCGAAAATATCCGACATAATAGCCTCGTAGTGCACCCAGCGCTTGTCTTTAGAAAACGCATAGATTTCCAACGGAAGTCCATTGGGTGTAGGAGCCAGTTGTCGTACCATCAGCGTCATGTCTGGGTGGATGTTTTCGTTGTTTTTTACAAACAGTTCCAAGTAATACCTAAAGATACCTATGTTCGTGAGGCGTCTTCCGTTGGCAGGGTGGTCGGTAGGAATTTTCTTGTCCGAATTAAACCGCTGTATTTCAGCTTCTTTGTTTTCCAGGAAGGGGCGTAGAATCGCTATTTTATGCAGTTTCTCTAGAAGCTCGGCATTGGCGTGTTTAATGCTGTCTACATTGATGTAAACCGCTCGTTTTATTCTTCGACCTTCACTCTCGGTCATACCGCGCCAGTTTTTAAACGAGTCGCTTACCAAGGCATAGGTTGGAATGGTGGTAATGGTTAAATCCCAGTTCTTCACTTTTACCGTGGCCAGGTTTATTTCCAATACATCTCCATCCGCACCATATTTTTCCATGCTTACCCAATCGCCTACGCGCACCATGTCGTTTACCGAAATGTGTATGGAGGCCACAAAGCCTAAAATGGTGTCCTTAAATACCAATAAAAGCACGGCAGAAACCGCCCCCATAGCACCTAAGAAATACCCGGGCGACTTTCCTAAAAGGATTGAGATTACTAAGATTCCACCAATGAAGTAGAGGATAATCTTCCCGAGCTGTATGTAGCTGGCAATGGGCTTGTCTCTAAATTTCTGGTTGCGGAGCATAATATCGCGTATGCTCTCGATAACCGAGTTGGCAGCACCTACCACCACAATTACAATAAAAGCAGCAATGAGGTGGCCCATGTTGTCGTGCAGATCGGGGAAGTCTTTAAAAACAAAAGGGGTAGTTGCCCGCACAATGAGTGCTGGAATAATGTTGGCTAACCAAGCAAATGTGCTGCGCTCATAAAAGATGTCATCCCACTCGGTACGGGTGCGTTTCACCACATGCCCCACAACGTTGTGCAGCACCTTTTTGGTGATTACTTGCACGATAAAACAAATAATAACAAGTGTCAGCAACAGTATGGCCAGTCTGGTGTAGGCTAAGTTGCCGCCAGTTATCCCTAGGCTACTGGATAGGTACTCTTCCAAGAAAAAACCGTATTCTTTCATAAGCGTTGGAAAAGTAGCAATTTTAAAAAGCGTAAACAGTACTTATATGAGATATGCAGGCATTCTTTTGTTAACGGTTTTCTTCTTGGGATGCGCGGAATCGCCCATCGATTTTTACCAGCCTACCGAGTCGGTTTCTGAGACCTTTGGCGACTATTGGTTTGATGGCAAGGCCGAGTTGGCGACCTACGCAGTTCAGCAAAGCCGGTACGGACAAATACGCGAGGGCGAAGCGGTGCTCATCACCGTTACCGAACCATTTAACGGAAAACTCCAAGTAAAAGCCAACAGCAGCAGCACCACCAACTACAATGTGCTGAAAACCAACTTCATTAAGCGCTTCACTACGGGTATATACGACTACAGCGCGATGACTTCCACCTTTGTGCCCCTAAATACAAAAGAGCACCAGCCTGCTGCTAAGGTTACAACCAGTATACAAGATTGGTGTGGACAGGCGTATAGCCAAATGAATAGGGTGGATGGCGGATACCACTTCAGACTCCATTCTTACTTTGAGCAAGAAGTGCTGGAGACGCACCGCTTGCAGCCGCAACTGCTTATGGATGAGGTTTTTGCACTTATCCGTATGTCGCCTGAGTTGTTGCCTACAGGTGCCGTACAGCTCACCCGTAGCAGTGAACTTACCCGCTACAGGCACCAAGATATTGCGCCTATTGGCGTAAATGCCAGCATGGAAACCGATTCTAGCCTAACAACTTTCACCCTCGAGAATGCTCAAGAGCGCTACGTTTGGCAGTTTCGTTCTGCATTTCCGCATACCATAGTTGGGTGGAAGGAGATGCAGTTGGATGGCCAGGGAAATCCCATAACTAAAAGCGTTACCAGCGCTACCCTAAAAACTACTATGCGTACACCGTACTGGTCGCAAAATGGAAACGAGTACGAGTATCTGAGGGACTCACTACACATCGGTAGATAGCACAGATCCATTTTTTGCAATGGACTCATGAGCTAAAATATTTTTGTTGTATATTGATATCAAAATAATATCAATATGAAAGAGTCGGAAGAAAAAGAGATTAAGCCCGCCAACGGACTAGTAGGCATTGTACTCATACTTGTTTTGCTGGCTGCACCCGTTGTTTTGTATGCGCTAACCGGTAACCAAAAGTCTTTTGCATGGTATTTTTTATGCGGGCCCTTGGTATTGCTTTCGCTTAATGGATTTGCCATTGTAAATCCCAATGGCTCCGCTGTGCTTACGTTTTTTGGTAAGTATGTGGGAACCATAAAAACCAACGGCTTCTATTTTTATAACCCCTTTTATGTAAAGAAGAAGATATCGTTGCGTGCTCGTAACTTCGATTCGGAGCGCGTAAAGGTGAACGACTTTCTAGGGAACCCCATTTTAATCAGTGTCATTTTGGTCTGGCGTGTTCGAGATACCTTTCATGCTGCCTTTGAGGTAGACGACTACGAAAACTTTGTGCGTGTGCAGAGTGATGCGGCCGTGCGCAAGTTGGCTGGAAAGTATGCCTACGACAACTTTGATGACGATGAGGAGGGCACCATTACCTTGCGCTCTGGCTTAGATGAAGTAAACGATTCACTAGAAGAGGAACTTACCGAACGCCTCGCCATTGCGGGTATTGAGGTGCTGGAAGCGCGTATTGGGTATTTGGCTTATGCGCAGGAAATAGCGCAGGCCATGTTGAAGCGCCAGCAAGCTACGGCTATTGTTGCGGCACGTTTAAAAATTGTTGAGGGTGCTGTAGGCATGGTAGAACTGGCTTTGGATGAATTGAGTAAAAAAGATTTGGTGAAGCTGGATGACGATAAAAAAGCGTCTATGGTAAGCAACCTTATGGTGGTTTTGTGTGGCGATAAAGATGCATCGCCCGTAGTAAATGCCGGAACACTTTACAGTTAGGAGTATGCTATGCCAAAGAAGAGTTTTGTATTACGCGTAGACGAGGAAACCTATAAAAAACTAGAGCAATGGGCAGCCGATGAATTCAGGAGCGTAAATGGTCAATTGGAATGGATTATTGCCAAAGCACTGAAAGAAAATAGGAGGCTGTAGACCTCCTGTTTTTATTCTTTCTGTTCTTCCAACTCAGCAAGCCCAGTAGTAATGTGTTCTATAATTTTACTGGCCAATTGTTTGTCGGCTAGCATTTTAGAGTGGCCGCCACTGGTAATGATGCTTTTGGTAGCTGTGGGAACGGTTTCATGCAGGGCATCGGCATTTACGGTGGCTACTTGTCGGTCTTTTTTATCGTATACCAAATGCAGCTTGCCAAAGGTTAGGCTTTGCGCCAAATACAGGGCGGTGTATTTTTCAAAGGGATGACCAAACTCTGCTTCCAAGTACTTCATCATATACGCTACGCTACGCTCTTTAATGAACATCTGCTTTACGTAGGTAGCTATAATTTCTTCTTCTATAGCAGGGGTCGCCATCAGGGTAAGGTGGGGTATTTTTAAACCTCGATTCATGGCGTACAAGAGCGATGTTCCGCCCATGCTATGTCCTACGGCTGCATGGAATTTTCCTTCACGCTGTTCCAAATCCAAAATGGCTTGAGCAAATTGCGGTACATCACTAAACTTTCCGTCCGATTGACCGTGAGCTGGGGCATCCAATCCCACCACACGATAATCTTGGCCTACCGCCAGTGATATTAGTGCGGTGTAGTGTGTGGCCCGAGATGCCCAGCCGTGCATAAGAAAAAGGGTTTTCTTCCCCGTGTCATTCCACGCATAGGCCACTATTTTCTTGCCCTTGACTTCGTACTCAATGGTGCGTGCTTGGTCTCTTAATGCATATTCGGCCTCTGGGATGGGGAATTTTACGGGCTTTAAAAAGTACCGTTTGGCTAATCTTCCTGCTACAGCAGGTGCCAACCGATCTACTACAGGCGCTATTTTTTGTAAGAACTGGTACTTGAGAGGAAGCGAAGAAGATTTTTTCTCTGCCATCAGAAATTCAAGGAATGCGGATCGTTGTTCTTACTTTCGATACCTTCTTTAAGCGTTCGCATTTTCTCGGCTACGTAAAACAACTCGCGCTGTTGGTTTGCTTTAAGCCATGAAAAACCGCTGCGATCGCCATCGGCTGCCAAGGCCAGCATTGCCAATGCCTCAAAATCGCGTTTGCGCAACCAGGATATGGCTTTATGGTTGCCTTCTGCACCATCTACCACCGCAACAAGGTGCGAGAAGCCGTTTGTCATCAACCACTTGCGCGCGTCTTCGTTATTACGCAATGCTATGCTCACGGCTGCCAATTCCTTGTAGCCGTTTTGCATAAGCCATTGCGTTATTTTTTTGTTACCACCAATACTTTCGCCCCAGGCTAGTAGTACTTTTTGTGGGTAAATGTATTTCTCTTCCATGGCGCGGGGTAAGAAACCTCAAGGTAGTAAAAATCTACCGCTCGCTATCCGCTTTGGATAAAGCGCTAGTCGGTAATAATTACCAAATATTTGCTTGCAGACCAAAAGGCCTTGTGCTTTGTAATTTGTAGCTGGTATTGGTTGTCTACCATCTTTAGCTCGTAGCTGTCGCTGGGGTGGGTGGTTACAATCTTGGCCTTGTCCGAATACAACTTGAGGGTTTGGTCTATGGAAATATCCACTTCTTTAAAGTAGGCCTTATTAAAATCGTCTTTTAAGGTTTTAGTACTTCCTATGCCGATCAGGCCGCCCTCTTTGGTAAGTACGTTGTTTTCCTTCAGCTCTTTAAAGGTTCCAAAAGCATAGTACGCACGGTTCAGTTCTTCTTGCTTGGCTTCGGCCTCCATTACGCTCTCTATATACAAATCGTTGAGTGCAGAGAGGGCATCGTTGGCATTGGCCAGGTTGGTGCGCAGCTGGTCTATTTCCATGTTTTTTTGTTCCAGGCTCTCTTCTAGTCCGCTCAGCATGCGCTCAAACTCGGTAATATTCACGTTGGCGTCCTTTAGTTTGGAAGATAGGCCTTGGATTTTGCGCTTGTTTTCAATGAGTAATTCGTTAATCGCAGTGATGTCGGAAATGATGCGCTCTTTATCGCCTTGTGCCAGTTCGCGGTTGGCTACGCGCTTGCTAACCAATCCTTGCTCTTTTTTCTTAATCTCGTTGAGGTTGGCTTCAATATCATTAAAGTCTTTAAAGAAATCGTTAATGGTGGAGTCCTTTAAATCCGACTTGTACTGTAACTCATTAACCTGGCTTTCTAACTCTGCATTTTGCGAGCGCAACTTGGCCACTTCGGCTTGGTTACATCCAGCCAATAACATAACTGCAATTACTAATTGCCAAACATAGGGGTGCGAGGTGGTTCTCATTGGGGTAGGTAGTTTTGGGTATTTTCTTCTGTAGCTATTGTATACATTAGTGCACGGTAAAGTTATTATTATTGGCGATTTACAATATGATTTTATTAGAGGTGTTGAGTTGGGAGGAACGCGCACGCATTCTCACCAAAGTTTGGATTGCCGGTATTGCCCTGGCGCTGTTCGCAGTAGCGTGGTACATATGGTTGCAGTACAATCGTAAAAAGAAGCTGAAGCGATTGCACCAACGCAGGGGAATGAAACCCAAACAAAAGACCGAAGAGGCGATCACTTATCATTTTACTCTGGCTGCTGCAGCAAGCGAAAACCTTCAGAAAAAACTGAAAATAAAGCAGAAGGAGAAAACCAATACTACGAGCATCGCCTACACCTCCAAGGCCGATTATGTTTTGGCTGGATTGAGTATGGAGCAAGAAAGCACCAAGAAAGTATTGGTACATCGTTGGTACATCCACAACCCCAACGACCAGCGCGCCATGCATTGGCTGCTAAAGCGCCTGCTTCCCGATTTAAAAAGTCAGAATTTTGAGAGCATGACCTACAGAGTAAGCGAAAAGGATGCTGACGATCTTCTAAACATGCTGGAAGCATATGGATTTAAACGCGTGGCTCTGGCCAAAAAAGAGCGCAAGAAATACAAGTATGCGCTAAAACTCTTTATTTAAAGTGTGCCACACTTTCGGGTATGGGGCGCTGTTCTATAGCATGCATCAGCTTGTCTACCAACTCATCTGCATCTTCCTGGTAGCTAAGCTCCATGGGAGCTTTAAAGTGCATTTTTAGGGTAGTTCCGCTTTTCTTTAGAAACAATCCGCGTTTATCAAAGGCTCTGCGAAAACCATCAATCACTACGGGTACTACTACCGGTTCAAAGCGTTTAATGATGTGCGCTGTCCCTCTCCTTCCTTGTACATAAGGTGTTGTGGTACCTTGCGGGAAGGTTATTACCCAGCCTTCATCTAGTGCCATGCCTATGTTGGCAATATCTTTAAAGTCTACTTTGCGGTTCACGTTTTTTCCAGCCTCGCGCCATGTTCTTTTTATAGAGATGGAACCGGCATAGGCAAAGAGCTTAGGTATAAAACCGGACTTCATGGTTTCTACTGCGGCCACAAAAAACAGGTTGGTTTTGGGTTTTAGCAAGTACCATGGAAAAGTGATTCGGTTTACTAAGCCATTGTTGAAGGCGGCAAAGAGGTGGTACATTAAGATAACCTCAGAAAAATAGGTTTGGTGGTTGGCTACAAATAAAACCTTGTTGGGCGCTACATTTTTTAGATGCTCCATGCCCGTTACATCTAACTTATTGTATTTGTAGAAGCGAAACCAGGTGAAAAATCCCAGTACTAAAATTAGGATGCGTTTTAAAAAATACGAGTTGCCAAACGGGTCTTTGCGAAACATACCGATACTTATCGTGCTGCGAAGAAAAGAAAAATGCCTGTTCCTAAGGGGCTTCTTTTTTAGCCTTAGGGTATTGATAGCGATTTTTTCCATTGCTATCTTTAAGGTACCATGGCGTGTAGTTGGTTTGGCGCTTTGGCTTTTCGTAAGGGTTCTTAAACCGGGTGTTGGATACGTCTATTTCTGTCGGTTTTAAGTCTTTATCGCCTTTTAGGTACCACGGATTGGTGTTAGCACTGCTATCGGGAGCGGTGCTTTCTTGGGCAGGGCTGTATATCAGTACTTCGGAGGTATCCGTTTTTCCTTTGGGATTTTTTAATCCTTGGAGGTACCAGGGTTTGTCACCTGATTCTTCTTCCTCGGCTTGGTACACGGGGTCAGCCTGGGTAGTGGGTTCTGCACCAATCGTAATGCGTTGGGTGGTTTTTCGCTCTTCCAGTAAATCGTAAACTTTGGCAGTATTGATTTGGGCAGGCGAGGGGTTGTACTCCGCATCAAAGCTCTCTTGCATGATGCTTCCTAAAAAGGCATTTTCTACCGCCAGCAGTTTCAAGATAAAGTCGTACAAATCTTTCGACTCAAAAAAGAGTTGCTGCAGTGCCTGGTTGGAAGGCAGTTGCTGCAAAACCTCGGCAAAATTGTCTTGGGTTACAAAATCAAAGCGTGCACTGTCTTGATATATTAGATGCGCGTAGATCATTCCTCCGGGAATGTTTCCACTGAAATCGGGCACAGGCCTGCGTTCATTGGGGTCGGGTTCTTCGTCCAATGGCATAAAAAACAACTTTTTGTTGCCATCTTTTGCAAGGATGTACCACAGCTGTTTATTCTCGTATCGCGATGCATTTTCCTTGCGTTTGCGCTTGCTTTTAAACTGGTTGGCTACAGGCGTAATGTCTATGAGCTCTTGTTGGATAGGAAAAGAGAGATCTGCCCCGTTGAGATAGGGTGCAAATAAGGGGTCCGAATAAGAGAATCTCGAAAGGTAGGTGAGTTCGCAACCTTCCAGGTAATCGACCAGTTTTGGGCTTCGGTTGCCTAGTTTTTTATAGTATATCCGGGTATCCAGGCAATTGTAGCTTTTACTGGCATCATCCATCACCATGGGGTCTATGCGCACGGTGTCTCTTCGGTAGATGGCGTAAAAAGGACTTTTTAGCGGATTCCGATTGTAGCCCCCTTTTCTGTTTAATCGCAGTGCTACGCAAGCTTCTCTAAAGTCATCAATTTCATGCGGCTCATACCCTGCTTTGAGCACCTGAAGTTTTCGGGCACCCCGCAGTTGTTTTTGAGAGAGGAGTAGGGGCGTTTCACCCAGAACTTCGTCACCGTTGCGCACACTGGCACCTTCGGGGCTGGTTTGGATGTAGAGCATTAAATCTTGGCTCCACAGGGTAGCGGTGCAAATGCAAAAAACCAGTGTTATCCAAGATTTCATCATATATCGGTACGGCTATTTCCGTTTAGGGGTTGCGTCCTTCTACTTTTTTGGGCTCCTTTTTAGGTGCTTCTTCCCCTGGTTTAGTGGTCTTTTTTAAGTACCACGGGGTGTCTTTTTGCTCTTCGGGTTTTTTTCTCGGGTCTTCTGGGTTAATGTAACCCGGGTCATAGCCTGCCTTGTAGGTGGTGTCTACCTCAGGAGAAACTAAGTCAAACTGGCGCTCTTTAAGCCAGGCCGTAGAGTCTATTTTTTTTGGAGTGGGGTCGTAAGCCTCTTCTTCTTGGTACCCCATCTGTTTGGCAGATTTCCGGTACTCGGGCTTTAGCTGTCCTTGCAAATACCAGGGCGCTTCAGAGCCATAGTACTTTTCACTGTCGTCCTCAGGGGTGCCAACACCGGTGGGTTTAAGCTCCTTCATTTTCCCGGTAAAGGTGTCCAAGCTCTTCTTGTTTTCTTCTGGAGCGGTGCTATTATCCACAACAATTGCGGGTTCTGCGTCTCTTTTCGGTTGCTCTTCTGGGTCCGCCTCTTTCGTATCCTCTTCTTCTTTTTTCTTAGGGGAGTCCTCCATAATTTCAAAGAAGGGTTCACCGGTTTGGTTACTCCATTCCCAGTTTAAAATGTTGGTAAGGTAAGCCGGATTTTTATTCAGCTTCACCATCATATCATTTCCGGAGCTGCTTAGGTTGGCCAGGTTTTTTAAGTAGGGGTTGGATGTGAACAGGCCTATGTTTTCCTTAAGCTCATCGGGCGAAATTTCTATGTACTGTCCCTGGCCTTTAACCATAAACATAAAGTAATAATCAAGCGCAATAATCTCGGGGCTAGCGTAGTAAGCCAGCTCTGAGTTGCTTTTTAAATCGTGCGCTTGGAAAAGGATGGTTTTGTCTCCCGACCCAGTTAAGCGAAACCAGTATTGGTAGAGATTTTCAGGTATGGTGGTTTTGGCTTGTTCATCGTCTATTTTTGCCGAGCCACTGGGAAGCAGTTTTTTAAGGCTGTGTCGTTCTATCCGTTGTATTTTATTCAATTCCACCAAATGATAGCTTACGGGTACTATTTCATGGGGGTACAACAACCTCGATAAAAACGGACTGGTATACGAGTAGGCACTGTAGTAAGAAATATCGGTTCCTTTAAATTTCCGTCTGCCATTGTTCTCGTTAAAAACCAGATTGGCACTTACTTTAAACGCAGTATCGTTAGCGGTGTAAACGCCAGTAAGCGCAGGGCCATAAACCTGTGCGTAATTTTCTTCGGTAGTACTGGCCGAGTTTATAAAACCGCGTTCTTTTCTAGCGCGTTCAAAAACCTGTAAGGGGTCTATGGCAAAGCTGTCTTCCTCGTAAACCAATTTATAGTTCCAAGTAATGGGCTCGCCCGGGTTGGTAAAGTTATGCGTATAGGTAGCAGGTGCATGCGCATTGATGGCACCAGTAAGCACATCCCCAACCAATGGCAAAATCAAGGGGGCTCCCAATAGCGAAATGGGGCGGAACTCTTTCTGGAGTACCTGGTTGTATTTCTCGTCTTCGCTGTCTGACAAGCGCACCGAGAGGTATTGGTTTCCTGCTTTGTACTTGCGGTTTAAAAGCAGGGGCGTTTCGCCTACGTATTTATTGTTGATGTAAACCGGGGTATTGCTAGGTTCGGAAGCGATATAAATGGGTTTTTTGGTGCCGTAAAAGAAGGTGGCGCATCCACCCAAAACGAACAAAAAACTCAATAGAATAAGTGCTTTGGAGAATAATTTCATTACCGAAAATTCCATGCTTTGTTATAACCTTGCAATATATAACGACTTTTCTAACCAAGAACCCCAAAAGGCGGTTTAAGTAAAGAGCACATGGCAGAACTATCCGAGATTTTACAGATTTACAACAAGGTAAATTCTTTTGGTATTCACAACGAGATGGAGTACGAGGTGAAAAAACCGGGAGAAGTGGAGTATCACTGGACTATAGGCGATAATCACCTCAGCTCACCGGGTGTTGCCCATGGTGGTGCGGTAGCGGGTTTTATGGATGCTATACTGGGTGTTTCGGCCTTGTCGGTCTCGGCAGAACGAGGAGAACTGGTTTCCACCGTAGAGTTTAAAATTCAGTATATCCGCCCAATAAAACTAGGCGACCAGCTTACTGGCTATGGTAATGTGGAATATACAGGCAATCGCATTATCCTTTCAAGCGCCACCATCTACAACCAAAACAAGGAAAAAGTGGCTATGGGTACGGGGACGTTTAACGCCTATCCCGTAAAGAAGAGTCCGGTGAGCAAGCTAGTGTAAGCTACAACAATTGAAAGGTAGCCTCGGAAGCTACCATCCTCAAGTGCACCATTTTTTCTTGCGCTGCCTCTAAGGTTTTTAAATGCGCATCGGGGGCTATGCCCAGCCAGGTGGTTTGCTCGCGCCAAGCGGCAATACGCGCTTCGGGTAAGGCGCTGTAGTTTGCAATATCACCAACTAAGCCCGGCTGAGAAACTATGCTTTTCGTGGTCCGTGTTAGGTCTTTTATCCACTGCTGTACCGCGCTTTTTCCAAAAGCATCTACCACCCGCTGATGCACGGCAATAGAAAACGCGGGCCAGGGGCTCGGTAAATCGGCAACGCGCTTAAAAATGCCTTGCTCGCAATAGGGCTGTGTGGTGTATTTTTCCCACAGAAATAAAAAACTTGGATCTTCTTGAGCGGCAGCAATAGCGCCCCTGAGGTTGTTTATAATTTCAAACTGCGGTTTGTGCTTCCACCCGTGCTGGTCTTGCAGCAAGCCAAACATTAGGTGCGATCCCGAGTTCTTCCGAGAAATAAGCACTTTTTGTGGTGGGTTGTTGGGGTACTGGGAGGCGTTCCAGGCAGCCCCTGCGTGTACGCCCCACACCAACGGGGTGCTTATGTAAAATCCGCCAAAGTATAGGGTGGAAGGTAAGAGCTGATTGGCTTTTACAAAGCCTTCGGTAAGCAACAAGGCCACATCGGTTTCTCCGCTTTCCAGTTGTTGTATCATGGCTCCCGTGCCCTCAGGGGTGTAATGCCATTGTGTGGAGATGCTAAGGTTTTGCGAAACCGCCTGGGTAATGGGGTAATTAAAATGCTCGGGAACTCCGGTGATTTTTATGTGCTGCATTATACGCCCAGTCTTTTTTGTACGTACTGCTCTATGCGTGCGCAAAATTTATCGGGGTCGTGCGTGCGCCAGTTGGTTTCATTAAGTTCGCCACCGCATACAAAGTAATGGTCCAGGTTGGCCCGTTGGAAATCGTCTAGCACATGGTCTCTAAAATTCAATAGCGCTATCCAGCCTTCCGCATCTTCGGCATCTTCAAACCACTCCTCGTAGTAGCAATCATCGGAACTGTGGAAGTTGAGCACATTTTCTCCAATAAGGATAAACTTATAGATACCGCGATCCATTAAATGGTCAATGAAATCGCGCTTTAAGGTCATAATGTCGTTGTGGATGCAGTCGTTCCACTCGCCTATCATCTCAATAATGGCGTGGCCCGAGTTGTAGTCGCTAAACAATACCTTAAGGAATAGGGTAGGCGAGCCTATATCATCCCATTGTGGGTGGATGCAGTGGTCGTAAATAGCGTGGGTAAACTCAAACTCAGAGTACTCGCGCTCATAAAACGGACTGTGCACATCCTCGCTGGCAATGTAAAAGTGTCTCCAGTTGTAAAAGGGTTCCAGAGTATGCATGCAGGGCCTCTATTTTTTAGTGTTAGCTGCTATTGCTTTTCGAACGCTGCCATGTTGCAAAAGTTGCGTTTTGGCCTCGTTGTATGAAATATTTAGCGCCTCGGCTATCATTTTACTGCCGCGGTCTACCAGTTTGTTGTTGCTCAACTGCATGTCTACCATGCGGTTACCCGATACGTGGCCTAGTTTAATCATTAGAGCCGTAGAAATGGTATTCAGCACCATTTTGGTAGCCGTACCTGCTTTCATACGCGTGCTGCCCGTAACAAACTCGGGACCTGTAACTACGGTAATCGGGTAGTTTGCAGATTGCGACACCGGGCTGTGTTCGTTGCAACTAAATCCACCCGTTACTGCACCCATCTGCTTGGCATATTCTAAAGCGCCCAGCACATAAGGCGTAGTACCCGATGCGGTAATGCCTAAAAGGCAGTCGGTTTTATTAAAATCTTTTGCTTTTAAATCTTCGGCTGCTTGTTCGGGGCTGTCCTCTGCACCTTCTACGGCAATGCGTATGGCACGGTCGCCACCGGCTATTAAGCCCTGAATCACCTCGGCCGAAACACCAAAGGTAGGAGGACATTCGCTAGCATCTAGAATGCCCAAGCGACCACTAGTGCCCGCCCCCATGTAAAACAGTCTTCCACCCAGTTGCAACTTCGGTAGGCACGCTGCAATAAAAGCTACAATTTGCTCCTGAGCCTTCGCTACAGCAGTCGCCACACTTTGGTCTTCCTGGTTTATGTTGTGCACCAGGTCATCAATTTCCATCTTTTCCAGATGGTCGTAATGTGAGGGCGCTTCGGTGATTTTATTCATAGCCGCAAAGGTAGGAGCTTGGTGCAATTACAATCTGTAGATTTTTCGGTACACTTTTTAACTTCTTCGTAATTCTTAGTTATATTCGAGGTAATACCCTTTCCTGTAATTTACCTTGATTGTAACAAGCATGCTGTGCAACAAGGTTTTAGTTTGAAAGCAGTTAAATGCTGCCTGTTCGGAGTAATTGTATGGATAGGTTGGATAGGGTTTTGGGGCACAGCGGCAAACGCGCAAAACCCCAAGTTTCCTTTTTCTAACCATCCTTTCGAGGATGTAGACCTCTCCGATGCAAACACCAAGGGCAGCCGGTCTGGTGAAAAAGATGGTGGTCCTCCACCACCTCCCGACCCCGTGCCCATATCGGACCACCTATGGCTATTACTTCTTTTGGGTGGAAGCCTGGGATACTGGTACACAAAAAAACGCCAGCCCTCCACAGAGCGCTAGCGTTTTAAGATTTCGGAAGTTTTTTGAGTGATATTGTGGAGCCGGAGGGATTCGAACCCTCGTCCAAACAAGGAACAATAACGCTTTCTACATGCTTAGCAGTAACTTAGTTTTCGATTTTAGGCCGGCATACTGCTACCTACCTAAAACTTAGCTTGTTCAGTTTCGCCTGCTTATCCAAGCGCTAAGCAAACTATTCCATTTAAATGAAACCCCATATATGCTGTGCAACAGAAAAACACAACACGGGATTCTCGTCCTGCCTTACTGTTCTTCGGGCTAGGATTAAGCTATAATCGTCTTAGACAGATTATGCTGCGAGAGCATAGTTGTTTTCGCCATTTAAAGCGTTGCACATTGAGATTTACGAGCCAACATACAAAGCTCGGCATGCTTACCCTACCGTTTCTACTCGCTGTCAAAACCGGTCGGCCCCTCAAAGAACTATTTGCAAAGGTAGGTATTATAACACATCTTGCTCGCTAATAAACCCTAATTGTGATTGAGGCATCATGTGCCCTACGGGTATACGAAAGCCTAGCTTTGTCAGCGTTCATCTGAGATACCATGCAAACACCCCAAGTACTTCATGATATTCTTCAAGCGGTACCGCAACTGCAATCGGCAAGCGAAATCCAGCGGGTTTCGGGAGGAAGCATTAATGATAGCTTCCACGTAAAGACGGCTACCAGCAACTACTTTGTAAAAGTAAACGATGGTATGCCCAACGATTTTTTTACCCGCGAGGCCGAGGGTTTACGGCTTCTGTCAGACCACGTAGCTACCCCAAATGTAATTGCAGTAAAACCCCAGGGTTTGGTACTGGAGTACCTTCCATTGCGGGGAGTATCTGCTGCGTTTGAAGTTGACGCGGCCGATGCACTTGCTACCCTGCATACGCAAAAAGCAACACATTTTGGCTTGGATAGCAACAACTACATGGGCAGCCTTCCGCAAAACAACACACAAAAAACCACGGGAGCCGATTTTTATCGCGATTGTCGCTTCCTTCCATTCATAAAAAAGGCCACCGACCAAGGATATTTTACCCGGGAGGATGGCATTTGGATAGACCGCTTTTTGGCGAAACTGGAAACGTTGTTGCCCGATGAACAACCCGTGCTCTTGCATGGCGATTTATGGAGTGGAAACATTGGCGAAGCGCAGGGAAGGGTGTACTTTTTTGATCCGGCTGTGCATTACGGTTATCGAGAAATTGATATTGCCATGACCCAGCTTTTTGGTGGCTTTGGTGATGCGTTTTATGCGCAATATGAAGCACATACGCCACTACCGTCAGGATGGCGAGAACGCATTCCATTGATGCAGTTGTACCCCTTGTTGGTACATTTAGTTTTATTTGGAGGAGCCTATCGTCCACAAGTTGTTTCGGCAATACGGGCATATGTTTAAGTTTGCCACTCTGAAGCGCTCGATATGAAAATTGGCATCATCAAAGAGGGGAAAATCCCCGTGGATAGAAGGGTACCGCTAATTCCAAGGCAATGTTGGCAAATCCAACAAATGTGGCCCAGTGTAGAGGTTGTGGTGCAACCCAGCGAAATCCGTGCTATTCCTGATCAGGAATACGTGCAGGCGGGTGTTAAATTGCAGGAGGACCTAAGTGACTGCGATATTTTATTGGGTGTAAAAGAGGTGCCTTGCGAACAACTGATTCCCGAGAAAACGTACTTGTTCTTTAGTCACACTTTTAAAAAGCAAGAGTATAATAAGGAGTTACTGCGCTGCATATTAGAGAAGAAAGTGCGCCTGATAGACTACGAGGTGCTTACTGCTGAAGACGGAAGAAGGTTGATAGGTTTCGGCCGCTATGCGGGTGTGGTAGGTGCTTACAACGGCTTTTTGGCCTGGGGAGAAAAAACAGGCGATTACGTACTGAAACCTGCCAATGCTTGCGAAGACCGCAAGGAAATGGAAAAGGAGCTTAGCAAAGTCAATCTACCTTACGATTTTAAGTTAGTGCTTACCGGAAACGGACGCGTAGCGCGCGGTGCCATGGAAATATTGGATGCTCTGGAGATAAAAAAGGTAACTCCAGAAGAAATTGCGACCCAAGAGTTTAAAGAACCCGTGTACAGCCAGCTGTTAGTTACCGATTACAACCAGCGCAAAGATGGAGAGCCCTTCTCTCGTGGCGATTTTTACAAGTATCCAGTAGGATACAAAAGCAACTTTATGCGCTTTGCTAAAGTAAGCGACATGTATCTGGCCTGCCACTACTGGGACAACCGGAGTCCGTATATATTTACCCGCGAGGATGCTAAGTCAGAGGACTTTAACATTAAAGTGGTTGCCGATATCTCATGCGATATCGATTGCGCAGTGGCCAGTACCTTAAGGCCTGCTACCATAGAGGAGCCGATGTATGGCTACGATCCTGTAGCGGAAAAAGAGGTAGATTTTTACGAGCCCAATAGCATTGGTGTTATGGCCGTAGACAACCTGCCCTGCGAGTTGCCGCGCGATGCCAGTGAGGACTTTGGTATAGAACTCATTAACAACGTATTGCCAAGCTTAATTGAGCAGGACAGCGAAGGCATCATTGAGCGTGCTACACAAACCAATTTGCAAGGCCAGTTAACAGCTCCGTTTTTGTACTTAGAAGATTGGGTACAAGCCGATTAACCCACCGATTTTAATTCTTGCACCATGGCTTTGGGGTCTGGCGCCTTAAATACTGAGCTTCCGGCCACCAAGACATTTGCCCCGCAGTCGATAAGCTTTTTGGCGTTGGTGTTATCCACGCCACCATCGATTTCTATGTATAAATCGGGGTTTTGGGCTAAAGCCATTTCCTTAAGCTGGGTGATTTTTTTGTAGGTGTTTTCAATAAACTTTTGACCGCCAAAACCGGGGTTTACACTCATTAAGCACACCAAGTCTATATCTGCTATTACATCTTCCAGGAGCTGTACCGGGGTGTGTGGATTTAACGCTACACCCGCTTTCATACCCTCGTTTTTTATGGCTTGTACCGTGCGGTGCAAGTGCGTGCACGCCTCATAATGTACCGTTAATATATCGGCTCCGTGCTTCTTAAAATCGGTAATGTAGCGCTCGGGTTTTTCTATCATCAAGTGCACGTCAAAAGGCTTCTGTTTACTCTTTAGTAAAGAGGCCATAATGGGCATTCCAAATGAAATGTTCGGAACAAAGTTTCCATCCATAACATCCAGGTGATACCAATCTGCAACGGAGTTTTCTACAAGGTCTACCGCTTCGTGCAAGCGGGTGAAATCTGCGGCTAAAAGAGAAGGAGCAACGAGCGCCATGTGCTTTTTATTGGCAAAAATAAGGCTTTGAAATGCTTTTGCAGCGTGGTGTTAGTAACTTACTAACAGTCAATTATTTACTGGAAACAGAAAGTTAACATTCCGGTATTCTGCACATAATTGTAGCATCCCACTTTTGGCGTATTTAATGGTAAAAAAATAGCCGCATGGATCGCCTTTTTACACTTGGAAGACAGAGAATGCCTGTTCACTTTCGCCTAGAGCGGCAGCAGGCGTTGTGGATTGCCATTGCCATAACTGCTGTAACAATGGTAGTAGAATTTGTGTACAGCTATGTTACCGGTAGCTTAATGTTGTTCTCCGATGGCATACACATGCTGTCGCACCTAGCTGCTTTAGGTATTTCTTTGGTTGGAATTCGTTTGGCTGCAAAACCCAGAGATGCTGCTTTTCCTTTTGGAATGCATAAAGCGGAGAGCCTGGCTGCTTTTGTAAACGGGGTAGGACTGGCTTTTTTTAGTTTATACATCTGTTACGAAAGTGTGCTGCGCTTGTTTAATCCTGCTGCTATTGAAGTGCAGGATACCATTGTGGTAGCCATTTTAGGGCTTGTGGTAAATATTGCAACTGCATGTATCTTGCAAATGGCCAAGAGCAACGATCTCAACATGAAATCGGCTATCATGCACATGTTGGCCGATACCTTCTCATCGGTGGCTATTATTGTGGGAGCTATGGTTATTGCATACACCCATTGGTTTGCCATTGATGCGTTACTGAGCTTGGTTATTGCAGGCGTTATTGCCAAATGGAGCTACGGGTTGCTTATAAAAAGTGGCAGGTCTTTACTAGATGCAGCTCCAGAAAACCAGTGTGCTTCGGAGATTAAAACCGACCTCTACAACAAGTTTGATACCATAGTAGCCATTAAAGATCTAAAGCTGTGGCAGCTCAATGATCAGGAAACTGCAGCGGTGGTCACGGTTACGGTATATCCTGCCGAAGTGTACGAGTACCGCTACATTAAGCGTCAAATACGCAAGCGTTTAGAAGAAAAGCACGGATTGCATGTGCAAGCGGTTGCCTTAGACTGGTAGGTGTTACCAAACGTTTACCTCGCGTTCCAGAGTAATGCCAAAGCGCGCGGCAACGCTTTCTAAAATGGCTTGAGAGAGGTCGTAGATTTCTTTTCCTGTGCCTTCTCCATGGTTTACCAAAACCAGAGCTTGCTTGCTATGTACACCTACCGCGCCTACTTTTTTTCCTTTCCAACCACATTGTTCTATCAACCAACCTGCAGCTAATTTTACCTGATCGCCAGCGGGATAGTTGGGCGCATTGGGGTAGTCGCGCAAAATGGTATTTGCCTGTTTTTTATCTACAACCGGGTTTTTAAAAAAGCTCCCAGCATTCCCAATTTCTTTGGGGTTGGGCAACTTACTTTCTCGTATTGCAATCACCGCTTTGCTTACCTCTTGGGGTGTGGGTTTCACAACCCCCATGCGCTCCAACTCGCTTTGTATGGCGCCATATTGGGTATTTACTTTTGGTTTTTTAGGCAAGGTAAAGGCCACTTCGGTAATGAGGACTTTGTTCTTTAATTCCTGCTTAAAAATGGAGTTGCGATAACCAAACTGGCACGAAGCCGTATCGTGTTTTTTAAAGGTTTTGCTCTCGTAGTCAAAGTACTGCACCCAGGTTATGTAATCTTTTACTTCCACGCCATAGGCTCCAATGTTTTGGATGGGCGCAGCGCCTACATTGCCAGGAATTAACGAGAGGTTTTCCAACCCATACCAACCTTGGTCTAGGCAATACAATACCCATTGGTGCCAATTAAAGCCCGCTTCTACCGAAACCGTTACGTGGCTTTCGGTTTCTGCCAATACCTGTACCTCTTTAAACGTAGGATGCACCAACAAGTGCGGTACATTTTGGGTGAATAAGATATTGGAACCGCCACCCAACACACGAATTGGGTTATCCGCTTCCAGGTAGGGTGTAAGCAAAGGAGCAACTTCCTCTTTGTTGTCAATGGCTAAAAAGGCCTCGGCCCGTACATTAAAACCAAAAGTGTTGTGGGCGTGTAGCGATCGTTGTGTGGGCTTGGGAAGCGTCATGGTGGCAAAGGTAGCGTGTTTAGTTTTTCGGGTGGATACGCGCAAAATGTAGCAATCGGTAGCCGTCTAAAATGCGCAAGCTGGGTTCTTGGTGTTGCACGAGGTGTTTTTTCCAACGCTTTTCTTGCGCGCTGCCAAGCTTAGTAAAAGGAGCTAGTAGCCCCCATTTCTTTAGTTGGATGTATACCTGGCTCAGGCGCGTGTCTGTGTAGTGGAGTGCTCCTTCCTGTATAAAGGTGGACAGTTGCTCGGTGGCTGCAAGACTTTTTTTGAGAAACACGGAGCGCGGCTCCAAGCCCAGGTGTGTGGTCGTATTGTCGATGTGAAATATGGGATGCTGCTTGCCCAGATTTTTTCCGAAAACCGTGTCCTCGTGGCCGTATCCGTGGAAGTGCTCCGGAAATGGGTGTTGAAGAAACAAGGTTCTTCGCAGGGCAAAGTTGTTGCTCTGAAAACCAAAACTGGGTCTTTGGTTGCGCTGCTGGGCTGAAAGCTGCTCTCGGTGTGAACCGTACTTCCAGTGCAAATACAAATCAAACTGAGGAGGATCTGAGGCATAGGTTCTACCGCCCACTACGATTTCATTTTTCCTCAAAGCTTCTAAGTAGTAGGTGATAAAATGGTCCTGAGCAGGCAAACCATCGCTGTCCAGAAACAACAGGTTTTCCCCTTGGGCAGCCTGGGCCATGGCATTTCTAATTTTAGCTCTTCCCAGGTTTTTTTCCAGATACTTTAATTTTACCCCAGGTAGCTCGCCTACATCTTGGCGCAAGGTTTCTTGGTATTTTTCTTGCGAGGCATCGTCCCAAACCAACAGTTCTACATCGCGTAAGCTATGTGCTGCTATTTCACGGAGTATGTTCTGTACCAGCGCTTTTGGGCTGTAGTTATGCGTTGGAATGAGTATAGAAATCCGCATGCCTTATTCGGCCGGGGTTAAAACTTTTTCCTTAAGGGTGCCCTCTTCACAAGTAAGCACGCGACTGGAGTAGGCCTCCATTTCCGAGTAATCGTGTGTAGCCATGATGACCGCCCTTCCGCGTTGACTAATTTCGTGGAGCAGCACCAAAATCTCTTTGGTGGTTTTGGGGTCTAAATTTCCCGTAGGCTCATCGGCCAGTATGATCTCGGGGTCGTTGAGAAGGGCGCGCGCTATGGAAACGCGTTGCTGCTCTCCTCCCGAAATTTCATGGGGATACTTGTATCCTTTATGGATGAGTCCTACCAGGTCTAACACCTTGCGAATTTGCACGTCCATCAACTGCCGATTTTTCCATCCTGTGGCCTTGAGTACAAACAGCAGGTTATCGTTTACATTGCGGTCGGGTAGGAGTTGAAAATCCTGGAAAACAATCCCCAGTTTTCTTCTTAGGTAGGGGATTTGACGCGATTTTAATTTTTGGAGTGGATATCCTGCTACGGAGCCCGAACCGTTTTTTAAGCCCAAATCGCCATAGATCACCTTGAGTAAAGAGCTTTTTCCCGATCCCGTTTTTCCTATTAGGTATACAAACTCACCTTTCTTAACCTCGAGATTCACTTGTTTTAGTACCAAGTGGTCGCGTTGAAAAATGTCTGCATCGTGCAGCGCAATAACCGTTTCTGCGTTGTTTACGGTGTTTTCCATGGTGTCAAATTTACTGCGATATGTGGCTTAAAAAAGGGAGAATATTTTTAACACTAACGCGTTGAAAATAAAAAGATTTTAACCCCTATCGCAAGGCTAGCCTTTGTTTCTTTGATAACCACCCTTAACAGGATTTTCCATGTACAAACACCTCAAGGTTCTGGGTGCTGTTGCCCTGCTTTTTTCTTCGGTTCTGCTTGTTGCCCAAAACCCAGTGCAGTATCAGCCCGAGGAGGTTACGCTGCAAACAGCCAAGGCACTTTTTTACAAGAAAAAGTATGCGGCTGCGCAAAAAGTTTTTGAGCAGGTATTAGCCAACGAGGCTACCGGCAATACAGAAACGGCCATTGCCGCGCAGTACTACCAAGCGGTATGCGCGCTGCAATTGTTTAACCGCGATGCGGAGTATCTGCTAAAGGACTTTCTTAAAAAATACCCCGATAGCCGTTGGAAACAGGCCATTTATTATCAGTTAGGAACCTACAGCTACCGCAAGAAAGACCATCGCGATGTGGTGCAGTGGTTGTCTAAGGTGGCGCCCGGAAAACTGGAGAGCGATGCCGAGCGCGTGGCTTACTATTTTAAGCTGGGCTTCAGCAACTTTCACCTTGGGAATGCGCAAGAGGCCCTGGCAAGTTTTGCGAGAATTAAAGACGTACAGGGCGATTATTTCTATCCCGCCAATTACTACTACGCCCACTTAAATTACGAGAGCGGCCGCTACGAGAATGCTTTAAGTAGTTTTAATCGTATTAAGGACGACTCCAACTTTAGCGAGCTGGTGAAGTACTATATCGTACACATCTATTACCAGCAAAAAAAATATGAAGAGTTATTAGCCTATGCCGAACCGCTTTTGGCAGATGAAGATTTGCTGCGAAGAGAGGAGATTTCGCGTTTGGTAGGCGAGGCTTACTACTACGAGCAAGATTACGAAAAGGCATTGCCTTACCTCGAAGATTTTTCGAACAGTGGGGCTGGGCGCAGCCAGGAAGACAACTACCAGTTGGGCTACTGCTATTTAAAAACTGGTAATTACGGGCAAGCGGTAAAGTACTTCAATTACCTCACCAATGCAGAAGGACTGTTGGGGCAAACAGCCAACTACCTGCTGGCACAAGCCTACCTGAAACTCGATGAAAAGAAAATGGCACGCTCCGCGTTCCGCGCAGCGAGTAAAGAAGCTTTTGATCGGGAGATAAAAGAAGACGCCCTCTTTAACTACGCCAAGCTGGCCTACGAGCTTAGCTTTAACCCATACCACGAAGCCATTAGCGCTTTTGAGGAATACTTAAACACATACCCCAATTCGCCACGGGTGGATGAGGTGAACGAGATCTTGATTTACGTGTACCTCACCACACGCAATTACGAAGCCGCTCTAAATAGCATAGAGAAAATTCAGAACAAAGACTTCCGCTTGCGCTCGGCATACCAATATTTGGCATACAACCGAGGGGTGGAGTTGTTTTTAGCCAAAGATTACAACAAGGCCCTGGAGAGCTTTCAGAAAGTGAAGCAATTTCAAATAGAAAAGAAATTGGTGTCGGAGAGTTTGTTTTGGGTAGGAGAGTGCTACTACAAGCTTGCCGATTACCCCAGAGCGGTGCGCAACTACAGTGCTTATTTAAAACGGGGTGACGCATACGGAACGGGCTATTACCACCAAGCATTGTACAATCTGGGCTACGCCAATTTTAAACAGCAAAACTTTATAGCCGCCCAAAAGTACTTTAGAGACTTTGTTACGGGGAATCCGCAAGTGCCGACTCCCTTGTTGGCCGATGGGTATACCCGCACAGCCGACTGTTTTTATATTCAGAAAGATTTTGTGAGCGCTGCCGATTTCTACAAGCGCGCTTCTCAGGTAGCGGGCAAGGAAAGCGATTATGCAACCTTTCAGCTTGCCATGTGCCAAGGGTTTAGAGATAAGAATGCCGAAAAGGTACAGGTGCTGGAAAACTTTGAGACGCGCTTCCCGGAGTCTACCTACGCGCAAGACGCGATATACGAGCGTGGCGATGCTTACTTTAAGCAGGGTGAAAACGACAAAGCTCTGGCTAGTTTCAACAAACTGGTAAGCAACTATCCCAATGGGGTGTGGGCTAAAAAAGGCTTAATGAAAAGCGGCTTGATTTTCTACCGCAACAAACAGGTAGATGAAGCGCTGGCGACCTTTAAACGGGTTGCAGAAAATTATCCTTCCTACAAAGAGTCCAAAGAGGCCATCCAAAGGGCAGAAGATATTTATGTGGAGTTGGGCAGGATAGAAGAGTACAACAACTGGGTGCAAAGCCTTACGTACGCCAATATCTCCACTGCGGCATTGGACTCGGTGAATTATCGGGCAGCAGAAAACTTCTTTACCAAAAACGACTGTGAGGGGGCTATTGACGCCTTTGAAGTGTATTTAAATCGTTTTGATACCGCCATTTTTGCGGTAAACGCCCACTTCTACATGGCCGAGTGCTACTTCCAAGCCGAAAACTACGACCTGGCCAAGGAGAACTACGAGTACATTGCAGACCAGGAAAACAACAAGTTTACCGAGCCATCGCTTATTACGGTAGCGTATTTGAATTACCTGGATAGCAACTACCAAAAAGCGCTGGAGCAATACCAGCGCCTGGAGAAAATAGCCAGCTTTAAAACCAATCGTATCGAAGCGAAGATTGGACAAATGCGCTGCTATAACAAGCTAGATCTGGCGCGCGAAACCATGGATTATGCCAATAAGGTGCTCTTTTACAGCAATATTCCGGAGGACAAACGCATAGAAGCCATGTTGCTGAAAGCGAAGTCTGAAGAGCGTTTGGGTAAACTACAAGAGGCCATGAACTCCTACGATACCTTGGCCAATTATACCAAAAGCATAGAGGGTGCCGAAGCACGCTTCCGCATGGCCAAATTGAGCTATACCCAAGGCGAATACGCCAAGGCCGAAGAGCTTATTTTCGAAGCCATTAATACTAAGCCTACGTATGACGACTGGCTAGCACGCACCTTTATTTTATTGTCGGATGTCTACATTAAAATGGAGGATCTTTTCCAGGCAAAGGCTACGCTACAAAGCATTATCGATTACCACGAAGGCGAAGACCTGGTAAACAAAGCCAAGGAAAAGCTGGATGTGATTTTAGCCATGGAAGCGGCAGAAAACGAGGGCGAATCGGAGGAAGTGGAAATACAGTTTTCTCCCGAAGATGCCCAGTATGAAAAGCTGTACGAAGAGGAAGCAGATAGCACGAGCAGTGCTACTCCCGCTCCCTCAGATAGCACAGCGCTGCCTAAGCCCCAAGTGAAAATGAATACCGATACCGTAACCACCAACCCCTAAACACTATGAAGAAGCGCATATACATTTCATTACTGGGTGCTGTTTTGGTGTTGCCAACGTGGGCGCAAGACCCACCGGTATCCAATACCTTAAACCAGGAAATTATTGCCGTGGGGGAGCGTGAGCTAAAGCTCAAAGATGCTTTTAAAAGCACCTTCTACCCGCAAGAAATAGATACGGTAATTACCAAAGATGACCTGCAGTACGATGTGCTACCGGTTTTCTTTAAAACCAATTTTGAGCCCGATACCATAAAAGCTGCACGTTTAAAGGTGGTAGAGCCGCTTAGCAAATTATACCCGGGCTATGTAAAATTGGGAATCGGAAATTACACCGCACCGTTGGCCGAGGTGTACCTGGGCTCTAAACGAGAGCGCAATGGCTTGTACGCAGTTAAATTACGTCACTTTTCTTCAAAAGGCGATACGGATAATCCTGCCGAATTTACGGGGCCGTTTTCCAATAACGAGTTAGATGTTTGGGGGAAGAAACTCTTTCGGAAAACCAGTTTAGACGGCCACCTGTACGGCTCTCGACAGGTGCGCACCTTTAACGATAGCATCTACACCGGTCCTGAAATAGCAGGTGCATTACCGAGCGACCAACGTATTTTTTCTCAAGCGGGGTTAGCCGTAGATTTTCAATCGTATTACAAAGATGAGGACAAAGTAAACCACCATGAAACGTTGGATGTTGGTTTCTGGGGCGATAATCGGTCAGCTCAAGAAATACATATTCACGCCAATAGTAGGCTAGAAAAGTACAACAATACCGAGTTGTATAAGCTGGATGTAGGGGTGCAGCAAAACCTGTATTCGCTCAGCGACTCCGCATTCACCCAAAACAATACCGTAATTAACTTGGTGCCGCACATTGCCACCAATACGGGTAAGTGGTTGTTTGATGTAGGACTGAACGTAACCACATTTTTAGATCGCGGCCGCAATTATTTTTATTTCTTCCCAGAAGCCAAGATTACCTACATGGGGCTTAAACGTTTTGCTGTGCCCTACGCAGGCTTAAATGGTGGAGCGCACCTCAATACGTTTCAGCGCTTGGCGCAGATGAATCCATTTTTAAACGACATCACTCAACTGCGCTTGCAGCGAGAGAAGCTCAATGTATTCCTAGGGTTGCGCGGTAGCTTTTCTGAGCGCTCATCCTATAATTTTAAGGCAGGATACCATCAGCGCATCAACGCACCCATCTTTATTTTGACGGCAGACTCTGTAAATCGTTTGGGGGCGTTTAACCTCGACTATGTCAACTACAACTACTTCCACATTTTGGGAGAATACAGTCTGGAAATTGGTAGCAAAGTAGAGGCAGGCATCCAGGCCAACTACTTTAACTATGATGCAGATACGCTAGGACTCAACTTGCCCGAAATTTTAGTGGAGGCGCACTTTAAATACAATATCAACGACAAGTTTATTGCAGAACTGGGCGTTACGGCTGTGCCACAACGGTTGGATGTGTTAACGGAAAGCAATGGCCTCCAAAACCTAGAAGCCTACACGGATATAAATATAGGTTTTGAGTACCGCTATACCCGCAGATTTTCAGTGTATTTAAACGGGGCTAATATTTTGGGAAGTTATTTGCAGTTTCCCAATTACGCGGCTTTAGGCACCTTTATTTCAGGGGGGCTGACCTACTCCTTCTAAATCTTGTTTTTGTTAATAAAACGGTGGATTTAAGCCCGTTTTACCGGGCTGTTACCGGGGTATTAATCGTATTTTTGATTGGCTTAAAATAGTACGCTATGAGTGAAGAAAAAAAGGCTTATTCGGCAGATAGTATTCAGGCCCTGGAGGGTATGGAACACGTGCGTATGCGCCCTTCCATGTACATTGGAGATGTGGGCATCCGCGGGTTGCACCACCTGGTGTACGAGGTGGCCGATAACTCTATCGATGAAGCCTTAGCAGGACACTGTAAGAACATCACTGTAATTATAAATGAAGATAACTCCATTACTGTAACCGATGACGGTCGGGGTATTCCTGTGGATATGCACAAAAAGGAAGGCGTTTCTGCCCTAGAGGTAGTAATGACCAAAATTGGTGCAGGGGGTAAATTCGATAAAGACTCCTACAAGGTTTCGGGAGGATTGCACGGGGTGGGAGTTTCCTGTGTGAATGCCTTGTCCGAGAGCTTAAAAGCCACGGTATATCGCGATGGCAAAATCTGGGAACAAGAGTACTCTAGAGGTAAAGCCCTGGAACCCGTAAAGGAAGTAGGAACTACCGATAAACGGGGAACTGAGGTGACCTTTAAACCGGATCACCAAATCTTTGATGTACTGGAATACAGCTATGAAACGCTTTCGAAAAGAATGCGTGAGCTGGGCTTCCTTAATAAAGGAATACGCCTAACCATTACGGATAGACGCCACAAAGACGAGGAAGGGAACTTTATCTCCGAAGAGTTTTATTCGGAAGAAGGATTGAGCGAGTTTGTACGCTTTTTAGATGCCACGCGCGAGCCCATTATTAGCGAGGTGGTACATATGGAAGGCGAGAAAAACGGAATTCCCGTTGAGGTAGCTATGGTGTACAACACCTCGTATGGTGAAAATCTGTTTAGCTACGTAAACAACATCAACACCATAGAAGGAGGGACACACGTAGGTGGTTTCCGCAGAGGGTTAACCAATACCCTAAAGAAATACGCAGAGGAATCGGGCTTGCTTTCTAAAGTGAAGTTTGAAATTGCTGGAGACGATTTCCGTGAGGGGCTAACAGCCGTTGTGTCTGTGAAAGTTGCTGAGCCACAGTTTGAGGGACAAACTAAAACCAAACTCGGTAACCGCGAGGTAACGGCAGCCGTTTCGCAAGCGGTAAATGAAATGCTGAGCAACTTCTTGGAAGAAAACCCCAAGGATGCCAAAACCATTGTAGAAAAAGTAATTCTTGCCGCGCAAGCCCGTAACGCAGCCAAAAAGGCTCGCGAAATGGTGCAACGCAAATCGGTAATGACGGGAAGTGGGCTTCCCGGTAAGCTGGCTGATTGCTCTTCTAGAGACCCACACGAGTGTGAAATATACCTCGTGGAGGGTGACTCTGCAGGGGGAACTGCCAAACAGGGCCGCGACCGAAAATTCCAGGCGATACTACCACTTAGAGGTAAAATCCTTAACGTGGAAAAAGCCATGCAGCACAAGATTTTCGATAACGAGGAAATCAAGAATATATACACCGCACTGGGTGTTAAGGTAGGAACCGAAGAAGACAGCAAAGCGCTGGATATTTCTAAACTGCGCTACCACAAAATTGTAATTATGTGTGATGCCGATGTCGATGGTTCTCACATTCAAACGCTGATCCTTACCTTCTTTTTCCGCCACATGCGCGAGCTGATAGAAAATGGCTACGTATACATTGCCACTCCACCGCTGTATTTGGTGAAGAAAGGAGCCAAGTCGGAGTACTGCTGGTCCGAAGAGCAACGTGCAAAAGCCGTGCAAGAGCTTAAAGGTGCCGGTAACGAAAGCAGTGTATCGGTACAGCGTTACAAAGGTCTGGGAGAAATGAATGCGACCCAGCTTTGGGAAACAACCATGAGCCCAGACGGACGAACGCTACGACAAATTACCGTAGATGATATGGTAGAAGCAGACCATATTTTCTCTATGTTGATGGGCGATGAAGTACCGCCTCGTAGAGAGTTTATTGAGAAGAATGCGAAGTACGCCAACATCGATGTGTAGGCTACGCGTATAAATCAGCCAAAGAAAAAGCCCCGAAACGATTTTCGTTTCGGGGCTTTTTTTTGCCTAAGGCGTTGGTTATCCCAACTGGGGAAGATCGCGGCAAATGCCTATTTCGCTATGGTAATTACACCTTGTTCGCGCACTACGTCTTGCAAATCGTATTGGCTGGTTACGGTGAGCTTAAATACATATACTCCCGGTTTGGGATCTGCGTTTTGGGCCGTGGTACCATCCCATCCCTTATCGGGGTTCTCGGTTTCAAACACCATTTTACCCCAGCGATCGAAGATTTGAAGCTTGTATAAACCTTCTGCAGGTTCGCTAATTACCGGCTTAAAAATGTCGTTTTTGCCATCGCCATCGGGTGTAAATCCAGAGGGAACAAACACTTGCATTACCCCTTTAACGGGCAACTCGTAGCAGGTGGTATCCAAACAACCGCCAACGTTTTCAACCGCCAGGCACAAATCGTATACTCCTTGCTCGTTTGCAAATTGGTATTCAAAGGTGCGCTCTTCGCTCACCAAAACATCGTCTATAAACCAGTCGGTACTTACTACATCTTGAGCGGTGTTGCTGCTAATAGTAACCTCGGGGCTTATGGTGGTGGGCTCTAACGGATCTACCAAAATACTGGCTACAGGATCATCGAGCAGCGTAAAATTAATACTGCTGTTGTCCGAACATCCGTGGATGGTAGTTACACTCAACTGCACGGGAACTACGTTTCCACGACTGCCCATTTGTGGGCGTACCGTATCTTGATTGCTTACCGTATTTCCGTTAAAGATCCAATTCCAAGAGTCGGTTTCGGTATCGTAATCCGATGAGGGCGTAAAGTAGGCTTTGGGGGTAAATGGGAAGCATCCCTCCAAGTTAGGTTCAAAACCAATCGCTACACTAGGGTTGGGTTTCGTGATGGCATCGGCACTACCGATAGGCGTTTCACTACAGCCGAAACTATTGGTTACGGTAACCCCGGATAAGTGTAAGCTGTCGTTTATCCCAATGTTGGAGAATTCGAAGGTGCCGTTAGGATCAGCCAAGAAAAAGGGTCCATGCTGTGTACCGTTTTGGTCTTGCAGCACCAATTCGAAATCCGTGCCCGTTTGGGTAGCATTGTACGATATCACGGGGTTATTTCCCTCGCATACGGTGCTCCCATTAACCAGTTGTAAGCTTGGAACCGGTTTAACGGGGAGGGTTTGGCTTACCGGCAAGTTTAGGGCGTCACAACCGCTGCCATTATCTACAATAGCAGTAATGGTGTAAGTGGTGGTATCTGTAAAGGGTCTTGCTGCTTCTTCGTAAAGTCTATTTGAAATAGTTACTGTTGCGGTCGTGTCAAAGCCTTGGCCATCGCCATAGCTCACATCCCACGGGCCGTTTCCAACCAATTCAAATTTAAACTGGGCATTGTCACCTTCGCAAATCTCGCTAGGCTCAAACTGTACCGATGTTACGGATGGATTTGCATTTACAGTAATATCCGTAACACCTGTTCCTGGAGCGCTACAGTTATTTCCACTGGTATTTTCTGTAACTGTAGTAATGCGCAATTGATAGTTACCAGGTGCTAATCGCCCTAGATTAATATCACCACTGGTGCTCACCTGTTCCGAAGGTGTCAGGGTAGCTGCATCTCCAACAAGCTCTAGATCCAGGGTTTGGTCGCCATTAAAATCCAGGGTAAAGGGTACCAATACATCTTCGTTGGCACAGAAGGTAAGTAATGGATCGGTTAGGTCTGCACCGGGTAAGGGCAACACGTCTAAGCTTTCTGTATTGAAATTGCTTCCATTACAAGGTGTAGCACCTCCATCAGTAATGTTGGCAATAGCCAGGGTATAACTGCCCACCGCAGGTGCTGCGAAGGTAGCCGTTTGGTTGGCGCCCGCTGCCGAGCTGATGCTGGTATATACGGTGCCCGTGTTGTCGTCTACTACATCAAAAGAAACTTGGCCTTCCCCATTGCTGGTGTAGGTTACGGTTACTACATCACCATCGCAGACCGCTGGTGGTACAGAGAAATTTACCGAAGGCAGGTTTTTCACTTCAATAGTAGCCAGGTCTCCGGTGCCTACACATCCTGCTGCGGTGTTATCCGTAACCTGGGTTATCACCACATCGCGGGTTCCCGGGTTAAAAGCAGGGTCAAAAGGTACCGTTGCAATACCGCCATTGGGTACAGTTAGCGCGGGTTGGGCTGCACCATTAATTTCGTAATCCACAGTAATATCGCCACTACCAGAGAGGTATTGGAAGTCCATAGCGGTGTTTCCATCGGCACATATTTCTATGGTCTTAGATGGGCTGGAAGCCAGGTTAAAACCAACCTCCGCATCTGGAGTTGGGTTAATTTCTATGTCTATGGACCCACTGCCAGCTCCGGTGCAACCTGTGGCTACATCGGTAACCTGGGTAATGGTAAAGGTGTAATTGCCCGGGGCAAGGTTCGGGTTGTATGGAACCGTAGCAGTGCGGCTGTTAGCCGTAAGGGTATGCGTGCCGCCTTGGCCGTCATCCATGGTAATGTCCCATGGTCCAATACCCGTCAATTCCAGTTCAAAAGGAACATCCGTTCCCTGGCAATACGGTCCTGCCGTACCAAGCAAAGATGCCGTAGGTTCTGGGTTTACGGTGTAGCTTCCTTGCACAACGCCAGGACAAATACTTCCCGAGTTATCGCTTACCGAAACCAAAGAGTAGGTAACTGCAGTATTGCCATCTCCAATAGCAGGAGGCGCTTGGCTGTATCCGGTTTCATCCAGATCCAGCGTGGTTTCGCTGCCGTCAAAATCGTTGGTGTACACCACTTCCCAGGCGGTTCCTGCTCCCGAAACGCTGATGTTTAACAAGCCGTTAGCAGCTCCACATGACGTTCCATCTTCGAGTTTGGCAACGGGAGCCTCGTTTACTGCCAGAGTTGCTGGATTTCCTGCTAGCCCTGTACAGCCAGCTGCATCGGTAATTTGAAGTACCGTAAAAGTCGTGGTATCTATTCTACTTACGGTAGTAGAGGCGGTACGGCCTACTCCGGTTAGCGTTATTTCTGTTGCATCTTGGTTGTTTCCGATTACCACATCAAAAGGAGGGACACCGTGGGTGATGGTTACCGTTAAATTGGCATCCTCACCCGGACAAATTATGGCGGGGTCGAGGCTAAGATCTGCTACTGCGTTTTGGTAGAATATTACTGGGGTACCCGGACTTACAGAAAGGCATGGATCGTTGAGATCGGGTAGGCCATTGCCGTCATCATTCCCGGCAACTGCTGAGATATAATACGTAACATCGTAGTCTGTGGTACCGGGAATAAAATTAAAGGTATCGGTCGGGTTTACAGCCAAAACGGTACCCAATGTAGGCCCCAAGTTGGTATGGAGATAAAAAGCTTCTACGTCATTTCCATCCGAGAAGAATCCTCCCAGATTTACGCCATTTACGGCTTCACCTTCGCAGGCCGTTACCAGAGTGTCGGTAAACATTTCAGAAGCCTGGGTTTTGCAGTCGCACAGTTTGTTTACGGTGGTGGTTGCAGTACCACACCCGTTGGCATCGCTAATTTCTATGGTAGTTTCTTGTCCGCTAGGAATAGGGTTCGAGGTAAATTGTCCGCCACCAAAAGTTCCAGGAATGTTAGCCGTGTAGGAAGCAGGGTCTCCTCCTTCTACATCAAAGGTTACGATGTAGTCCGTTCCCGCTTCGTTGCATTCTACCAGTACATTGGAAATTTCAGGGGTGCCGGCAACCGTTAAGGTAACTTCGGCTTCGCTATTCGCGCAGGGTGCTGTGGCACTTAACACATACTGTAAGGTGTAGGTGCCTTGGGTTGCATTGGTAGCGTCATAGGTATTGCCCGTTATAACGCCACCCGAACCATTGACGTCCACCCAAGTTCCTCCATTTTCGGGGTTATCAGTTAGTAGGTTAAACAGGTTAACTGTGTTCCCTATACAGACACTTCCTTCGCCATCTTGACCCGCGTAAGGCTGGTTTTGTATGGTTAGGTCTATAAAGGCCGTATCATTTTCGCAGGGTGCTTCTGCGGTTACGATGTACCAAAACACATACTCTCCAAAGCCTAAGTCAGCCGTGTTGAGTAAAGACCCTGACAATTGCCCTGTTCCATCCGGGTCTTCCCAGGTGCCATCGGGCTGTGCATCGTTGGTGAGTAGGGTGGATAGGTCTAGGCTGCCTAAGCTTTCGCATATGTTGTCGTTATTGTCGCCACCCGCATTGACACCGGGGTTTACCGTAAGGTTTAACGTAGCACTTTGGATACCACAGGGGTCATCCAGAACATATTCAAAAGGAATGGTTGCGGGCAGTGTGGAAAAGTCCAAGGAACCTGGGTCAAAACTGTTTCCGCTTAGTGTGTCGCCTGTGCTTTGATTTACCCATGAACCGCCTGGAGTTTCATCGCTCAGCATGAGGTTCAAGTTCAAACTTGGACTGCTGTTGCACAGCGCAGTATCTCTGGGGGTACCTGCACTACCGGGTTCGGTAGCTACTACGGTAACCGTAGCTTCGCCATCGCAGTTGCCGTTGCTGGCAAACAGGGTGTATTCTCCGGCTGCCTCAGGTCCTGCATTGGCAATAACGGGATTTTCGGCACCAGAGAAAAAACCGTTGGGGCCCGTCCAGCTGTAGGTTGCTCCAGAAATATTGGCGTAGAGTTGTAAGTCTTGTCCTTCGCACCAGGGTTCTTCAAAGCTGGGCTCAAACCCATCTAAAGAAAGGATACCAATTTCTACTTCTTGGGTTACGGCACATTGCGGAGGCGCATTGTTATCCCGAACCTCCACGGTGTAGGTGGTAGTTTCTGTTGGATTGGCATCGGTTTGGTTGTTATTGGGATCGGAGAGGTTAGTGGTAGGCGTCCAGGTGTATTCTAGTTGTGGATCCAGGCGATAGCACAGCTCTAACCGCATTGTTGGCCTGTTGTTGTCTATGGCAGCGGTTGCACCTAGATAACCACAATTGAAGTCATCTCCAAAACAGGTGTTGGTATGAATGGCACTGGCGAAACCCGTGTTAGTTTTTCGTAAGCGATTGCTTCGTGGATTGGAGGCGTTCCAGCAAACCTCAATAACAATATTGGAGTTGCCGTCCCACTCATAATTCTGATCGAATTCTATGGTATTCCATCCAGCACCAAAGTCTACGGTTTTTGGCGTATGTACTTCGATTAAACCAGTTTGGAACTCGGATTCGGCATCAGAGGTAAATTCAGTTTTATCGGTACACCCCATTTTTATTCTAAAATTAGGATGGGAAGAGTTATTTTCGGCATTAAGCTGGATGGAATACAATTGCCCGCCGTTTAAAAAGGCTGGTATTTCATCTTTCCGTATTATGAATTGGGTTCGCGCAGCTGAAGCGAAAGTACCGTTGTAAAACCCGTTGAGGTTTGTGCAAGATCCACCATTATTAAAACCAAGCGGGCGATAATTTTCATTTAAAATATTTCCATTTCCTATGCTAATCGAAGTAGCAGATCCTATGCACTCAGTAGTGGCTTCGCAATTATAATTGGGTAGCTCTATCTCTGAGGTAGCAGTCATAGTAACTGTTTCACCAGGGCAAAGAGGTGGTGTGGGGTTTACGGTAACATCTAAAGACTGTCGTCTTACCGTAACGCTAACGGTATCGTAGCAAAAGTTGCTGCCATCAGTGTATTCAATGATATAGTCCGTATCTGAAGTCGGGACCACTTTTGGGGTAGCACCCGTGGGCCGAGGGTTCCCCGTATGCTCCCAAGTGTAAATTGCATCGGGCGGGTTAACCACAATTCGAACATCCTCGATGCCCCAATTGTCAAATTGATCTCCTGTTACCGCATCTGGTGCACTACTTACCAATTGCGCCCAACGAATTTGAACACTGTTAGCTTCTCCACCTTCTGGTATATCAGCAACGTATTCTGTCCAAGAAGTTCGTTCGGGATCTGTACCACCTTTTGGTCCCCAATAATCAATTTGAGTCCAAGGGCCTGGATTTCCACAACCCGGGTTTAATCTATATTGAAGGTGTACACCTTCATCGTCTAAGTCTGGGCCCTCGCAATCTTGTGGCCCCCCTTGGCGGGCAAAGCGCATCCTAAATGTTATAACCCCTCCAGTAGAGGTATTTAGACACGGAGTTACGGCATCACGAGGCGCTTGGGCTCCCGATCCAAACCATAAATAAGGAGTGCCTTCCGGTGTGGGTTGACATAAGTTTGTTTCTATAGTGCCTGTGGGATCAACCTCCCATTCACTCAGGTCAAAATCGTCAAAATCCTCCTCAAAAATAACATCACCGTTACCAATAGCAGATAAGCTTATGGTGTCACCGCACAAAACATCATAGTTGCTGGCAAACCCCTCGACTGTACAACCACTAAGCTGGGCATAAGACGGCATGGAAGAAAGTACGGCAAGTACTGCTACAACGAGATAACTGTGAAAACCGCCCATTACTTCTCTATTTCAGATTGCACATTCAGTTCGGTTAACTCGAGTTTTTGCAGGGTTCTTCCTTTCATTTGCAACCATTTGCGGTGTATGCGTAAGCCGCGGTTTAGGCCAATCTGGCATTGTCCAGAAAGGGTTTCGCCTGCAGCTAGGTTAATTTGTCTTTTTCTATCGCGGCTTTTGTGGTCGCAATTAGTGCACTTGCCATTGTAGTAGGTATCGTTAAACCAACTTACCGTAACGGGGTAGTTGTTGGTGTTTTTAAAGCTGAGATAGATGTACTCGGCATAGAAACCTTCTTCGGGGATTTCGCAATCTTGGTACACATAAGATAGCTGCACGCCCTGTTCTTGGGCAACGGTAGTCCAATCGGATACAGGAGTTAGGCTCACTTGCCCCACTGTAATTTGCGTTGTAGCAGCCAATAAACAGAAGATCAACAGCTTTTTCATAGGTAGGATTTGTGGTATGTAAGTTTTCATTCTCTTTTTTCTTTGGGGATTAGCGCAACAAGCGAATTACACCGGTGCTTTCAATAAGTTGTACTTCTTCGAAATCGCTCACCGCTTTTAATTTGTATACGTAGGCTCCAGTTGGCGCCTCAGTACCCATGTTGGTTATGCCGTCCCAGCCTTCATTTACGTCTTGCGTTTCAAAGATTATTTCTCCCCAGCGGTTAAATATTTGCAGTGAATAGCTGTCTTCGTCTACCGTAGAAAGAACGGGGATGAAAACATCGTTTAAACCATCGCCATCGGGCGTAAAGGTGTTGGGTACGTATGCCAGCGATTCGCCTCTAACGTAAATTTCTTTGCACCTTTCATCCACACAGCCATTGGGGCTAACCACCTCTAAGCAGGCATCATAAAATCCTTCTTCATCAAATGGGAAATCGTAAATGGCACGCTCTTCGGTATATGAGGAATCGCCATTTATGGTCCATTGATATTGCGCAGCGCGTATAGAACGATCGATAAATTGTACCTGGTAGTTTATCGTGCTGGGTTCGCCAGGGTTGTACACAAAATCTGCCACTGGATCGTTGTAAACCGTAAGCAATTGCGCTTGCTCCGGTGCTTCACAACCGTGTATGGAAGCATAATTTAAGCGTAGAATGTGCTCGGTTCCTGGTTCATCGAAGCTAAGGTGTAATTCCTCTTCATTGGAAACGGTCTGTCCATTAGGCAAAGTCCAGGTCCAGTCGGTAACGCGGCTGTTATAGTTTTGTGGTGGATTGAAAGTTGCCGTTGGCGTAAACGGTGCACATGCGGCCATGGCATCCACTACAAATTGTTCTTGCGGTATAGGGCGGATATTTACAATAGCATTGCCGCTTACTCGGCTGTCTGAGGTGTCGCCACTACACCCCGTAATGTTATCTGTAACGCGTAATGGGAACAGCGCTAAGCTGTCTTTCTCTTGATAATCTCCGGCATTAAAAGCAATAGCGCCACCACTGGTGTACGATTTGATGTATTCCTCGCCAGTAATGTTGTCGAACAGTGTTAGGGTAAATGGTCCTTGTGCTTCTGTAACCGATAGCTGCACGGTAGCTACTTCGCCCTGGCAGATATCATCGCCCTGGATAAGCTGCAACTCGGGTCTTGGATGTACCACAAGGTCTGCTGTTTGTGGTAGGTCATCTGCAAGACAGTTGGAACCATCGGTTGTGGTAACGGTGTTGTCGCCAATTTGGTTGATGCTAAAACGGGTGTTTTGTACCCCTTGGTGCTGATGGTCGTAGCGCGTGTCCGAGTTAACCGTTTCGGTAAATGTGCCACTGATACCATCGGTAAAGTCTACACTGAAAGGACCGTTTCCAGCAATTTCAAACTGAAATAAGGTAGCATCATCTGCGCAAATGGGATTTTCGCTAAAACCGATGCTGGTTATTTGCGGCTTGGCTACCACTTCTATTGACGTTGAACCAACGCCCGCAGCGCTGCATTGTGCTGCGGAACCATCGCGTACTTCGGTAATGCTTGCGGTATACACGCCTGGATCTAAATTTAGCGTATACGAGTCGTTTCCACCACTTGTGGCAGCGGTAGGATTTCCAACATAACCATCTCCAGTTATAGAAAATTCTACTTCTAAATCGGGAGTGCCTGTGGTAGTAAAAGGTAACTCTACAGGCGTATCCTCGCACACCACAATCGGATTGGTATTGATATTGGCCGTTGGATTGGCTATAACATTTACCGTATGGGTAGGAGCGTAGCTTCCGGTACAATTTACGCTGGGGCCTACTTCACGCAAGTTTGTAACCCTGTAGGTGTATGTGCCAGGGCTTGGTGGCGTAACGGTAAAACTATTGCTACCGCTGGTTTCGGTATAGCTGGTGGTGTTGCCATCTTGGTCTACCAGGTCAAAGGCTATAGGATCGGTAGCCGTGGGCGTTACGGTAACGGTGAAAGATTCGCCATTACAGATATTATCATCAGAGAAATTAAGCGCTATTTCGGGGAGCGGTTTCACAATGATTTCCACACTGTCTACCATAAGTCCAGCGCATTGTGCGGGTGTGTCATCCGAGAGACGTATAAGAACAAACTTATTGGTGCCAATCTTTAACGTGTGGGCCTCAATCGTTTCTGAGGTAATGATGCCAGGCGTTAGCTGTAATGGACTTCTTATGGAATCGTTTTGATCCCATAAGATATCGAATTCGCTTCCGGACCCAGAGAGATATTGAAAGTCGATTACGGCATCCTCACCATCGCAAATAGTTAGGGTTTTTGTAGGATTGGGGTCAGGTTCTCCCTGTAAATCAAAGCCCATTTGCGCATCGGGACCCGGGTTTATAACTACATCGGCTGGATTTCCTTCTCCTTCTTTAGTACAACCCGTTCCCAAGTCTTCTATTTCGGTAACTGTAAACTGGTACGTTCCTTCTGGCAAACCACTCGAAATGCTCACGGTTTCTGTGGGTTGGCTCGTATTTGCTGTGTATGTGTTTCCACCTGCTTCTATGGTAAACAGCCACGGACCAATACCGGTAGCATTTAGTGTGAGCATGATGGGGTTACCTTCGCAATAGGTAGCGTCTGAGTTGGTAATGGTGCCCGTGGGCATAGGGTTTACCTTAAAGCTACCACTCACTACACCTTCGCACACAGATCCCGAGTTGTCTGAAACCGAAACTAAGGTGTAGGTAACTACGGTATCATTGGGTTGAAATGGTGGGCGACCAATAAAACCACTGCGGCTAATATTGGTGATTACCGTATCCAGATTTCCGTTTTCGCCTTCTACGCTAGAACTTAATACTACTTCCCACTCGTTTCCAGCTCCGTCTACCACAATAACAATATCGCCATCGGTATAGCCGCAAGCAGTACCATTTTGTAAGTCTGCAGTGGGTGCTTCGTTAACATTTAAAGTGGCCGATCCACCCGAACCCACACAACCATATCCATCCGTAATTTCTGATATGGTGAACAGGGTAGTATCCATAGCAGATACCGTGTCTTGTAGTGGAGTGGTAGCGTTTGAAATGTTTACGGTGTTGCCGTTGCGATTGTTGGAGATCACCACGTCAAAAGGAGCTTGTCCTGTAGTTATATCTACTATAGCCAAGGTGTTTTCTCCGGGGCAAATGTCGCTAGCTGCTAGGCTCAGATCTCCTGTAGGAGCACTAGCAAACATGACTGGAGTACCGGAAGAAACTGTAAAACATGCATCGGCACGATCGGGGGCTCCATTGCCCATATCGTTACCCGCAGCAATTGCCACATAATAGGTACGATCGCGTTCCATTGCACCGGGAATAAAATCGAAAACTCCAGTTTCGTTAGAGTCTAGCACTCCAGTGAGTACTGTGCCTGAGTTTTCTACCAAGTAATATAGTTCGGTGTCATCACCATCATCTACAAACCCTCCAAGGTTTATGCCTTCCACAGATTCACCGGGGCAAGCTACTACAAGCGTATCTGTTTGCATTCGAGAGGCCTCGGTAATACAGTTGCAACGCTTATTCACAGTTACCTCCTCTTCACCGCAACCATTAACATCACTAATTTTAATGGTTTCCTGCGTTTGGTTTGGAATGGGATCTGATGTAAACACGCCATTACCGTCCCAGGTACCACCGTAGTTGGCAGTATACTCTCCAGGCTCGGCACCCGTTACGGTAATTACAGCGCTGTAGCTCTCACCGTCTTCAGAGCAAACCAGGTCTACACCCTCGATCTTCGGCAGGCCATTCACTTCAACGCTTACTTCTGCGCTGCTATTTACACAAGGGGCATCGCCCTCTATTTCGTAGCGGAAAATATAGGTGCCATTGCTGACTCCGGTGGCATCAAAAACAGAGCCGTTAAGTGTACCACCAGATTGCGTGGTTTCTATCCAGGTTCCGTCTGCGTCAAAATCGCCTCCTAATTGGGTAAATAGGGTCACGCTTTCGCCAGCACAAATGGACGTAGCCCCGTCTTCGCCCGCATAGGGTTGGCAATTCAGTGTAACCTCATAAAAGGCGGTATCGCTAAGACAGGGTTCTGGTGAGTTTACAATGTGGTGGAAGACGTATTCACCACAATCGTAGTCCTCCAATTGCAATACGGGATCTATAACACTTCCCGCGTATTCAAATCGGCCTACTTTAGTTGCGTTCGATACCAACGTATTCAAGTCAAAAGTTTCATCGGTATTGCAAATGGCGGTGTTCGCATCACTACCTGCAGATTCTTGAGGTTCTATAGTAACGGATGTGGTTGCCTCTTTAACCGAGCACGCATCTTCTATTTGGTAGGTGTAGCTGTACGTAACGGGCAGATCCTCGTAGGGTATGTCTTCGAAGTTGATGGTTGCATCTTCGAGGAAGCCAGAGTTGTCATTGTCTAACCAGGTTCCCCCGTTGTCGTTACCGCTTAGGGTTTGAAAGAGGTTGTAAGAATTGCTGGATGCACAGATAGTTACATCGCTAGGTGTACCGGCAGATACTTCGGGCTCCAATTCCACCGTAATGCTACCTGAACCGTCACAGTTCGAGGTAGTGATGTTTAAAGTGTATTCACCCGCTGCGGCAGCGGTAGCGTTTGGAATTACAGGGTTAGCTTCGGTAGAGGTAAAACCATTGGGGCCGGTCCAGCTATACGAAGTAACATTGTCTACATTGCTAAAAAGCTGTAGATCTTCTCCTTCGCACCAGGGCTGTGTGTAATCTAGGTTAAAGGTTCCGTTTCCAATGACAACAACCTCTACTGTGTCTCTTGCAAAGCAGGCATCAGGGCCGCCCTCAAAGCGGGCGTTGTACACATATTTTGTAGTGGTTGTAGGTTGCACCGTAGGTTCTGCAGCGGTGGTGCTAGGGTTAAACGTTCCATCATCTGGAGTCCACACAGTTTCTATACCCCTAGGTTTTGGCGTACAGTAACCAAAGCGGGTATTGGGTCGAAGTGCGTGGTTGCGAGTGTTGCCAACATCAGGCTCACCACAGGAATTTCTATTACCTGCAGCACTATTAGAGCAATCTGTTGTAGTGGCACGATAACCCACGTTGGTGAGGTAGGGGTAAAGACGGTTTCCTCCGCCTTGTCCACCCAAATTCCAGCAGAAGTCAATTACAATGTTTGATTGGCCATCCCAGTCATAGCCTTCTTCAAAATCTAGGGTATTCCAACCTGCTCCCATGTTTATGGTAGTGTTTGCAATAACCTCATTGTTTACATTGGTTTGAAATGGATCGGGCCAGTCATTGAGTTGATTCACGTTGGTACAAGCGATTCGCATGCTAAAATTGCGGTAAACGCCTCCTTGCGATACCTGACCAATTTCAAATGAAATGCTGTTTATTTTACCGCCTTCAAAGCCTTGCGCTTGCAGTTCACTAGCTCGGTAAAGTATCTGCGCGCGCATGGTACCATCGCAGTTGCTGGTACCAAACGGGTTTCCAGTATTATTTCCTCCTGTTTCTAATTGGCGACCCGTTCCTAAAGTAACTTCATCCAAGAGGTCTACTGCTGGATCGCATACAGGCTGTAAAGCACAGTTAGTGGGTAACTCTGGGGTTTGGTCAGTAGTTCCAGTCAATGTTACGCTTTCTCCTTCGCATATTTCAAAACGATCGGCAGTAGCTGTAACTTCGGGCTTTATAACGTTAACAGTTACTTCATCAGTGCATGTATTTACCCCATCATTGTATGTTACTTGGTAGGTAGTTTTTTCGGTTGGAAAAACATCAGGTGTGCTACCTGTTGGTTCAGGTTGACCCGTATGTTCCCAAGTGTATTCTACGTTGGGTGGGTTAACAGTAATTTTAACATCTTCTATTCCCCAGTGATCTAAGGGGCGGCCTGTCAAGTCATTGGTATTGTTTAGCTGTGCCCACCTGATCTGAACATTTTTTGTAGAAGCTCCTGGGGGTATATTTACACAGTATTCATTCCATGCAGTACGGTATGGGTCGGTTCCTCCATTGGGATCCCAGTAGTCGATCTCGGTCCAGCCGGTAATGGGGTTGCAGTTGTCATCGTTAATGCGATACTGTAAGAAAACACCTTCGTCTGCAGCATCGGGGTTTTCGCAATCATCTCCACCTTCATTTGCCGAATAACGCATCTTAAAACATATGAGGCCTCCGGTGGTGGTGTTTAAGCAGGGTGTAATGGCATCTCGCGGAGCATCTGCAGTGGAGCCAAACCACAAATACACGGAGTTGTCGGGACTGGTAGAGCCACAAATGTTGGTTTCAAATGAGCCAGTAGGGTCTACCTCCCATTCACTAAGGTCGTAGTCATTAAAATCCTCTTCAAAAATAACTTCACCCTCGCCAATGGCAGAGAGCTCAACAGGATCCCCGCAATACACATCAATGGGGGTAGCAAATGCTTCTACAGTGCATTGGGCTGAAACATGCTGGTTGCCGCAGAGCAGTACCAGTAGGCCCAGTAGCAGGCGGTAAGGTGATGAAATAGTTGTTGGTAAAAAGGTATAGCGCTTAAGGTCCACAGCTGTATGTTTTTTTAAACTTTTTGGGCGTTAAGCAAGCTTTTCTTTTTTGCTGACTTGTCGTTTATCGAAAACCACTACAGTGCTGCGTTCCAAAGTAAATTTCTGAATGTGTGGAATGCTGCTCTTATAAACTTGGGTTTTTTATTTGACAGGTTTCAAAAGCATGGCTTAATCGGTGTAAAACAGAATAATATTTTTCGTATTCTATCTTTAAGTTTATTTCCTCTTCCGAGGCAGGCGAATTTATATAAAGGACTTGCTTTAGATGGGGTGCGTTGCCTAGTTATTCGTAGCGTCTAAAACTTAGCTTTCCAAGTCTAATTTTTACTGAATAGCAGTCATGTGAATAGACTCCTTTACATTGGGGTAATCTTTGGGTAACATAAAATCCAATCCAAGCTTTAGGAATATAATTTGGAATCAATTATCTATAGCTTGGTTGGATTTTACAAGACAACGCTAAGACTATCCACTTATCGAATTACGTTGACGTGTCCGAATATTTTTTCACGGTCTGGACTGAACTTTTCTTTTACAATTACCTGATAAGTGTAAACGCCAGTTTGAACTGGGTCGCCTTTAAAGGTTCCATCCCAGCGATCATCGGGATTTTGTGAGTGGAAAATCTCCTGACCCCAGCGGTTGTAGATGCTAAAGCCAAAAACTTGAATGTCTTCACCCACAGCTACCGGGTAAAACCATTCGTTTTTTCCATCCCCATTGGGTGAAAACGCATTGGGTACGTGTACTGCCAAGGTGGCGTCCACGGGTATGGATTTGCAAACAGTATCCACGCATAGGCCAATAGCTTCTAAGCAAACGGTAACAGCCGAACTGTCTCCCAGTGTAAACTCAAAGTCGGGTTCAAACTCCATGCTGGTGCCCTCGCTATTGAAATCCCAGGTGTAGTTATCTGCATTGGTGGTGTAGTTGCTAAACTGAACCACGCTGTTTCCTTGGCTTATCACCTGCGGCTCGTATCCAAAATCGGCAACCGGTTCGGGGTAAATCTCAATGTATTCCTCGCGAAGCAAGGTATCCGAACAGTTGAACCCGTTGGTTACTATGAGGCTTACATCGTAGTTGCCACTAGCGGTATAGGTCATGGTGGGATGTATTTCGGTGCTCACCGAATCGTTGCCTAAATCCCAGAATACGCTTGTAATTTCAGAAGGGTCTGTGAGGTTGGTAAACTGGGTTACGAAAGGCTGGCAGCCCTCGGTGTTCACCGCTTTGAAATTAGGATTGGGCAAAGGTCGAATCACCACGTTTACCGGGTTTGGTAAAATAGGAGGACAGGCTGGGGTAGCAGCATCCGTAAGGCTAATAATTTCAATTTGGCTGCTCTGGTTTAGCAACAAGGTTTCTGTAGCACTGCTACCATTGCTGATACTAGACAGCGTATTTTCTCCAATTTTTAAGCTGTAGTTAAATGGTGCTGTTCCCGAAAAACTCAATGTAACCCGCACATTTTCATTTTGGCACACATCGTTGTCGTCTAAAGCTATGGTAGCCTTAGGCGAAGGTGTTATATCTAGCTGGTGCATGTTAGATAGTGTGGCGGAACATTGTGGCGTATTGCCATCGCGCACAGTTACTACCTCGTAGGTGGTGGGGGCTGTAGGGCCTAGTGGTAGCGTATCTAGCGTGCTTAGGTTGTTAATGGTTTGCAACGTACCATTGGTAAGCAAGTCTACGCTAAAGGGTGCGGTTCCTGTAAACGCAAAGGTCATTTCTGTGCTGGTTGCTTCGCAAATCGCCTCAGGTAAATCGGTAACGAGTGTTGGTTTTTGATGTACGGTTAGCGGTATGTTGGCTACATCGTAAACGGGACAGGTCCGTGTTCCGCCCATGTTTTTAATACTATCGAGGCGAACCGCATTCATTCCAACCAGGGCTTCTACTAGAATGCTGGTGTCTCGCGTGATCTCCAAAATAGATCCAGATCCCTGGTCAGTACTGTAGTAGGCAGCTATAGGTAGGGTACCCGAAATATTCGTTAGCCGAATTCCAAAGTCATCGCGTTCACAGAGTGGGTTGTTGGTTAAGGACATGGCTGCAGCAGGCAAGGCATTCCAGTCAATAACCACGGTGTCGCTCACTATTGCAGGGCAAATAGAATCCGTACCCGATAGCAAATAGATTTTTTCATCGCCATTAGGAGTTACCGTAAGGTCTTCCAGGTTCTTTTGGGTAGTGTTGGATGTTCCGTTGCTTAGGTTGTAGGTGAATGGAGCGTCTCCATCCATTACTACGCTAAAGCTAACCGATTCGCCATCGCAAATGGCCGCTCCGCCTGAGAGGTGTATCTCTGGGTCTTGGTGGGTTATCACCGTAAAGCTATCTACAGCCAGGTTTACGCAAGCCGCGTCAGAGGCATCGCTTACTTCAATAACACGGTAAAATACCGTATCTGCGCCAGGGGTCACCGCGGTACTGTAGGTAGTAGAATTGGTGTTCGCTATGTGGCTGTAGCCATCGCTGCCCACAATTTCAAAGTCGAACTGCGGAACTCCAGTGAATCCTATGGTCAAGGTGGCCTGGGTACTGCTGCAGATCGTGGTGTCTTCTCCTATAAAATTGGCTGTGGGTAGCTCAATGAAGGTTACTTCAATGGCGTCTTTACTGGTGTCGCAAGGTGCGGCATTAAACTCATTCCACACCAAGATATAGCTGCCAAAATTAGCGCTGCTGGCTACTGCATTGGGGAAGCTAGAGTCTGGGCTAAACGTGATGTCTGGATCTGTGGAAGACCAGAAACCTTCTCCCACCGATGGTGTTGCATTGAGGCTTACCGACAAACCACAAACATCCTGGTCTGTTCCGGCATCGGCTATGGGTTGCTCGTTAAAGGTTATCCATGTAGTGTCTACGCTAAGCGGACAAGCATTGCTAATGTACTCTGAAAAGTAAACCGCGTAGGTTCCGTATTGCGGAGCACGAACTAGGGAATTGTGGTCAGCGGTATCTGCAAAAGTAAGGTTGGAGTCCGCAGACCACCAGCCTTTATTGGTGGTACTCGTTGCGGATAAAGGTGCTTCTAAGCCACAAACAACCTGGTCTGTGCCTGCATTTGCGTTGGGTACCGGAAAGAAATCGATGTTGAATAGAAATGAGCTTTCGCACTGCTTATTCGCTGCGTGCAATTCATAGTCATAGGTTCCTTCCTGGCTTACCACTATTTGGGTAGAAGCGGCATTGGCATCGCTAAAAACGCTGTTACCGGGTCCACCAGTAAAACGCCATTCGCTGGTTCCTGCGCTTATGGTGCTGTTCATGGTGGTTTGGAAACCGCAAACCCCAGTGCTTCCGCTTACTGTAATTTCTGGGGTTTCTATAAACTCAACGGATATAGTATCTGCAGAAGGAGCACAAACAGAACCGTTTATCTCGGTGTAAATTACATCCAGAGTTTTATAAGTACTGCTCAGGTGGCTCATTAAGGTAGTGGGTGCATCTGGGGTATCAAAAGAAGCAATTAAGGTATCGTTAGGATCTGCAAAAGTCCAGGTTCCGCTACCAGCCGATGGTGTTGCTTCCAAGGTTACGAAGGTGGCGCAAGTGCTGTCGTTTAAGCCTGCATTGGCAACAGGTTGTTCGTCAAAGGTTATGGAAATCGTATCGGTTACGGTAGGACAGATATTTCCATTTGTAACACTCCAAACGGCTTGGTAATTACCAAATGCTGTAGCAGATACGGTAGGATTCGGTATTTGCGGGTTGCTAAAGTTAAAACCCGGTTCTCCTGAAGCAAGGCTCCATTCACCCGTGTACTTCGTGTTGTTTCCTACCAACTGGCCAATGAGTCCGCATTGGTGAACATCGGTGCCTGCATTGGCTATGGGTAAGTACTCGTATGTAATGGAAACGGTATCTGTGGAGGTTGGACAACCCGTTACTGCTTCAGACCAAATATATTGGTAGGTTCCTTCTTCATCTACGGTTGCATCTGCGCGAGGTGCGTTCGCATCGCTAAAACTTGCATTGCCCGGGCCGGAAAATACACTCCATGCGCCTAAACCACGGCTGCGTGTAGCATCTAAACGAATGGCGCTGCCACAGATCGAATCGTTTACGCCTGCATCGGCATCGGCTTGTTGTACAAAGGTAACGTCTACCCAGTCTGTATCGGGTGCGCAAACCAGTCCGTTGCTAACGATAAAACCAAAGCGGTAATCGCCATAATCGGGTACTGTTACTTCAGTGGTATCCGCTGCCGCGTTGGCGAAGTCTGCGGTTTCAAGATTGGTTGCGGCTGCTATCCATTGCTTGTTACCAATGTTGGATATTCCGTTTAAGGTGGTGGTGAGGCCGCAAATTATCTGGTCCGTTCCAGCCTCTGCTACAGGAGGAGCGGTAAAGGTTACCGTTACTGAGTCAGTATCCGAACACTTGTTCTGGTTGTCCTCAGACCAAACAAAAGTGGCGGTTTGGTAATCAGCTACAGAGGTTGGATTTAGCGTTACTAAGGTATTGGCGTTGTTGGGGTTGGTAATGGTGATTGGGAGGCTTCCATTGTAGGTCCATACTCCGCTACCTATTGAGGGTATTGAGTTTAACCAAGCCTCTTCGCCACAAACCACGGTGTCATTTCCAGCATTGCTAACAGGAATGGATACAAAGCGTGCAAACAACGTGTCTCTGGCAATGCTGCAAGGAGTAGCATTTTCCTCAGACCATATGAGTTCATAAGTTCCCTGAGTGCTTGCTGTAATTTGTTGCGATGGTGCGTTTACCTGACCTTGACTGAAAATAATAGTTCCCGGTCCGTTAAAGTTCCATGTGCCTGTTCCTACGGTAGGTATGGCGGCTACCGTTGCTTCCATACCGCAGGTGTCTATGTCCATGCCTGCATCGGCTATGGGTTGCTCTACAAAAGTTACGGGTATGGTGTCCTCATACACACAAATACCACGGTTGCTCTCGGTAAAGAATAAATTATAAGTGCCATAGGTACCGCCTGGTGCGTCCAATGTAGTAACGGGTACGTTGGGTGCTCCAATAACTAGGGAGTTGCTGCTCCAGGTTATGTTACTACCTGTTGTTAAGTCACTAACTATAGCTTGTGTGCTTGTACCGCAAACTTCAATAGCATCGGGTAAGGATGGATCTGGATTTTGGATAAACTCAACCACCACCGTATCGCTTTGAGCGCAGTCCAGGTTAAATTTTCCGTAGTTGGTTTCCGTCCATGCAAAACGATAAATACCCAATCCGGAAACGGTTATAGCAGTATTGGGATCATTGGCGTTTGCAAACGAAACAGATTCACCTGGAGGAGCTTGCACGGTCCAGGTGCCATCTCCAAAAGCGGATGCGGGTTTCGCATCGAGTACGGTGCTTAGTTGGCAAACCACGGTATCGTTACCCGCTTCGGGAATCGGGTTTGGAACGAAGTTTATTTTAGCCAGAGCCGTGTCTTCTGGGCAAGAACCATTAGATTCTATATACCAGAACTCGTATACGTTGGGTGCTTCTCCGTTAAGGTCAACCGTAGTAGTGGGGCTATTGGGTGTATTAATGATAAGGTTGGGATTGTCTTTACTTACCCATTCACCTTGATACTGCGCTTCGGTTACGGATGGCGTTGTGGATAAGCGTCCTAAAGTACCGCAGGTGTCTTTTGGATTAATAGCCAGTGCGTCTGGTGTTTCGTTAAAGGAAACCAACACGGTGTCTTTGTTTGCTGGACATGGCGAATTGGTTTCTTCCCAAATAACGCGGTAGGTACCAAATGCATCTACCGTTAACTCTGTGCTAAAACTATTGGGGTTTGTGAAAATACCCTGAACGCCTGTAGTGTCAAACATCCACTTTCCGATGTTAAATGAAGGGTTTGCAGATAGCGAAATGGTTAGGGCGCAGGTGTCGTTGTCAACTCCTGCATCGGGTTGTGCTGGGGTTACGAAACGTACAGAAACCACCGCAGAGTCTGAAGGACAGGTGCCGTTGTTTTCTTTCCATTGTAATTCGTAGGTGCCTACAGCATCAGCGCTAAAGTTGGCTTTGGGTGCACTTGCATTGGGTGCAAAGGTGACGTTTCCTGGGCCGCTCAGTACGGTCCAGCTGCTGCTGTATGCATCTGTAAACTGAGTTACAGAGCTGTCTGCATTTAGAACTGTAGTGGTGCCACAAATAATCTGGTCACTTCCTGCGTTAGCCAAGGGCGTTTTATAGAGCGTGGCAATTACGGTATCTCTTACGGGAGCCGCACAAGGTCCTACACTGCCGTTTCTTACCTCGTAGACAAAAGCAGCAGTACCCGAGTATCCAGGTATGGAAGCTGTTGTGGTAGGCTGGTTGGGATTGGCAATAACCGCGGTTCCTGCAGTGTGGTACCAGTTTGCGGTAGCGCGGTTGGGTATTGTTCCTGCCGATAAGGTAATGTCATTACCACAAACTTCGATATCGGGTCCTGCATTGCTTACGGGTTTCTCTCTAAAGTCAATAACCACATCATCTACTACACCATTAGGGCAAGAAGCTGTGTTTACCGTCCAGGTTAGTTTGTAGGACCCGTATTGATCCGCTGTTATATCAGGGCGCTCGGTAGTGTTGTTGCCTCCGGCAAAAGTAATGGTACCAGGTCCCGTAATTTGTTTCCATTCACCCGAGAAGGTAGGTGATGGTAGTACATCGGCATTTAAAGTAGTGCTCAGTGTGTCGCATAACACCGTGTCATTGCCTGCAAAAAAGGACTGGGGCTCGGGTTCAAACACCACGCGTACGGTATCTGAAATAGGAGGGCAGGAGGTGCCACTTTGAACCGTCCAAACTAAAAATGCTGTATCCGGGTTAACAACAGGTGCTGGGTTTATAGTAGCCAGTGTAGTGCTATCGTTGGCATTGGCGAAGGTGATGGTTTTACCTGCCGTTCCAGAAATAATCTGGTCCACGGTCCAGGTACCGGTTCCGTTACCTACGGGGATGCCGGCCTGCATTGCATAGCTAGCACCACAGGTATTGTCATCCGTACCAGCATCGGCCTGGGGTTGCTCCAGTACCTCTACAACGATGGAGTCTGCAACAACACCACAAACGGGGTGGTTCTCTTCATTAAAGAAAAACTTGTACGTGCCATACTGCGAAACATTGGCGTCTACACTAGTTTGAAAGGGATCGGGAACAAAAGTAACCCCCGCGGGGCCCGTCCAGGTCCATTGCGTTCCCGATGAAGCCAATCCAGTAAGTGGTATGGTTTGGTTTGGCGTAGTTCCGCAGATGTCTGCAGGGGCTTGCGCCTCGGGTGAGGGGCGTTCCCAAAAGGTCAGCTCCACCGAGTCTGCAGGGGGAGCACATGCTCCGTTTTCAACAGACCAATATAAGCGGTACGTACCGTAAGTATCTACGGCTAAACTAGCAGTCTCGCTACTGTCGTTTCCATCCACAAAAGTTAGGCCTCCTGTAGTAGGGTTTATGGCCTTCCAGGTCCATTGTGTGGAACCGATTGAGGAGCTGGCATTGAGGGTATAGGTTAATCCGCAAACGTTGTCGGGTGAAATACCCGCATCAAATACGGGTGGCTCAAAAAATACAAGAGATATGGTGTCGCGGTTTGCAGTACAGGGTGAATTGGCTTCCGTCCATATTAGCGTGTACTCGCCATATACGGGGTTTGACGGGTTAAGGTAAGTTAGTGTTTTCGGGTCTAGGTTGTCTGCAAACGCTAATAACCCAGGACCGGTGTACGACCATTGTCCAATACCAAAAGAAGGTATGGCTTGTAACTGGGTGGTATCGCCACAAATTTCCTGGTCGGCTCCTGCATTGGGGAAAGAGCTAGGTACAAAATGCACGGTTTTGTCGTCTGATGAGTTCGGACAACTGCTTCCGTTTATTTCGGTCCAGGTTAGGGTGTATTTGCCGAAACCGCTAAAACCTACTCCGGCCGTATCTACAGTAACGCTGGTATTTGGATCGGTAAGATCGCTGAAAACCAGAGTTCCCTGTGCCGTATCCTCGGGCGTCCAGCTCCAGCTTCCGTTGCCCGTAGAAGGATTGGCATTAGCATTGGGTAGGAATATGCCGCAAACATTAATGTCTGCACCGGCATCTGCCGCTGGTGGGGCAAGCATTTCTACGTTTAAAGTTACAGTTTCGCCAGGGCAGCTCGGATGAGCAACTTCGGTCCAGGTGTAGGTGTAATTGCCAAAGCTGGTAACCGTAACCGTAGGATTTAAATCGGTTTTTGAAGGGTTAAAGGTTCCGGGACCCGTCCAAAATCCTGCATTGCCGGGTTTACTAAGGGTAGCAGATAGGTTTAAGGTTTTACCACAAACCGAATCTTGCGCACTTGCGCTTGGGGTAGGTTGTTCTACAAAACGTACCATAGCAGAATCGGACACGCCAGGGCAGCTCGCGTTATTGTCAGTTAAGATAACCTTGTAGCTGCCATAAGCGGTGGCAGAAATACCCGTATTGCTAAGGTTGGGGTCGGCAAAGGATATTTCAGGGTCTGGGCTGGTCCATGTTACCGTTCCAACTGCACTGTGGCCGCCTAAGGTACCGTTGAGGTCGCAGAATATAAAGCTGTCTGGGAGGTTGACTAGCGGTTTTTCATCCACTTGAACAACCAAGTTGTCGGTTACGGGTGGACAAACCCCATTGGTTACCGTTAACTCATAGTTATAGGTGCCCGGTGTTGCAAAAGATACGCTGGTGTTTAAATCGTTGGGGTCGGCAATGCCTGTTCCACTGGTCCATTGCCCGTTTCCTACCACTACGGTGCCGTTTAGTTGGTAGCTGCCCACTCCACAAAAGGTGGTGTCATTTCCAGCAAAACCATCGGGTTGCTCGAAAAAAGTGACGGTTACTGGGTCTTCTTCATCGGGGCAAGAACCAACACCTGCAATGGTGTAGCGTATTGTATAGGTGCCGTAATTGTCGTTGGTCAGGGTTACATCAGTAGTCGTACTGTTTGGATTGCTAATGTTGATGTTGGCATCTGTGGTAGACCATGTTCCACCTGCGGGGTTAGCGGTAAGTGTGGTTGTTTTACCACAAACACTTTGGTCTGCGCCTGCAGTTGGGTTTTTAGAGCCGGCAAATACCACTGTGGTTTGAGTGTCATCGGTACATCCGCCATTATCGCGTTGCAAGGTAACGGTGTAGCTTCCTGGGCTAGCCACCGTCATTTCATACTCAAATGGATTTCCAGTTGGAGTAAAAGTAGCGGCTGGATTTGCGCTAAGGTTTACATTACCCGCTCTTGGGTCTATAGTTAAGGTGGTGGTTAATACATCACATGGAGGGGGTGTTGCATTTATGGTGGCCACAGGTTGCTCCAAAAAGGTAACCTCCTGTATCAACGTACTATCACATCCACCCGCACTTACGGCAACTGAAATGGTAGCAGTACCGTAGTCGTCTGCAGTTAATGCAAATTGGTTGGCCGTTCCAGTAGGATTAAACTGGGCGTTCATTCCAGGTTCATCGGATATGCTCACGGTTGGCGTACCGATATCTGAGCCTATAGAAAAGATGGTCGATAGGTCTCCACACCCCGGGTTGGTAATGTTTAAGGTGGGATGGGGTATGGGGTCGAAGGTTACTGTTTCGGTGTCTACGCATCCATTGGCATCGCGCACGTCTATGGTGTAGGTGCCCGCGGTAAGATCCGTAAACGTGCTCACGGGGCCATATCCAAATCCGTTAAACTGATATTGGTAAGGAGACGTTCCGCCAGAAACTTGGGTTTGTATGCTGCCATTATCGGTAACACAACCACTGGCAGGTGCGCTGGTTAAGGTTAAGTCAAGAACCGGTGGTTCGTTAATGGTTACTGTGGTGCTGGCCTCGCAACCTGCGTCATCACGAGCAAAGAAGGTGTAAGTGCCGGCAGAAAGCCCATTAAATGTATTGCTGGGTCCGTAGGTTCCCGTGCTTAAACGGTAAGATACATTGCCAACAAAGTCAGCGGGAGTAAGAACCACTTGTCCTGTATTGTCCCCATTACACAATACATCGCTTGCAACAGCGGTAAGGGTAATGTCAGATACTTCTACGGTAACCTGGTTGGTAAGGATACAACCCGAAGCGCAGTCGTATATGGTAACATCGTAGGTTGTGGTTGCGGTGGGGTTTGCCGTAACCGTACTGGTGTTGGTGGCAGATAGTCCTGCCGCGGGGCTCCAGGTATAGTTCTCGTTTTGGAACGTAAGGGAGAATTCTGTTATCGAGCCTTGGTCAAAAGCCCAGTCGTCTCCCACTCTAAGCTCCCAAGTGCCATTGGGGTTTGCACAACTAAGGAAGGTGTTCCATGCGCCCGAGGTGCCTGGTGCAAAACAGCCGTTAAGTGCACCTGTTGCCAGCTGTATGCGAACGCCGCACGGGTTTACTAGCCAAACTCCGGTAATGTCTGGGGACGGGCTTGGGTGATTTATGCGAACGCAATATTGGGTTAACTCCCATCCGTTTGGGTTTAGGCAATTAATATCTACTTCAGAGCTTCCAAAGTTACCACTGGCACCGTTCCAGTTGTTATCTACACCGTCATCGGGTATAGCTACTGGGTCAGTGTTTTCAATGGTGTGGTTCGATGTATTGGGAATACTCCCATTGACTGGCCTCGCTGTAATCGTTGTGCTATTTCCATTACATATTTTCGGATTGGCTGGTGTTATCTCTGCATCGTTTGCAACAAAGCTGACCCGTACGGTGTCGTAAAATGGAGTTTGGCAAATACCGGTGCCTGGGTGCGATAATACGAGATCAACAAATCCAGCAGCTAAATCAGCAGCAGAAGGTGTGTAAGTAGGGTCGAGTAGAGTACTATCAGTAAAGTTTCCCGAACCTTCTGTTGACCAAACCCAAGAGTTGGTTGCAAAAGAAGAACCATCCAATTGAAAAGAACTACCTGTGGAGCAAATCACGAGGTCTTCTCCTGCGTCTACTAGCGGGGTAATACCTGATACCGCTTCAATTACATATTTACACACATTTCCACCAAAACCGTCAATCATAAGATAGTAGGTTTCCCCGGGTGTTAAGCCATTAATGGTAAAGTTGTTATAATCTATACCAAAACCTGACCCTCCTTCGCATGCAATACCGTCTGCTTCTGCACCAGACCAATTGCAAGCATTATTACTGGTCCCTACCCACATTTGTATGCCTTCATCTCTAGTACAGTTGTAGGCGTAAGCATTCAGCTGGACCGTTGCGGATGACGCGGTAAAGGTGAGCCACGTGTTGTTTTCAATAGATCCGCAGTGGTCTACACCGTTAGAGATGTCATTTTGTGAGGCTTCTGTGGAACCGCAGTAACCGTTTAAATCGCATATGGGTGTTGCGTTTTCACAATCATCGTTAGCAAGTGTCTCATTAGTACATTCTGGAATACCGCATGACTCCAGTCTCCACTCTAAGTCAACGATGCAATCATTCTGAAAGTCGTCATGGTCAAAGACAAAGTAGTATTCTTTGCTGGCTTCGAAGAAATAGTCCTCTAAATTCAAAACTGCCAGGTTATTTGCCGCAATGCATCTCGACTCTGCTTGGGTTGGGCAGCCCTCGGATATAGATAAACTTAAGTCACTTTCAAAGTCTCCAGAACCATCTGGGTCAATACGAAAGTCATCAATAAATACGCGGTAACAGGTGCTGGCAGGTGGTGTAAAGCGGTAGTAAATCTCTCTTCCTTCAGTGTCAAAAGGTGAACTCCCACAATATTCCTGTGCTCCAGCGCCAGGGAAACCGCATGAACTTCCATCGGTTTCTGTGAAAGGTGTGCTGGCAATGTTGATAGGGTTGCTACAAGTTGAGCCCGCTTGACCAAAGGTTGCTATGCAGCTCAAGATTATTATTGCGGTAAGGCAAAGGGGTAATAATTTTTTCATACGCCATGGGTGTTTTGGCTTTTTCTCAGATTACTTCTGAGGCATTAATGTCAGTTTGGGAAGTTCTTGAGTGGTAGAAAGTTCAGAAAAAGGAGTTCGTAATAAATCTTTTCGAAATTTCTTTCGGTCTTCCCTGGAAGTGAAAACGACTAGATTAAAACCTTCCTCTATCGGGAAGTAACTGGTCTCTGTGATTTGATGGTAATGAAAGTTGTAATCATAGTATTTCATATACAAACTTTCAATAAATGCTGAATTGCTTCCTTTGGATGTTTTGTTATCGGTTATTAAGAAATAATATTTGGAAGGAAGCTTTGATTCTTCCTTTCTTACAGATATTATTTCCTCTTGCCCAAAAACGATTTGAGCGTTTGTGAAACTGATTAAGGCCAGGAGTATCAAGGCAAGCCAGTTGCCGTTCGTGTTTAGAAAAGAAGGTTTCATCGGTGAAAAAGGTCTGTTGGTCTAGTTTTCTTCGAGGTTAAGGTAACATTAAAAGTTTAAAATAAAAACATGTTAACCTAAAAAATTAGACTAGTTGATTTTAAACAGGACAAAAAAAATCCGAGCCCTTTAATAGGACTCGGATTTTGACCGAGAGTCAGTATTTTTTTACGATTACATTTCCAATAGTTGTAGTGTGCCCTGGAATTTCTCGAGCTCTCCACTGGGGAGATATAGCTGTACCATCCATGCATATGCTCCTTGTTTAGCACGCTGACCTGTTCTGCGATCTACGCCATTCCAGCCTTTGCTGTCTTGGTTGCCCTGGAAAACAATAGCTCCCGTTCCGGCTTCCATGATTTGTAAGTCGTAGCGCAAACTTGAACTTTCTAACGCTTTTGGCAAGAACACGTCATTTAAACCATCGTTGTCTGGTGTAAATGCGTTTGGAGCCATTAGGTTGTAGTCTTGGTCGATGACCACATTTCTTGTAAGCGTATCGTAACAACCAAATTTGTTGCTAGTAATAATGGTTACCGGGTAGTTCCCCTTCTTATTCATGGGTAGGGTAAAGCGCTCTTTGTCAAAGCTTTTTCCAGCTACCAGCCATTGCACATCGGTGTAGTTTTGTTCGCTGGCATCGAATACTACATTCTGGTTGAAGTCTTCGGGTGCTAAAACGTCAAAATCAAAGTCGGCATAGGGTTTCGGGTGTATGGTAACCATTTCACCGACAAGTTCCCGCTTGCTCTTTCCGCTAAGTATGGATGTTACTTCTAGGGAAACCGTATATGTCCCTGGTTTCGCATATGCATGCTTAGGTTGAGGTAAAGTAGATTCGGTACCGTCTCCGAAGTTCCAGCGGTAGGTAACAGGTTCGCTGATGTCAGCATTAAAACTAATGGTCTCATATAAGCAACCTTCCGCTCGATCTGAGGCGAAGGTAAAGGCCATTCCACTGGTGGTGGGTTTCTCTTCCTTTACCTCAGGGATAATAATTTCCGAAGGTTTTTCTTTGGGTGTCGTCTCCTTGGGTTTGCTTGTAACGTTTTCTTTGTTCGTAACCTCTGTACTTTCAACAGGAATTTCAGCAGCGGGTGCAGCTTTCATTTCTACCTGAGGTGTTTCTTTCTTAAGAGGGGCATTTTCAGGGGTCTGTAGCGGGATCGTAACAGGGGGTTGTGGTTGCTGTACTTCGCGGGTGCTATTCCACATCAAGGCAGCAATGCCCACAACGGCAATGGCTGCACCGGCAACCCAGTATTTTTTGGCCTGACCCTTTTTGTCAGAAGGCAGTTGCTTTTCTATCTGCTTCCAGTGTTCCTCGTTGTAGGACACCTTGTAGTCTTGTGCAGACTGCCTTATAAAGTCTTCAAAATTTGCCATACTATAATTCGCTCTTCACGAAGTTTTCTTCTAATATTTTTCTCAATCGCGCCTTTGCCTTAAGCAGGTTAGATTTGGAGGTTCCTATGCTTACTCCCAGCATGTCGGCAATTTCCTGGTGCGTGTATTCTTCAATAACATACAGGTTAAACACTGCTTTGTAAGCAGGAGTTAATTCCTGTATTGCTTCCATTACTTGTTTTGGGGTGTAGGGATAGTTTTTCGTTTCGTCATCCAAGCCCTCGTCTTCCTGGTCAAAATCCTCCATGGACATTTCCTCAGGAAGCAACAAGAAGTCGCCTTTTCTACTGCGGTGAAAATCAATAGCAGTATTCACCACAATGCGTTTCATCCAACCTTCAAAAGAACCTTTAAACTCATATCGACCTATATTCTTAAAGATCTTTATGAAGCTTTTTTGCAGTATATCTTCCGCTTGGTCCACGTTTTTCGTGTACCGCAGACAGATCGGCAGCATGACCGCATAATATCTTTTATGCAGCCATTCCTGAGACTTTCTATCGTTCTCGATGCAACCTTTAATTGCTTCTTCCAGCTCCTTACTCAGGCTTACCATATACTGTTGCTTTCATGACGGGAAAGGGGTTAGGCGGTTGCCATAGATACCTATAATTTCTAAAAAATCAGCGATCAGTAGGTAATCTTTATCGTTGATAGTTACCTTTGATCGCGAATTTGATTAAAATCTCCAGAATATGAAAGTTACAGTTGTAGGTGCAGGAGCCGTAGGAGCTAGTTGTGCCGAGTACATTGCTATGAAAGACTTTGCGTCTGAAGTGGTCCTAGTAGATATCAAAGAAAACTTTGCTGAGGGTAAAGCAATGGACCTGATGCAAACGGCTTCCTTAAACGGTTTTGATACCAAAATAACAGGGAGCACCAACGATTACGCCAAAACAGCAGGAAGTGATGTAGCGGTAATTACCTCGGGTATTCCTCGTAAGCCGGGTATGACACGCGAAGAGCTCATCGGTATTAATGCAGGTATTGTAAAAGAGGTTGCTGGAAATATTATCAAGCACTCTCCCGAGGCTATCATTATCGTGGTTTCTAACCCGATGGATACCATGACATACTTGGCGCACAAATCTTTGGGTCTTCCAAAACACCGCATTATAGGTATGGGTGGAGCATTAGACTCTGCACGCTTTAAGTACCGTTTGGCTGAGGCGCTAGCGTGTCCTGCAAGCGATATAGATGGAATGGTAATTGGTGGGCATAGTGACACCGGTATGATTCCTCTAACGCGTTTAGCTACACGCAACTCTGTCCCTGTATCAAAATTTATCTCCGAAGATCGTTTGAACGAGGTAAAGGAAGCGACCAAAGTAGGTGGCGCTACGCTTACTAAGATGTTAGGAACATCGGCTTGGTATGCACCAGGAGCAGCAGTAGCCGCCATGGTACACGCCATAGCAACCGATGCAAAGAAGATGTTCCCTTGCTCTTGCTTCTTAGATGGTGAGTACGGTCTTAACGATATCGCTATTGGTGTTCCTGCAATTATAGGTGCTAAAGGCGTAGAAGAAATAGTAGAGATAGAATTGAACGATGCAGAGAAGCAAAACCTGCAAGAAAGTGCAGCTGCAGTTTCTAAAACCAACGGTTTGTTGGAAGCAGCAGCAAACGCCTAAGCGGTTCTGTTTTCGATTACCCTTCAATAAAAAGCCTCGCTCTCGCGGGGCTTTTTTATTGTAGCTTGTTATTTCGATTTTGAGCCAGTTCTTTAATGATGCCATCAATAGAAGCGATGTACTTTTTAAGTTTATCATCGTGGGCATCTGTTTCCTCTTCCAAGGAGCGGTATAGCAAGCGAAGGTGGTTTAATCGGAGATTGGCGTATTCCAGAATCTTCTCGTTTTGTTCTCGGAGTGGCGGGGGGAGGTTAAGCTTACGAAAGCTTTCTAATAACAAAATATTCTTTTTCCAGTAGGGTATGCTGCGCTTCAAAATCTCTTCTTGAATGGCAGCTTTAGGTGCTGTTTCTGGAAAATTAAAGACCTGTAATCCAAGTTGCTCTTGTCGCGTAAATTCTCGCATGCCCTCCTGGTAGGTAATTAAGCTGCGCTCTAGTTGTCCTTGTTTCGGTGTGAGCATGAGTATCGCAAAACACGATAGGAGTACTGTAATTATTGCGGTAGCCGTTAGAACTCCTTTAAGCCCTTTTATATCGGTGCGCTTATAGGAAGGTGCAAAAATAAAGCCCAGTAGAAGACCTGCGGCAAGGCCCCCTACGTGTGCGGCATTATCAATACCAGTACTGCCAAATCCCTGTGCCAGACTGTAGAGTACATAAATACCTACACTGAGCAGTAGATTTTTTTGGTTTTTGCCTGCGTATGCCTTGCTAAGTAACAGGGCAAGAAAAGTCCCGAATAGTGCAAAAATCGCTCCTGAAGCACCTGCACTCACCACGTTTTCATTCCAGGCAAAACTGGCACAGCTAGCCATTAATCCACCAAAAAAGTAAACGGTCAGCACACGTAACGGACCGATCTTTCTTTCGGTCAGTGCACCGATGAACAGAAGTCCGTACATGTTTACCGCTAGATGTACGATGCCAATATGAATAAAGCAGCTGGAGAGTAAACGCCACCACTCGCCTTCGCGAGTTACCAAGCGCATATTGCCACCCCAGTTTATAATATCTGCCGTTTCCGGGGTAAGCAGGTGAACACCGGAAAAAGCCATGATGCCAAAGAGTACCAGGTTGGTCCAAAAAAGTAGAGGGGTAGCCCAGTAGTCTGGCGTAGGTAAGAGTAAAAAAGTCTTTTTAGTCGCAGGGGGGTCGAGTTGTTCTAAGCCCTCCGTGCTTTGCGATTGTAAAGCGTGGAATTGATTGCTCACGCGCACCCATTCTTGTTCCGTTAAATTGGCGGCCTTTTTAATAAATAGATTTTCAAATTTCTCTAGGTTTCGCCTATTTTTATTCCAGTCCAAAATTTGTGTAGCCATGGTTTTGGATGAAAGGAAAATCTGCTGCTCACTAAGGGTTATGGAAACCTCTTCACCAAAAGCGTAGATCGATATTTTAGTCCACGCTTTCCAAGATTTTATCCCAGTGAGCTCGATGTCCCAGGCCAGTTCATACAGCACATTGAGTGTTAGTGCCATGGCCTTTTCATGGTCTAAATCTGCGGGAATCGCAAACGAAGTTTTTTTTGTGGGAGGGAATCCAAAAGCCATGATTCTTGGTTATAAGGTGGTGATTGCAAATATATAAACTAATCTATATCTATCATAAGGGTTTAGTATTTAGTAAAAATACACAGAATAATTACAGAAATCGTGAATATATTGAAAACACATTCTTTGTGTTTCAAAAGCTTAACTGAAAGGTGATTTTGGGCTCAGGGGCAGTTAATTTCATACGATGTTGTACGTATTTGTGCAGTTTCTTGCTAACTTCCATAAAATCCTTGCCTGATGAATTTAAAATCCTTCCTTTTCCTTTTTTGCCTTTTTATAGTGGGGTGTGTGTTTGCGCAGTTAAACCCAGAAGATATCTCCATCCCCATGCGCGATGGGAAAAATTTAGCAGCCGACCTATACCTGCCAGACCAAAGTGGTTCCTTTCCGGTAATTCTCATCCAAACCCCTTACAATAAAAACACCTATAGAACCCGTGGATTGCCTCTCGGAGTGCGTTATGATATCACGAGCAGTAACTATGCTTTTGTAATTGCCGATTGGCGGTGCTTTTTTGGTTCTATGTCGGCATGTTCGGGCCAGGCCAATCGCGATGAGGACGGTTTTGATACCGTAGAGTGGATCGCAGAACAAACGTGGAGCAACGGTAAAGTGGGTACTTGGGGACCTTCGGCTTTGGGAGGTGTCCAGTTTAATACGGCCTATTTGCAGCCTCCGCATTTGGTGTGTGCAGTGCCCGAGGTGTGCGCGCCTCAAACGGCTTACAGCGATTTTTATCCAGGCGGAACCATTATCGCTGGCCGCGTAAAAACCTTAAATGTTCTTTACGGCAATGCTTTTAATCCTGTCATTGCCAACCCGTTCTACAACAATATATGGCAGTTTATAGAGAACAGCAGTTACAGTCCAGAGTTGGTAGATATACCCATGCTCTTGGTGGCGGGTTGGTACGACCACAATACCAACGTGAATTTTGGATTGTTAGAATCCTTGCAGGCAGAATCTGGAGCCAATGTGCGCAACCAGCACAAGCTCTTGGTAGGCCCTTGGGTGCACGGAGGTACTGGCCAGGCTTTTGTAGGAAGTGCTAACCAAGGCGAGTTGATGTATGAAAATGCGGCCCTGAAAAATCACGAGTACGAAAACGCCTTTTTCGATTATTACTTACGAGATATTCAAAATGGTTGGGAGGACACCGCCACGGTGGTGTATTATCAAATGGGAGCCAATACCTGGCAAAATACTCCGCAGTGGCCGCCAGCAACCGCAGGTACACAAACCTTTTATCTGGCACCCGATGGGGTTTTGGCAACGGAAATTCCCTCAGAAGCTAGCGTAAGCTTTGATTATGACCCCGAGGATCCTTCGCCCAGTACGGGGGGCAAAACGCTAACACCGGGTCTGGAGCAGGGGCCACTCGACCAACGCTTTGCGGTGGAAAATCGCGATGACGCCATCACCTTTACCAGTGCGGTGTTGCCCAAAGATCTGGAGCTTCGCGGTACAACCACCGTAACCCTCCATGTAAGCACGAACAAGCGCGATACCGACTTTATGCTGCGCCTCACCGTGGTGTACCCCGATGGACGTTCGATGTTGTTGGGAGAGGCCACCAAGCGTTTGCGCTATCGCAATGGTTTTAGAGAAGACGATATTGAACTGGCCACACCAGGCGAGGTCTACGCACTAGATTTTGCTTTTGAGGAATTGGCCAATACTTTCTTAGAAGGACAGCGGATTCGCTTGGTATTAACGGGTTCCAACTATCCGCATTATGGTAGTAATATGAACACGGGAGAGGCCATGTACCCCGATGGAAATCCCGATACTCTGGTAAATCCAGAAGTGGCTACCAATACCATTTGGATGGGCGCTGCTAGGCCTTCCCGCATTACTTTTCCAGTAACAGAAGCTTTGGTGGGTATTGCGGATCGTGCTATGAAGGAGGAGTTGCGAGTTTTTCCCAATCCGTCATCGGGTGTAGTTGCATTTCCTAGGGCATGGGAGGATGCAGGAGTAACAGTGTATACCATGGCTGGAAGGGTGGCACACCAATCGCAATTGACAGGCAATAGGTTAAACCTCCAACATTTGCCCGAGGGTTGTTATTGGCTGGATGTGTCCAAAGGAGGTGGGCATGCTAGAACCAAGGTAGTTATGGTAGGGCAGCAATAGGTGTTTCCAACCGTAAATTATTTACCAGAATTGGGTTGCCACTCCAGGCTGCGCATCATGGTGTTTGGGAGCCCGCAGGCATCTTTTTTCCCAAACCAGCGGTAGCGGTTTCTGGAGACCCACATATATAGGGTGTCGCGCACTGTGCGTGGAATGGCGCTGGCAATTTTTCCCAAAGCAGGGTAAGCGCCTTTTAGGTGCTGCGAAACGGCCAGCACGGCATTCGATTTTACGAGCACCGTGTCTTTACCATCCCACCAAACTAGGGTGCTGTTGTCGCTGGGAATGGTATGCGGTACACTGGCCACGGCTTCTTCATTTTGCAAGCTGGCAATGGTAAAAGAGGGTGCTTTCACGCGTTTGGATAACCAGGTAACCAATCCATTGCACAAAACGCAGTATCCGTCTATAAATAGGATGGGTTTACTCATTGTCGACTACAACAATTTTAAAGCTTTGTTGGTTGCCTTGGTTATCTGATACGTTCAGAAAGTAAAGGCCAGGAGCTACATCCAGGCGTAGCCCTTGCGAACCAGGAACGGCTTCAAAATTGGCAATTTTTTTACCGTTGGTGCTAAATACACGTGCCGTGAGAAGACGGGAAGTGTTAAAAAATAAGGCTCTTGAAGTGGGGTTGGGGAATACCTTGAGGTTGGCCAAAGGGGTGGGGCTAAATCCAGTAAATGACCCCGTAATTATTCCACCTGCTGCGGTTCCTGCCGCGAATAAGGTTTCGTTTAAAGGAAGCACACTTGGGCGTAACCCTACGAAGGCATCGGGAGCCAGGTTGTGCACAGGGGAAGGGGTGATGAAAGGTGCGTCAGACGTTATTTCGTAGGCTTGCAAGCGACCACTAAACTGGCTGAGCCACAATAGCCTTTTGCCCGGTAACTGTTGCAGCCGCACTCCTAGATAGGGGCTGGAAGGAAAGTTCAGCGACTCCCAGGTTGGCAGGTACTCACTGAAGGAACCTGCCGCATTACCCAGATAGAGATGAAGTTGACCCGCGCTGCTCCCGATGATTAAGTCGGTGTGGTTATCTCGGTTTATATCGGTTGCTACCAAACTGGCATCCAGGCCCAAGTTCGGAGCTGGGCTTAGGTCTACTAAGCGTACTTCGGAAAAGTCTACCTCGCACGTATTCCAATTTACCGGAGCACGAATAATGCCGTCCGTTTGGGTGGTGGCATAGAGGGTGTCTCCAGTGAAGCTAACATCACGCAATGTATGCGGGTACCACACGGGAATACTGCATTGGGCGGTAAGTGCGCCTTCTTCAATATCTTTTAGTATAGTAATTTCCTGGAACGTACTGTCTCGGTTTTGCTTGGAGCTCAGGGCTGCTACAAGGGTGCCAAGACTGGTTTGGGCCCGCACTAGCTTGGTGTTGTTTCCAAAATCGGCCATTTTGGAAACCAGGAAGTTGGTTTTACTAACCTCAAATTCTCCGCTACTATTACGCACAACACGATGCACGGCATCTTCGGTTTGGAAACCCGATGCGGCATGGGGTGCTACGAGGTAGCTTTTTTGTCCATTTTCATCCAAACTGTATACGGCATTAAATGCTTGTATGGCCAGTGGTTTCTCTTTGGGAAAAAGCGTGGCTGAAACCGCAGAGTCGCCTTCAGTACCCTGAACCAGGTTGAGCACCTTCAATGAATCGTATTCCAATTCCCCTAGCAGGAGGAGTTGTTGTTCTGTATCTAAAAATAAGGTGGTGCCACTGTGCTTTAAGGAGGCTCTATTGGTCACGGTAATGGGGCATTTATCCAATCCAAGCTCGATGACTGCATTTTCTTCATCCTCCCTAAAATAGCCATAGCAGCCGCTCGCTAACTCAAAATCTAGGCCGCAACCTCCTGTATTTTCAATGCTTTGGTTTCGGTGGTGCTCTACGCGGTCTCCGGTGCTGGCGGTCGCCAAAATGTCCAGATCGCCATCGCCATCTATATCCTGTATCACGGGAATGTCAATGGGATTTACAAAAATATTCGCAGTAAAGGTGTTGGTGCTGAGCTGGTAGGTGCTTTGCACCAAAAAGCCTTCGGGGTTAAACCGGAGTTCTTGGTTTTCGTAGCGGCCGAGGTGGGCACGTACGCCTCCATTTTGGCCTGTGAATAAGTCGGGTATTCCATCGCAATTGTAATCGCGAAGTTGAACCCACTGCTGAATAGGAAAGGGCACCTTTACCGCATGGACGGTATTAAATTGGGTGCTTCCATCCAACCAAAATTGCCGCTGCGCATACGAGTCGTACACAAACAAATCGGCTACGCCATCGCCATTGATGTCGGCCTGGTTAAATTGCGGAGTTGCCATTCCACCCGCATAAACTAAACCCAGGTTTTCTTGGGGTGTGCTGGTGTTTTCGGGGCGGGTATTCCAAACCAGTGTAGCTTGAGAAAATACAAAAATAGGACCCAAATACAGCGCTAGAACAAGCGGCTTATATATAGTGGTGCATAAGTTTCGAAAACTCAATATTTTCATGGATTGCTATTCAGGAGGTAAGTTCTATATTTGCCGCTCGAAAATTTAAAAACGGGCATCCCCTTATATATATACAAAGATGCAAAATAAAGGTGCGGTTTGGCTGCTAACAATTCTACTTGGGTTAGCATGTCTCTATCAAATCTCTTTTTCTTGGGTAACGTCTTCGTTTGAAAACGAAGCACAATCTTTTGCAAAAAGCAAAGTAGATTCTGTAATGATGAGCGGCCAGGAACTGGCCATTGAAGAGCAGGATTCTGTAAAGAACTATTACGCAGATAAGTTCTTGAAAGACAATGCAAACCAGGAGATTTACCCGGTATTAGGTTATACCTATGATGAGGCCAAGGAAATGGAACTCAACCTGGGTCTGGATCTTCAGGGAGGTATGGCGGTAACTTTGGAAGTTTCTATTCCAGAGCTTATTGTAGCCCTAAGTGAAAACAGCAACAACGAGGAGTTTAGAAAGGCGATAGACCTGGCGAAAGAGCGCCAAGCATCTTCGCAAGACAACTTCATCACCTTGTTCGATAACGCATATAGCGAAGTGGCACCCAACGGCAAGTTGGCGGCAATTTTCCACTCTAGAGACAACAAAGACAAGTTTCCTCGCGATGCCAGCAACGAGCAAATCATAGAAACCCTCCGATTAGAAGCGCAAGCGGCTATTGATAACACCGAGCGCATCCTAAGAACGCGTATTGATAAATTTGGTGTTACGCAGCCTACCATCCAAAAGCAACAGTACTCGGGTCGTATCTTGGTAGAATTGCCAGGGGTTAAAGACAAAGACCGTGTGCGTAAAGTACTGCAGAGTACTGCGAACCTGGAGTTTTGGGAGGTTTACAAAAACGAGGAAATTTATCCTATTCTTAACCGTGTCAATGAAGCGGTAAGTCGTGCAAAGTATCCAGGACTTATTGACGAGTTGAACAACCGCTTGGCTTCTGCAGACTCTGCGGCTAATGCTGCAGCAAATGACACCACTGCCGTTACAGAAGCAGATACTGCAGCTACTGATGACGATTTAGAAGCTTTGTTAGAAGGAAGCGATTCTGCGGACACCGAAGATCCTTTTGCACAAGCACAGAACGAAATCACCGATGCAGAATCCAAAAAAGCAAATCCACTATTCTCTGTACTAAGTCCAGCTGTATTCCAGGGTCAAAATGGACAAATGCAATTACAGCAAGGGTGTATCGTTGGGTATGCGAAGGTTTCGGATACTGCGGAGGTAAACCAGGTGTTGAAGCACGCGGCAGCTAAGAAAATTCTTCCACGCGATTTAAAATTGATGTGGGCTGCGAAGGCCACACCAGAAAACCTAGTAACGCTAAATGCAATTAAGGTTACTACACGCGATGGTGAAGCACCCTTGGATGGAAGCGTTATCGTAGATGCACGTCAAGACTTTGACTTTAAAGGAGACGTGGAAGTTTCTATGCAAATGAACGGTGAAGGAGCCGGTATTTGGGCAGACCTTACCCGTAAAAATGTTGGAAATCCTATTGCCATTGTATTGGATAACAGCGTGCAATCGGCTCCATTTGTACAAGGCGAGATTCCTAACGGGCAGTCGAGCATCTCTATGGGCTCGGGTGCTACGCGTGCAGAGCAAATTCGCGATGCGGAAGATTTAGCCAACATCTTGAAAGCCGGTGCACTTCCTGCTCCTGCTTCTATTGTAGATGAGTCTATCGTAGGGCCATCGCTGGGTCAGAAAAACATCGATAGCGGTTTGATGTCTTTCGTGATCGCTTTTATGATCATCCTATTCTACATGGTATTCTATTACCGTGGTGCTGGGGTGGTTTCCGATATCGCTTTGATAGCGAACTTGTTCTTACTTTTTGGTGCTTTAGCTTCTTTAGGAGCATCGCTTACACTACCTGGAATCGCAGGTATTGTACTTACCATTGGTATGTCGGTAGATGCCAACGTACTTATTTATGAGCGTGTTCGTGAAGAATTAGCGGGTGGCGCAGGTTTAAAGGCAGCCCTAAACCAAGGGTACAAAAAAGCCTATGCTGCTATTATCGATGCCAACTTAACCACGCTTCTTACAGCCATTGTATTGGCAGTATTTGGTAGCGGGCCCATTAAAGGTTTCGCAACGACCTTAATCATAGGTATCTTTACCTCATTGTACTCTGCAATCTTTATAACGCGCTTGATTTTTACCAGCCGTGCGGAGCGCAAGAAATCCGTTTCCTTTAGTAGTAAAATTACGCAGAACTGGTTTGCCAATGCGAACTATCAATTCCTGGCCAACCGCAAGAAATTCTACATTATTTCTGGGGTTCTAATTGCTGCGGGTATCGTTTCTTTTGCAACACGTGGATTGAATTTTGGGGTAGACTTTACAGGTGGACGTACCTACACAGTGAAATTTGATGAAATTGTGGAGCTGTCTGATGTGCGTAAAAACCTGGGCGGTGTATTTGGTGAGGCAACGGCCGAAGTGAAAACCTTAGGCGCGCGCAACCAGATTAAAGTAACCACCAATTACCTTATCAATTCTGATGATAACGGTGCAGACCAACTGGCCGAAAACAAATTGAATGAAGGCTTAGGAATGTCTGGTGTTGGCTATACCATCGAAGAATCACGTAAGGTAGATCCAACCATATCGGACGATATCGAGCAGTCGGCTATTTTGGCTATCATCTTCTCGTTGGTGATCATATTTGCTTACATCGTATTCCGCTTCCAGAAATGGCAGTTCGGTTTGGGAGCCTTGTTGGCTATGTTCCACGATGTTATCTTGGTGCTATCGGCATACTCACTACTGTGGGGCGTACTTCCATTTTCACTAGAAATTGACCAAGCGTTTATTGCAGCCATCCTTACGGTTGTGGGGTATTCCATAAACGATACCGTGGTTGTATTCGACCGTATTCGCGAGTACTTGCGCGAGCGCAAATCGCAAGATCGTGTTACAATCATTAACAAGGCATTGAACAGTACCTTAAGCCGTACCATCAATACCTCGTTAACCACTTTTATCGTATTGTTGATGATCTTTATCTTCGGTGGTGAGTCGATTCGCGGATTTGTATTTGCCTTAATGGTGGGTGTATTCTTTGGTACCTACTCATCGCTTTGCATTGCAACGCCTTCGGTAGTAGATCTAGGAAAGAAAGAATTGGAAGAGAATAAGTAATTTACTTATCGGTTAATAAAGACAAAACCCTCGCACATGCGGGGGTTTTTTCGTTTACTTTTGCAGTATGCCAGCAGCTCATACCTTCTTATTTCTCAATGGAATCTCGGGTGGAGAGGTGATCCTAGTTTTCCTTTTCATTCTTATTTTCTTTGGGGCGGATAAGATTCCGCAGTTTGCGCGCACCTTTGGTAGAACCATGCGCCAGATGCGCGATGCCACCAGCTCCATCCAAAAAGATTTTGAAAGCTCAGCCAGTGAGGTACGAAAAGACTTTAAGGAAATTAAAGACAACGTATCACGCCAAGGCTCTCAGGTTGGTAAAGATTTCTCTCAGTTTAAAGACGATGTGGAGAAGGAGGGAGACGAGCTCAATAAAAACACTCGCTTGTAATTTAAGCGCTTGCGCGCAAGGCTTGCTCCAAATGGCGCTGGTTGTGGTACACGTTTACGCGTAGCGCATCGCCCAGTCGTAAGCGAATCCATTGGGTAAGACTAATGCTAACCCGAACTTGGGTTAGGTTTTTCTTTTCGGCCGAATCCAAAATCTCCATCCACGCTTCCAGTTGCGTTCTCATTTTCTCCAAAGTTTGGGAGGTATCCAAATCGCTTCCAGCCGGATTCGATTTCTTAGGCGCTTGCATGGGTTTGGCGTTCGGTTTCATCATGTTCGCAAACTTGTTGCCCAGCCAACCCGGATTAAAGTAGGTGGCTGAAGGGCGTTGGCTGTTTTCCATTCTCGTGGTAATTTCAGGAAGATAAAAATCACCATAGCGGCACAGGTGTTCCAAGCACTCCAAGGCACTCCAGCTCTCTGGCGAAGGTTTTTGATTGAGTTGGCTTTTGGGTAGCGAGGCCAGTTGCTCTAAAAGCTGTAGCTGTTTGTGGGTAAGGGTTCTTAATTCCTGGAGCACTTCGTGTTGTAACGCTTTCATGGGTTTCATTTATACAAAGATCCAGTCTGAAACTCCGTTTTCTATTGATTGAAATTAAGATTTTCGGATGCGAGATAGGGTCTCAGGCGTCATCCGCAAATAGTTGGCAATATACTTGGCTGGAACTTCCTGAAAGAGTTGTGGACTACGCTCCAAAACACGGTGGTAGCGCTTTACGGGATCGTTGATCAGCAAATCGTGTTCGCGCTCCATTTGTTGTAGAATGAGTCCTTGCAAGCTTTGTTGCCACAGCGTATACCATTGGGTGTCGCTATGGATAAAATCTAGGAACTCTTTTTTGCCCAGCCTGCGAATCACCGTTTCTCGAATGGCGGAAATGCTAAAGTGGGTGGCTTGATCGGTAAAATGGCTATCCAGTGCCGTAATAATGTTGCCTGGATACCCAAAGCGTATGTTCTGTTCGTCATCGTTTTCCCAAATAGCCACACGCAGGCATCCGTGTTGTACCCAAAAAATATCGGTGGCTCTTTGGCCCGCTTCCACTAAAACAGCATTTCGCTTCAGCACTTCGGGTGCTTTCCAGAGTCCGACTTTGGTTAAACCCGATATTATTTTTTCGATAGGATTCAGTGTGCTTTATTTTTTAGAAAGGTACCGGAATTTACTAGGTTTACGCATCCTTCAGAGGTATGTGTGTTTTGCAGAAAACGACATTCTGATAAGGGTTAAAGCTTATTTTTGTCGTTTATTCTTGTCTGACCCCTTAATTTTATAGGGTGTTAATAGAAAAAATGATGTTTTCTGTAGATGACCCCTAAAAAAGTTATCTTTGCCAAAAAAAACATCATGCCAAGATTTCGCTTTCTCGCTTTAGAAGAGTTGCTTCGCAGACAGCCGGTAGAAGTAACTCCTCCATCCGACAAAATCTCTGATTACTTCGCTTCCGAAGTGTTCCACATTAACGCCATGAAATCGCACCTAAGTAAAGATGCATTTCAAGCGATTGAAGAGTCTATAGAAAGCGGATCGCGTATCCCCAGAAAAATTGCAGATCAGGTAGCTTCTGCCATGAAAGCGTGGGCTATGTCCAAAGGCGTTACCCACTACACGCACTGGTTTCAACCGCTAACGGGGGCTACCGCGGAGAAACATGATGCCTTTTTTGAGCCTACCGAAAACGGAGCTTCTATTGAGAAGTTTGATGGTTCGCTATTGGTACAACAAGAGCCCGATGCTTCCTCCTTCCCCAACGGAGGAATTCGCAACACCTTTGAAGCACGTGGTTACACCGCTTGGGACCCCAGTTCTCCAGCTTTTATTATTGATAAAACGCTTTGCATTCCTACCATATTTATTGCGTACACAGGCGAGTCTCTAGACAACAAAATGCCTTTGTTGAAAGCTTTAAATGCTGTAGACAAAGCGGCTACAGCCGTTTGCCAGTATTTTGATAAAAACGTAACCAAGGTACAAGCTACCCTAGGTTGGGAGCAAGAGTATTTTTTAGTGGATGCGGCCTTGTTTAATGCCCGTCCCGATTTAATGCTGTCTGGACGTGCCTTGTTTGGTCATACACCCGCTAAAGGGCAACAGTTAGACGATCACTACTTTGGCGCCATCCCTTCGCGGGTGAAAGCCTTTATGCACGACTTTGAAACGCGTGCCTTGCAGTTGGGAATTCCGGTACGTACCCGCCACAACGAGGTAGCTCCGGGTCAGTTTGAGTGTGCTCCCATTTTTGAGGAAGCCAACTTGGCCAACGACCACAACTTGCTGTTGATGGATGTTTTGGAACGCACCGCACGCAAGCACAACTTTAGAGTGTTATTGCACGAGAAGCCTTTTGCCGGATTAAACGGTTCGGGTAAGCACAACAACTGGTCGCTAAGTACCAATACAGGCGTAAATCTGTTGGCACCAGGTAAAACACCCAAAACCAACCTGGTTTTCCTAACCTTCTTTGTTAACGTAATTAAGGCCATTTACGACAATGCAGATATCCTACGGGCTAGTATTGCATCGGCCAGTAACGATCACCGCTTGGGGGCTAACGAAGCACCTCCAGCCATTATTTCTGTATTTATTGGAAGCCAGTTGAGCAAGTTGTTGGATGACATTGAAAGCAACGATGCACTAGAACATCCAACCCCAGAAGACAAAACCGAGTTGAAGCTCAATATCGGTAAGATCCCCGAACTGTTGCTAGACAACACCGACCGTAACCGTACTTCTCCCTTTGCCTTTACTGGAAACAAGTTTGAGTTTCGTGCGGTAGGATCTACAGCCAACTGTGCCGAGCCCATGTTTGTGCTAAACACCATTATGGCCAAGCAGCTGCAGGTGTTTAAGGTGAATGTGGATAAGCGCATTAAGTCGGGCGTGAAAAAGGATATTGCCATCCTCCAAGAAATTAAGGAGCTGATTATTGCCAGTAAAAACATCCGTTTTGAAGGCAATGGCTATGGTGAAGAATGGGTGAAAGAAGCGGCTAAACGCGGACTTTCTAACATTAAGGAAACACCTAAATGTTTGAGCATTCTCACGCAAAAAGATACCGTAGCTCTGTTTGAAGAGTTGGAAGTCTTGACTAAAGTTGAGCTGGAAGCGCGCAATGAGATTAAGTACGAAGAGTACACGCGCAAAATCCAAATTGAATCGCGCATTATGGGCGATTTAGCGCACAACCACATCCTACCTAAAGTTTTCGAATATCAGAACAAGCTAATTACCAACGTAAAAGGGCTTATTGATATTTACGGAGAGGCTGATGGTAAGAAAATGGCGGGTACGCAAATGCAAATGATTCGCGAGATCACCATGCACGTAAATGCAGTGAAGAAAGGCGTGGATGAAATGATAGAAGCACGCAAAGCTGCCAACGGCATTGAAGACATGGAGCAAATGGCGGTAGCCTACTGCGATAAGGTGAAACCGTATTTTGAAGACATCCGCTACCACGTAGACAAGCTAGAGATTTTGGTAGATGACGAATACTGGCCGCTGCCTAAAACACGCGAGCTACTGTTCTCGAGATAAGATACCGATAAGGACTACATGAGAAACCCCAGTTGCAATGCAGCTGGGGTTTTTTCTTGGGAAGGATTATTGTGTGGAGAAATTGGGAGCAAATACCAGTTGCAGTGCTAGACGGTAGGGGCGTAATGCTGCGCTGCTGGGTTCTGTTTCCCATGGTGTGCGCAGAAACTGCTCAAAGATAGGGCCGGCTTTAATGGTATGGTTTTTCAGTGTAGTGGTGTACAGTACCTGAGCCTGGAAAGATGCGACAATTCTACGTTTTGGAAATCTGTCCATGGGTACCGCATTCCATTTCGTTGGGTCTGGATCTTGATTTAGGAAAAACACATCACTTTGGCGCTCCGCAAATCTTACCATGTAAGATGCCGCGATGCCTATTCCGTACGTCATATAACCAGACTTGGAAATACGTTGGATTCCGTGAATGCCTATAGGAACTTGTAAAAAATGAAAGCTGTCGTAAAAGGTAATTTCATCAGGGGAGTTATTGGGTTGCTCATTTGACTGATATATGAATCCTTTTCTCGGATCCGTCATGTCTCCAAGGGTAAATTTGAAAACATCCCTGGTTTTAAAAATGCTGTAGGTCAATCCTGTATGTACGGAAAAGGTTCCAAAAATGGGTTTAGAAAAGTCAACTCCAGCAGCATACGAAAAGTGATTTTCGTAAGTGCTCCTGCGTTCTTCATCTAAAAACTTATAAACTCGAACGGCATTGCTCACTCCTCCCGAAATATGGTAGCCCACCTGAACATCATTAAAAAACTGCGCGCTTACCGTAGAATGCAGTATTAGTATCGCAACAAGGCTGCTTAAAAGATGTTTTGCTTTCATATTTGGAATAAATAGATCGGTAAATATAGTCAATGCATTAAAAGTGGTGGGAAGGTAAAAGCGATAAGCAGGGGCCATTCGAAGTCATATCTTATCTTGTTCACAATTCACACGACCATTACCAGTTTATAGAGGTAGAATTTTAAATTCGCAACGTAAACCACGCCAGCATATCATGAGAACAATCTTAATGTTACTGCTTTGTCTTTTTGCGCAGGCCACTATGGTAGCGCAGTCCAAGGCAACGCAACAAGCCGATGAAGAGTTTGAGCAAGAGGCCTACCTCGAAGCGCTCAAAAGCTACAAGGAAGCCTTTTTAAAGGAGTCGGCACCGGTGCAAAAGGCACGTATTGTATACCAAATTGCAGAGTGTTACCGCTTAACCGATGATACCAAAAACGCCAAGGAGTGGTACGAAAAATCCATCCGAGCTAAGCACAACAACCCCAAGCACTATTACTACTTGGGTAAAATGTTGCTGGAAGAAGGCAAATACAAGGAAGCTATTGAGCGTTTTGAAGATTACTCCAGCGCAGCACCCAATAGCGTTTTAGGCGCCAATGGTATTGCTTCGGCCAAGAAGTCTATGGAGTGGGGCGAAGATGCTACACGCTGGGTGGTAGTGAACGAAGAAGTAATTAACTCTTCGGCTCGCGATATGGATCCATCTTTCCTGGATAAAAGAAACACCACGCTTATTTTTACCAGTGGTCGCGAAGGCTCTACCGGTAAAGATATTGACTATCGTACGGGTGAAAACTTCCAGGATATTTGGTTTACCGAGAAAGACAGAAAAGGCCGCTGGAGCGAACCCGCATTGCTCGATCCTGCCGTTAATACCGAGGTGAATGAAGGTTCGGCAGAACTCAACGCCAAAAGAAATACCATCTACTTTACACGATGCCCCATTGAGAAAAAGGAAAAAGTGGGTTGCAACATTATGCAAGCCAATTACGTGGGAGGCCGCATTAGCGACATGCAAAAAGTAAACCTCAAAAAAGAGGGCGAGGAAAAATTTACAGTGGGCCAACCTACCGTGGATAAAAGAGAAACTGTGTTGGTTTTCTCGGCAGATTTTGATGGCGGACTGGGGGGGAAAGACCTTTGGATGATTGTGTACGACAAGAAGACCAAGGAGTGGTCGGATCCCGAAAACTTAGGCCCAAAAATTAACACACCGGGTGATGAGATGTACCCCTTCCTTCACGATGAGGGGGACTTGTATTTTGCCTCGGATGGTCATATCGGTATGGGTGGATTGGATATTTTGGTATCCAAACCTATAGGTGAAAACCGTTGGGGAGAACCTGAGAACATGCGCTCGCCCATCAACTCCAACTCAGACGACTATGGTATCGTATTTAATAAGTCGAAGAAAGAGGGCTTCTTTAGCTCCGACCGTCCAGGTGGGAGAGGAAAAGACGATATCTACAGCTTCTACTATCCACCCATGGAGTTTGCGCTGCAGGGAACGGTAATGGATAAGGATAGCGGTGAACCCTTAGAGGGGGTTACTATAGAGGTGGCAGGATCGGACGGAACCGCGTTTTCTACCACCACCGATGCGCAAGGAAAATACCAGTTTGCAGACAATGGCTTGCAGCGCTATATCAATGGTGAGGTAAACTACGGTATTACCGTGCGCAAGCAGGACTACCTTATTGCTAAGGATCGCATCTCTACTGTTGGGGCGCAAGAGTCTATGACCTTTGTTATGGACTTCCTTTTGCAATTTTCACCACCAAATAAGGTAATTGAGTTGCCCGAGGTATTGTACGAGTTGGATAAAGCAGAATTGCTACCGCAATCGAAAGACTCGCTGGACTACCTGTACAAAATCTTGGTAGATAACCCCTCTGCAGTAATTGAGTTACGCTCGCATACCGATAGCCGCGGTGATGATGCATACAACCTGGAGTTGTCGCAGCGCAGAGCGCAGTCTTGTATCGACTATCTAAGCCAAAAAGGCATAGACGAAGCACGCATGGAAGCCAAAGGTTTTGGAGAAACCAGCCTGCGCATTAGCGATGCAGAAATAGAAAAACTTCCTACCGAAGAAGAAAAAGAAGCGGCACACGCCAAAAACCGTAGAACCGAGTTTGTAGTCCTAAATTTCGATTACATACCCCAAGACAAGATAGAAGCCGACAATTAGCAATCATTAAATAACAAATGGGCTGGCGGGATGTGTATTCTCGGTAGCCCATTTTTGTATTATGGAAGCAGATAAAAAATACAAAGCCCGTGGGGTTTCCGCAGCAAAGGAAGACGTACACGCAGCGATAAAAAACATAGACAAAGGCTTGTTTCCCAAGGCCTTTTGTAAGATTGTACCCGATTATTTAACCGGCAGCGAGGACCACTGCATTGTAATGCATGCCGATGGGGCAGGAACCAAGTCCTCTCTGGCATACATGTACTGGAAAGAAACCGGAGACCTCTCGGTGTGGAAGGGCATTGCCCAAGATGCATTGGTTATGAATTTGGATGACCTTCTTTGTGTAGGTGCCTACAAAAATATTTTGTTGAGCTCTACCATTGGTCGCAATAAAAACTTAATTCCAGGCGAGGTCATTAAAGCCATCATCGAAGGCACCGAGGAACTTTTAACTGAGATGCGCTCACATGGCGTAGAAATACAGTCAACCGGGGGCGAAACAGCCGATGTAGGCGACCTGGTGCGCACCATTATTGTAGACAGTACCGTAGTATGCCGCATGCCCAAAAGCGAGGTTATCGATAACGCCAACATTAAGCCTGGTAACGTTATCGTTGGATTAGCCTCTTTTGGGCAAGCGAGTTACGAAACCGAGTACAACGGAGGTATGGGAAGCAACGGTTTAACTGCCGCCCGCCACGATGTATTTGCCAAAGATCTGGCCACAAAGTACCCCGAGAGCTACGATCCGCAAATGCCCAAAGAGCTGTTGTATACAGGTGGCCAAGCACTTACGGCAGCAGTAGCTGGCAGTCCGTTAGATGCCGGGAAATTGGTGCTTTCGCCCACCCGAACCTATGCGCCACTCATGGCCAACTTGCTGCCTTTGGTACGCGATAAAATTAATGGTATGGTACACTGTAGCGGGGGTGGCCAAACCAAGGTGCTGCACTTTACCGAGGGAGTTCATGTGGTAAAAGACAACCTGTTTGATACGCCAACCCTGTTTAAGCTGATTCAGCAGGAGAGCAAAACCGAATGGCGCGAGATGTACCAGGTGTTCAACATGGGGCACCGCATGGAAATGTATACCGATGAAGCTACCGCGCAAACCATTATCGATAAAGCTGCGGAGTTTAATATATATGCGAAAATCGTAGGCCGCGTGCAAGCTTCGGATGACGGAGCCAACCAGCTTACCATACGCAGCGAGCACGGTGAATTTACCTACTAAGCAAAGCAATTATGAGTCAGTTAATAGACAAACTACAAGCAATAAAAGAGAAGTGGGAAGAGGTAGGGAAGATGATAGTCGACCCCGACATTATTGCCGATAACAAGCGTTACGCCAAGCTCAGCAAAGAGTATAAAGATCTAGAAGATACCGTAAAGGTGTACGATGAGTACAAAAAGGTTTTAGACGATATCGAATCTTCGAAGGCGGTTTTAGCGGAGGAGTCAGACCCAGACTTTAAAGAAATGGCACAGGCTGAGTTAGATGAACTGCAGCCCAAGCGCGATGCCCTGGAAGAGGATATTAAGTTTATGCTCATTCCAAAAGATCCAGACGACAACAAAGACGTTATCGTGGAAGTGCGTGCCGGAACGGGTGGCGATGAAGCCAGTATTTTTGCAGGCGACCTATACCGCATGTACACGCGCTTTTGCGAAAAACGCGGCTGGAAACAGCAAGTCCTTACCGTAAACGAGGGTACGGCTGGAGGTTATAAGGAAGTTTCCTTCCAAATTAGTGGCGATTCGGTGTACAGTTGGATGAAATTTGAATCGGGTGTACACCGCGTGCAGCGCGTTCCAGAAACTGAATCGCAAGGACGCGTACATACCTCTGCGGCTACCGTAGCGGTGTTGCCCGAAGCCGATGAAATAGATTTTGAACTCAACATGGCCGATGTAAAAAAGGACACCTTTAGAGCATCGGGTGCGGGTGGACAGCACGTAAACAAAACCGAATCGGCCGTGCGTTTGACCCACATTCCTACCAACACGGTAGTAGAGTGCCAGGAAGAGCGTTCGCAGATAAAAAACAACGAGAAAGCCTTAAAAATGCTGCGTACCAAGCTGTACGAGGCCGAGGTAGTAAAACGCGAACAAGAACAGGCGGCAGAACGTAAAAGCCAGGTTTCTACCGGAGACCGCTCCGCAAAAATTAGAACCTACAATTTTCCGCAAGGGCGTTGCACCGATCACCGCATTGGGCTAACGCTGTACAGTTTGGATAACATCATGAATGGCGATATCCAGGAAATATTAGAAAAACTCAAGATGGCCGACAACATGGAGAAGCTCAAGGCCGGATTGGACGATACCATGGTGTAATGACAAAAGCAGAACTGGTTGCCAATATAAAGGCCAAGCAATCTTTTTTATGTGTTGGCTTGGACCCCGATTTGGAGAAAATTCCCGATCGCTTTAAAAAGGAAGCCGACCCCATTTTTGCCTTCAACAAAATGGTGGTGGAAGCTACTCAAGAATATTGCGTGGCCTACAAACCCAACTTGGCGTTTTATGAGTGTCTGGGGCCTAAGGGCTGGGAGTCTTTGCAGAAAACCTTAGAAATAATTCCCAAGGACCAATTTACCATTGCCGATGCCAAGCGCGGTGATATTGGCAATACGGCCAGCATGTATGCCAAAACCTTTTTTGAGCACATGCATTTCGATGCCGTTACGCTGTCTCCTTACATGGGGAAAGATTCTATTTTGCCCTTTCTGGAGTATCCCAATAAGTGGGCTATTGTGTTGGGCGTTACCAGCAATGCCGGTGCGGTAGATTTTCAGTTTCAGCCCATTGCCAATTCCAGCGATCGGTTGTATCAAAAGGTAATTAAGCATGCTTTGAGTTGGAAAGACGCAGACCGCATTATGTTTGTGGCTGGTGCTACCCGTGGCGATGTCTTGGAAAAAGTACGCCAAGCTGCACCCAATTCTTTCTTTTTAGTTCCAGGCGTGGGTGCGCAGGGCGGTAGCTTAGAGGAGGTGTGCAAGTATGCCCTGAATAAAGAGGTCGGCTTGTTGGTCAACTCTTCGCGCGGCATTATATACGCAGGCAACGAAGACGAGGTAGGCGGCGCGGCTAAAACACTACAGCAGCAAATGCAACAGCAGCTGGAGCAAGCCGGATTGCTCTAAAGATTTTTTGGTACATTCATGCGTCTACCACCATTCGCATGATGCCTTCTGAAGAGTTCATAAGTTACGTTTGGAAGTACCAGAAATTCCAAGGTGCATTGGTAAGTACCTCGGGCCAACTGGTATCGGTTATTAAACCGGGAGTGCTCAATACCAATGCGGGCCCCGATTTTTTGCAAGCCAAAGTTCGGGTGGATGAAACCGAGTGGCATGGCTCCGTGGAGTTGCACGTAAAATCGAGCGATTGGGAAAAGCACGGCCACAGTGCAGACCCTAAGTACAAAAACGTGGTACTGCATGTGGTGTGGCAGCACGATGCCAACATACCCGCCTTGGCCCAAGTACCCACCGTAGAAATAGCTGCTTTGGTACCCGAAGCGCTTATAGCACAGTATGAAGCTTTGCAGGCGCCTTACCAAAATATTCCTTGCGAGCAGTTTAATGGAACCGTGGACTCCTTCTTAAAATCCAGCTGGTTGAATCGCATGTTGGTGGAGCGGCTGGAAGAGAAAGTACACGCCATTCAAGACGATTATTTACTGCTGCAATCCAACCTAAACGAGTCTTTTTATCGGCTGATGGCCAAGGCTTTTGGGCAAAAAATAAACCAGCACGGTTTTGATGTGCTAACGCGGGCACTGCCGTTAAAAATCTTGCTCAAGCATACGGATAAAATCCCCGATTTAGAAGCCTTACTTTTTGGGGTAGGCGGGATGTTGGAAGAACCGCAAGATGCCTACCAGACCGATTTAGCAAACCGCTACCAACATTTAAAACACAAGTACGGTCTGGCAAACATTCCAGAGGGCTCCTGGAACTTTTTGCGTTTGCGTCCCGCTAATTTTCCAACCGTACGCTTGGCACAGTTTGCCGCACTTATTCACAAAGCTGGCGATTTTCTGGCCTTGCCTACAAAAAGCCCAGACTTTAAAAGCTTACAAACCTTGCTGCACGTAAAAGCCAGTGTGTACTGGGACACCCATTACACCTTTGGTAAAAGCAGCGCAGCGCAACCCAAGTGGATTAGCAAAGGCTTTTACCAGCACCTAATTATTAATGTTTTTGTGCCCTTTGGCTTCTACTACAAAAGAAGAACCGGTGGCGCCTCGTTGGAGTGGGTAGAGGATTTGCTGGGCAAAGTAGCCCCCGAAAATAATGCGATAACGCGCAAAATGCAGGCAGCCGGGTTTGATAATACCTCGTCTTTAACATCACAGGCGTTGTATCATTTGAACAAAAACTACTGCTCTAAAAGCAAATGCTTAACTTGTGCAGTCGGTAACGCAGTTTTATCCAGAAAAACAGTATGATTACGAATATCCTTTCATTTTTCGAGAAGCAGGCCTTTGGTGTTTGTGCCTGGTGGGGCGAAAAATTAGGAATATCCTCCCAACGCATACGCCTATCCTTCATCTACTTCAGCTTTTTAACCCTGGGTTCGCCTCTGGTGTTATATCTTATCATGGCTTTTATCTTAGAAAACAAAGACTATTTTAAATTGCGCTCCAGAAAAAGCTCCATTTGGGAGCTGTAAAAGCTAGTCCTTGCGTACGCGGTTAAAAATCTTTTCCAGACTTTTTTACTCTCTAAGCTTGTTGCTGGGCGTTATCGTGGTCGGTACGCTTGGATACGAGTTTATTGAAGGCTACAGCTTGCTGGATGCTTTCTACATGACCTTAATTACCGTGTCTACGGTTGGGTATGGCGAGGTGACACCCCTGTCGCCCGAGGGTAAAATTTTTACCGCCTTTTTAATTCTTATTTGTTTCGGAACCTTTGCGTATGCCATTAGCTCTATTACCTCTTATTTGGCCAGTGGTGAGTACAAAGAGTACGTGCGCGAACTCAAAAAACATCGAAAAGTGCAAAAGCTAAAAGATCACATCATTGTTTGCGGCTTTGGTCGGGTAGGACGCCAGGTATCGGCAGAATTGCGCCAGAGCAACGAGAAATTTGTCGTGGTAGAATCCAACAAAGACCGCTTTACACTCAATGAGGTACGCGAGGGTTTTATGCCCATTTTTGGCGATGCAACCCGCGATGAAATTTTGGAGCAAGCCGGTTTAAAACGTGCAAAAGCGGTAGTGACCACACTTCCCAACGATGCCGATAATTTGTACGTGGTTTTGGCGGCCCGGGAAATAAACCCCAAGGTTAAGATCATCTCCAGGGCCTCGCGCTTTGGTTCGGTAAAGAAAATGCGTTCGGCAGGAGCTTCAAACGTTATTATGCCCGATACCTTGGGTGGTGCGCATATGGCGTTGTTGGTCATCCACCCCGATACCATGGATTTTATAGACCAGCTTTCCATCAACAATCCCGACAGCCCTAGTTTGGTAGAGGTTGATGTGCCAGAGCTAGGCGATAAGCACGTTTACATTGGCGATGTAAAGAATTTGGTTAGCAATGTAGCGGTACTGGGGATAAAGCATAGAAGTGGGGAGATGGAAGTAAACCCACACGATAGAACGGCTGTGCAGGAAGGAGACAAACTCTTTGTAATTGCAGAAGCCGATATTCTAGAGGACTTTAAAAAAGCATTAAAAGCAAAAGCATGAAGATTTTAGTAACGGGCGCCAACGGGCTGCTGGGACAACGTTTGGTAAAGTTATGCCTGGATACTGGTGTAGATGTAATTGCAACCTCGGTAGGAGCCAGTCGTTTGTACCAATTGGAAGGTACGTCATTTGAAACGCTAGACATTACCGATAAAAATGCGGTGGCTGCCGCTTTAGAGAAACACCGGCCCGATGCCGTGGTAAACACCGCTGCGCTTACCCATGTCGATGCTTGCGAAAACAATAAGGAACAAGCCAAGGCTATTAATATTACCGCAGTGCAGTACTTGGCCGACCTATGTGCAGAGCGTAACATGTACCTGTGCCATATTTCTACCGATTTTATTTTTGATGGAGAGCAGGGGATGTACACCGAAACCGATACGCCAAACCCAGTCAATTTTTATGGGGAAACCAAGCTGGAGGCGGAGAAGATACTACGGGCACATCCTACCGTAAAAGCTTCAATTTTACGCACTATATTGGTATATGGCTTTGTGCCCAACTTAACGCGTACCAATATTATTTTGTGGCTCAACGATACCTTGGGAGCAGGAAATCCGGTAAAAATGGTAACCGACCAGTTTCGCATGCCTACCTTTGCCGATGATCTCGCCAAGGCCTGCTTGCTTGCCTGCCAAAAGCAAGCGGAAGGCGTTTTTAATGTAAGTGGTCCGGAGTACCTCTCCGTTTACGATTTGGCCCTTTTGGTAGCCGACATCTTTGGTCACAACAAGGAATTGGTAACTCCAGCTACCTCGGTAGCTTTTTCAGACAAAGCCCCAAGGCCGCCTAAAACCGGTTTTAACTTGGATAAATCCAGAGCCGAATTAGACTATAACCCCTTGCCACTCAAGGATGCACTGCAGCAAACCCATCTGCAAATCCAAGATTTTAAGAACAATAACCCTGCGTAAGCTCATTTAAAGCTGTAAATTCGGGGTTTTCAAAAAAAATCTCTTATGCGATTGAAAGCACTACGTGCAGTACTTTTACTATTTTTTGTTACACCTTTATTCCTTGCGGCAGCTCCGCTCAAGATTCGACTTGAGAAGGTAAATCCCAACGGAGATATAGACAACGCTACGGCCAAAGTTATTGTTACTGGCGGCCAGGCACCGTACACCTACAAATGGTCGAAGCAGCAGGTGCCGCTAAGTTCAGACACGTGTTGGGGGATAACTGAGGGAGCAGCGTTTAGCGTGTTGGTAACCGATGCCAACGGACAAACCGCAACTGCGCAAGATGTAGTAAACACCTCATCTATTCCTGAATTTCTAAACTCCACTTTTGTACCGGTGGTAGGCTTTATGTCTTCCATTTTCTTTTGGGATCCATTGGAGGCCTTTGGAATTCGAGACCCTCAGGTTTTGCAGGAAGAGGAGCGTGTTATTCCTCCCTTTTGGACCAATGACAACATTGAGGAAATGTACCTCAAAGAGTGGTTTCAAAAGGACGGAGTTTCGGTTAAAAAAGGACAGCTACTTGCCAGTATAACGCGTGGTGGAGGAGCGGTTGACTCTGTTTTTGCAAAGCATAACGGTACCTTAAAACATAACATAGAAGCGGGGGGAGTTATCCGTAACGAGGAAACCGCTAAAGAAGAGGTTAAAGTAGGTCCTACCGTATTGGGTATAGTTACTTTGGACGAACCCAAACCAGTGTTTCACCCCAATGGCGATAAGAAAACACAGGGAGTTCCCATTATTGTAATCTGGTTAGTTTGTGGAGCATTGTTCTTTACCATCCGCATGAAGTTTATTAATGTGCGCGGGGTAAAACATGCCATTCAGCTGGTTCAGGGTAAATATGATAACCCCAATGATAAAGGGGAGGTATCGCACTTCCAGGCTTTAACAACAGCCCTTTCTGCAACCGTAGGTTTGGGTAACATTGCGGGTGTGGCGGTAGCCATTTCCTTAGGTGGTCCAGGTGCTACCTTCTGGATGATTTTGGCTGGATTGATCGGAATGGCCAGTAAGTTTACCGAGTGTACCCTAGGTGTAAAATACAGAACCATTAACGACAAAGGTGAAGTATCTGGTGGCCCGATGTACTACCTTACCGAAGGTTTGAAGAAGCGTAACATGGGTACACTTGGAAAAATGCTAGCTGTGCTGTTTACGGTTTTGTGTATTGGAGCCTCTTTTGGAGGGGGTAACATGTTCCAAGCCAACCAGGCATTTGCGCAAGTAAGCAGCCAGTTCCCATCCTTAGCACCGTACGGCTTTTGGTTCGGGGTGATTTTATCTGCACTGGTATTTATTGTAATTGTTGGAGGGGTAAAATCCATCGCCCGCGTTACCGATAAAATTGTACCCTTTATGTGCGGGGTTTACGTACTATTCTCGCTCATCATTATCTTCATGAACTTTGCTAACATCGGGGATGTTTTCGGAGAAATTATCTCAGGTGCTTTGAGCGCACCCGCCATCCGTGGGGGTATCGTAGGAGTGCTGATAATAGGTTTTCAGCGTGCTGCTTTCTCCAACGAGGCTGGGGTAGGATCGGCATCTATTGCCCACTCTGCTTCTAAGACCAATGAGCCCGTGAGTGAAGGTATTGTTGCCCTGCTAGAGCCCTTCGTTGATACGGTATTGGTTTGTACCATGACCGCTTTAGTATTAGTATTTACTGGGTATGCCGATGGTGCCAGCGGTTTAAATGGTTCGGAGTTGACATCAGCTGCGTTTAGCGAAGTATTCCCTTGGTTTTCTTGGGTGCTCATGGTAGCTATATTATTATTCGCATTCTCTACCATGATTAGCTGGAGTTATTACGGCCTTAAAGCTTGGACCTTTGCTTTTGGTAACAACAAGCGAAGCGAACTGATTTACAAAGTACTTTTCTGCGGGTTTGTAGTAGTAGGTTCTTCGGTAGGATTGGGTGCTGTACTCGATTTCTCAGACCTTATGATCCTCGGTATGGCCTTCCCGAATATCGCGGGGCTGGTATTGCTCAGCGGGGAAGTGCGCAAAGATCTTAGAGACTACATGGATCGCATTAAATCAGGTGCCATAAAACGATATAAATAGCAGACTGAACACTATCTCCTTATTGAAAATCCACCCTTAGCGGTGGATTTTTTTGTTTCTTAAAAGGGTGAAGCGCTGGTTTCAAATATCCTCGGTAGAAGAAAAAGGCTTTTGGCTGCTTAATGTGATTATTCTACTGCTGGTACTCAACAAAATTTTTAAGCCATTTGAAAAGGATGTCGATCATGCGGTGGATGAAAGGGTGGAGCAAGCGTTTTTGGACTTTGTTGCCAAGCAAAACCTTATGGATTCGGTGGCTGCAATGCAGAAAGGGAACAAAAAGGAAGTGCCTATTGAAACGGTATCCAATACGAGTCCAAAATCAAGATTTAACGGGGAGCGTTTTCTTTTCAATCCAAACACTGCTAGTAAAGAAGATTTGGTAAGGCTAGGCTTTAGGAACTATCAGGCTAAAAATGTCGTTGCGTATCGCAACGCGGGTGGCGCATTCTCCAACCCAGAGGATCTGAAAAATATATACGGGATGTATGCGCCTCTAATTGACAGCTTGGCACCGTGGATGCAGTTTGCGGAGAAAAGTACGTCCAAGGAGAAAATACCCATAAAAGGTACTTCCCACCGAAACCGAGATCCCGTTAATTTGAATACAGCCGACACAACAGCGTTAAAATCGCTCTATGGCATTGGTGGTTATTATGCCAAGAAGATTGTCGAGTATCGTGAGGCACTCGGAGGCTTTGTAGATACCCTGCAGTTGCTGGAGATATGGCGGTTAGATAGCGCCATTTTTATCAAAAATCCCGGTCGTATTGTGTTGGGAAATTCACAACCTATTCGAGTAAACCTAAACACGGTTACTCGCCAAGAATTGGCACAGCACCCCTATATTTCATGGAAACAAGCCAATAACATTGTTGCATATCGAGAACAGCATGGTCCATACCAAGCTTTGGAGGAAATAACACGAACGGTTTTGATCGATGCCCAAGATTATGTTAAAATTGCACCTTATTTTACGGTAGAGTAAGTGGAGCAACTAATAAAAGAAGCCATACGCAACGTACCCGATTTTCCAAAACCCGGGATACAATTTAAGGACATTACGCCTTTATTTTTAGAGCCTCGGTTGGTAAATCAAATGCTGGAACACTACGCCAATGTGTATAAAGATTTGGGAGCAACAGCCATTGTGGGTATAGAAAGCAGGGGCTTTTTAGTGGGACCTGCTCTGGCTGCAAAAATGGATGTTCCTTTTGTATTGGTTCGCAAGAAAGGCAAGCTGCCTGCGAAAACCATTTCGCATACCTACAGTTTAGAATACGGAACCGATACCATAGAAATGCACGAAGGAGCCATAAAAGAAGGCGATCGCGTAATTATCCATGATGATTTATTGGCTACGGGTGGTACTGCTGCGGCAACCGCGGCCTTGGTGCAAAATTGTGGAGCTACCGTAGCACAGTTCTCGTTTATAGTGAACCTCTCTTATTTAAAAGGAGAGGAAAGATTAAATAAAGTGGCACTATGCCACAGCATTGTAACCTATTAGAATATGAATTTTACTTACAGCGAAGATCAGAAGATGATCGCTCAGATGGTGAGCGATTTTGCAGAGAAAGAAGTACGCCCAAAATTGATGGAATGGGATGAAAGTCAAAAGTTTCCATTGGAGGTATTTAAAAAATTGGGTGAACTCGGGCTAATGGGGGTTTTAGTACCTCAAGAGTACGGTGGATCTGGCCTTAGCTATTTAGAGTATGTGATTGCGATTAAAGAACTAGCCGCAGTTTGTGGCTCGGTAGGATTATCTATGGCAGCCCACAACTCCTTGTGTACTGGGCACATCTTGCAATTTGCCAACGAAGAACAAAAGAAAAAATGGTTGCCCAAATTGGCTACAGCAGAATGGATAGGGGCATGGGGGCTTACCGAAGCCAACACCGGTTCTGATGCCATGCGCATGCGCACTACAGCCAAAAAAGACGGTGAATACTGGGTAATCAACGGAGCCAAAAACTGGATTACCCACGGTATTACAGGTGATGTTGCCGTGGTTTTGGTGCGTACAGGCGAATTGCTAGACAGCCACGGAATTACCGCTTTTGTGGTAGAGCGTGGTACTCCAGGCTTTAAGGCCGGTAAAAAAGAGGATAAACTAGGAATGCGTGCTTCTGAAACCGCGGAAATGATTTTTGAAGATTGCCGGGTGCACGAGTCCAACATCCTGGGTAATGTAGGCGAAGGTTTTATTCAAGCCATGAAAGTTCTGGATGGGGGTAGAATTTCCATCGCAGCCCTTTCTTTGGGTATTGCAACAGGAGCGTACCGCGCATCAGTGCAGTATGCTAAGGAACGCGAGCAGTTCGGTCAACCCATCGCCAATTTCCAGGCTATCGGATTTAAGCTTGCTGATATGGCAACTAAAATTGAAGCAGCCGAGCTATTGACCATGCAAGCAGCTGATATGAAAAACAGAGGCGAGAAAGTGACCAAAGAAGGTGCTTTTGCTAAGTATTACGCTTCTGAAGTTGCTGTAGAGGTGGCCACGGATGGTGTCCAAATTTTTGGTGGATACGGCTACACCAAAGAATATCCAGTAGAGAAATTCTACAGAGATAGTAAGCTGTGTACCATTGGTGAAGGGACTTCTGAGATTCAGAAGCTGGTAATTTCAAGGGAAGTATTGAAGTAGTTTTTTTAGTTGAACTAAAACATCTATATTTGCGCCCGCATTATTGAAAGGAGGTAGAGACACATGCTTATTATACCAGTTAAAGAAGGAGAGAATATTGAGCGTTCGCTAAAGAAGTTCAAGAAAAAGTACGAGCGTACTGGAACGTTAAAGCAGCTTAGAAAGCGCAAGCATTTTACTAAGCCAAGCGTTCAAAGACGTGAGGAAGTGAAAAAGGCGATTTACGTTCGTCAAATGCGCGATAACGAAGAACAAGCTTAAGCAACGTTCGTATAGCTATATTTAAAAAGGATTGTTATCTTTTGGATGACAATCCTTTTTTTATGCTCCAAACTTTCCTAGACTACCTCTTGCACCAGAGGAAATACAGCGCGCACACCATTAAGGCGTACGAGCGAGACATTGAGCAGTTCGGAGCGTATTTATCTGAAAAATACGAGAGTGAGTATCTCGATACTACGCGAGACATGGTCCGGTCTTGGGTAGTTAGCCTTATGGATACTGGAGTTTCAAGCAGTACGGTATCCAGAAAACTGGCAAGCTTATCTTCCTTTTTTAAGTTTTTACAGTCTTTAGATCGTGTGAAAACCAATCCTGTTAAGCTGGTAGCCAAGCCTAAGAAGACCCGTGCGCTGCCCAAATTTGTGGAAGCACGTCAGATGGACTACCTCTTTAACTCAGACTATTTCGAAGATAGTTACTGGGGTATGCAAGACCGGGTAATTTTAGAAGTGTTTTTTGGTACTGGGGTGCGCCTAGCCGAACTGGTCAATATCAAGGACGTGCATATAGACTTGGCCAGTGGTACGTTGCGTGTAATAGGTAAAAGAAACAAAGAGCGCATTATACCACTTACCCAAAACTTAGTCTCTGTTTTAGCTCCTTTCCTCGAAAAAAAGGAGCAGTCCGATCATGGTAATCTACCTTACCTGTTCGCAACCAAAAAGGGCAAAAAGTTGTATCCGAAATTTGTCTATCGTTTGGTGAATACCTATCTTCAAAAAGTGACAACCATGAAGCATACAAGCCCTCATGTGTTGCGCCATACCTTTGCTACGCAGATGTTAAATAAAGGCGCAGACATTAATGCAATTAAGGAAATTCTGGGCCATGCAAATCTGGCTGCAACACAGGTCTACACGCACAACAGCATAGAAAAGAACAAGCAAGTTTTAAAGAAGTCTCACCCGAGAGGCTAAGTTTAACCCTAAATCATAAGCATATGGATATTAAAGTGCATTCCATCCACTTTGATGCAGACATCAAACTCATCAATTTTATAGAGGAAAAAGTGGGGAAACTCACCCAGTACGATAGCAGTATTATTGCTGGTGAAGTTTTTTTGCGCTTGGATAAGTCGGAAACCAAGGAAAATAAGGTAGCTGAGATTAAGCTGAACGTACCTGGTAAGGATTTGTTTGCGAAAAGTCAATGCCGCAGTTTTGAGGAAGCGGTAGATAAAACGGTAGAGGCCTTGCGTAAGCAAGTACGCAAGCATAAAGGTAAACTGAGTATGACCGCATAAATTTTACTGCAATTTATTTTGGCAGATAAAATTCTTTATTACATTTGCAGACCCTTTCGCAGAGAGGGTCTTTTTTTTGCGTTCTTTTACGTGTAATTGCCTCCATAGCTCAGCTGGCTAGAGCAGCTGATTTGTAATCAGCAGGTCGTTGGTTCGAGTCCGACTGGAGGCTCTTTTTTAAAAGGTTGGGGAGATACTCAAGCGGCCAACGAGGACAGACTGTAAATCTGTTGGTTTATACCTTCGCAGGTTCGAATCCTGCTCTCCCCACTAAAAACCCAATCTTGTAATAAAAAGGTTGGGTAAAAAGCGGGAGTAGCTCAGTTGGTAGAGCATTAGCCTTCCAAGCTAAATGTCGCGAGTTCGAACCTCGTCTCCCGCTCTAAAAATTAAGCCGATGTAGCTCAGGGGTAGAGTGCTTCCTTGGTAAGGAAGAGGTCACGGGT